>NZ_JBEOST010000013.1:0-221923 GCF_040303145.1 Streptomyces sp. NPDC096079
CCTCGTAGCGGAGCTACTCGGGTCTTTGGCCGGTGCGGCGAGGGGGCGTGCCGGGCGCCGCGGGTGCTGTGCGGGACTTTCGAAACACCCCCT
The DNA here is from genome assembly GCF_040303145.1 of Streptomyces sp. NPDC096079. NCBI lineage: Bacteria > Bacillati > Actinomycetota > Actinomycetes > Kitasatosporales > Streptomycetaceae > Streptomyces > Streptomyces sp. NPDC096079. The sequence continues at coordinate 94 of NZ_JBEOST010000013.1, forward strand.
AGGCGGATCGGCCCAAGGGGCGGACGTCCTCCGCCGCGCGCTCCGGGCGCCACTCACGTAGGGTCACGATGCCGTCACGGCGGACCGTGCGGTGGGGAAAGGCCCCCACGCTGAGATGTCTGGAGTGCCCATGTCAGGACAGTTCGAAGCGACAGTCGTGGTCGACCGGCCCATCGACGAGGTGTTCGCCTTTCTCGCCGACGGACGCAACGACCCGGAGTTCAGCCCCCGGGTCCTCAGGATCGAACGGGTTCCGGACACGTCGACCGCGGTGGGCACCGTCTTCCGGAGCACCGTCAAGGACGCCGGGATGAAGACCTCCCGGGAGTTCCGCATCACCGCGCTCGAAGCCCCGGTGAAGCTCCGGTGGGCGGAGGTCTCGAAGAACAGCGTGACGGCACGGGAAGGGGGGTACGACCTGGAGGCGCTGACCGGCGGCACCACCCGTGTCCGCATCTTCAACGTGCTCGAAGGCCACGGACTGGGCAAGCTCGTGGTCGGCCTGGCGCTGGCCGCCGCGCGCAAGGACTCCGAAGCCTTCGGCGCCCGGATCAAGGCCGCAGCGGAGGCCGGGATCGCGTCCCCGTGACGCCGGATCCGTCGACATCGTCCGGCTCGTCCACAGGGTGAAGCCGGTCAGGGCGGTGCCGTGATCTCCTCGCGGGCGGGCAGGGCTCCCATCGCCCAGCGGATCGTCCCCGTCAGCGCCTGCCCGGACAGGCGTACGAGCTCCTCCGGGAGGTACGGCGCCACCCGCAGGCCCAGCTGCGCGCGGGCCCACGGGGGCAGCAGACGCACCGCGTTCGAGGCGAGTACGGCGTAGGGCCCGCGCGCGGCCCACGGAAGCGGAGGCTCGCGGAGGACGAAGCGGGCCGCGTCCCGGGCCTGGGGCGTGGCGCGCAGTTCGGGGCGGTAGTGGGCCAGCCGGTCCGCGAGGGCGGCGCGGTCGCGGGGCGGATCGGGAACGCCCAGGGCACGGGCGACCCGGGCCGTGTCGGCGACGTACGCGTCGCAGCCGGCACCGTCCAGGGGGCGGGCCCCGAAGCGCTGGTGCGCGCGGAGGAAGCTGTCGACCTCCGCCACGTGCACCCAGCACAGGAGGTGCGGGTCGGCGGCGTGGTAGGGCTCCCCGGCGGCGGTGGTGCCGCTGATCCGCTCGTGCACCGCGCGGACGTGGTCCACGGCCCGCTGGGCGTCCTCGGCGGTGCCGTAGGTGGTGTAGGCGAGGAAGGTGCTGGTGCGCTGGAGGCGTCCCCAGGGATCGCCCCGGAATCCGGAGTGCGCGGCGACCGCCGCCATCGCGCGGGGGTGCAGGGACTGCAGGAGGAGCGCGCTCAGGCCGCCGATGAACATCGACGCGTCGCCGTGGACGGTGCGGATCGGCCGTTCGGGGCCGAACCAGCGCGGGCCGGGGGTGCCGTGGATCCTGGCCCGGTTCCGCGCTCCCCCGGGGCCCGCGACGTGGCTGAACAGGCTGGAGCCGACCCGCTCGCGCAGCCCGTGGCCCGGCTTCTCGGAGGTGCTCACCCTTCCATCGTGCCGCGCGCTCCCCGCGTCCGGGAAGGCGGCGGGCGGGTGCCCGCCGCCTCGACGGCCCCTGGTCCTCGCCGTCGCTCAGGTCCGTCGGGCCCGGAGGAAGGCGGTCAGGGCGTAGCAGCCGAGCAGGAGGACGGTGAAGCCGAGGCCGATGCCGGCCGCCTGGCGCATGTCCGGGACCTCCACGGCGGTGGCGGCGACGGCCAGCACCCCGGCTCCGGCCACCACGGCCAGCTTGCTGCCTCCCGGGACCGTGAACCCGGTGAAGGTCTCGGGGTGCGCCTCCCGGTGGCGCCGGAAGGCGACGTACGAGGCGAGGATCAGCAGCCAGACGAGCAGGACGGCGAACAGCGCGATGGACATCAGGATGCCGAAGATGCCGCCGACGTCGTAGAAGGCGAGCAGCGCGGCCGCAGCGATGCCCAGGGTGGAGGCGGCCAGGGCGTGGGCCGGGACGCCCCGTGAGGTGAGGCGGGCCAGGGGCGCCGGGGCCAGGCCGTCGTCTCCGAGGGAGTGCAGGAGGCGGGAGGCTCCGTACAGATGGGCGTTCGCGGCGGAGACGGCCGCGACGAGCACGACGAGGTTGGTGAGGGTCGCGGCGGCGGGCACGCCGATGTCGGAGAAGACCCGCACGAAGGGGCTCGCCTCGACGCTGCCGTCGCCGGCGGCCAGGCGCCGCCACGGGATCAGCGCCACGACGAGGGTGATGGCCAGGACGTAGAAGACGCTGAGCCGCCAGGCGAGCTGGCGCATCGCGGTGCGGATGGAGCGCTGCGGGTCGGTGGCCTCGGCCGAGGCGATGGCGACGACCTCGAATCCGGCGTACGCGAACATCACCACGGACATCGCGATCCAGACGGACTCGGCGCCCTGCGGCACGAAGCCGCCGTCGTCGGTGAGGTGCGCGAAGCCGGTCGCCTCGGTGTCCGGCAGGCCGAGGAGGACGAGGAGCGCCGCGCACAGGAGGAACGCGCAGAGCGCGGTCACCTTGATCGTGGACAGCCAGAACTCGGTGGTGCCGAAGGACTTCACGTTGATGACGTTGACCGCGAGCACGACCGCCGCGACCGCGAGGATGGCCGCCGACATCGGTACCCCGGGCCACCACCAGCGGATGTAGAGCGCGGAGGCGACGACCTCCGTGCCGATGACGACGACCGCGCTGAACCAGTACATCCAGCGGGTGACGAACCCGGCCCAGGGGCCGAGGTAGGTGTGCGCGACGGCGCCGAAGGATCCCTGGACCGGATGCGCGGCGGACATCTCGCCGAGGAGGACCGCGATGATCGCGACCAGGACGGCACCGATGGCGTACGAGATGATCACCGCGGGTCCCGCGGCGGATATCGCCGATCCGGAGCCGAGGAACAGGCCGGTCCCGAGGGCGGAGCCCAGGCCGATCATCGTCGTCTGGCGGGGGGTCAGGGAGCGGACGAGTCCGGTTCCCTTCGCGGGCTCGACGTGCGCGCCGGGAGGTGCGGCGGGAGCGGGAGGTGACGCGGGGGCCTGGGCGGGTCTTTCCGGAGCGGCCATGGCGGTGTCCTTCTGTGCGCGTGCGGGAGGGCTGCGGGGAGCGGGAGGGTACGGGCCTCGGGGTCAGAACTCGCTGGTGCGGAAGGGCTTGTCGGGCCGGTTCAGGTCGGGCTTTCCCAGGACCTTCGGCGAGGACAGCGCGTAGATGCCGTGATTGGTCAGCACCCAGGCGATGTTGCGGTCCCATTCCACGTACACGCCGTGCGTCTGGTTGCCGTACGCGTAGTCGGGCGTCCCGGTGCCGTAGGCCTTCGGGACGAAGTAGGCGTCGATCCTCGGCGCGGCCGGGTCGGAGACGTCGAAGAACTGCATTCCGGCGTTGTAGAAGCCGTAGCCGAGCACTCCCGGGGTGTGCCGGCCCGGGTTGGTGTAGGAGCCGGTGCGCTTGGGGCCGAAGCTGCCGCGGCGCTGGCAGAAGTCGGTGAAGCCGGCCGACGGGGGCGGGGTGGGGCGGGGCAGGGCGCCGACGACGCGGGGGTTCTCCGGGTCGCTCGCGTCGATCTGGTAGACGTCCTTGTACGGCTCGTAACAGTCCTCGGTGAGGGGGTAGCCGGAGTAGTAGACGATCCCGGTCCGTTCGTACTGCGAGACGTCGATGTTGTCGCCCTCGGTGCCCGAGACGGACGGCGGCAGGTCCAGGTGGCTCACGGTCCTGAGGTCGGCCGGGTTCGAGATGTCGAGGACGGTCAGGCCGTAGCCGCCCATGGCCGCGAACGCGTAACGCCCGCCCTGTTCCACGGGCTTGGGGATGAACAGCGGCATGCGCGCGCCCATCCAGCTGGTCCGGTTGCCGCAGCGCGGGTTCTTCCGGTAGGCCGCGTCCTCGCCGGTCCGCTGGCCCGGCAGGTGCCAGGTGTCGAGGAGTCTCGGGTGGGCCGGGTCGGCCATGTCCCAGGACTGGTAGCCGGCCGAGTGCAGGTTCGTCGGGTACTCGGTGCGGGAGTACGTGTCGTCGGGGGCCGTCGCGATGAACATGTACCGCCCGCCGGTCCAGTACGGCGTGTCGAGGGAGCCGGAGCCCTGCTGCGCCGTGCCGGGGTCGCTCCTGAGCGGGTCCTTCTGGGTGGCGTCGGTGGAGACGGTCGCGAGGAGCTTCCAGTCCTTCTTCCGGGGGCCGTCCAGGCGGTAGACCTTGAAGCCCTTGAGGCCGGGCTTCTCGCGGACCTTCCGGACGCCCTCGGGGTCGGCGTACTTGTCGTGCGCCGGGTCGTCGGTGAGCTCCTGGATCTGCCGCTTGCTCTCGAAGCTCTGCACCATGACGTAGGCGCCGAGCTTCCCGTTCCACTGGACGGTGGAGGCGCCCCAGTAGTCGTGGGCGGCCCAGGTGGCGTTCGCCCTGGTCTCGTCGCCGTCCACGTCCTGGCGGCTCATGCGCTCGACGACGTTCACCCTCTTCACGTCGGTGATGTCGTAGACGCGCCCTTCGGAGCGGTCGTACTGGAACATGTAGCGGCGGCCGTCGAAGTCGACGACGTTCTGCCAGGTGTGGAAGGGGTCCGGGGTGAAGTCCGCGCCCTCGTAGGCTGCTTCGACCTTCATGTTCTTGATGTACGAGCGGGTGTCGTACTGCTTGTTGCGGCCCGGGAAGGAGTGCTCGTGCTCCTCGTCGACCGGAGTGAGCGCGGGGTGGCGGAAGGTGTCGTCGAGCTGCATGCCGTACGCGCCGGGGTCCGCCGGTGCGGGGCGCCGGTCGGCGCAGACCTCGGGGATGTTCGGATCGGCGGCGGTCGCCGCGGTGGTGGCGCCGGAGCTGCCCGGCACGAGGAGGGTCGCGGCGGTCGCGGCGGCGACCGCCGCGGCCAGGGTCGCTCGGGTACGGAGGTGACGCATGGGCTGTCCCAGGGGTCTCGGCGGCGGGGAGTGGACGTGCGCAGGGGTGCCGGCCGTGCGGGCGCGGCTCGGCGGGGCGGTGGGGACCGCCCGGCAGGGGCCCGGTCGCGCGGTGGTCACGCGGGTACGGTGACCTCGGGGATCGCGCGAGCCGGGAGACGGGGGCGACCGGTCAGGTGACGGTCGGGCGCCGCTGGTGCGCGGCGGCCCGGTGGGCGCCGGTGGACGCGATGTCCCGGAGCTCGCGCACGGCGCGCAGCACGTCCGCGTGCGTGAGGTAGAGGGCGTTGAAGCCGAAGCGCAGCAGGTCGGGGGCGCGCATGTCGCCGATGACACCCCGTGCGGTGAGCGCGGCGATCAGCGGGTACGCCTCCGGGTGCCGCAGGGCGACCTGGCTGCCGCGGCGCGCCGGCTCGCGCGGGGTGGCCATGGTGAAGCCCAGGCCGTCGAGGAGGGAGTCGGCGCACTCCTGGAAGAACCCGGTCAGGGAGAGGCTCTTGGCCCGTACCGCCGCCATGTCGACGTCGTCGTAGGCCGTCAGCGCCGCTTCCAGGGCGACGAGGGACAGCAGGGGCGGGGTGCCGATGCGGGCCCGGGTGATGCCGTCGGCGGGGGTGTACGTCCCGGACATGGCGAAGGGTTCCGCGTGCCCGTGCCAGCCGGTGACGGGGTGGTCGAAGGCCTGCTGGTGGCGGGCGGCGACGTAGGCGAAGGCGGGGGCGCCGGGGCCTCCGGAGAGGTACTTGTAGCCGCAGCCGACGGCGAAGTCCGCCTCGATGGCGTCGAGTTCGATCGGCAGCGCGCCGGCGGCGTGGCACAGGTCCCAGTGGGCCAGGGCCCCCGCGGTGTGCGCGGCGGCGGTGAGCGCGGCCATGTCGTGGAGCTCTCCGGTGCGGTAGTCCACGGGGGCGTAGGCGGCCACGGCGACGTCCGCTCCTTCGGCGGCGAGCACCACGGCTGCCTCGCGTGCGGGCACCCGCCGGACCTCCAGGCCCAACAGCCGCCCCACCGAGTCGGCGATGTACTGGTCGGTGGGGAAGTGATCGGGGTCGGTCAGCAGCAGCCGTCGGCCGGGGCGCAGCCGGGCGGCGGCGAGCAGGGTGTCGAACAGCTGGACGCTGGTGGAGTCCCCGGCCACCACCTGGCCCGGTGCCGCGCCGATCAGCCGGCCGATGGCGTCGCCGGTCCGTACCGGTGCGTCCCACCAGCCGTTGGCGTTCCAGGAACGGATCAGGTCGGTGCCCCATTGCCGGTGCACGGCGTCCTCGACCGCGGGAGGGACGGCGGCGGGAAGGGCTCCGAGGGAGTTGCCGTCGAGGTAGACGCCCCCCTCGGGGAGGAGGAAGCGGTCGCGGACGTGGGCGAGCGGGTCGGCGGCGTCGAGCGCGGCGGCCCGTTCGGCGGGCGCCGTGGCGTCCTGGTCCGGCGTGGCGGTGAGCTTGTCGGCCGGTGCTCCGGTCGTCGTTCCGTCGGGGGTTCCGGTCTGCACGGGGTCACTCCGTCGCTGCGAGGAGGGCGGTGGTGAGGGGGGCGGTGGTGGGGGCCGGGACGGCGGAGGCGTCACGGTCGCGGAGGAGGTCGAGCGCGATGTCGGTGAGCAGGTCCTCCTGGCCGCCGACGAGGTGTCGCCGTCCGGCCGCGACGAGGAGGTCCCGGGTGTCGAGGCCGTGCCGCAGGGCGGTGGCCTCCGCGTGCCGGAGGAAGCTGGAGTACACCCCGGCGTACCCCAGGGTCAGCGTCTCGCGGTCCACCCGTACGGGCCGGTCCTGCGTCGGCCGCACCAGTTCCTCCGCCGCGTCCATCAGCGGGAACAGGTCGCAGCCGTGCTCCCAGCCCATCAGGTCGAAGACCGCGACCGTCGGCTCCAGGGGTGCGTTGCCCGCTCCTGCGCCCTGGCCGGCGAGCGAGGCGTCCACGCGGTACGCGCCCGCCTCCACCGCCGTGACGCTGTTGGCCACGCCGAGACCGAGGTTGTGGTGGGCGTGGATGCCGATCTCCGTGGCGGGGTCGAGGACGTCGCGGTAGGCGCGGACCCGGTCCCGTACGCCGTCCATGGTCAGCCGTCCGCCGGAGTCCGTGACGTAGACGCAGTGGGCGCCGTACGACTCCATGAGGGCGGCCTGGGCGGCCAGTTCGGCCGGCGGAGCCATGTGGGACATCATGAGGAAGCCCGCGACGTCCATGCCGAGCTCGCGGGCCAGCCCGATGTGCTGGGCGGAGATGTCCGCCTCCGTGCAGTGGGTGGCGACGCGCACGGAGGTGACTCCGATGGCGTGGGCACGGCGCAGGTCCTCGGCGGTACCGACACCGGGCAGCAGCAGGGTGGTGAGCCGTGCCCGGTCGAGCACCGCGGCCGCCGCCTCCAGCCATTCCCAGTCGGTGTGCGCGCCGGGCCCGTAGGTGACGGAGGAGCCGGAGAGGCCGTCGCCGTGGGCGACCTCGACGGCGTCGACGCCGGAGGCCTCCAGGGCGGTCGCGACGGCCCGGACCTGGTCGAGGGTGTAGCGGTGCGACACGGCGTGCATGCCGTCGCGAAGGGTGACGTCCTGGACGTAGACCGAGGTCATCGGGCCGGACTCCGTTCGGCCAGGCGCTCGGCGGTGCGCAGCGCGGCGGAGGTCATGATGTCGAGGTTTCCGGCGTAGGCGGGGAGGTAGTGCGCGGCGCCCTCCACCTCCAGGTACACGGAGACGAGCAGCTTCGCGCCGGCGGCGGGCGGCTTCCCGCCGTCCGCGAGCCGGGTGAGCGGATCGCCGGCGGGCAGCGCGCGGAACTGCGGTTCCTGTTTGAGCCGGTATCCGGGCACGTACGCGGCGACGGAGGCGGCCATGGCGTGCACGGAGGCGGTCACGCGTTCGGTGTCGCAGTCGTCGACGACGCAGTGCACGGTGTCGCGCATCAGCAGCGCCGGCTCCGCGGGGTTGAGGACGATGATGGCCTTGCCGCGGGCCGCGCCGCCGACCCGTTCCAGGGCTCGGGCGGTGGTCTCGGTGAACTCGTCGATGTTGGCCCGGGTGCCGGGGCCCGCCGACCGTGAGGCGATGGAGGCGACGATCTCCGCGTAGTGCACCGCCGCCACCGCCGAGACGGCCGCGACGATGGGGACGGTGGCCTGGCCGCCGCAGGTGACCATGTTGAGGTTGGGGGCGTCGAGGTGTTCGTCGAGGTTGACGGGCGGGACGACGTAGGGTCCCAGGGCCGCCGGGGTGAGGTCGACGACGCGCTTGCCGTACGGGGCGAGCGCGGCGGCGTTGCGGTGGTGGGCGGCTGCCGAGGTGGCGTCGAAGACGAGGTCGATGTCGTCGAAGTCGTCGAGCGCGAGCAGCCCGGCCACGCCGTCCGCGCGCGTCGGCACCCCGAGGCGGCGGGCCCGTGCGAGGCCCTCCGACCGCGGGTCGATGCCGATCATCGCGGCGGCGGTGACGTTCCCCGCCCCCCGGACGACCTTGATGAGGAGATCGGTGCCGATGTTGCCCGATCCGATGACGGCTGCCCTCATCGGACGGCCTCCTTCAGCAGGGGGGTGAGGCCGAAGAAGCGGACGGCGTTGCCGCCGAGGACCGCCTCGGTCTCCTCCGGGGTGAGCGCGCCGCCCCGTACCAGCGCGCCGATCTCCTCCTCGCCGAGCGGGAAGGGATGGTCCGACCCGAGCAGCACCCGCTCCGCGCCCATGACGTCCACGAGCAGGCGCAGGGCGCCCGGGTCGAAGACGGCGGAGTCGACGGAGAAGCGGTCGGTGTAGTGCGAGGGCGGGTGGGGGCTGTCGGCGCGGACGAGGTCGCGGCGGTGCCAGGCGTTGTCGGCCCGGCCCAGGAGGTACGGGAAGCTGCCGCCGCCGTGGGCGAAGAGCAGTCGCAGCGAGGCCGGCAGCCGTTCGAAGGCGCCCGACAGGATCAGCGACAGGATGGTCAGATGGGTCTCCGCGGCCATGCCCGCCAGCCAGGCCAGCATGTACCGCGCGTGTCGGGGGCCGGCCGGAAGGTCCCAGGGATGGACCAGGACGGCCGCGTTCTCGTCGGCGCAGTGGGTGAGGAACTCCAGGAGCGCGCCGTGGTCGAGGTCGCGGTCGCCGAGGTGGTTGCCGATGTGGACGCCGTGGAACCCCTGGCGCATCGCCTCGCTGAGCAGGACGCAGGCCGTCTCCGTGTCCTGGAGCGGTACCTGGCACAGCGGAGCCAGCCGGTGCGGGGCGTACGAGCCGTACGCGAGGAGGCGGGAGTTGACCGTGCGGCACCAGTCGGCGGCGCGGTGGGGTTCCAGGCCGTAGCCGAAGAGCAGCGGGGTGCTGGACAGCACCTGGATGTCCACGCCGAGCCGGTCGAGGTCGGCGACGCGTGCCGCCGGGTCCCACAGGGTGCGGCCCACGGGCCGGTACTCGGCGGACCCGGCCATCATCATCCCGGCGTCGGGCCCGTCCGTGGTCCGCAGCCAGGGGCCGTCGTCGGAGCCGGTGAGCCGCCGCGACTCGGCGCGGCCGATCTCGGGGAAGACGTGGGCGTGGATGTCGACGACGGTCATGCCTCGCCCGCCCCGTCGCGGCGGGTGCGCGGACGCAGTTCCTCCGGCCAGTCCCTGCCCGGGTGCAGGGCGCCGCAGTTCCCGCAGGTGCGTGCGGCTTCGTCGCGGTAGAAGGAGTCGAACAACGGGGGGAGGTCGTCGACGATCGAGGTGAGCTGGAGCTCGACGCGGTGCACGAGGCGGTGGCATGCCGTGCAGTACCACTCGAAGGCGTCGCGGCGGCCCTGCGGCCGTGCGAACTCGACGACGAGGCCGACACTGTCCTCCTCGGGCCGTTGCGGGGAGTGCCGCACGTGCGGCGGGAGGAGGAAGACGTCTCCCTCGCGGAGGGGGATGTCGCGCGGCGGGCTGCCCTCCTCGTCCATGACGCGCAGCACCATGTCGCCCTTGAGCTGGTAGAAGAACTCCTCGATCGGGTCGTCGTGGAAGTCGGTGCGGCGGTTCGGGCCGCCCACGACCGTGACCATCAGATCGGCGTCCTGCCAGATCTGGACGTTGCCGACCGGCGGCTTGAGCAGGTGGCGGTGCTCCTCGATCCAGGACTGGAGGTTGAACGGTCTCATGGTCACGGTCGCGGTTCCTCGTTCCGGGAGTCGGGGGTCGGGGCGTGGTGTGGAAGGTGGGCGATGGCGCTGATCTCGATCAGCAGGTGCGGGTGGGGCAGTTGGTGGACGGCGACGGTGGTGCGGGCCGGACCGTTCTCGTCGAAGTGCTCGGCGTAGACCTCGTTGTAGCCGCCGAAGTCGTTCATGCTGGTCAGGTACGTGGTGACGGAGACCAGGTCCGCCAGGCCACCGCCCGCCGCGGCCAGCAGGCGGGCGATGTTGTCGAGCACGGCCCGGGTCTGGGCGCGGATGTCGAGGTCCGTCACCCCCATCGCGTCGGCGCTCGCTCCGACGAACGAGCCGTCGGGGCGGCGCGCGCTGGTGCCGGAGACGAAGACCAGGTCGCCCGCGCGCCTGAAGTGGGGGAACCTGCCGCGGGGCGGGGCGGCGCCGGGGACGATCACGCGTCCTCCCCGGTGGTGAGGCCGACGGTGCCGAGGCCGGCGACCGTGGCGCGTACGTGTGTGCCGGGCGGCAGGGGTACGGCGGCGGTCGCCGCACCGGCCAGGATCACCGTGCCGGCTTCCAGGGCACCGGCGAGCCGGGCCGCGGCGGCGAGGGCCCGCAGCGGATGCCCGAGGATCGCCGCGGTGGAGCCGTTCTGGGCCAGGCGTCCGTCGAGTTCCAGCAGGACGCCCAGGTTGCCCAGGTCTCCGGGGGCGCTCCAGGGGCCCACGGCGTATCCCGCGGCGGAGGTGTTGTCGGCGATGACCTCGGGGAGCGAGAACCGGAAGCCGTCGTAGCGGGAGTCGATGACTTCGAGCGCCGGGGCCACGGCGGCGACCGCCGCCAGGGGGTCGGCTCCGGGGCGCAGGGTGTCGCCGAGCAGGAAGGCCACCTCGGGCTCGACGCGGGGGTGGATGAGCCCGGAGGTGTCGAGGCGTCCGCCGTCGGTGATCTCCATCCGGTCCGTCAGCCGTCCGTGGATCAGGTCGGACACGCCCATCTGCCGCATCTTGGCCCGGCTGGTGAACCCCAGCTTGAAGCCGGTGAGCCGCTCTCCACGGGCCAGCCGCCGTGCGAGCAGGGCGTCCTGGACGGCGTACGCCTGCTCGGTGTCCTTCAGGCCGGTGCCGCCGCCGGCGAGCGGCCGGCCGTCGCGCGCCGCGGTGTCGAGCGCCTCGGCCAGTGCCGTGATGTTCATCGGGTGTCTCCCTCCCGCCCGGTGCGGCCGAAGGCCGCGCGCACCGAACCGAGCCCGTCGATGCGGGCTTCGAGCACGTCACCGGGTTCGACGGTGGTCATGGGGCCGAGCGCGCCGGTCAGCACGGTGTCTCCGGCGCGCAGCGGGCGGCCGAGCCGCGCGAGCGTGTCGGCCAGCCACACGGCGGCGTGCAGCGGGTGGCCCAGGCAGGCGGCACCGGCACCGGTCGACACGGGCTCACCGCGCCGCTCCAGGACCATGCCGACGGTCCGCAGGTCGACGTCCCGCAGGGGTACGGGGCGGGTGCCGAGGACGTACGCGCCGCTGGAGGCGTTGTCGGCGATCGTGTCCACCGCGGAGATGTCCCAGTCACGGATCCGGCTGCCCACCACCTCCACGGCGGGCAGCGCGAACGCGGTCGCCCGGATCACGTCGGCCACGGTGTGCCGCTCGTGCGTGAGGTCGTGTTCCAGGACCAGGGCGACCTCCGCCTCGGCCCGCGCCTGGAGCACGGTGCCCCAGGGGATCTCCGCGCCGTCCGGCACGGCCGTGTCGTCCGTCAGACGGCCGAAGTCCGGCCTGTCGACGCCGAGCTGGGCCTGTACGGCCGCCGAGGTCAGACCGATCTTCCAGCCCGTGACCCGGCGTCCCTCCGCGATCCGGCGCTCGCCGAGGAGGCTCTGGACGGCGTAGGCGGCCTCCAGGTCTCCCGGGGGCAGCAGATCGCGGACGGGCTCACAGGGAACGCCCGTCAGGCGCGCCGTTTCGAGGCGTTCGGCGGCCCTCGCCACCGCTTCGTCCACCGTGCTCACAGCTTCACGCACACATTCATCGGTTCGGAGAAGAAGTCGAGGGAGTGGTCGCCGCCCTCACGGCCGATGCCGGAGGCCTTCACGCCTCCGAAGGGGGTACGGAGGTCGCGCAGGTTCCAGGTGTTGACCCAGGCGATCCCGACGTCGAGGGCGGGAGCGACCCGGTGGGCCCGGCTCACGTCCCCCGTCCACACGGTGGCGGCCAGCCCGTAGGGTCCGGCGTTGGCGAGCGCCAGCGCCTCCTCCTCGGTGTCGAAGGGCGCGAGGTGGACGACGGGCCCGAAGATCTCCTCCCGTACCGCCGGATGGTCCTCGGGAAGCCCCGCCAGTACGGTCGGTTCCACCCAGAAGCCGCCGTCCCGGTCGTCCCGGAAGCGCGGCGCTCCGCCTCCCGCGAGGACGTCGCCGTCGGCCGCCGCCTTGTCGAGGTGGCCCAGGACCTTGTCGCGGTGCGCCGCCGAGATCATCGGACCGTACCCCGTCGACGCCCGGGCACCGGCGGCCAGTGCCTCGGCGAACGCGTCGAACACCGGCCGTTCCACGTACACCCGCTCGGTGCAGAGACACACCTGCCCGCTGTGGGTGAAGGACGAGCGGAGGGTCCCCGCCACGGCCTGCTCCAGGTCGGCGTCGGCGAAGACGAGACCGGCGTTCTTGCCGCCGAGCTCGAACGAGACGGGGGCCAGTCGCGCGGCGGCGGCCCTCATGATCGTCCCGCCGGTGCGCGACTCCCCCGTGAACGCGATGGCGTCGACGCCGGGGTGCTCGGTGAGCCATTGGCCGGCGGCGTCCGCACCGCCGCCGTGCACGAGGTTGAAGACCCCCGGCGGCACGTCGGCCTCCGCCATCACCTCGGCCAGCAGGCAGGCCGTGCCCGGGGTCAGCTCGGAGGGCTTGGCGACCACCGTGTTGCCGGTGGCGAGGGCAGGGGCCACCTTCCAGGTGAGCAGCAGCAGCGGAAGGTTCCACGGCGAGATCACCGCGACCACGCCGAGCGGCTTGCGCACGGTGTAGTTCAGCGCGCCGCGGCCGTCCGGGGTGGCCGTGTGCCAGGAGCGCTCCGCGCGTCCGGCCAGGAGATCGGCGTACGAGCGGAAGTTGGCGACGGCACGCGGGATGTCGACCGTGGCGGCGAGCTGGCGGGGCTTGCCCGTGTCGGCGCACTCGACGGTGACGAACTCCTCGAAGCGCCGCTCGATGCCGTCCGCGATCCGGTGCAGCAGCCGCGAACGGTCCGCCGGGCTCCAGGAGGCCCAGGGGCCGCGCAGCGCCTTCCGCGCCGCCTCCACCGCGCGGTCCACCACCTCCCGTGGAGCCGAGGGGACTTCGCCGACGACGGTCCCGCGGGCCGGGTCGACGAGCGGGAGCGGGACGCCCGACGCGTCGAACACCCCTCCTGCGTAATGCCGTACGGGTGGGCGCACCTTGCCGGACCTCCGTCGCCAGGCCGGGGATTCGGGTCTGGCCCCCGGCGTGTGCCGGTATCATGCGCCCATCGAGCCATACCGAACCAATGCCAAAAGGCGCTGTTCCCCTACCGATTCGGGTATGGGTGCGGTCGCACGGCGGCTCGACCACGGCCCGGTCCCACCCCGCTTCCGGAAGGAGCCCCGGCGATGGACCTCCTGGACGGCCGGCTGAAGTTCCGGCACCTCACCCTGCTCGTCGCGATCCTCGACCACGGCAGCGTGGGCCGGGCGGCCGAGACCCTGCACCTCACCCAGCCCGCCGCCACCCGCACGCTGCGCGAACTGGAGGGCATCGCCGACCTGCCCCTCTTCGTCCGTCTGCCGCGCGGCATGCGCGCGACGCTCTACGGAGAGGCGCTCGCGGAGCACGCCCGTGCCGTGATCGCGGAGATGCGGCGGGCCGGGGAGCACCTCACCGGACTGCGCGAGGGCAGCGAGGGCACGGTGACCGTCGGCGCGCTCCTGGCCGGAACCAACGTGCTGCTGCCCCGGGCGGTCGCCGAGCTGAAGCGGGAGCGGCCCCGGGTGACGGTCGTCGTACGGGAGGGAACGCCGGACGTCCTCCATCCGGCCCTGCTGGCGGGCGAGCTGGACGTGATCGTCGGCCGGGTGGGGCCGGCCCCCAAGGAGGGGGACGGACTGCGCCAGCGACGGCTGTACCGGGAGCGCATCCGGCTCGCCGTCCGGTCCGGGCACCCCCTCCTGGAGGCCGCCGACGTCTCCCTCACGGACACGCTGTCCTTCCCGTGGATCCTCCCGGTCGAACAGACCGCGCTGCGCCAGGAGCTCGGCGCCCTCTTCGCGGACCGGGGTCTGGCGCTGCCTGCCGACCGGGTCGAGTGCACGTCCATCCTGACCATGCGGGCACTGCTGCTGCGGACGGACATGGTCGCGCTGCTGCCCGAACTGGTCCTGCGGGCCGACGAGCACCTCGACGCGCTGCCGGTGGAACTGCCCTCGGTGGGACGCACGGTGGGCACCACCGAGGCGGCGCACCGCACCCGGACCCCGGCCCTGCGGGCGCTGCTGCACCACCTCGACCTCGAAGCGGCGCTCCTGCGCGAGACGCTCTGCGGACCGCCGGAAGGTCCTTAGGGTCGCTCGAAGGCCTGCAGGGCGCCGCCGACGGCGAAGCACAGCGCGCCGCACAGCGTCCCCCAGTTGGCGATGCTCGTGTTGACCAGGCTGTCGGTGGCGGGCCGGGTGAAGGCGGCCACCGCGGAGACCATGAAGAGCACCGATCCGATCTGGTTCACCGCGACCACCCACCACCCGAGGCTGCGCGAACGGACGCAGGGCACGAACCGATGGCAGATCTCGACGAACCCGAGATGACCCGAGACGAGGAACAGCACGCACCCGATGACGTCGGGGGCCCAGATCAGCCGGTTGGCCTGCTGCGCGTCGAGCCCCTGCAGGAAGGAATCCACCAGGTTGACTCCGAACACGAGCGTCCCGACGAACAGGACGAACGTGCTGAGCCAGTCGATCCGCATCGGCTCGTACGCCCACCACTTCCACCGGGCCGTGGCCAGCGGGACACCCTCCGGGGAGTGGCGCGGGGCGTTCAGGACCTGGAGGAGCGAGGTGTAGCCCCCGGTGTTGAAGAACAGCCCGCCCACGAAGTAGACCGAGGCACACGTGAGGGCGCTGCCCGAGGCGAACTGGGCCAGGCCGGCACCGACGGCGAAGAGCGTCCCGCCGAGGACGAAGGCGCCCGAGGCGATGGCGTTGAGCCTGCGGAGGCGGCCGACCCCTCTGGCGTCGGCGGTCCGGGTGGTGGTGACCGTGCCTCCGGGGTCACGGACGGACAACGCCCCGCGCTTGCGCGCGAGTCGCGACTCCCAGACGACCTTCTCCCCTTCGGGGCGTTCCCAGGTGAGGCGGGTCGTGAACGGTCCCGCGCCGTCGGCGCGCTGCTCAGGCGGTTCCACGGCACGAGCCTAGTTGCAGGTCGGCGGCTTGGCGGTCAGTGAAACCCTCCGACGGTGGTCAGTACGAGTGGTCGACCGTCACGTCGGCCGACAGGCGCAGCGCGGCTTCGGCCGGCGCGCCGCGCAGCCCCAGCAGGGTGAGGGTGAGCGCGTCGATCACGGTCAGGTGGGCCAGCCGGCTCGCGACGGTCTCCAGGCCGAAGACCAGGTCCTGTCCGCCCGCGACCAGGGTGCAGTCGCTGGACTCGCTGAGCGGGGAGCGGGCGTAGCTGGTGAGGGCGACGACCTGCGCTCCCGCCCGTCGTGCGCCCCGGGCGGCGTCCACCGTGCTGCGGGTCGCGCCGGTGTGGCTGATGGCGAGGCAGACGTCCGCGGACGTCAGTTGCGAGGCGGCCAGCTGAGCCGTCAGCGGGTCGGCCGGCGCGTCGACCGCGCAGCCCAGGGCCCGGAGCCGGTAGGCGGTGTCCAGTGCGACCGCGCCGGAGAGCCCCGCCCCCACGACCAGGACCCGGGGAGCCGAGTGGAGCAGCCCCGCGGCTGCGCGCAGCCGCTCGGGGGTCACCGTCACCGCCACCCCGTCCAGCGCTTCCCGGGCGGCGCGGATCGTGTCGGCCAGCGCACGGGCGGCCGGGTCCCGGTCCCGGGAGGGCTCCGGGGAAGGCGCCTGCCGGGCGGCGGCGATCTTCAGCTCCTGATAGCCGCGGAATCCCAGGCGCTGGCAGGCACGGACGACGGAGGACGGTGCGGTCCCCGCGAGCGCGGCGACATCGCTCACGCTGAGGTGCACCAACTCCGCGCCCTTGTCCAGCACGACCTGGGCCACGCGTGCCTCGGTGTCCCGCAGCTCGGACAGATGGGCCCTGATGTGGGCGGCGAGCCCACCCCGGACCGTGGAATCAATTTCCATGGGGTTACTCTACCAAGGAACGAGATTCCATCGACGGCCGTGGGAGCGAACGTGCCGGCACACCTGACCACCCTGACGGGCACGGCCGCCGTGCCCGCCGTCGTCCTCGCCTCGGCGGTCCTGCACGCCGTCTGGAACGGCCTCACGCACGGCCTGCGCGACAAGCTGGCCGGCTTCGCCCTCATCAGCCTCGCCTCCACGGCCTGCGGAGCGGTCCTCGTCTGCCTCGCCCCGCTGCCCGACCCGGCGGCCTGGCCCTACATCGCCGCCTCCGCCGCCCTTCAGGCCGCGTACCAGCTGCTGCTCCTGCGCGCCTATCAGCTGGGCGACTTCGGCCAGATGTACCCCACCGCCCGGGGCACCTCACCCGTCGTGGTGGCGCTGGTCTCCACGGCCCTCCTCGGCCACTCCCTGCCCGCGGGCCAGGCCCTCGGCATCGCGGTGGTCGCGTGCGGCCTCGCCGGTCTCGCCCTCGCCGACGGGATCCCGGGCAGGGCCCAGCTTCCCGCGCTGGCCGCCGCGCTCGGTACCGGCGTGATGATCGCCTCGTACACCCTCGTCGACGGCAGCGGCGTCCGCGTCTCGGGCAGCGTCTTCGGCTACATCGCCTGGCTCTTCCTCTGCCAGGGGCTCGTCCTCCCCCTCGTCGCCTGGGCCCGCCGGGGCCCCGCCCTGCTCACCACGCTGCGCCCGCTCTGGGGCCGAGGCCTGGCCGGCGGTGTGCTCTCCCTCCTCGCGTACGGGCTCGTCGTCTGGGCCCAGTCCCGCGGAGACCTGTCCACCATCGCCGCCCTGCGGGAGACGAGCATCGTCTTCGGCGCCCTGATCGGCGCGGTCGTCTTCCGCGAGCACCTCGGCCACCGCCGCATCACCGCCAGCGTGGCCGTCCTGGCGGGCATCGCGGTGCTCCAGCTCACCAGCGTCTCCTGAGCACAGGAGGGGCGGGGCGCCGACGTCCGGTTCGCGCGGCCCCCCGCGGCTCCCGCGACCTCTGCGGTTCACCCGGCCGCAACCAGTGCAACTCCGTCGCAACACCGGGGATCCTCGCACGGCCCCTACCTTTCGTACCGCTCCCCTCACCGGCACGAAAGGTTTGGCATGCCCCTTCCAAAGGCTCTCACGGTGGCCCTCGCCGGCGCCGCGGCAGCGGCCACCGTCGCCACCGCCCTCACCGTCCTCGCCCCCACCGCGTCCGCCGCGGGCACCACCTTCCTCGCGACGGCGGACACCTACGTCGACGCCCAGCACACCACCACCAACTACGGCACCTCGCAGCAGCTCGGCGTCGACAACAGCCCCGTCAAGCAGACCCTGCTGCGGTTCCAGGTCTCCGGACTGACGCAGCCCGCGACGCGCGCGGTCCTGCGGATCCACGTCGACGACGTCGCCGGCGCGGAGACCGGCAACGGCGGCACGTTCCGCGCGATGTCCAGCACCACCTGGTCCGAGACGTCCGTCACCTACGCCAACAAGCCCGCCGTCGACGGCGCCACGCTCGGCACGCTCGGCGCGGTCGCCCGCAACACCTGGTACGAGGTCGACGTCACCTCGTACGTCAAGGGCAACGGCACCTTCTCCATCGGCGTCACCTCGTCCAGCAGCGACGGCGCCGACTACGACTCGCGCGAGAGCGGCGCCACCGCACCCCAGCTGGTCGTCGACACGGGCAGCACCCCGACCCCCACCCCGTCGACCTCGACCTCCACCCCGCCGTCCGGGGATCCGGTGCTCGTGGGCGCGGGCGACATCGCCACCTCGGGCTCCGGCGACAGCGTCACCGCGAACCTCCTCGACGGCATCCCCGGCACGGTCTTCACCCTCGGCGACAACGCCTACCCCAACGGCACCGCGTCCGACTTCTCCACGTACTACGCGCCGACCTGGGGCCGGCACAAGGCGCGGACCAAGCCGGCGCCCGGCAACCACGACTACAACACCTCCGGCGCCTCCGCCTACTACAGCTACTTCGGAGCCGACGCGGGCCCGTCCAACCGGGGTTACTACTCCTACGACCTGGGTGACTGGCACGTGGTCTCCCTCAACTCCGAGACCTCCATGGCCGCGGGCTCGGCCCAGGAGCAGTGGCTCCGTGCCGACCTGGCCGCCAGCGGCAAGCAGTGCACCGTGGCGTACTGGCACAAGCCGCGCTGGACGTCGAGCTCCAGCCACGCCCCCGATCCCGCGACGGGCCCGCTCGTCCAGGCCCTCTACGACTACGACGCCGAGGTCATCCTGACCGGCCACAACCACCAGTACGAGCGCTTCGCCCCGCAGAACCCGAGCGGGCAGCTCGACAACGCGCGCGGCCTGCGGCAGTTCGTCGCCGGCATGGGCGGTGCCGACCTCTACGGCTTCGGCACCATCCAGCCCAACAGCGAGGCCCGGAACAACAACACCTTCGGCGTCCTCAAGCTGACCCTGCACTCCGGCGGCTACGACTGGCAGTTCGTCCCCGAGGCGGGCAAGACGTACAACGACAGCGGCACCGGCACCTGCCACTGACCCCGCCCGGCCCGGCCGTCGGCCGACCCACTGGGTCGGCCGACGGCACAGCGGGTCCCCACCAGCGCCCCGGAGGTCGCAACTCCCGTGTATCTCTCCACGATCGGCAGTTCCCTGCCCCCGTCCGACACCACCCCCGGAGCGCAAGGGCCCGGCCGCCGGTGGAGGTTCGTCGGAGGCAATGTCCTGGCCCTCGGCACCGTCAGCCTGATCACCGACGTCTCCGCCGAGATGGTCACCGCCGTGCTGCCCCTCTATCTGGTCGTGGGGCTACAGCTCAGCCCGGCCGCCTACGGCGTCCTCGACGGACTCAACACCGGCGCCACGGCCCTGCTGCGCGTCGTCGGCGGCTACGTCGCCGACCGCGTCAACCGGCGCAAGGCGGTCGCAGGAGCCGGGTACGGCCTCTCGGCCCTCGCCAAGCTCGGTCTGGTGGCGGTGGGGAACTCGGTGACGTCCATCGGGCTCGTCCTGGCCGCCGACCGGACCGGCAAGGGACTGCGCACCGCACCCCGCGACGCCCTCATCACACTCTCCGTCCCCGAACACTCCCTGGGCCGGGCCTTCGGCGTGCACCGCGCCATGGACAGCCTGGGCGCGTTCGCCGGACCGCTCGTGGCCCTCGCCGTCCTCACCGCCGCCGGGCAGTCCTTCGACGCCGTCTTCGTCACCAGCTTCTCCCTCGCGGCCCTCGGCGTGCTGGTCCTGCTGCTCTTCGTACGGGACCACCGACAGGCCCGGCCGCCCGCCGGCACCGTCTCCCCGCGCGCCGTGGCGGGGCTGCTGCGCCCGGGCCCGCTCCGACGTCTGATCCTCGCGGCCTGCCTCCTGGGACTGGCCACGGTCGGGGACGGCTTCGTCTACCTCCTGCTCCAGCGCCGTGAGTCCCTCTCCCTCGGCTGGTTCCCCCTTCTCGCCGTCGGCACCAGCCTCTCCTACCTCCTCCTGGCCGCTCCCCTCGGTGCGCTGGCCGACAGAATCGGCCGAGTGCCCGTCCTGCTGGGCGGCTACGGCGTCCTGGCCGTCGTCTACCTCCTCCTGGACGGCCCCCTCGAAGGACCGGCACTCCTCGTCACGGTCCTCTTCCTCTACGGGCTCTTCCACGCCGCCACCGAGGGAACCCTGATGGCACTCGCGGGCCCCGTCCTGCCGGAACGGCTGCGGACCACCGGCATCGCCCTGATCCAGAGCGGACAGGCCCTCGCCTACCTCGGGTCGTCGGTGCTCTTCGGCCTGGCCTGGCAGACCTGGGGCACGGAGGCGGCGAGCCTCGGCGCCGCGATCGCCGTACTCGTCGCCGGCCTTGCCACCGCACTCCTCCTGACAGTCCGCCACAAGGGCGAAAGGACCTCCTCCCCCTCATGATCCTCACCCAGCGCACGAAGATCCTCGTCACGGCGGTGGCCGCGGCCCTCCTGGCCGCCCTCGCGGTCGCCACCGTCGTCACCGCCCGCCACGACGCGCGAGCCGACGCCGCCCGCTCCCCCGCCGCTCCGGCCGGCGCGGCTGCCGCCCACCTCGACGTCGGCCCGCCGGGCGGCCGGCTCCGGGTCCTGAGCAACGGACTGCTCTCCACCGTCCCGCTCGACGACCCCCACGGCCCCCGCACCGTCACCACCCGGCGCTGCGAACGCTCCTACACGGCCGGTGGCACCACCGCCTGCCTCACCCCGGCGACAGCCCTCACAGGACCGAGACTGCTGGTCCTCTCCGACGACCAGCGCGTCCGTCGCACCGTCCCGCTGACCGGTCTGCCCAACCGCACCCGGGTCAGCGCGGACGGACGCATGGTGGCCTGGACCCTGTTCGTGGGCGGCGACTCCTACGCCGGAGGCGGATTCTCCACCCGGACCGGCATCCTCGACACGCGCACCGGCCGGCTCGTCTCCTCCCTGGAGGAGTTCACCGTCTTCCGGCAGGGCCGCCGCCACCAGGCCGCCGACATCAACGTCTGGGGCGTCACCTTCGCCGACGACAACCGCTTCTACGCGACCGTCTCCAGCGCCGGGACCCGCTCCCTCGCCGTGGGGGACCTCACCGCGCGCACCCTGCGCACCCTGGCCGACAACGTGGAGTGCCCCTCGCTCTCCCCCGACCGCACCCGCGTCGCGTTCAAGCAGGCGATCGACGCGGACCCCGCCAAGGGCTGGCGGCTCACGGTCCTCGACCTCGCCACCCTGCGGCGCACCCCACTCGCGGAGACCCGGAGCGTCGACGACCAGGCGGCCTGGCTGGACGACGACAGCCTCGCGTACGCCCTCCAGCGCGACGACGGAACCGACGACATCTGGACGGTCCCCGCGGACGGGACCGGCACCCCGCGCGTCCTCGTGCCGGGCGCCGACTCCCCCGCCGTCCTGCCGAAGGCCTGACCGCCCGGTCGCGGTCCGCGCGGTCAGCCGGGCAGCCGGGCGAGCGCGGCGAGCACCGGCGCGACGCCGTCCTCCAGGGCGAGGCGGTCGGCCAGGGCCCGGGCCCGCAGACGGTGGGAGTCGTCCCTGGTGGCCCGGCGCAGCGCCTCGGCCAGGGTCCCGGAGCCGAGCCGGCGCAGGGGCACCGCCGTGGGCGCGGTGCCGAGTCCGGTCAGCCGGGACGCCCAGAACGCCGCGTCGAACTGGACCGGCACCGGGACGCTGGGCACTCCGGCCCGCAGGACGGCGCCGGTCGTGCCCGCTCCCGCGTGGTGGACGACGGCGGCCGTCCGGGGGAACAGCAGGGAGTGCGGGACCTCGTCGACCGTCAGGATGTCGTCACCGTCGGCGTCCAGCCCCGCCCAGCCCCGCTGGACGATCCCGCGCACGTTCGCCGCGCGCAGCGCGGTGACGATCGCGCGGCTCACCCGGTCGGGATCGGGGACGGTGGCGCTGCCCAGACCGACGAAGACCGGTCGGGGCCCCGCGGCGAGGAAGTCCTCCAGTTCGCGGGACAACCGCCCGGTCTCGTGCGGCCACCAGTAGCCGGACACCTCCAGGCCGGCGGGCCAGTCGCGGGGCCGGGGGACGACGAGTTCGCTGTAACCGTGCAGCACGGGCCGCGCCCGCCGCCCCCGGGGCGGCCGGGCCGCCACGATCCCGTGTCGCCGCAGGGACCGTACGGCGTCGGAGAACATCCACTCCACCGACGCCATGACGGCCCTTCCGCTGAGCCGGTTGCCCGTCGTGCCCAGCGACCGCGTCCCCAGAACGGGGGCGGGGAACTCCCCGGTCGGATGCAGCGGCTGGAGGTGCAGTCCCAGGGCGGGCACGGACAGCCCCTCGGCGAGGGCGTACCCGAGGGGTCCGAGCGCCCCGCCGACCAGCAGGACCTCCCCCTCGCGCGCCACCTCCACCAGGGCCTCCGTCATCGCGTCGACCGCTCGCCGGGCCATGGACGCGAGTCGTACGAGCTTCACCGCACCGGTTCTCGCGTCGTGGAGCCGCCGCCCCCGCGCGGAGTGCAACTCGGCGCGGGGATCGACCGGCAGCGGACGGAACCTCACCCCGGACCCCGCGACCAGGGGCTCGAACACCCCGTGGGCGGCCAACGTCACCTCGTGTCCGGCTCGTACCAGACCGGCACCCAGACCCGTGAACGGCGCGACGTCACCCCGTGACCCCGCCGTCATCATCACGATGCGCACGCCGCCAGTGTGCCGCACGGGACCGCGCGAAGGCGTGGGGCACGACACTCCGGGCCGTCCGGCCCACAGCGGATCGAGGCGGTTCGCGCCGAAGCGGCGCGGATCGACGGCGGCCCCGAGGGGTGTGCCGCTCGGGGGCGGGCGGCACACCCCTCACCCGAGCCGGAACCAGCGTTCCTCCCCGGGCGCGACGGTGCCGCGCCGCTCGTCCGGGAGCACGACGGTGAGCGGGCTCCGGGCCGACCGCGGCACACGGACGCCGAGCCGTCCGGGGAGCATCCGCAGACGTACGCCTCGATGTCCGGCCAGGCACACGGTGAAGGCGAACCGAGGGATCTGCCGCAGTTCCACGGGAGCGACACGCAATCCCTCCGGCCCGGCTTCCAGGCCGGTCAGGCCGCGTTCGACCAGGTCGACGGTGCCCGCCATCGCGCCGAGGTGGATGCCCTCGCCGGTCGTTCCGCCCTGGAGGTCGGCCACGTCACCGAGCAGGGCCTCCCGGCAGTGGTCCCATGCCTGGGGACCCTTCTGACGGGTCAGCACCCATCCGTGGACGAGGCTGCTGAGTGTCGATCCGTGGCTGGTGCGCCGCAGGTAGTACGCCACGGTCGTCCGCCACAGGTCGTCGTCCAGGGCGTACCCGAGCCGGGCGAAGAGGTCCCGCAGCTCCGCTGGTCGGAAGAGGTAGCCGAGCATGAGGGTGTCGGCCTGCTTCGACGCCTGGTAACGGTTGACCGTGTCGCCCTCGGCCTCCAGGATCCGGTCGAGTCTGCGGATGTCGCCGTACCGGTCGCGGTAGTGGCTCCAGTCCAGTTCGGCCAGATCCCCGTAGCCATCGAACTGGCTCACCACTCCCTGGTGGAAGGGCACGTACAGACGGCGCGAGACGTCCTCCCACCGGGAGAGTTCCTCGCGGTCGAGCGACAGCGTCCCGGTCAGTTCCTCGCGCCGGGCGTCGGGCAGTTCGCCCAGCAGCTCCAGACCGCGGGCGAGGACCCAGGCGGCGGTCGCGTTGGTGTACGCGTTGTCGTCGACGCCCGGGGTGGTGGCCCCCGGATAGGCGTCGTGGTATTCGTCCGGCCCGACCACCCCGCGGAGCCGGTAACGGCCGCGCTCGGCGTCGTACGTGGCCGCGCCGGCCCAGTGGCGGGCCACCTCCAACAGGATCTCCGCTCCCGCGGAGTTCAGGAACCCCCGGTCACCGGTGGCCCGCGCGTACCGCCACACGTTGATCGCGACGGCCGAGCTCACATGACGCTGGAGAGCGGAGTGATCGGGCACCCAGCGGCCCGATCGCGGGTTCAGGTGGAGCGACTGGCTCTCCTCCCGTCCCGAACTCGCGCTCTGCCACGGAAACACGGCCCCTCGTGCGCCGGCCGCGCGCGCGGCCGCACGGGCGGCGGGCAGTCGTCGGTGGCGGTACATGAGCAGCGCTCGCGCCACCTCGGGGAAGTGCAGGGTCACGTAGGGCAGCACGAAGAGCTCGTCCCAGAACACGTGGCCCCGGTAGGCCTCGCCGTGCAGCCCCCGTGCGGGGACGCCCACGTCGAGTTCCGCCGTGTGCGGGGAGAGCGTCTGCAGCAGATGGAAGAGATGCAGGCGCAGCACCCGCCCGGTCTCTCCGGGAACACTCAGCTCGCCCTGCTCCCAGAGTCCGTGCCAGGACGCCGTGTGGGTGGCGAGGAGTACGGGGAAGGCCTCCGCGTGCGTGGCGGCGTCGACGGCCTCCGTGACGGGATCGGCGGCCGGCCGGTCCAGGGAGGTGTGCAGGGCCAGGGTCTTCACCACGGTCGCGGAACGCCGGGGGCCGAGGGGCAGGCGGTACGTCTGGACGGTGCGGGGTCCCCTCGTGCCCTCCCGTGCGAGGTGGGCGGGCTCGGTCACGGTGCGTACGGCCATGGCGATCCGGATGCCCGACTCGACCGTCCGGCAGGAGAGCCGGGCGACCCCGCCGGGCTCGAATCCGGTCCGGTGCTCGGTGAGGTGGTTCCCGTCGAGGTCGCGGTAGCGCTCGACGCCGGCATTGGCGACGGCGCCGTCGAGGACGGACTCGACTTCGACGGCGCCGCTCCAGCCGTAGGCGCGGAACGTGGTGCGCTGGGCAGCGATCCGCGCGTCTCCCATGTGGACGATCCGGACGTGGGTCACGCGCAGACCGCGACCGCGCGCGTCCTGGAGGAACAGCCTGCGGGTGAGCACGCCGGCGCGGAGGTCGAGGCGGACCTCGTAGTGGCGCGGCGCGTCCGAGTCGGGGCTCAGCCATGCGCCGGGCGGGGCGTCGTCCGGGAGGCACCGGTACCGCAGCAGCGTCCAGTTCGGCAGGTTGACCAGGTCCTCGTTCTCGACCCGTTCGCCTGCGACGAGAGAGGTGAGCCTGTCGTAGCAGCCGGCCAGGTAGGTGCCCGGGTAGTGCACCGGGCCGGCGGGGCACTCGGGCGCGGAGCCGCGCGTGGCGAACCTTCCGTTGCCGAGCGTGCACAGCGCCTCGACCAGCCGCTCCCCTTCCGGCGCGTAGCCCTCGTGGATCCAGCTCCATCCGGCCGTCATGCGCGTCCTCCCCACACCCGCTCCACCAGGGCGACGAGGTCGGGGACCACCGTGTCGGCGCCCGCCTCCCGCAGACGTCGCGTGTGGCGCCCGTCCGGGGAGCGGTCGACTCCGGCGACGAGTCCGAAGCGTCCACCGCGCGCCGCCGTGACTCCGGCGAGCGCGTCCTCGACCACCGCGGTGTCCCGTGGGCGGAGGGCGAGGAGACCTGCCGCGTGGAGGAAGAGCGCGGGGTCCGGCTTCCCGGCGAGGGCCAGCCGGGCCGCGTCCTCGCCGTCCACGACGACGTCGAGGAACCGGTCGAGCCCGGCCGCGGCGAGCAGTGCCCTGGCGTGCCGGGAGGCGGACACGGCGCCGCACGGAACCCGGTCCGTGTGCAGGGCGGCGAGGGCCGGGGCGGCGTCGTCGAAGGCCACGACCCCCTCGGTGCGCAGGGCGTCCCGGAAGGCCTCCTCCTTGCGGGCCGCGACGGCCCAGACCGAGTCGCAGCCGGGTGGGTCGTCGGGCCGCCCCGGTGGGAGGCGCAGGCCGCGGGCCGTCAGGAACGCCTGTGCTCCGTCGTACCGGGACCTGCCGTCGACGAACCGGCGGTACTCGGCATCCGCGTCGAAGGGCTGCCGCGGACCACCGTGCCGCCGTCCTCCCCTCCCGGGCGCCGGTTCGCCGAGACAGGCGTCGAACGCGGTCTTCCACGCCGCCGCGTGCAGGCGGGCGGAGTCGAGCAGGACTCCGTCGGTGTCGAGGACGACACCCCGTGGGGGCTGTGAGCCCGGATTCCGGACGTCCATCAGCCCACCGGTGTCCCCGGGACGCCCAGGGCCGAGTGCTGCGGTCCGCCCAGCGCCACCTTGACGGCACCGGTCTCGGCCGCGCGGCCGAAGACCTCGTACGCCTTCTCCATCTCGCCCAGCTCGAAGCGGTGGGTGATCAGCTCCGCCGACGGAAGCCGCCCGGCCGCCAGCATGCGCAGCAGCATGGGCGTGGACGAGGTGTCCACGAGTCCGGTGATGATCGTGACGTCCTTGATCCACAGTTCTTCCAGGTGGAGGACCGCCGGCTTGCCGTGGACACCGATGTTGGCGACCCTGCCGCCGGGCCTGACCATCCGCGTGCACAGCTCGAAGGACTCCGGAACGCCCACCGCCTCGATCACGACGTCGGCGCCCAGGCCGTCCGTCAGGTCCGCGACGAGTTGTTCCGGGCCCTCGTCCGCGCTCACGGTGGCGTCCGCCCCGAGTTCGCGCGCCGCGGCCAGTCGCGAGGCGACGAGGTCGACGGCGACGACGCAGCCGGGGCTGTAGAGGCGTGCGGTCGCGACGGCGGCGAGGCCGATGGGTCCGGCGCCGACCACGACGACGGTGTCGCCCGGCCCCACGCGGCCGTTCAGGACACCGACCTCGTAGGAGGTGGGGAAGATGTCGGCGAGGAGGACGGCGTCGAAGCTGTCGACCGTGTTCGGAAGGGCGTGCACGGACAGGTCGGCGAACGGGACCCTGACGTACTCCGCCTGCGTGCCGTCGACGGTGTGTCCGAGGATCCAGCCGCCCCCGCCGCGGCACTGCCCGTAGCGGCCCTCGCGGCAGAACCGGCACCGGCCGCAGGCCGAGATGCAGGAGATCAGCACGCGGTCGCCGGGCCGGACGGAACGGACGTCGCCGCCGGTCTCGACCACGGTGCCCACCGCCTCGTGGCCGAGGACACGGCCGGGCTCCACTTCAGGAACGTCGCCCTTGACGATGTGCAGGTCGGTGCCGCAGATGGTCACGGCGTCGACGCGGACGATCGCGTCGGCGGCGTCCCTGATCCCGGGATCCGGGACGTCCTGCCAAACGGTACGGCCCGCTCCCTGGAACACGAGTGCCTTCATGGCTGCCGACCTCCTCCTGCCGTGGCCCCGGGACTCCCACGGGACCCGGTGTCAGGCTCGCCCGGCGGGGCCGCGGAGCGCATGGGCCGGTCGGGACCCATGCGGGCCCCCTAGGGCCTGTCTTTCGGATCATGCCGGGCTCGCGGGGCCTGATCCGAAAGACAGGCCCTCGGCCCCGTGCCTCAGGGTCCCGGCGGTGGGGGCGTGGCCTCCTCGGAGGGGACGACGGCGACCGGGCACGACGCGTGGTGCAGGGCGCGACGGGCGACCTTTCCCAGTTCCGCGCCGACGAGGCCGCCGCGTCGCCGGGCCCCGAGGACCAGCAGGTCCGCGGCGGCCGAGCGGTCGACGAGCACCTTGCGCGCCTGGCCTTCGACCGTGTCTCGCCGCAGCCGGACCCGGGAATGTGCCCGGCCCCCCGCTTCGAGGGCCTTGTCGAGCCAGGCGGTCGCGCCTTCCTCGGCATGGCGCTTCTCGTCGCCTCCGCGGCGCGGGTGGTCGGCCTCTCCGCGGCGCCAGGTACGGACGGCGTCGAGTTCGCAGTTCCGTGTGTCCGCCTCACGGAAGGCGAACCGTACGGCCGACGAGTCGGCGTCGTGGTCGCCGACGCCCAGCAGAACGCGCTCGTGGCGGGCGTCGAGGGCCTGTCGGTCGCCCCGGACGACCACGACCGGGCAACGGGACCTCGCCGGGACGAGGATGCCCACGGACCCGAGCAGGAGATCGGCGAACTCCCCTCGGCCCGAGGATCCCAGCACGAGGAGATCCGCCTCGTACCCGGCCTCCAGCAGCGCGGTCGACGCGTCCATGGCGATGATGTCCGTGGTGACGGTGAGCGAGGGAACACGGCGCCGGGCCCGTTCCGCCGCCGCGCCGGCGATGTTCTCCGCGAGGACCTGGCCGGAGGGCCGGTCCGCGCTGCCGTCCGGCACGGAGCCCTCGTACCGCTCCCACAGCGAGGCGTGCACGATCCGCAGCGGAACGCCGTGGCGTGCCGCCTCGTCGGCGGCCCATTCCGTCGCCACGAGACTCGCGTCGGAGCCGTCGACCCCCACCACCACGGGCGATTCCATGGTCCCCACCGCCTTCCGGGGATGTGAGGTGACAGCGGAGCCGGGGCGCTCGGCGTACGGACGCAACCGCCACGTCCCGCGTTCTCGACGCGTCCTTCCTCGCTTTCAGGAGAACACGTCGCAGGGTCGGCCGCCAGGTCGCTCGACGCTCCCACGCACCCCCTGAATGTCCGGTTCGCCCCCACCTGGAAGTGAAGCAGGTCACGCTCCGTAAGTCATTGCGCATGGATCGGAGGGGTCAGGGCAGGCGGCCGAATCACCGGGCGACCGGCAGGGGGACTCGGAGAACGGAAGGCCAGAAACACCGTGATGCCAGCACAGCAGACCATCCACGTGGGCGGAGAGTGGCGCGCAGCCCTGTCCGGAGCCACGCGCGAGATCATCGACCCCGCCGACGAGACCGCCTTCGCGGTCGTCGCCGAGGGCGGGATCCTGGACACGGACGACGCCGTGGCCGCGGCACGCGCGGCCTTCGACGACGGTTCCTGGCCCCGTACGCCGGTCGCCGAGCGCGCCGCCCTGTTGCGCCGGGTCGCCGACCTGCTGAAGCGCGACCGCGAGCGGATCGGCGCGCTGGAGAGCCAGGACGCGGGCAAGACGCTGGAGGAGGGCCGCGTCGACGTCGACTGCGTCCGCGACGCCTTCCTGTACTTCGCCGGCCTCGTCGCCGACGAGGAGGACGGCGGCGGGCGGATCGTCGACGCCGGATCGGACGAGATCCGCAGCGTCGTGGTGAACGAGCCCGTCGGGGTCTGCGCCCTGATCACGCCGTGGAACTACCCGTTGCTCCAGGCCAGCTGGAAGATCGCGCCCGCCCTCGCCGCCGGCAACACGTTCGTGATCAAGCCCAGCGAGATCACCCCGCTGAGCACCGTCGTCCTCGTCGAGCTGCTCCTGGAGGCCGGGCTGCCCCTCGGCGCGGCCAACATCGTCACCGGGCCCGGCGAGACGGTCGGCGCGCGGCTCGCCGAGCACCCCGACGTCGACCTCGTCTCGTTCACCGGCGGGCTCGTCAGCGGGACGAAGGTGGCGAAGGCGGCTGCCGACAGCGTGAAGAAGGTCGCCCTCGAACTGGGCGGCAAGAACCCCAACGTCGTCTTCGCCGACGCCTGTTCGACACCGGAGGGTTTCGACACCGCCGTCGACCAGGCGCTCAACGCCGCCTTCATCCACAGCGGCCAGGTCTGCTCCGCCGGCTCCCGCCTCATCGTCGAGGAGTCGGTGCGCGAGCGCTTCGTCGCCGAACTCGCCCGTCGCGCCGCGCACATCAGGCTGGGGCGCGGCACGGACCAGGGAGTGGAGTGCGGTCCTCTGGTCTCCGCGGCCCAGCTCGCGAGGACCCGGGAGTTCGTCGCCTCCGCCCTCGGCGAGGGCGCGGTGCTGAGGGCGGGCGGCGAGGAACCCGACGGGCCCGGCTACTTCTTCCGGCCCACGGTCCTGGACCGGTGTCACCGCGGCATGCGGGTCGTCCGCGAGGAGGTCTTCGGTCCCGTGCTCACCGTGGAGGCCTTCCGCACGGAAGCGGAGGCCGTCGCCCTCGCCAACGACACCGAGTACGGCCTCGCCGGAGCGGTGTGGACCTCGGACGGGGACCGCGCCCGCAGGGTCGCGGCCCGGCTGCGCCACGGCACGGTCTGGATCAACGACTTCCACCCGTACCTGCCGCAGGCGGAATGGGGCGGCTTCGGAAAGTCCGGCATCGGCCGTGAACTGGGCCCGAGCGGTCTCGCCGAGTACCGCGAGACCAAGCACATCTACCAGAACCTCGCTCCGCGCCCCGTGCGCTGGTTCGCGGGCGAGAAGCAGAAGGACCAGGCATGAACGACCAGCACGTGTACGACTACGTCGTCATCGGCGGCGGCACCGCCGGCTCGGTGATCGCCTCCCGGCTGACCGAGGACCCGGACGTCACCGTGGCCGTCATCGAGGGCGGCCCCAGCGACGTCGGCCGCGACGACGTCCTCACCCTGCGCCGCTGGATGGGACTGCTCGGCGGTGAGCTGGACTACGACTACCCCACCACCGAGCAGCCCCGGGGCAACTCGTACATCCGACACAGCCGCGCCCGCGTCCTCGGCGGCTGCTCCTCGCACAACACCCTCATCGCGTTCAAGCCCCTGCCCTCCGACTGGGACGAGTGGGCCGAGGCCGGTGCCGAGGGGTGGGACGCCGCCGCCATGGACCCCTACTTCGCCCGGCTGCGCAACAACATCGTGCCCGTCGACGAAGCCGACCGGAACGCGATCGCACGGGACTTCGTCGACGCCGCGCAGACCGCCCTCGGGGTGCCGCGCGTGGAGGGCTTCAACCGGGAGCCCTTCCACGAGGGCGTCGGCTTCTTCGACCTCTCCTACCACCCGGAGGACAACAAGCGGTCGTCCGCCTCCGTCGCCTACCTCCACCCGTTCCTGGACCGGCCGAACCTGCACATCGCCCTGGAGACCTGGGCGTTCCGGCTGGAGTTCGAGGGCACCCGCGCGACCGGCGCGCACCTCCGCACCAAGGAGGGCACGGAGCACGTCGTACGCGCCCGGCGCGAGATCCTGGTCTGCGCGGGTGCCGTGGACACCCCGCGTCTGCTGCTGCACTCCGGCGTCGGACCGCGCGCCGACCTGGAGAAGCTCGGCATACCCGTCGTGCACGACCTGCCGGGCGTCGGGGAGAACCTCCTCGACCATCCCGAGTCGGTCATCGTGTGGGAGACCCACGGCCCGATCCCGGAGAA
The DNA here is from genome assembly GCF_040303145.1 of Streptomyces sp. NPDC096079. Taxonomy (NCBI): domain Bacteria; kingdom Bacillati; phylum Actinomycetota; class Actinomycetes; order Kitasatosporales; family Streptomycetaceae; genus Streptomyces; species Streptomyces sp. NPDC096079. The sequence goes on from NZ_JBEOST010000013.1 coordinate 30,715, forward strand.
CTCGGCGATGGACTCCGACGCGGGCCTGTTCGTCCGCCGGGAGCCGACCTCCGAGGGGCCGGACCTGATGTTCCACTTCTACCAGATCCCCTTCACCGACAACCCCGAGCGCCTGGGCTACGAACGACCCGCGCACGGCGTCTCGATGACCCCGAACATCCCCAAGCCGCGCAGCCGCGGCCGGCTGTACCTGACGAGCGCCGACCCCGAGGACAAGCCCGCCCTCGACTTCCGGTACTTCACCGACGAGGACGACTACGACGGCAGGACCCTCGTCGACGGGATCCGCATCGCACGGCGGATCGCGGCGAGCGAACCCCTGGCCGGATGGCTGAAGCGCGAGGTGTGCCCGGGGCCCGAGATCACCTCGGACGAGGAACTCAGCGCCTACGCACGGCAGGTCGCGCACACCGTCTACCACCCCGCCGGCACCTGCCGGATGGGCGCCGTCGACGACGAACTCGCCGTCGTCGCACCCGACCTGAGGATCCGGGGGCTCGACGGCATCAGGATCGCCGACGCGTCCGTCTTCCCGACCATGACCGCCGTCAACCCCATGGTCGGGGTGCTCATGGTCGGCGAGAAATGTGCGGATCTGCTGGGAGGAAGCCGACGATGAACGACCTGACGCAGGACACCGCCGAGCCCGTCTTCTCCGTACGCGACCTGTGGAAGGTCTTCGGTCCGAAGGCCGACCGCGTGCCCGCCGAGAAGGAACTCGCCTCGCTCGACGCCACGGAACTGCGCGAGCGCACCGGCTGTACCGCCGCCGTGCGCGACGTCTCCTTCGACGTCCGCAAGGGCGAGGTCTTCGTCGTCATGGGCCTCTCGGGCTCGGGCAAGTCGACCCTCGTACGCTGTCTGACCAGGCTCGTCGAGCCGACCTCGGGCACGATCTCCATCGACGGCGAGGACGTGCTGTCCATGGATCCCGGCCGGCTCCGCGAGCTGCGCCGGCACCGGGCGGCGATGGTCTTCCAGCACTTCGGGCTGCTCCCGCACCGGACCGTGCTCGACAACGTCGCGTACGGCCTGGAGATCCAGGGCGTCGGCCGCGGGAAACGGCGCGAGCGGGCGGCGGAGTTCGTCGCCAAGGTCGGCCTCGGCGGCATGGAGCACCGCAGGCCGAGCCAGTTGTCCGGCGGCCAGCAGCAGCGGGTCGGGCTGGCCCGCGCGCTCGCCGTCGACCCCGAGGTCCTGCTGTTCGACGAGCCGTTCAGCGCGCTCGACCCGCTCATCCGCCGGGACATGCAGGAGGAGGTCGTCCGCCTGCACCGGGAGGAGGGCCGCACGATGGTCTTCATCACCCACGACCTGAGCGAGGCCCTGAAGCTCGGCGACCGCATCGCGCTGATGCGCGACGGCCGGATCGTGCAGCTCGGCACTCCGGAGGAGATCGTGGGCTCTCCCGCCGACGACTACGTCAGGGACTTCGTCCGGGACGTGCCGCGTGAGCAGGTGCTGACCGTCCGCTCGGCGATGCGTCCCGCGCTCGCCGGTGAGCACGAGGCCGGCCCCGCGCTCGCGCCGAGCGCCACCGTCCACGAGGCCATCGAGGCCGTCGCCCGTACGGGCGTCAACGCGCGGATCGTCGAGAACGGCCGCTGCCTCGGTGTGGTCGACCACGCGGGACTCCTCGGCGTCGTCGCCGGGGTCCCGGCCGCGACGGGGAAGGCGGCGGCCTGATGTACGCCCATACGACCTGGCCGCCGCCGGGCGGCACGACCGCCCCCGACGCCCTGGGGCGGTGCAGCCGATGACCGCCACCGTCACCCCCGCTCCTTCCCGCCCCACGACCGCATCCGACACCGCGCCCGGTGCGCTGCGCGCGCTCGCGCGCCACCGCGGCCGGCTGATCGCCGCCGGCGCGGCCGTCGCACTCGTCCTCGGAGCCGTACTCCTGGGCGGCGGAAGCTGGCCGGCGTCGCTCGCCGTCGATCTCTCCGGGCCGCTGGAACGCACCAGCGACTGGATCGTCGACAACCGTGACGGCCACCCGCTGTTCCTCTACTTCCTCGGGCACGTCAGCAACGTCGTGGTCATGTCCGTCCGCGCGGTGTACCTGCTGCTGCTCGCCCTCGGCTGGGCCGGCGTCACCGCCGCCGCCGGGCTGGTGGCCTGGCGGGTCGCGGGCCTCCGCCTCGCGCTGACCTCCGTCGCCGCCTTCGGCGCCTGCGGACTGCTCGGCATGTGGGTGCCCACCATGCAGACGCTCGCCCTCATGGTGGTCGCGGTCGCCGCGTCGGTGCTGCTCGGCGGTCTTCTCGGGCTCGCCGCCGGCCTGTCGTCCCGCATGCACCGGATCCTGCGTCCGGTCCTCGACACCATGCAGGTGCTGCCGGCCTTCGCGTATCTGCTGCCCGTCGTGCTCGTCTTCGGCATCGGCGTGCCCGCGGCCGTCCTCGCCACCGTCGTCTACGCCGCCCCGCCCATGGCCCGTCTCACCGCGCTCGGGCTGCGCGGCGCGGACGCCGGAGTCATGGAGGCGGCCAGGTCCCTCGGCGCCACCGGAACGCAACGGCTGCTGACCGCGCGGCTGCCCCTGGCGCGCAGGGAGCTCCTGCTCGGCGTCAACCAGTCGATCATGATGGCCCTCGGCATGGCCGTGATCGCGTCCGTCATCGGTGCGGGCGGCCTCGGCGACCGCGTGTACCAGGCGCTGGCATCCGTCGACGTCGGTGCCGCGCTCGCCGCCGGCGTGCCGGTCGTGCTGCTCGCCGTCGTCCTGGACCGCGTCACCGCCGCGGCGGGCGAACGGATCGGCGCACCCCCGGCCCCCCGCGCCGGGCTCCGCTGGGCCGTCGCCCTCGTGGTGACCGCCGTCGCCGCGATCGCGGGCCGTGCGTCCGACCGGCTCTCCTGGCCCGCCGCGTGGACGGTGGACGTCGCGGGGCCCGTGAACGCGGCCGTGGACTGGATGACCGCCCACCTCTACTCCGGCGTGCCCGTCGTCGGCGGTACCGCCGACTGGGCGGGGCGCTTCACCACCTGGATCCTCAACCCGCTGCGCGACGGGCTGCAGTGGCTGCCCTGGTGGGCGGTCCTCCTCGGCGTGGGCGCACTCGCCCTGCTCATCGGCACCTGGCGCACGGCGGTGACCGCCGTCCTCGCGATGACCGCGATCGGTGTGCTCGGGGTCTGGTCCCCGGCGCTCGACACGCTCTCGCAGATCCTCGCGGCGGTCGCCGTGACCCTGGTGCTCGGGGTCGCGCTCGGGGTGGCCGCGGCCCGGAGCCCGCGCCTGGGCCGCGCGCTCCGTCCGGTGCTCGACGTCTTCCAGACGCTGCCGCAGTTCGTGTACCTGATCCCCGTGGTCGCCCTGTTCGGGGTGGGCCGTGCCCCGGCGGTCGCGGCCGCCGTGGTCTACGCGCTTCCCGCGGTGGTACGGATCACGGCGCAGGGAGTCCGCGCCGTGGACCCGGCCGCCCTGGAGTCCTCGCGCTCGCTGGGCGCGACCGGCCGCCAGCAGCTGTTCCAGGTCCAGCTGCCGCTGGCGCGGCCCGCGCTGCTGCTCGCCGTCAACCAGGGCGTGGTGCTCGTCCTCGCCGTCGTCGTCATCGGCGGTCTCGTGGGCGGCGGCGCCCTCGGGTACGACGCGGTCTTCGGCCTCGCCCGCGGCGACCTGGCGACCGGTCTGGTCGCCGGTGCGGCGATCGTCTGCCTCGGCCTGACGCTGGACCGGGTCACCCAGCCCACGGAACGCCGCGCACCCATCGGAAAGGGGGCCTGAGATGGCTCGCACACGTCTCGCCGCCCTCGTGGCCGCACTCACCCTGACGGCCCTCACGGGCTGTGGCGCCGCCGACATGACCAGCCAGGCCTCGCCGTACGCCGACGCCGGGGGCTCCCGCGCGGTGACGTTGTCCGTGCAGTCGTGGGTGGGGGCGCAGGCGAACGTCGCCGTCGCCCAGTACCTGCTGGAGCACGAGCTCGGCTACCGGGTGGACACCGTGCAGATCGACGAGGTGCCCGCCTGGGACGCGCTCAGCCAGGGCCGCGTCGACGCCATCCTGGAGGACTGGGGCCACCCGGACCAGGAGCAGCGGTACATCGACGACAAGCGGACGATCGAGCGCGGCGGAGATCTCGGGGTGACGGGCCACATCGGCTGGTTCGTGCCGACGTACTTCGCCGAGGAGCACCCGGACGTCACCGACTGGAAGAACCTGAACGAGTACGCCGACGCGTTCCGTACCGCGGAGAGCGGCGGCAAGGGCCAGCTGATGGACGGCTCCCCGTCGTACGTCACGAACGACAAGGCGCTCGTGGACAACCTGGGCCTCGACTACCAGGTGGTGTTCGCGGGCTCGGAAGCCGCGCAGATCACGCAGATCAAGCAGTTCGCCGCGGAGAGGAAGCCGTTCCTGACCTACTGGTACAAGCCCCAGTGGCTGTTCGAGAAGGTCCCGATGACGGAGGTGAAGCTGCCCGCGTACAAGGAGGGCTGCGACGCCGATCCGGACGAGGTGGCCTGCGCCTACCCGCACACACCGCTGCAGAAGTTCCTCAACGCCCGGTTCGCCCGGGACGGGGGCGACGCCGCCGCGTTCCTGAAGAGGTTCCGGTGGACGACCGACATGCAGAACGACGTCGCCCTGATGATCGCCGAACAGAAGCTGGCGCCGCAGGAGGCGGCCCGCCGGTGGGTGAAGGAGAACGAGTCCACCTGGCGGGCCTGGCTCCCGTCCTGACGCCGGACCAGAGGGTGCGGTGAGCAGACGGACGTCGCCCAGGGGGTGTTTCGAAAGTCCTGTGCGGTGCCCGCGGTGTCCGGTGCGTGCCCTCGGCGTGCCGGACGAAGGCCCTCGTAGCGGAGCTACTCGGGTCTTTGGCCGGTGCGGCGATGGGGGCGTGCCGGGCGCCGCGGGTGCTGTGCGGGACTTTCGAAACACCCCCTAGTCGAACGGGTCCAGCGTGATGTACGCCTGGCGCGGGTCGCCGGCGTGCACCAGCGATTCGTGCGCGCCCACGTCGTCGAAGGCGAAGCCGTAGGCCTTGCCGTCGGCCATCCGCTCGTGGATCGCGCGGGAGTAGTGGTTGGTCACCGCGTCCTTGTAGAAGGAGGCCGCCGAGCCGTCCGGCTGGTTCGGGTTGGCGAGGAGGGTGGAGCGGTTGTAACCGGCGCAGAGGGTACGGGAGATGGGGCCGCGCACCTGGTCGTTCGGGGCGTCGAGGAGCTTGTAGCAGCCGAAGACGCTGTCGGAGTCGGGCTTCTGGAAGGAGGTGACGACGGCCCCGGCGCCGTCGGTGAAGTTCATGACGTTCCCGGAGACCCTGCCGTAGTACCTGACCGAGGGCTGGTTCGCGAAGGGCGTCACCGTCAGGGGCGTCGTGGCGTACTTGCTCCACACGCGGTTGATGTAGTCGCTCATCGCCCCCGCCGGCAGCGCGCCGGCCTCGATGCCGTGGCCGGGTGCCAGCGCGCGCAGCACGGTGCCGTCGGAGCGGGTCTGGATCAGGTCGGCCCAGCCGCCGGGCCGGGCGCGCAGCGCCTCGTAGAAGCCCCGGTAGCCGCCGGGCTTGAGGCGGCCGGTGTTCACGACGGTGCCGTCGGGGTGCTTCACACCGACGGCGTAGGGCGCCGAGACCATGTCGACCTGGGTGCTGTTGAGCCAGAGTCCCGCGTCGTTGAGGGTGTACTCGGACCAGTTGAAGAGGATGTTCCGGTTCGGGTCGGTGGGGTTCTGCACCGCGGGCTGCACGAGCCCGCCGGTCGCCAGCTTGAAGACCAGCTTCTGTCCGTAGCTGAAGTAGATCCGGCCCGAGAACTTCGGCAGCCGGATCGTCAGCGATCGGCCGCCGGCCGGGCCCGTGATGGCGGCGTCGGGCGCGGGCACGGGCGTGGAGCCGCCGGCGGGCCAGGGGTGGAAGGTGCCGTTCGCGTCGGCCCAGCCCTGCCGACCGGTCGAGAGCTCGGTGCCGAGGTTGTACACGTAGACCTGCTCGCCTCGACCGGAGTTGTTGGTGAAGGTGAGCGGGATCGTCGCCGGGACGGCGGCGGAGGCCGGGTCCGGGCCGGAAGCCCCGACGACGGCGACGGTGCCGCCGATGAGCGCGGCGGCGGCCAGAGGGACGAGCCGGGCGCGGGTGCGCCGGTGGCGTGGGGACATGGTGACTCCTCGGAGGTGGGGGCTCCGTGCGGGGGACGAGAGCGCGTGAGAGCGCTCTCAAGAATGGTGACGACGTGAGGGCCCTGTCAACAGAAGGACAGAGCAAGCCCGTTGGCGACCACGGTGGGCGCCGTGCTCCGTCGCCGCTCGCAGGGCCCGGACCAGGCCCTCGGAGGTGGGACCGCGCAGCGGTACGACCCGGGGGCGGCGCCCGGCGCGGGGGGGGCGATGGCGTCCCGTACGAGACGGAGCAGCGTGCCGTCGGCTCTTGCGGCCGCCGACCGCGCGACGCGGCGCCGCGCGCGTACGCCACCGCGCCGGTCGAGGCCGCGCGTACCCCACCGCGCCGGTCGAGGTGCGCGGGCGTGCCTGCCGTGGAGGTCCGCCATCGCTGCGCCGGACCGCTATATGTTCCGAGGGCAGGACGGCGACAACCACTCCGCACTCGACCGTAAGGGCCGCCACCGATGACCGGACGCAGCACCGACGCAACCGCGAGCCCGAGCCGGGACGAGCCCGTCGGGGAGGCGCGCTGGCCGATGGCCACGGCCGTCGTCGCGGCGATGCTGCTGACCGTCCTGCTCCCCGACGACCTCCGTCTCGCGCCTCGCTGGGTGCTCCCGGCTCTCGAAGGACTGCTCCTGCTCGCGCTCATCGCCGGCGACCCCGGCCGGATCGACCGGCGCTCGACGGCATTGCGCACCCTGTCGATCGCCCTGGTGTGCGTCCTCGCCCTCAGCGCCGTGTGGTCCACCGCCCGGCTGGTCGACGACATCCTCCAGGGCGGCAAGGAGACCGACTCCGCCACCGGCCTGCTGCAGAGCGGCAGCACGGTGTGGGCCTGCACGGTCCTGGCCTTCTCCCTGCTGTACTCCGAACTCGACTGCGGCGGGGCCGCGGCCCGCGCCCACCACATGCCCCGCACCCCCGCGCTGGCCTTCCCGCAGCAGCTCAACCCCGAGGTGGCGCGGGCCGGCTGGCGGCCCCGCTTCGTCGACTACCTCTACCTCGCCCTGACCAACGCCACCGCGTTCAGCCCGACCGACGTGATGCCCCTGGCGCCCTGGGCCAAGATCGCCATGGGGGTCCAGTCCCTCGTCTCCCTGCTCATCCTCGGCCTGGTGGTCGCCCGCGCCGTCAACGTCCTGGCCTGACCCGCGGTCACCGCGCGGGAGGGCTCCTGCCGGCCGACGCGCGCCGCACGGCGCCGCGAGGACCGGACGTACGGGGCGGGGCGCCCCCACCCAGGGGAGTGCCCCGTCCCGTATCCGCAAGCCCGTCGCTCACGGCTTGCGTCCGCACCAGGCCACGAGGCGGTCGATGGCCGGCGCGTCCGCGTCGACGTCCACCGCGGCCCCGAACGGCGCACCCTCGCGCGGCCCGTCCGGCAGCCCGCGCCTCATCGCCGCGTACGAGATCGCCACGAGCTTCGGGTCCCAGTCCGGGAACTGACCGGTCGCGGTGGCCACGTCCCAGGTGTGCACGGTGAACTCCGAGGTCCACACGGCCGCGGCGGCAGCCCCCGGCACGCTCCCGAACGGCAGGGTCAGCGTCCGGCCCAGCACCGCGGGATCCGCCCACGCCGCCTCGACCTCGCGCACCGCCGCGTCCCACGCCTCCTGCCGGCCGCCGTCCGAAAGGTCGTCGGCGACCGTGGGGAGGCTCATTACGTCGCCGCCGCGCCCGGCGACGGCGATCCGGCGCAGGACGGCCACGAGGTGCCCGGCCAACCGCCGGACGGTGAATTCGGGGCAGGGCGTGGGCCCGTCGAGCTGCTCGGGCCGCACCGCGGCAACGGTACGTCCGGCCAGCGCGATCGCGTCCAGCAGGCCCCGACGAGGGTCGTCGGTGGCGTCGGAGGTGGTGGCGGCAGAGGACTGCGGGGTGTTCTCGGTGTGCGTCATGACCTCATCCTGGAAGCCGAAGAGGTCACCTCCTGACCCCTTTCCCAAAGAGAATCATCAGCATGAGAGCCGATCGACTCGTGGCGACCCTGCTGTTCCTCCAGACACGCACCCGTGTGACCGTGGCGGAGGTCGCCGCAGAACTCGAAGTGTCACCGCGGACCGCACGCCGCGACCTGGAAGCCCTGTCCACCGCGGGCGTCCCCGTCTACTCGCAGCGTGGCCGCGGCGGCGGATGGTCGCTGGTCGGCGGCGCCCGCACGGACCTCACCGGGCTGACCGCCGAGGAGATCCGGGCGCTGTTCCTGCTCGCCGGCCCCTCCTCGACCACGCCCGAACTCCGCACGGCACTGCGCAAGCTGGTACGCGCACTGCCCGCACCCCTGCGTTCGGGCGCCGAGGCGGCGTCGCGGGCCGGCCTCGTCGACGGCACCGACTGGTCACGCGCCGACGTCACGGCCACCGGACCGCACCGCGACACCCTCCAGCGGGCCGTGGTCGACGGGATCCAGGTGCGACTGGGGTACGCCGGGCCCGGCAAGCCCGTCGGCACGCGCACCGTCCATCCCCTCGGGCTCGTGGCCAAGGCGGGTCGCGACTACCTCATCGCCGACACCGAGCGGGGCCTGCGGACCTTCCGGCTCAGCCGCGTCGCCTCCGTCGAAGCCACCGGCGAACCCGTCGTACGGCCCGACGGCTTCGACCTCCCCACGGTCTGGCGTTCGTTCGCCGCGCGCCTGGAGGAGCGGCTGTACGCGGCGACGGTCCGGGCCCGGGCCGAGCCGGACGCCGTGACCATCCTGCAAAGGCTGTTCGACGGACGCCTGCACCTCGGTCCGACGCTCCCCGACGGACGGACCGAGATACGCGTCGACGGCCCGACACCCGAAGTCGTCGCGTCACAGCTGGCCGGCCTGGGGGCACGCATCGAGGTACTGGACCCGCCAGAGGCCAGGGAGCGGCTCGCACGCCTCGCGGTCGAACTGGCCGGGGTCTACGGACCGCCGCCTTCCCCCGGAGCGGGAGGTGACGCGCCGCCCCCGCCGTCGACCCCCGATTCCGGCGCCACCCCGCGGCGGGAACCCTGAGCCCCCACCCTCCGCCCCAGCGCGGACGGGTGGCACCCGGTGCCGCCGTCGGCGGTCGGCAACCCGTGCCGGCCGCGCATGACGGACAATCCTTGTGGGGGCGTGTACGAGCCCACCGACCGCAGGGGGCGCCATGTCCGGTCCGCCGACAGCCACCGCACCCACTCGGGTCTTCCTCGTCGACGATCACGAGGTCGTGCGCCGGGGTCTTCGTGACCTGATCGACGACGAGCCCGACCTCGAAGTGGTCGGGGAGGCGGCGACGGCGGGGCAGGCCGTGGCCCGGGGTCCGGCGCTGCGGCCGGACGTCGCCGTTCTCGACGTGCGGCTTCCGGACGGCGACGGCGTCTCCGTCTGCCGGGAGCTCCGGTCCCGGATGCCCGGGCTGGCCTGCCTGATGCTGACCTCGTTCGACGACGAGGACGCCCTGCTCGACGCGATCATGGCGGGCGCGGCCGGTTACGTGCTCAAGCAGATCAAGGGCTCCGACCTCGTGTCGGCGGTGCGGACCGTGGCCACGGGGCAGTCGATGCTGGACCCGGCCACCACCGCGCGGCTCATGCGCTCGCTCCGGGACCCGGCGGCGGCCGAACCACCTGAGGACGAGCGGCTCGCCGTGCTGTCCGAGCGGGAGCGGTCCGTACTCGACCTCATCGGTGAGGGCCTCACCAACCGGCAGATCGCGAAGCGGCTCTACCTGTCGGAGAAGACCGTCAAGAACCACATCTCACGGTTGCTCGGCAAGCTCGGCGTGGAACGCCGCGTGCAGGCCGCCGTCATCGCCGCGCAGGCGCACGAGCGCGCCTCCGAGGAGAGGTAGGGCCGCTCACGCCCGCTCGTCGGGCAGCGGGATCCGCCACTCCAGCACCGTGCCCCCGCGCGGCTCCGCACGCGCGTGGACCGACAGGGTGCCGCCCAGCCGCTCGGCCCTCTCGGAGAGGTTCCGCAGGCCGCTGCGGGCGCCGCCCGGCGGAATGCCCGTACCGTCGTCGCTCACCGTCACCTCCAGCACGCCGTCCTCGGCGATGAGCGACACCTCCGCCCTGCGGGCCCGCGCGTGCCGGGCCACGTTGGTGAGCGCCTCGCCGACGACCGCGATCACCTCGTCGGCCGTGTCGCTGGGCACGTCCGTGTCGAGGAGGCCCTCCATGCGCAGGGCCGGGGCGAAACCGAGCGTGGTCGCGGCCTCCTCCACCGCTCTGACCACGCGGTTCCTGAGCTTCGGAGCCTCCGCGCTCTCGTGTTCCCGGAGGCCGAAGATGGTCGATCTGATGATCTTGATGGTGGCGTCGAGGTCGTCGATCGCCCGGGACAACCGGGCCACGGCCTCCGGATGCTCGACGAACCGGCGGGCGCTCTGCAGCGTCATCCCGGTGGCGAACAGACGCTGGATCGCCAGGTCGTGCAGGTCGCGGGCGATCCGGTCACGGTCCTCCAGGAGACTCACCTGCTCGGCGTCACGCCGCCGGTCGGCCAGTTCGAGCGCGAGAGCCGCCTGCCCCGCGAATCCGGGGAGAGCGGTGATCTCCAGGCCCGTGAACGGGGGGCGCCCGTGCCGCCGCGCGAGGATCAGCACCCCGCTGAGCCGCTCCTTGGTGCCGACCGTGACGGCCACCGCCGGCCCGAAGCCCGCCCACCGCTCGGGCTGCACCCTGATCCGCGGCTCGTTCTCGACGTCGGCGACCGTGAGCAGGCCCTCCTGCGCGAGGGCGGCCTCTGCCAGGGTTCCGTCGCTGGTCGGCAGGACGACGCCCCGGTGCGCTTCGGCTCCCTCCCCACGGGCGAGCGAGCCGCGCAGTTCGCCGCCGGCACCCATCAGGTAGAAGACCCCCATGTCGGCGCCCGCGATGTCCACGGCCTGCTCCAGCATCTCGTCGAGCACCTCGGTCTCCTCGGCCCCGGACAGGAGAGCGCTGGTCAGGTCGGAGTTCGCGGCGAGCCATCGCTGCCTGAGGCGGCCCTCCTCGTAGAGGCGGGCGTTCTCGATCGCGATGCCGGCCGCGACGGCCAGGGTCGTCACGACGGCCTCGTCCTCGGTGTCGAAGTCGCCCCCTCCGCGCTTCTCGGTCAGGTAGAGGTTGCCGAACACGTCGTCGCGGACCCGGATGGGCACGCCCAGGAAGGTGTGCATCGGAGGATGGTGCGGTGGGAAGCCGTACGAGGCGGGGTGCTCGGACAGCTCGGCGAGCCGCAGTGGCTGCGGGTTGCGGATCAGCTCACCGAGGAGCCCGTGGCCGGAGGGCAGGGCCCCGATCCGCACCCGCAGGTCGTCCCCGATGCCCACGGGGAGGAACTCGGACAGTCTCCGGTCGTCGCCGATGACGCCCAGAGCGCCGTACTCGGCGTCCACGAGGGTCACCGCCGCTTCCACGATGCCCCTGAGTACCTGAGGAAGGTCGAGTTCCCTGCCCACGGACATGACGGCTTCGAGGAGTCCGTTGAGGCGGTCCCTCGTGCCCCGCACGTCGTCGATGCGCGTCTGGAGCTCGTCGAGCAGCTCGTCGAGCCTCAGCCGCGGAATCCTGCTGTCCGTCGGCCCCGGGCGCTCCCGCTCCATCGCCACCTCCGGCCACGTCGAGCGCCGTGTCCGCGCCGGACGGGCTCTCCTTCACGGTAGTCCCGATGTGCCGGACGCTCCTGCCCGATGCGCCCGCGCGGGGCCGGAGGCAGCCCGGACAGGGGCCTGGCAGCATGACGGGATCGCCGCGGCCGGTAGTCGACGGGGCCGACGTCGATGTCGTTGTCGTGGCGTTCCGTCGCGCGTGTCATGACGTGCTCCCGTGTCCGGGGCCTTGCCGGGGGATCAGCTCCACGGGGCAGTGGGCGTGCTGCAGGAGGCCGAGCGTCGTGCGCCCGAGGGTGGGCCCGAGGTATCCGGGCGCCCGTCGGCCTCCGAGGACGACGAGGTCGGCGTGGTGGGACGCGTCGACGAGAGCCCCGGGCACGCTGTGGCTCTTCTGCCCGTCCTCGTACACGGTGAGTTCGGGGAACTCCTGTCGGACGCGGTCCGAGACCGAGGACAGCGCGCGGACGTGAGCGCGGGCGGCTGCCTCTCCGCCTTCGCGCGCCACCGCCCTCGAGCCGCTGGACAGCCCCGTACCCCAGATGTGCAGCAGCCGCAGCGGCACCTTGCGCAGCATCGCCTCGCGGGCGGCCTCGCGGGCACAGCCGACGTCGCCCTCGTCCCGCACCGCTGCCAGGACGACCCCCTCCTCGACGGACCCGGCGGCTCCACGCACCACGACGACGGGTGTGGTCGCGGCAGCCGCGACCTCCAGACCGACCGATCCGAGCAACAGGGAGGAGAAGCCGCCGAGGCCCCGGTGTCCGACCACGATGGTGCCGGTCGGGGCGGCGGCGCGACGCAGGCTCCCGGGGGGCGCGCCCCCGGTGAGCTCCGTGACGACCGTGGGCTCCGGGTGGCGTGCCGTGACCGCCTCGGCGGTCCGGTCCAGCAGCTCCCGCCCTGCCCGCCGGATCCGGGTGATCTCGGCCTGGGACAGGAACGGCGGCAGTGGCTCCGTGTCCGTCGCATGAACGAGGCAGAGGGTGCGGGCCCGCAGCGCTGCCTCGGCTGCCGCCCACATCGCCGCCGTACGAGCGGACGGCGAGCCGTCGACACCCACCACGACGTCGCCGAGGCCGGGACGGGCTGTGGTTCCGTCCATGGCTCCTCCTCATGCGGTTCGAGGGACTCCTTCCACCCTGGCGGCTGGTCCCGGGCGGCCGGAGGGCCGCTGGGCCCAAGGTGGGGGCCCGAAGGTCCCCACACGGGCGGGACGCGACGCGGACGGCGGTGAGGAGCCCGTTCGGTCCTGACGCTGGACCATTCGGCCCTCCCCCGGCTCCGCGCGTGCGCCGGAGGGTGGGGTGAGGCGGGACAGCGCACCCTCCGCGCCCTCGCCCTCTTCCTCGGACAGGAGGCGCGGCGATGAAGCAACTGAAGGTCGGCGGCCTCATGAGCGACGACGTGGTCTCCGCCGTGCCCGAGACCTCGTTCAGGCAGGTGGCCGAGCTGCTCGCCGCGCACGAGATCAGTGGGGTGCCCGTGGTGGACGAGGACGATCACGTCCTCGGGGTCGTGTCCGGGAGCGACCTCCTGGCCGACGACGCACGGACGGCGCGGGAGCTGATGAGCGTGCCGGCCGTCATGGTCCAGAGCGGATGGACGGTGTCGTCGCGGTCGTGGACCGGCTGTCCTGCGTCGAGGACGACATCCGTCGCGCGCCACTCACCGCGGAAGGAAGAACCGTGGCCACCACCGATCTGACCCGACCCCTCGTGATGTCACTCGTCGAGGACGCCGTCACGGCGCCGTCGATGCACAACGCACAGCCGTGGACGTTCGTCGCCAGGACGGAAGCCGGCGTCATCGAGCTGCACGGGGATCCCCGGCGCGCCTTGCCGCACGGAGACCCCGATCACCGCGCGCTCCACGTCGGCTGCGGCGCGGCCCTGTTCGGTCTGCGGGTCGCCGCCGCGCACCGGTCCCTGCGTCCTGTCGTACGGCTGCTGCCCTCCCCCGGAGATCCCTGGCACTTCGCCGACGTGCGGTTCGACGGCCCCGCCGGGTCCGACGCCGATCTGGGCGCGCTCCATGCGGCCCTGGCACGGCGGCACACGAGCCGCTTCCCGTTCACGGAGGAGCGGATCCCCGACGAGGTGGTCGACGGACTCCGGGCGGCAGCCCTGCTCGAAGGCTGCAGGCTGGTCGTACCGGGCGAGTGGCACGCCGTCGCGGTCATGGGTCTCGTCCACGCCTCCGCGCTGTTCGAAGCGGCGGACGAGGCCGTACGCGCGGAGATCGCCGCCTGGACGCGCACCGGTGCGGCCGGCGAAGGCCCTCCCACCGAGGGCGTTCCCTCGTACGCCTTCGGTCCGCGGCAGTACGACGTGACCTCCCCGGTCAGGGACTTCGACTCCCTCCGCCGGGTGCCCGACCGTGATGCGGCCCGCTTCGAGAAGAGGCCGCAGATCGCGCTGCTCGGCACGCTGGAGGACACACCGGAGGACTGGCTGAAGGCGGGCCAGGCGCTGCAGCACGTCCTTCTGCGGGCCACTCTCGACGGTCTCGCGACCTCGCTGATGTCCCAGCCCCTGGAGTGGCCCGAGCTCCGCTTCGACGCCCGCGATCCCGGCGCGGCCATCGGCTTCGTCCACATGGTGCTCCGTCTGGGGTACGGCCCCGGAGGGCGGACCACGCCCCGCAGGCCCGTCTCCGAGGTGCTCACGTTCGGCTGAACCCAGGTGGGCGGGAAGGAGACACCATGCACACCACGGAGGTCGTGAGCACTCGGCCGTTCACCGTCGCCGACGTGATGACCGGGACGGTCGTCACCGTCCCGCCCGGCGCGGAGTTCAAGGAGATCGTCGCCACCATGGAGCGGTGGAAGGTGACCGCCGTGCCCGTGGTCGGGAGTGGGGGCCGCGTGCTCGGAGTGGTGTCCGAGGCGGACCTGCTCCTCAAGGAGGAGTTCCACGACCACCGCCTCGGCCTCGTCGAACAGATGCGACACCTGGACGCCACCGCCAAGGCCGGCTCCCGGCGTGCCGGGGACCTGATGACCTCGCCCGCCGTCACCGTCGCGCCCGAGGCGTCGCTGCCCCAGGCCGCGCGTCTGATGGCCGCCCGTCGCGTCAAGCGGCTGCCGGTCGTCGACGCGAGCGGCGCGATCCAGGGGATCGTGAGCCGCGCCGACCTCCTCAAGGTCTTCCTCCGCCCGGACGACGACCTCGCCGCCGAGGTGCGCCACGACGTGGTCGAGCCCCTGTTCCCGCTCTCCCACCGGGAGGTCGGGGTGCGTGTCGACGCGGGTGTCGTGACCCTGTCGGGCGCGGTCCGTGACACCGCGCTCGTCCCTCTCGCGGCCCGCCTGGCCCGCGCCGTCGAAGGCGTGGTGGACGTACGGTGCGAGCTCACCGCCCGGGGCGGTAGGTGACCGCCGCGGCGCCGTGCGAGGTCGCGTCGGAGGTCCCGTCCCCGCTCACGGCGGCCAGGGCCCCTCCGCCGTGCCGCTCAGGGTGTCGCCGTCCGTCCTCGCCGTCTCGGGTCCCGCGGGCGCGGACCGGCCCGTCAGGTGCTCGTACGTGCCGGTGAGGACCAGCAGCCTGTCGAGGGAGGCGGGTCGGTGATCGAGGTGCAGCCGCACGCCCGCGGCGGCCGCCCGCCGGTGCAGAGCCAGCAGGGTGGAGAGGCCCATCGAGTCGCACAGCGCCATCCGGGCGCAGTCGAGCCGGATGTCCGACGGGCCGGTCGTCGTGTCGAGGTGGGCGCGGACCGCTTCCAGCAGCTCGTCGGCGGAGTCCCAGGCGAGGTCGCCGGCGAGTTCCGCGTACAGGACGCCGTCCACCGACGGGATGACGTTGAGCTCGAAGGTGGTGTCGGGTGTGGTCATGAGGGGGATCCGGGGGCCGAGGGGGCGGGTACGCGGGTGAGGGCGCGGCGTCCGGCGACGAGGTGGGACCGCGCGCGGGGGAAGTCGCGCTGTGCGTCGGTGAGGAGGTCGAGGGCGGCCGCCAGCGCGTGGGCCGGGACTCCGCGGGCCCGCAGGATTCCGGCGGTCCAGGTGACGAAGCGGGTGAACAGGTCGGCGTCGTCGGCGTAGAGGGAGGCGGCGAGGAAGTCGACGATGTGCGCGATGTCCTCGGCGGTCCGCTCCCGTTGGCGTTCGGTGTACGCGGCCATGGCCGGGAACGCGCCCTCCAGTTCCCGGAGGACGTGGCGGATCAGCTGAGTGCGGCTGCGCGTGACGAGGGTGTACTCCTGGTCGGACAGGTGGGGCAGTTCGCCGGCCGGATCACGCAGCGGGTTCTCGGGCCGGCGCGGTCCGTCGGCGAGGAGGGTGGCGGCGGCGCGGGCGTCGGGGGCCCATCCGTCCGCGCCGAGCAGCCGGGCGTACGTGCCGTCGGGGCCGAAGGCGGCTCCTCCGACGAGGACGGGGATCCCGATGGCCTGGACGGCGGTGACGGCGGCGTGGGCCGTCGGGAGGCGGAGGGGGAGGGACGCCGAGAGCGCGACGGCGTCCCCTCCGGTCTGGTGCAGGTGGGCGATCAGGTGCGGGGTGGGGACGTGGGCCCCGAGGTAGTCGACGAGGAAGCCCCGGCCGCGCAGGACCTCCGCGAGGAGGCGGGCGGGCAGCGCGTGCCATTCGCCGTCGACGCAGGCGACGGTGACGCGCCGGGGCGCGGCGCCGCTCTCCGGCACACCACCCGGCCCGCCGGGAGCGGGGCGGCTCGGGGTCCGGTGGGCCAGCGCGGCGATGACGCGGTCCTGGATGGCCGTCACGGCGTGCTCCTGGGCGACGCCGATGCGGCCCGTGGCCCATTCGACGCCGACTCTGGCCTGGACGGGCCCGATCACGTCGAGCAGGAGGTCCTCCACCGAGGTGCCCGCGTCGTGGGCGCCGAGGACGGCGGCGCCGGCCGCCGCCTCGTCCCTCGCCTCCAGGGCCGTCCAGAGCCGTTCGCGGAGGGTGGAGAGTGCGGGGGGCGAGGTCCTGGTGTGCGTGGTCATGCGGTGTACCTGCCCCGGGTGTGGCCGTTCACCGCGGACAGATGGGTGGTGTGCGGCGCGGTGATCGCGACGACGGCCATGTCGTCGTGCGGTCCGCGGCCGACCCAGTCCCCGGCGATCATCTGGAGGCGTTCGACGACGGCCTCGGCGGGGAGCCCGACGCACTCGGCCAGCGCGTCCCGGAGCCGGTCGTCGCCGAACATGGCCGAGCCGAGCGGCCCGCCCCGGGCCTCCGTGATGCCGTCCGTGTAGAGCAGGCACGTCTCCCCGGGCGCCAGGTGCACGGTCGCGGACCGGGAGGTGACGTCGGGGAGCGCGCCCACGAGGGTCCCGCTCGTGTCGGCCTCCTCCACCTCTCCGGTGGTGCGCAGGATCAGCGGGCGCGGATGGCCGGCGCTCGTCAGCCGCAGTCGCACCCGGCCTCCGGATCGTCGCACCGAGGCGAGGACGAGGGTGGCGAAGCGCGTGTGGCGGGTGGTCAGGAGGGCGCCGTTGAGCAGTCGCAGGACGTCCTGGTGGTCGTCGGCGAGGGGCAGCAGGGCCTGGACGGTGCTGCGGATCCGGCCGGTGAGCACGGCGGCGTCGAGGCCCTTGCCGCACACGTCGCCCAGGACGGCGAGCGTCTCCTCCCCCTCGGTGGAGCCGGCGTGCACGTCGTAGAAGTCGCCTCCGATCCGCTCCGTGTCCTGGGAGGTCCGGTAGCCGCCGGCGAAGTCGACTCCGTGGACGTGGTGGAGTTGCGGCGGGAGGAGTTCGGCGATCAGCGCGCGGGTGACGCGTGCCTGTTCCGCGTACAGGCGGGCGGCCGACAGGGCGGCTCCGGCGCGGGCGGCGAAGAGCCGGGCGAAGAGTTCCTCCGACGCGTCGAAGGCCCTGCGTCCGCCACGGCGCAGCAGGATCAGGACGCCCGCCGGCATGCCGTGGCCGGGCAGCGGTGTGACGGCGACGGCGCCGGGGGCTCCTTCGAAGCCTTCGGGCACCGCCCATTCCGGCAGGTCCGCGGGGTCGATCCACCGGGCGGGCACCGGGGGGAAGCCCTGGAGGGCCTCGGCCAGGCCGGGGACCGACGCGGGGTCCATCGTCACCTGCCTCCGGTCGCACCTCTCGCCGACCGCGGTGACGACGGCGTACCGATTCCGCACCGGCGGGGAGATGACGAGCGCCGCGTCGCCGAGGTGGGCGGCGGCGAGCAGGGCCGCCTTCTCCAGGCAGCGGTCCGGGTTCAGGGAGGCGAGGAGTTGGGTGGAGGCCTCGGCCAGGAGCGCGGTGCGCTCCCGCTCGGTCCGCAGGGCGTCCTCCACGGCGATCAGGTCGGAGTCGTCGACGAGCCACCAGGCGACGTCGCCCTGGCCGGACTCGGTGGGGTGGGCCCGCAGGAAGCGGCCCTCGTGGGCCCCCCTCAGTGCGGCGCGGCCAACCGTCACGGAGGCGGGCGCGGGCTGTGCGCGTGCCGGGTGGGCCAGGCGTCGGTGGGCGTCGGCCAGCCAGGTCGGGACGACCTCGTCCAGCCATGAGCCGACTCCCATCTGCGGGAAGAGGTCGGCGGCGGCGGCGTTGAACTCCACGACTCCGCCCTCGCGATCGGCCACCACGGCCGGATGGGGGGAGCGCAGCCAGGAGGTGCCCTCTCCGGCCGGGTCGCCTCGGGGGCCGAACTCGTCTTCGAAAACAGTCATATGCGTGGCCCGCGCGGCGTGGCCCGCCACCTTCCCAGTCGACGAAAGCTCGTCCGTCCACCTTTCCCCAGTGGGCGCCGCACATCAAGTGAGTCCCCCTCTTCCGGTACGCACCGGGCACGCCTTCGCGATAACCGCACCGTCCGGGCACAGGGGCTTCACCGGAGGGACACCTCTCCCGGCCGAAGCGCCCGCACGGGACACGGTGACGCCGGCCGGTCAGGCTCGCTCCCTCGCGGTCAGACCTCGCGCCACGTCGCCTGGCCGAACGAGAACAGTCCGAAGAGCACCAGGGCGAGGGCGACCGCGAGCAGCAGCCAGGGACCCGCAGGGGTCTGCGCGAACGAACGGATCGCGTCGTCCACGCCCTTGGCCTCGCCCGGGTCGAACGCCACGGCGGCCTTCACGCCGGAGACACCGACCGCGGCGAGGACGAGACCGCGCCCGGCGCCGCCGGCGACCCCGGTCACGTCCATGAAGCGGCGCTGGTATGTCTTCAGGCACCCCCACGCGAGACGGTCCCGGTACGTCCGGAGAACCGCCCGGCCCGCGATCCACAGCCCGGCCGCCACGACACCCACGGCCACCGCGCCGACCCACCAGCGGCCGCCGGGCAGATCCAGGAGGCGGCTGGTGACGTCCCGGCTCTGACGGTCGGTCGAGCCCTCTCCGCTTCCCCGCTCGCCCGCGGCGAAGGCGAGGACGAGGAAGGCGGAGCCGGCGTAGAAGACGCAGCGGACGGCGGACAGGGCCCGCTTGCGCACCTTGTCCCCGTCGGGTCCGGCAGCGCCGAAGGCGGCCTCCGACAGCCGCCACAGCGCCATCCCGGCCAGACCGGCGCCGAGCGTCCAGAGCAGCACGGCCCCGAACGGCGTGGCGGCGATCCGCGCGAGGGCCCCTCCCCGGTCGGCCTGCTCGCCCGATCCCGTCAGGGCGATGCGTACGGCCAGGGCTCCGATGAGCAGGTACAGCATGCCCCGCGCCGCGAATCCGGCCCGGGCGGCCGCCCGGACGGCCTCGCCGCGGACCGCGCTCTCCGTTCCGGCCGCGTGGGCCCGTGTGGTGGTCACGTCGACTCGCTCCTCTCGGTCGACCCTCCGGGTGCCCCGTCCGCTCCGGACCATTCCTGCCCGGGTTTCGTGCGCGGACGAGCGGTCAGGCGGACGGGAGACGGATCCCGACACGACGTGCCAGGAGGCTCGCATGGACAGCTGGCGTACGGCCGCGGCCTGTCAGGAGGTCGACCCCGATCTGTTCTTCCCGGTGGGCGTCGGCCCCGCCGCGCTCGCCCAGGCCGAGGAGGCCAAGGAGGTCTGCCGGATCTGCCCGGTGCGGGAGGAGTGCCTGCGCTGGGCCCTGGCGGAGCCCCATCCGCCGTCGGGCGTGTGGGGCGGCCTCACCGAGACCGAGCGGACCTCGCTGCGGCGCCGGTCGCGCCGCGCGGCGGACCGGCGGCGGTGACCTCTCGCCCGGTCCGCGGTGTGCCGTGGACCGGGTGGGGCCGGGCGTCAGCGGGCGCGCCGGGCCGCCCGGTCGGCGTACTGCGGCAGCAGGGAGAGGCAGGCCCGGACTCGCTTGCCGTCCGGGGTCGGCTCCACGCCGAGGCTCTCGCAGACGGCGACGACGATCTCGACGCCGTGCTGGCCGATGCGGCGGGGGTCGTGTCCGCGGGGGACGGGGGCGGCCGTCTCGCGGTCGAAGACCGAGATCACCAGGGTGTCGCGGCGCAGCTCCAGGAGCAGCCGGCAGGGGCCGGAGGTGTGCCGCACCGCGTTGGTCACCAGCTCGCTGACGACCAGCTGCGCCGTCTCGACCCGCTCACCGGCGACCGGTGCGTGCCGCACGGACGGGACGGCGGCGAGGAAGTCGGCCGTGAACGCGCGGGCGGAGGCGATCGCGCCGCCGCCGGACGCGGCGTCGTAGAGGACGCTCGCGGACAGCAAGGGTTCCGGCGCCGCGCACTCCGCGGTGATCGCGTCCGTCATGGCGCTGGTACTCCCCTCGTCCGGTGGGGCGGTTCCTGCCGGGTACCCCCGTACTCCGCCTTTCCCCTCTTCGTGGTTCCCACACCGCCCGCAACGGGGATCACACCTCCGGCAGGCGTTCGGCAGGGGGCGGACCGGGTTTCCGGCCCGGCTCCGCGCCCCGTGACCGGGTTCCGTGGCCGTGCCAGTCGAGACACAGTACGAGGACGGCGTCCGGTGCGCCACGGGGTGACGTGCGCAGCGCCCGGACGACGGCCCCGGAAGCGTCCGCGCCGTTCATCCCGTGCGTACGGTCCAGGGCCCGGGCGACCGGGCCGTCCGGGGACTCGCACTCCCCCGCGGGCGCGGCTCCGCCGGTGCCGTGGGCGACGAAGACCAGCCGGTCGCCGGGCAGGAGGCACAGGTGCTGGGTGGCGTAGACGGTGTCCTCGAACATGCCGAGGGGCAGCTGCCGGTCCAGCTCGATGCGCTCGCCCACGGCGTCGCGGATCCGCCAGAGCGTCGGCGATCCGGCGTCGACCACGTCGATCGCGCCGGTGGTCAGGTCGAGGCGCAGCAGCAGGGCGGCGAGGACGCTCCTCCCCCGGTACTGCCCGTAGAGGGCCTGGTCGGTGAGGCTGGCCTGGCCCACCAGGTCGAGTCCGGCACGGCGGGCGTTGCGGACGGCCGTCAGGGCGAGCGTGCTCACGAGGGCGGCCGGTGTGCCCGGTCCGGCGCCGTCCGCGACGATCAGCAGGAGTTCGTCCTCGGTCACGCTCCAGTCCAGGAGGTGTCCGCCCGAGGTGTAGGCGGGTTCCCAGTGGGCGTGGAGGTCGAAGGCGGGCCCGGCGCAGGCACGGCCCGGCAGGGTGTCCCACTGCATCTCCCCCGCGACGGTGAGGGCGTGGGTCCTGCGGGTGCTGCGGTAGAGGTCGGTGTGGCGGTCGGCGACGCGCAGGGCGTGTCCGAGCGTCTCGGCGACCCGGCCGAGACTCGCGGTCGTGTCCGGGGTGCCCCGGTCCGCGGGAAGGCCGACCACGAGGACGCCGAACCGGTCGCCGCGGACCGTGACGGGAAGGTAAACGGTCGCCGTGGGCCCGACATCACGGAAAAGATATGGTTGCTGGGTGCGGAAGACCCGACCGGCGGGGCCCGCGTCCACGGGCACGTGCCGCACCCCGGCAGGCGCCTGCACGGGCTCCACGGGGCGCAGGGACGTGAATCCGTAGTCGATGAGCAGCAGGTCGGCCGAGGTCGCGGCGTACAGCCGCGCGAGACTGGTACGGAGGGAGTCCAGGAGGAGGTGTGGTGCCGCCCCGCGCAGTGCGCTTTCCACTGTCACGTGTCGATCCACCGTATGCGTACCGCCTTCTGGAGAGTTGTGGAGATGACCGGTCCGTCGCACGGCCGACGTGCTCGGTCACGGACGCCCGAGGAGTGTCGGCAGTCATGACCACCCATCCCGCCCCGCCGCCGGGGGAACCGCAGCAGACGGCCGAGGCCGCCCGGGAGCTCATCGAGCTGCTGGAGGTGCTGTGGGAGCGCGGCCGGGACATGGTGTCGGCGACACCGGTCTCGGCGAGTCAGCTGCGCGTGCTGTACAGCCTGGACCGCGAGGAGGGCATCAGTCTGCGCACCCTCGGCGACCTCCTCGGGTCCGCGCCGCCCTCCGTGAGCCGCATGTGCGACCGGCTGGAGGCGCTGGGCTTCGTCCAGCGCCTGCCCAGTTCCGTCAGCCGGAGGCAGCTGGAACTGCACCTGACCGCTCACGGCAAGGCCTACCTGCGGGATCTGCGGGTCCAGCGCGAGGAGGCCCTGCTCGCGGTCATCGCCGGCATGTCGGCGACGAGCCGCAAGGCTCTGCTGCGGGGGCTGACCGGTTTCCGGGAGGCCCTGGACGACAGCGGTCCGACCGCCTCGTCACGCCCTCACACGCCGCTGAAGGACGTCAGCTCGGCCTGATGCCGGAGCATCGCCGGCGCGCGTTCCGGTGCCGGGGCCTGCTCCGGCCCCGGCTCCGGATCCGGCCGGGCGAACCCCCCATGTCCCCATTGCCACCTCTGGTCGTCCTCGATGCGATCCACCGGCACACGCCGAATGTTGCCTCAAGGATACAGTTGCCACACGGCAACTGTTTACGCGGCACCGTGCCAGTCGAGACAGACCACGAGGGCGTCGTCGTCCAGCGGGCTGCCGCCGTGGTGCACGGCGAGCTCCCGGAGCATCGCCTGGGGCACCTGCGTGGGCGGCAGCAGGCGCGTCCCCCTGAGCGCGCGGGCCAGGGCCCTGTCCCCGTAGCTCTCCCCCGCCGGCGAGACGGAGGCGTACACGCCGTCGCTGCCGAACAGCAGACGGTCCCCCGGCCGCACGCCGAACCGCTCGGGCACGTACGCGGTCTCCTCGAACATGCCGAGCGGCAGTTGCGCCTCGAATCCGATGGACTCGACGGACTGGCCGCGCAGCCGCCACAGACGGGGCGAGCCGGCGTCCACGGCCTCCACCTCGCCCGTGGCCAGGTCGAAGGAGAGCAGCAGGACCGCGACGAAGGCCTCGCCCCGGTACTGCGCGTACACGGCCTGGTCGGCCAGGGCCGCCTGGTCCGCCAGGCCGAGACCGGCCCGGCGGGCGTTGCGGAGCGCGTTGATGGCGAGGTTCGTCAGCAGGGCGGCCTCGATGCCCTCGCCCATGCCGTTGGTGACGGTGAGGGTCAGACGGCCGTCGGACACCGACCAGTCGTAGTTGTCGCCGAAGATCGCGTAGGCGGGTTCCAGATGGGCCGCGAGGGCGAACTCCGGGCGGGCGCACGAACGGCCGGGCAGCAGCTGCCACTGCATCTCCGCCGCGAGCGTGAGCCGCGTCGCCCGCCGCGCCAGGACGTACAGGTCCGTGTCCCGCTCGGCCACCAGGATCTCGTGCCCCAGCGCCTCGCAGACCTGGGTCAGTCCCGGGAGCAGCGGCCGCAGGTCGGCCTCCGGGGACAGCTCGACGGTCAGGACGCCCAGCCGGTCGCCGCGGACGGTCACGGGCAGGTGGACCAGGTCCGCTGCGGGCCCCCGGACGACGTACGGCTCCTGGGCGCCGACGGCGCGCCCCTGCGGACTGTCCCCGATCGGGACCGACGGATCCGCCCCCGGGACGCGCCCGACGAGCTGGAGCGTCCGCAGGCCGTAGTCGGCGAGGCGGAGCTCCACCCGCAGGGCGTCACAGCGCTTCCGCAGGGCGTCCTCGACGACGCTCACCAGCCGGTGCGGGGCCGCCCGGCGAAGCGCCTGCTCGACGTCGGCGATCTCGTCCACGCTCTTGAACTTCCTTCTCTCCTGGGCCCGGTCCCCTGCACGGGGACCGCGCCGCCTTCCGCTATCTCCCGCCGTCGGCCGCGGCGAGGGCCTCCGCCACGCCGTCGTGCGGCGGGATCGTCGTCGCCACTCCGGTGATCTCCAGGATGCGTCGCACCGCCGGCGTCGGCGCGGCGAGGTACAGGTCCCCGCCGTGCTCCCGCGCCCGGTGGACCGACCTGATCAGGACGTTGAGGCCCGACGAGTCCATGAAGCCGAGGCCGGACAGGTCGAGGACGAGACGGTGCCGCCCCCGGCCGAGCTGCTCCCTCACGTGGTGGTCGAGCCGGTCCGCCGTCTCCATGTCCAGCTCGCCCCCTACGGCGAGCACGGCCGTGCGGGCGTCGCGGACCTCGACGTCGACTTGCAGGTTCGGTTGCTGGTCGGACATGTTCCCTGCTTTCGGTGTGGGGGAAGGCCGCCGGGCGGACGCCCGGGCGATCAGGACACCCGGACGCCGACCACGCACGTGTCGTCGTCCGTGTCCGACTTGCTGCGGGCCAGCAGCTCGTCCAGCCGTCGTTCGAGGCTGTCGGACGGTTGCCTGGCGACGGTGAGCAGCTGGGCGACGGAGTCGTGGACGGCGGTGTCCCGCCGTTCGACGAGGCCGTCGGTGTACATCAGGACGACGTCGTCGGGTTCGAGCCGGACCTCCGCCTCCTCGTACTCGGCCTCGGCGAGCGCCCCCAGCAGGAGGCCGCGCAGCAGCGGCAGGTCGGCCGCCTCGCTGCCCCGGACCAGGACGGGCGGCAGGTGCCCCGCCCTGGCCCAGCGCAGCGTCCGGGTGTCGGGGTCGTAGATGCCGCAGACGGCCGTGGCCGTGACCTGGGCGGTGAGGTGGTGGGCGACGCTGTTCAGCCAGGACAGCAGCTGCCCCGGCCCCGCGCCCGTGACGGCGAGGCCCCGGAGGGCGTTGCGCAGGACCACCATCCCGGTGGCCGCCTCCACCCCGTGGCCCGCGACGTCCCCGACGCACAGGAGCACCTTCTTGGACGGCAGCACGACGGTGTCGTACCAGTCGCCGCCGACCAGCGAGTCGGACTCCGCCGGACGGTAGCGAACGGCGACGTCGAGGGTCGGCGCGTCGAGCGGCGGTCTGGCCGGCGGCATGATGGCGTGCTGGAGCTGGAGGGTGAGCCGGTTGCGCTCCTCGACCGCCTCCTCCGTGGCGGCCAGCCGGTCGCGGGTGGCGGAGAGGGCGACCTCGGTCCAGTGCTGCGCCGAGATGTCCTGGTAGGCGCCCCGGACGGCCTGGAGGCCGCCGTCGACGCCCAGGGCGGGTTCGGCGGTCACCCGGATGTGCCGCGTGACCCCGTCGTGCCGCAGCATGCGGAAGGCGGCGGAGCCCACCTGCCGCTGGTGCAGCACCGTCTGGAGGAAGCGCCGGATGGTCCCGGCGTCGTCGGGGTGGGCGTGCGCGGCCAGGTCGCGCAGGGCGACCGGCGGCTCGGTCGGGCGCCGGGCGAAGAGCTCGAAGAGCTGGCCGTGCCAGGTGATGTCGCCGGTGAGGACGTCCTCCTCGAACGCCCCGACCCGGCCCAGGCGCTGGGCGTGCTGGAGCAGGCTGGCGAGGCGCGCCGACTCGTCCTCGACGCGCCAGATGAGGAGGACGCCCGCTCCGTACCGGCTGATGCTGATGTCCGCCGACGAGGTGAGCGGCACCTGGTCCACCAGGGCGGTGAGCCGGGCCCGGCGGGCGCGGAACGGCTCGCCCGTCGCGTAGACGCGCTCGATCCGCTCGAAGAGCTCGCTCTCCCCGGCGGTCGCGGGGTACGCCTCCAGGAGCAGCGCCCCGTCGACGGCGGCGCGGGGCCGGCCCGCCGGGTCCTGGAAGTGGGCGTTGGCGTGCCGGATGCGGAAGTCGACGAGCGCGCCCGCCTCGTCCAGGTGGGGCGTCAGGACGAGGGCGGGGTCGTAGAGCCCGTCGGAGAGCTCGGCCAGCTCCCGCGCCCCGTCCACGGCGGGGAGGAGAAGCCCCGCGGGGCCCGCCTGGGCGGGCAGGGCCTCCAGGGTGTGCGCGCAGAGTTCCGCGAGGGCCTCGATCTGGCGGTCCACGGCCTGCGGCTGGGGTTCCAGCGGGCGGGGCCAGCAGATCTCCAGGACGCCGTGGATGCGTCCGCCCGTCCCCGCGGGGACGACCACACGACCGCCGTCGGGGTGCCGCGCGCGTCCGATCGACGGGATGCCGGCTGCCGCGAGGGAGCGGTATCGGACGGTACAGCGGCCGGACAGCGCCTGCCGGGCCGCCGTGGTCACCCCGGGGGGTACGTAGTGCCAGCGGTCCGCCTCCTCGGAGCCGAACCCGGCGTGGCCCCGCAGGCTCAGCGAGCCGTCCGGGCCGGTGGTCCAGATGGCCACGGCGACGGCGCCCAGGGGTTCGAGGGCGTGCGCGAGGAGCGACTCGGCGACGGCCTGGGTGTCCCCCGCGCCGAGCGCCGCGCTCTCCGCCGTGCGGAGCCGCACCGCGACCGAGGCGGCGGGCCCGGCGGGGCCGGGCTCGCCCATGGCCGTCCGCACGAACTCCCCGGCCACCTCGGCGACCTGGTCCCGGGCGGCCTGGTTGATGATGTCCGCGGCCAGCTCCAGGCGGGAGAGTCCGGCCCGCTCGGCGAGCTCGGCGAGCTGCCGGGCGGCCTGCGCCGGACCGCAGCCGAGACGCTCGACGATCACGCCCTTGGCGAGCTCGATCAGGGCGCGCCCCTCGGCCGCCGCGTGCGCGGCGCGCACCTCGCCACGCAGCCGCTCCACCGTGGCGGCCAGCCGGCCGTCGACGTCGCCGCCGGGCGCCCGCCGTGCGCCGTCGGCGGAGGGCGTGCCCGTGCCGACGGTCGGCGGCCCGGGCGTCGTACCGGCATGCCCGGCGAAGCCGTCGGACGGGTCTGCGTCCTGGAGGCGGGGGTCACTCACGTCGGCGAATCCTCGGTCAGGACGGCCTCGGGGCCGCCACACGGACGGGGACGGGGGGCGCCGGTTCGGCGCGGGCACCGGCGCGGAGCGCGCGCCGGTGCGGGGGTGACGGTCACGGGCCTACCGGCCGTTCAGCCAGCGGCCCACGCACGCGATGAGCTCGTCGGCGTCGACGGGCTTGGTCACGTAGTCGCTGGCGCCCGACGCGAGGCTCTTCTCGCGGTCACCGGGCATGGCCTTCGCGGTGACCGCGATCACCGGCAGCTCCGCGTACTCGGGCAGCTCCCTGATCCGTGCCGTCGCGGTGTAGCCGTCCATCTCCGGCATCATCACGTCCATCAGGACGAGGGAGACGGCCGGGTGCGCCTGGAGCGTCTCGATCCCCTTACGGCCGTTCTCGGCGTGCAGCACCGTGATGCCGTGCAGCTCCAGGATGCCGCTGAGGGCGTAGAGGTTGCGGGCGTCGTCGTCGACCACGAGGACCGTCCGGCCGCGCAGCGTGGTGTCGATGGCCTGGGGTGCCGGAGCCCGGTGGTCCCCGCGGACCAGGGGTACGACGTCGCCGGGCTGCTCGGCGGACAGGTGCAGGGCGATCCGCTCGCGCAGTTCGTCGAGGCTGGAGAGGAGCTCCAGCGGACGGCGGTGGGCGAGCTCCTGCAGGGCTCCCTCCTCGTCGGCGGGGAGGCGGCGGTTGTTGTGGGCGAGCACGGGGACGGTGCGGAGGGCCTCGTCGCCGTCCATGGCGTCGAGGAAGCGCAGGGCGTCGCCGTCCGCCATGTCGACGTCCAGCACGACGCAGTGGAACGGCTGGGTGGCCAGCGCGGTGGCCGCCTCCTGCGGGCCGACGACCGCGATCAGTTCGATGTCCGGCCGCGCGGCGTGCCCGGCGTCGGCGGCGAGCTGCGCGACGGCGTTCTCGGCGACGACCGCGAGGAGTCCGCGCGGGCGCTCCTCGATCACGAGGAGGCGCCGTGGCGACCGGACGGCCGGTGTGCCGGGCCCGGCCGGCAGGGCGAGGGCGGCGCCCTCGGACGGCACCGGGAGCGCGGTGGCCGCACCGTCCGCGGGGGCGGGCTTCTCCGTGAAGTCGGTGCGGGTGACGGGCAGGTAGAGGGTGAAGGTGCTGCCCTCGCCGGCGACGCTGCTGACCGTGAGGGCACCGCCGAGCAGATACGCGATCTCGCGGCTGATGGACAGGCCCAGTCCGGTGCCGCCGTACTTCCTGTTGGTCGTCCCGTCGGCCTGCTGGAAGGCACCGAAGATGGCTTCGAGGTTCTCGGCCGCGATGCCGATGCCGGTGTCCTTCACGCGGAAGGCGACGACGGGGCCGCCCCGGTGGACCGACACGGGGAGCTCGTCGTCGGACGCCGGCTCGATGCGGAGCGTGACGTCGCCGTGCTCGGTGAACTTCACTGCGTTCGAGAGGAGGTTGCGCAGCACCTGCCGGAGGCGGGTGTCGTCGGTGACCAGGTCGACGGGGACGCCGGCGGCCGTGGAGACCGCGAAGGCGAGGCTCTTCTGGGAGGTGAGCGGGCGGAAGGTCGCCTCGACGTAGTCGAGGAGCCTGCGCAGGGGCACGCGCTCCGGGTTGAGGTCCATCTTCCCGGCCTCCACCTTGGACAGGTCGAGGATGTCGTTGATCAGCTGCAGCAGGTCGGACCCGGCGGAGTGGATGATGCCGGCGTACTCGACCTGCTTGGCCGTGAGGTTGCGCGTGGGGTTCTGGGCCAGCAGCTGGGCGAGGATCAGCAGGCTGTTGAGCGGGGTGCGCAGTTCGTGGCTCATGTTCGCCAGGAACTCGGACTTGTACGTCGAGGCCAGCGCGAGCTGCTGGGCGCGGTCCTCCAACTCCTGCCGGGCCTGCTCGATCTGGAGGTTCTTGGCCTCGATGTCGCGGTTCTGCGTGGCGAGCAGGGCCGCCTTCTCCTCCAGTTCGGCGTTGGAGCGCTGGAGTTCCTCCTGCTGCACCTGGAGTTCCTCGGTGCGCGAGCGCAGTTCACCGGCGAGGCGCTGGGACTCGTCCAGCAGTTCGTCGGTGCGGGCGTTGGCGACGATGGTGCTGAGGTTGACGCCGACCGTCTCCATGAGCTGTGCCAGGAAGTTCCGGTGCACCGAGGTGAAGGGGCTGAAGGACATGAGCTCGATGACGCCGAGCACCTGGTCCTCGACGACGACCGGCAGGACCACGAGGCTGCCCCGGGCCGTGCTGCCGAGTCCCGAGGAGAGGGTGACGTAGTCGGCGGGGACGTTCTCGGCCGCGATGGTGCGGCGGCTGCGGGCGGCCTGTCCCACGAGCGACTCCCCCAGCCGGAAGCGGTCCCGGCCCCCTCCCGCCGGCCGGCCGTAGGAGCCGACGAGGCGGAGCTCGACGCCGTCCGCTCCGTCCTCGGCCAGGTAGAACGCGCCGTACTGGGCGGCGACGAGCGGCGTCAGCTCGTCCATGACGAGCTCGGCGACGACGTCCATCTCGCGGTGGCCCTGCATCAGCGCGGAGATGCGGGCGAGGCTGGACTTCAGCCAGTCCTGCTCCTGGTTGGCCCGGGTCGTCTCGCGCAGGGAGCCGACCATCGCGTTGATGTTGTCCTTGAGCTCGGCCACCTCGCCGGAGGCCTCGACGGTGATCGAGCGGGTGAGGTCGCCCTCGGCGACGGCGCTCGCGACCTCGGCGATGGCGCGAACCTGGCGGGTGAGGTTGCCGGCCAGCTCGTTGACGTTCTCGGTCAGGCGCTTCCAGGTCCCGGAGACGCCCTCGACCTCCGCCTGGCCGCCGAGCCGGCCCTCGCTGCCGACCTCACGGGCCACACGGGTCACCTCGGCGGCGAACGAGGAGAGCTGGTCGACCATCGTGTTGATGGTCGTCTTCAGCTCCAGGATCTCGCCCCGGGCGTCCACGTCGATCTTCTTGGAGAGGTCGCCGTTGGCGACGGCGGTGGTGACCTGCGCGATGTTCCGCACCTGACCGGTGAGGTTGTTCGCCATGGAGTTGACGTTGTCGGTGAGGTCCTTCCAGGTGCCGGCCACGTTCGGCACCCGGGCCTGGCCGCCGAGGCGGCCCTCGGTGCCGACCTCGCGGGCGACCCGGGTCACCTCGTCGGCGAAGGCGGACAGGGTGTCCACCATCGTGTTGATGGTGTCGGCGAGCGCCGCGACCTCGCCCTTCGCCTCCACGGTGATCCGGCGCGAGAGGTCACCCCGGGCCACGGCGGTGGCGACCTGGGCGATCGAACGCACCTGCCCGGTGAGGTTGGACGCCATCACGTTGACGTTGTCCGTCAGGTCCTTCCACGTGCCCGAGGCGCCCCGGACCGTGGCCTGGCCGCCGAGGTTCCCCTCGGTGCCGACCTCGCGGGCCACGCGCGTGACCTCGTCGGCGAAGGCCGAGAGCTGGTCGACCATCGTGTTGATGGTCGTCTTCAGCTCCAGGATCTCGCCCCGGGCGTCCACGTCGACCTTCTTGGACAGGTCGCCGGTGGCGACCGCGGTGGCGACGTGGGCGATCGCCCGCACCTGGGCGGTGAGGTTCCCGGCCATGGAGTTCACCGAGTCGGTCAGGTCGCGCCAGGTGCCGGAGACGCCCTTCACGTCGGCCTGGCCGCCGAGGATGCCCTCCGTGCCCACGTCACGGGCCATGCGCGTGACCTCGTCGGCGAAGGAGGAGAGCTGGTCCACCATCGTGTTGATGGTGTTCTTGAGCTCCAGGATCTCGCCGCGCGCGTCCACGTCGATCTTCTGCGACAGGTCGCCCTTGGCGACCGCGGTGGCCACCTGGGCGATGTCCCGGACCTGGGTGGTGAGGTTGCCGGCCATCGCGTTCACCGAGTCGGTGAGGTCGGCCCAGGTGCCGGAGACCCCGGGCACCACGGCCTGCCCGCCCAGGGTGCCTTCCGTGCCGACCTCACGGGACACCCGCGTGACCTCGGAGGTGAAGAGGGAGAGCTGGTCGACCATCCCGTTGAACACCCGGGAGATCTCGCCCATCAGGCCGTCCGCCTCGTCGGGCAGCCGGGTCCCGAAGTCGCCGTCCCGCACCGCCGTGAGCCCGGCCAGGAGCTGTCGGAGCTCCGGCTCGCCCACCTCGGCCGGAGCGGTCCTGACCCGGGTCGAGGACTCCTCGGTCGTCGTCTCAGACATGCCCCATCCTCGTTCCCCGAAAGGATTCCGTTTCCCGGCCGTTCGGACTCGGTCACGAGCCGGACGAACACGCTCCCCCCAGGGCGTTTCCGACCGCGATCGTTGCCGTACGGCAATGATGACGACACTACCCCTCCGTGATCCATACGAGGAGGGCGGTGCCGCGTCATACGGCCGGAACCCGCCGTCCGCCCGACCTCACGGCGCGATGCGCGGCCTGGAGGCGGCGCCCTCCGGACACCCGACGGTCCGCTGGACGGCTCCCTGGCATGCGACCCGGGTCCGGGGGTACGCGCTGCCCGGAACAGGGCGGTCGCCGCCCTGCCGACGACAGGAGCAGCACGTGCTGATGGCCCATCCCGTGGTCCTGCGCAACCTCATCGAGCAGTACGAGACCCTCAAGGCGCTCCGGGCGGAGAACGGCGGCGAGGAGGTACGGCGGCGCATGGACGACCTCGCGTACACGCTGTGCGTCTCCACCGGTACGCGTGACGTGGACACGGCACTCATCGCGGCCAGGCACCGGCTGCCGGGAGCTCGCCCCGAGGACGACTCGGCGCTGACCGCCTGAGCACGCGGACGAGCCCGGCACCCTCCGGCCGGAGGGTGCCGGGTTCTCGCCTACGACGTCGGCGGCCAGGTGTGAGACGGCCGCGACGGGCAACACGGGGTGACAGAGCACTACGCCCGGTGGCACGACGTGCCCCGTGCAACGACGTTCCGTCGCTTCGACCGAAGGAGCATCCCATGACCGCACTGCTGGCCCGCATCAAGCGATTCGCCCGCAGCCCCCAGGGCCGCGACGCGGCCGCGACCCTCCGCCGGGCCGCCGCCGACCCCCGCAGGCGCAGCCAGGCGCGGCGCCTCCTCGGCAGGCTGCGCGGCAACCACCGCTGACGGTCGCTCAGCCGGCCCGGCGGCCGAATCGGTACGCCCCGTCGCCGGGATCCGCCGCGGCGGCGGTGCGTCGCACGGTGCCCGCCCCGGTGCGGTCGTCGTCCCCGTCCTCGTAGTCGATCGTGCCCGAGGTCAGGTGCCCCGCGAGCCCGAGGAGCAGGAAGAGCCAGACCAGGACCTGCGCGGCGGTGCTCAGGCGCAGCGGACGCGTCGCGGAGTACGCGCGTGGCGCGGCCGGGTCGAGGGTGTCGCCCAGGAGCCCCTTGGGATACACCGGCGTCAGCATCGTCGCGTAGGCCGCCAGCCGCATCCGGTACCGGACGACGGCCGCCGTGGCCTCGAAGACCGGCTCGGGAAGGCGTCCCAGGACGATGCCGATCAGCCAGAACACCCAGCTGACGGCGAACCAGCCGGCCTGCGCGAGGCTGCTGACGATCGCCGCCGGGATCATGAGGATCAGCCGGAACAGCACGGCGAGGCGGTTGAGCGACGTGGCGCGCAGTTCGATCCTGACCGGGTGGCCGGGGGCCTCGAAGGAGAACGGCGGGTAGCGGTCGACGAGGAGGGCCGCACTGGCCGAGACCCGCGTCTGGTAGGCGAGGACGGAGCCCAGGAAGGACGCGATCGGGTCGGGCAGGCGGCCCAGGACCAGGGCGCTGAACCAGGCCACGATCGTGACGAAGAACGCGGCGATCGACAGCAGGGCGACGACGACGAACTGCGGCAGGAGCAGCAGCCAGCGCAGGAGCACCGTCCAGCGGCGCTGCCGCCCCGGCGGGGGCACGTCCAGGGCCGGCCGCCATTCGACCCCCTCCGCGTCCGTCGAGGGCCGGGGCTCCCAACCTTCAGCCATGACCGCCTCCGTCTCTTTCCCGCATCCCGCGCTCTCCCAGGTCAGGTCGATGCTGCCGCAACCGGTCGAGCCCCGCACCGCCACGGGGGCCACCGGGACCACACGGTCGGACGGGGGTGCTCAGGTGGGTCGGGTCAAGCGACTGGCGACGACCACGACCGGGGTCACTACGGTGACCTCTACGCCTCGACGGACGCGGCTGCCGACCTGGCGGCCCGGTCGATCTTCGCCCAGTGGGCCGCGCGGGCTTCCTCGTCGATCCGCCTCTCGAGTTCGGCGCGCAACCCGGTCCGGCCGTCGACGCCCTCGCGCAGGACGTCGGCGTGCCCGGCGTGCCGGATGGACTCGCCGAGGACGTGCACCATGACGGCGAACAGGTTCGTGGTGGCGTGGGGCTCCGGCCACCACGGCACGTGGCCGGGGGCGTCGAGGGGAAGCGCGTCGATCGTCGCGTCCGAGTGTTCCCACGTGCGCCGGTAGAACCCGATGATCTGTTCACGGGTCTCGTCCTCGGTCGCCCACAGATCGCTGCCATCGGAGTCCTGCCACCGGGGCAGCGGCTCCGGGGAAGGGCGGTCGAACACCTCGCCGAAGTACCTGGCCTCGACGGTGGCCACGTGTTTGACCAGACCGAGGAGGTTGGTGCCGGTCGCCGTCAGCGGTCGGCGGGCGTCGTATGCGGACAGGCCGTCGAGTTTCCAGAGCAGCGCCTCGCGGTCCCGTCGGAGTCTCCCGTGCAGGGTGTCTTTCGCGAACTCGTCGATCATGTGGGGTGAGCCTGCCATGGGCTGCTCGTGGTCTCAAGATCAGCTCCGTGGCCCACCACGCCCGGCCGCTCCACGGGCGGCGCTCTCGGCCTCCCGGTCAGTAACACGGCAGGGGGCGCGCCCTCGCCGGCGGGCGGGCGGGCCCTGTCGCACCTGTAGCCCCCTCGTCACGTCGCTGAGCGGGCCCCTCGCGGATACTCTGGGATTCATGATCGAGTCCGGACGGCCGCGGCTCAGTCGGAGCTACGGCTACGGCAGGCTCGTGCGGCTGTCGCCGGTGATTCTGACCGTCGTGATCGCCGGACTGGCCTACGCGACTCCGCCGGAGATGGCCTTCAGCCGCCTCCTGCCGGCGGCGCCGGCCTTGGCCGCCGCCATGTGGCCGGTCCTGCCGACCGTTCTCCTCGGGACCGTCTGCCTCCTCCTGATGATCGGCCTCAGCTTCGTCTTCCCCGATCTCGGGACGTGGTGGACGTGCGGGGGGATCGTCGCGGTCACCGTGGCCGCCGCGTACGGAAGCCACGTCAGGCTCCAGCGGGAGCGGACGCTCATCCAGGTGCGGCTCGTCGCGGACGCGGCCCAGCAGGTGGTGCTGCGGCCCCTGCCGCACCGCTTCCGGAACGTCGAGATCGAGTCGCTGTACCTCGCGGCCGCCGCGGAGGCCCGCATCGGCGGGGACTTCTACGAGGTGATCGACACTCCGTACGGGGTACGGCTGCTCATCGGCGACGTGCGGGGAAAGGGCCTGCCGGCGGTGGGGGCCGCCGCGGCGATCGTCAACGCCTTCCGGGAGGCGGCACACGGCGAGGCGTCCATGGCCGACGTCGCCCGCAAGCTCGACGCCAGCTGTGCCCGGCACAACGCCGCCCACCCACCCGAGGCACCGATGGAGCGCTTCGCCACCGCGCTGCTCGTCGAGATCCCGCATCAGGGCAGCCACATCACCATCGTCAACTGCGGACACCCCCCGCCCCTGGTCCACAGCCGCACGCACGTGCGCACCCTCGAACCGTCCGTCCCCTCGCCCCTGCTCAGCCTCGCGGAACTGATCGGCGACCAGTACCGCGCGGACGCCTTCGCCTTCGCTCCCGGTGAGCTCCTCCTCCTCTACACGGACGGGATCGCCGAGACCCGCGCCCGGGACGGCGAGTTCTTCCCGTTGACGGCATGGATGCGCCGGCAGCCCCCCACACCGCCCCGCGACCTGCTCACGGCGCTGCACCACGATCTCCTGCGGCACAGCAGAGGCACCCTCGACGACGACATCGCCGCCTTGGCCGTACGCCTGCACACGCCCTGAGCCAGGCCCGTGGGGCCCGTGCCGCCCCACGATCCCGGGAGGCGCTCACCCCACCGGCAAGGCCTGTTCCGCCCAGATCGTCTTGCCCGTCGGCATGTAACGCGTACCCCAGTGCTCGGTGAGCTGGGCGACCATGAACAGTCCGCGTCCGCCCTCCTCGTCGTTGCCGGCGTAACGGGCGTGCGGTGACGTGTGCTGCGAGTCGGAGACCTCACAGATGAGCGAACGGTCCCGGATCAGGCGCAGCCCGATCGGGCCCGAGGCGTGCCGGATCGCGTTCGTGACCAGTTCGCTGACCACCAGTTCCGTGGTGAAGGCCAGATCGTCCAGTCCCCACCGCCCGAGCTGCTCCGAGGCCATCGCACGCGCGCGTGCGACGAGCGCGGGGTCCGAGGGCAGCTCCCAGGCCGCCACCCTGCGCGCGTCCAGCGCGCGGGTGCGCACGACGAGGAGCGTCGCGTCGTCCCGTACGTGCTCCGGCGCCAGCTCCGCGACGATCTGCGCGCACAGGAGGTCGGGCGACGATCCTCGCTGCTCCCCCAGCACGGCCGCCAGGCGGTCCAGCCCGACGTCGACGCCCTGCCCCCGGGCCTCCACGAGGCCGTCGGTGAACAGGACGACCAGGCTGCCCGCGGCGAGCGCCACGTCCACGCCCTCGTAGGGAAGCCGCCCCACGCCCAGCGGAGCCCCCGGCGGCAGCCGGAGGAGGCTGACGGGGCCGTGCGGCTGCACCACGGCGGGCGGCAGGTGTCCCGCCGCTGCCCAGGTGCTCGTCCGGGACGCCGGATCGTAGGTCCCGTAGAGGCACGTCGCTCCGACGGCGCCACTGCCGTCCGGGCCCTTCGCGTGCTGGTCCGAGGCGTCCCTGGCGACCTGGTCGTTCAGCCGGGCCAGCAGTTCGTCGGGCGCGAGGTCCAGCTCGGCCAGGGTGCGCACCATCGCGCGCAGGCGCCCCATGGTGGCGGCGGCTCCCAGCCCGTGGCCGACGACGTCCCCCACGAC
Source organism: Streptomyces sp. NPDC096079 (assembly GCF_040303145.1). NCBI lineage: Bacteria > Bacillati > Actinomycetota > Actinomycetes > Kitasatosporales > Streptomycetaceae > Streptomyces > Streptomyces sp. NPDC096079. The sequence continues at coordinate 66,162 of NZ_JBEOST010000013.1, forward strand.
GAGTCCGACGCGTGCGCCGGAGAGCGGGATGACGTCGAACCAGTCGCCGCCAGCGCCGAGGTGGCTGTCGGCGGGCAGATAGCGGCTCGCCGCGTCGACCGCGCTCAGCTCGGGCAGCGAGCGCGGCAGCAGACTGCTCTGGAGCATGAAGGCGGAGGTGCGCTCCCGGCGGTACCGCCGGGCGTTGTCGATGCACACGGCGGTGCGCGAGGCCAGTTCCTCCGCCACCGCCCGATCGCCGTCGTCGAAGGGTTCCGAGGCCTCGCCCCGCACGAAGGTGACGAGGCCCCACGGCGTCCCCCGCACGATCAGCGGGACGTACAGCCGTGTCGTCCCGGCCACGGCGTCCGCGGTCGTACGGCCCCCGGCGAGGCTCTCGGCCTGCGACGATCCGGGGGCGTACGCGACCCGCTCGCCCACCCGTGCGGGTTCCGCCTCGGAATCGGCCACGCGGACCAGGTCCCCTGCCGTGACGGGCTTGGGTTCCTCCCCTTCGAGCACCTCCGCCGCCACGTCGACCAGCACGGCGTCGGCGTACCTCGGTACGGCGGTCTCGGCGAGCTCCGCCGCCGTACCGGACGGGTCGAGCGTCGCCCCGATCCGCGCACCGGCCTCCGCGAGGAGCGCGAGGCGCTGCTGCGCACGGTAGTGGTCGGTGACGTCGATGGACTGTTCGCACACGCCCACCGGCTCGCCCCGGCCGTCGAGCAGCCGGAAGTACGACGAGGACCAGACGTGCTCACGCCGCGGGTCCGAGGGGGCGCGCCCGCGGAAGTGCACGTCGATGACCGGCTCACCGGTGTCCAGGATCCGCTGGACGAAGTCCTCGGGCGGCTCCAGGTGCTGGGTGGTGAGGACGTCTCCGGGGAAGAGTTCGGTCATGGAGCGGCCCAGCGACGCGGTGAGGTCGCCGCCGAGTTCCCGGACGCTGGACTCGTTGGCCCACAGGAGGCGCGCGCCGGGGCCGTAGATGGTGAGTGTCACCGGCGACTGGGTCACGAGCCCCTGGAGCATCGCCTGCCGGGTCTCCCACCAGCGGAGCTCGTCCAGCTCGGCGGCCATGAGGACGGCGGAGGGGGCCCGGCCCGTGGGGTCCGCTCCGGAGGCGGGGGCCAGGGGGCGCAGGGTCACCGCCACGCGGACGGTGTGTCCGTCGCGGTGGCGCACGTCCACGACGGCGCTGCGTGTTCCGTCGAGCCGCGGGTCCGGCCGTCGCTCTTCCGTTCCGTCGCGATCGGCGTGCGGGGGTACGAGCAGGTCCGCGGCCCGGCGTCCCACCACCTGGGCGGCGGAATAGCCCACGAGGGCCTCGGCCTCGCGGCTCCACCCGACGACGACGCCGTCCGGGGCGAGCAGGGCGAGAGCGGCCGGGGGCGGACCGAGGTGCCCGCCGTCGTCCGCCCCGGCGAGAGGGGTGAAAGGCAGCCCTTCCATGGTCCCATCATCCTTCTGAGCCGTCGTGGCCGCAGTGCGCTCGGTCCCGTGGCGAGTCCGCGTCCACGACGGCACGAGCCCTCGTGTACGGGCTTCCCCCGCCAGGACGGCCTCCAGAACCGTACGGGGAGGCCGCTCGGGTCGCGGACCGGCCGCCGTCGCCTGCCTCGCGGCGGCGGCACTCGACCGGCTCAGGAGGCCGGAGGTCCGGTCGGTCCGGTGATGGGTGCTCCGTCCTTGTCGGTCATGAAGTCGCGGTGGACCGGCTTCCTGTCCGTCGGCCCGGGGAGGTCCGGGCACGCGATGCCGTCGCCGTCCCGGTCGAGTCCGTTCGGGTCGTAGACGTCCGCTCGGAGCACCGCCTGGGCGTCGGCCTGGGCCTTGAACCCGTCGCAGTCGACCACGTGCCCCTTGTGCACGTACGGAGCGACGTCAAACGTGTGCTGCGGGGCCTCGTTGCCGGAGCACCCGGCCAGGACGATCGCCGTGATCACCCCGACCGTCGCGCGGAAGGGCATCCCGCGCCGGTGGAGGGTGTGTGACTGGTCCTTCATGGTCTCAGGCCGATCCCGTCCGGAACACCGTGACCGTTGCGAGCGACGGATCGACCGCGTACGCCTTCGCCGACCTGCCGTTCACGGCCAGCACGGCGAACTGGCGGGACTCGGCGAGCGGATCCTGCGTCAGGAGCGTGGTGCCGTCCGCCGCCCAGATGCCGCCCGGCGCGACGACGTTGCCGGCCGTGTCGGTGCCGTAGGTCTGCGCGACGAGGACCCGGTTGGAGCTGTCCAGCACGGCCATCTTGTGTGCGCTGTTCCCGACGTTGGACAGGGCCGGCCCGCAGACCGCCGCCTGCCGCGTGGCCGTCGTCCCGGTGATGCGGCCGACGCGTCCGGCGACGCCGCCGCAACGCTCCGCGACGTTGGTGCTGGTGTAGACGTACACCGACCCCGACGCGGCGCTGTAGACGGCGGTGACCGGAACGGAGGCCACTCCCGTCGCGGGGTCGTCGATCGCCGTCGAGCTGCCGTCGGCGGGGTTGATGGCGATCGTCGTCGCGACGGCGGTCGTCTGTCCCGCGACACACCTCCGTGCCAGGAGGTAGACGCGGTTCAGGTGGGGATCGACGACGGTCCGGCCGACGGCCGTGCCCGCGGCGAGGAAGTTCCCGGTGTAGGTGGATCCGCAGGCCGTCTTCGTCCGGAACTTCCAGACGAGTGAGGCCTTGTGGGTCGTCGAGGAGATGGCGAAGAGGCCGATGCCGGCCGCGTCGCTCTCGCCGGCGCCGACACTGTTCTTGGCGAGGTACACCGCGTGGCGGGCGGTGTCGAAGGAGAAGTCCGTGCCGCCGCTCGCGCCCACGAGCCCCGCGACGGGCAGGGGGATCGGCGTCGCCGTCGAGGTGCCGGCCGCGATGTAGGCGACCGTCGACTTGCCGCCCGTACCGCCGGCGACGTAGACGTCGCCGTTCTCGGGGGAGACGGCCACGGCGCTCACGGTGGCCGCGAAGTCGATGTGGCTCACTCGATCGGCGTTCGCTGTGTCGATGACCGCCAGGCCGCCGGCACCTCCGACGTAGACCCGCCCCGTCCCGGGGTCGACCGCGATCCGGGTCGGGTCCGACACGGCGCCGGAGACGTCGATCGGGGGACCGATGGGGGTGTCGGTCTTGCCGTCGATCACGGTCACGTTGCCGCGGCCGCCGCTGCCGGAGGCCACGACGTACACGCGGTCGGCCTTCTCGTCGACCGCGAGGTCGACCGGACCGGCGCCCACCGGAATCCCGTCCGCCGCGCCCTGCATCGGCGAGGTTCCGTACAGGGTGAACGACGAACTGGCGCCTCGGCCGCACTTGTTCCCGTTGCCGACCGCCACCGAGTTGTACTCCGGTTCGCCGGGCAACAGCTTGGCGTCGATCAGGTCGTCGATCGACGCGTAGCGTCCGTGCTTCGCGCAGTAGGCCTCCTCCGCCGTTCGCAGGGTCGCCGCGTCCGCGGCGACCGCGTTCTTGCGGCCCTTGTCGCCGATGCCCCTGACGGAGAACACCACGATCGCGGCGAGGACACCGAGGATCACGATGGTCACGAGCAACTCGATGAGCGTGAAGCCGTCCTGGCGTCTGGCGCGCGAGGAGAGCGGGCGGTGGTCCGGTGTCATGACGGTCGGGGCTTCCTTCGATCGATGGGTCACGTCCGGCCCGAGCGCACGCGCGAGCCCTTGCCGCGGCGCGGTGTTCACCGTCGCACCGGCTTGTCGTCCTCGGGGCCCGGCAGGTCCGGGCACGCGATGCCGTCCCCGTCGTCGTCGAGACGGTTCGGGTCGGCCTGCTCGAAGCGCAGGACGGCCTGCGCGTCCGCCTGGCTCGCGAGGTCGGAGCAGTCGTAGGCGTCGTTGCCGAAGCGCAGGAACCAGCGGGCGTCGAAGGCCCGCTTCGGCTGCGGGCACAGCGCGCTGCGCGGGTCGCCGGGACCGCACGTGAACTTCCGCTCGCGGGCCACCGGTTCGGTGTCGCGCGGTTCCGGCAGTCCGCGGCACGCGACGCCGCCTCCGTCGTCGAGGCGGTTCGGATCGCGGGGGTCGGCCCGCAACACCGCCTGGGCATCCGCCTGACTGGCGAAGTTGACGCACTCGAAGGCGTTGCCGTGCGTGGCGTACTCCTTCGCGTCGAACACCTCGCTGTCGGGGCAGAGCGCGGAACGCGGGGTGCCCGGCGTGCACCAGGCGGGTGCGGAATTCCGGCCCTGCGGCGCGGAATCCGACCCGTCGCGCACCAGCACCACCACGACCAGCACCACCGCGGCCGCCGCGAGGACCAGTACGCCCCGCCCGATCGCGCGCGAGCGCGACAGTCTTCTCTTCACTGCCATAGGACGCCTCTGCTCATCGTGCCGCCAGCCCTTCCCTTGCGCGCCGCAGCGGGCCGACGGCACTCACCCGTCGGCCCGCTGCGGGCTGGACGTGTGCATTACACCCACAGTGAGCAAAGTTGTCAATCATTGACTACTGAGTGATCGCGTGAGCACCATCTAGGCGTGTGCGGCACCGTCACGCCGAGAGTGACGCAGATGCATAAGAGATTTCGGACATCCGCTCACTCCCCCCAGCGGGGCTCTCACGCGGCAGCCGCCGCCAACCGGATCGACTAGGAGTAGCACATGCAAAGACAGTCCATGCGTGCCCGGAGCGCGAAGGGCTCCGGCCTCACCGCGATGCGCCGGATGCGGAAGGTCTTCGCGGCGGGCGCCCTCGCCACCGCGCTGATCGCCACCGCGGCGCCGGTGGCGTCCGCCACGACGGATTCGCAGGTCGGGGTCGCGAACAACATGTACCCCGCCCTCAAGGACATGAAGGGCCGGATCGCGACGATCCAGGGGTTCACCGCGTTCACCGCGAACACCGCGTCGCAGGTCGGCGGGTACTGGAACAAGCCGGCGATCGACACCTCGACGATGCGGGGCATCACGTCGGGAAGCCTGCGCCAGCAGCTGAAGAGCGCCGGCCCCTACACCACGTGCAACCCCTCCTCGTCGAACAACTGCGTCGACGGCCCGCTGCACATCGACGCGTTCCTGTCGGCGGACGAGGCGAACGTGGACGCGGTCATCCCGACCTCGGACGGCGGGACGTGCACGGCGAGCGCGGGCGTCGAGTGCAACGGCGACGCCGACAGCAAGCGCCCGGTGGCGATCGGGCACCTGGCGATCTACAGCTGCAGCGGAAACTGGGCGGGCTCGACCAAGGGCGACGACCCGTCCAACGGCGGGACTCCGCCGCTGGCGCTCGGCGCCGACGCCAACGGCAGCGGCAACGGCAAGGCGCAGTCGCCCCGTTGTGATGCCACGCCGGTCTCCGGCGGTGCTCCCACGACGGTCTCGGACCTGGTGACGTGGCTCGGGACGAGCGGGCGCCGGGTCGCGGTCGCCGACCCGGCCTCCGCTCCGTTCGGCGCGGCCTCCAAGCAGGCGCTGATCCAGAACGGGTTCACCTGGACCGAGAGCGGTGCGGGCCAGAACGTGTTCCGGGGCAGCGCGTGCGACAGCGCGGGCACGGCGTGCAAGGTGCGCGTGGAGTCGGGGATCAGCCAGGTCCGCGGCGCGGTCACGGCGAACGCCGGCGGCAACACCCAGCTGGGCCTCGTCGCGAAGTCGAACGTCGTGAACGTGAGCTGGACGTCGAGTTCGCTGAACGGCACCACGTCCAACGACCCCAACGTGTGGTCCGAGGTCGACGCGAGCGAGTACTCCGGATACGGCGACATCCAGCAGTTCGGCGTCGCCCTGACCGGCGGCAACACCGGTGCGGCGGCCGCCTGGAGCGACCTGTTCAGGAACAAGTGGGAGACGGACAGCACCATCCAGTCGACCCTCGCCGCCTACGGCTACTAGGCCACGAGCGGGGCAGCGGACCGCCGGCCGGGCGCGGGCGCCCCGCCGGCGGTCCCGGCCCGCGGGCCCGCGCCCCCGACCTCACGGCGCCGACCGCGTCCGCCTGCCTTAGTTGTCAATCGTTGACTAGTGGAAACGGGCGGGAACGCCGCCCGGCCACGCGTGCCGGCCGGATCGGCAACGGCCGGCACGGCAGCTCATCCCTCGGCGGCAGCCCCGCCGAGCGCGTCACCGACTCTCCGCATTCCAGGCCCTGAGGAGGGGCCTCATCATGAGCAGATCACCACGTCGTCACCTCACCCCGGACGGCCGCGCGGCCACGGTCACGCGCCTGCGGTCACGCCGGATCCCGGCGCTCGCCCTCGCGGTGGCGACCGTCGCCATGGTCGCCACCGCGGCCTCGGCGACCGGAGCCAACACGACCGGCTTCGGAACCGCGGTGAACCTCGACGACAACGGCCGCGGCGGCTCCGCCGTGGCGATCGGCGATCTCGACGACGACGGGACGCCGGACCTGGTGACGGGCATCCGCACCGAGGGCATCGGCGTCTTCCTCGGTACCGGCGGCGGCACCTTCGGCGCCGTGACGAAGTACGCGGCGCCCCGCACCTCGTCGAGCCTCTTCCTCCACTCGGCGGTGATCCGCGACGTCGACGGCGACGGCGACCAGGACGTCGTCAGCCAGGACGCGCGCGGAAACGTCGCCCTGGTCTGGCTCGGCGACGGCTCCGGAGCGCTCGGCGCCGGCACGGCGCTGCAGCTCAACCCGACGCCCGGGTGCGACACCACCGGCGACAACCCGTGTGTCGCGCGCTTCCCCACCGACGTCTCCGTCGGCGACTTCGACGAGGACGGCAAGCCGGACCTCGCGACGTCCAACACGAACACGCACAACGTCTCCGTGGTGCGCGGCAACGGCGACGGCACGTTCGGCGCGGCGACGCAGCACGCACTGGGCGCCGGCACCGGCCCGCAGGGCATCGCCGCCGCCGACCTCGACGGCGACGGCCATCAGGACCTCGTCACGGCGAACACCGCGAACGGCACGCTCTCCGTGCTGGCGGGCGACGGGACCGGGGGCTTCGGCACGGCGTCGAGCGTCCCGGCCGGGGTGACACTGCCGTCCGAGCTCAAGCTCGCCGACGTCGACGAGGACGGCGCGCTGGACGCGGTCCTCGTGGCACCCGGCCCGGGGAGCGTCGCCGTCCTGCTCGGCGACGGCGCGGGCGGGTTCGGCACCGCGAGCGTCCTGTCGGCGGGGGCGAACCTCACCTCCGTGTCCGTGTCCGACCTGAACGGCGACGGGCACGTCGACCTGGTCGCCGCCGGCTCCGAGTCGAGCCAGGTCGTGGTGCTCGAGGGCGACGGCACCGGCGCGTTCGGCGAGCCGCTCGCGTTCGGGCTCAACGGCGGCAGCAACCCGCAGGCCATCGCGGTGGCCGACCTCGACGGCGACGGGCGCCCCGATGTCGTCACCGCCAACAGCAACAGCCTGGCGGCGTTCGTCAAGGACGCGTCGGTCCTCCTCAACGCGACGAACCGGACGCCGACCGCCGCCGACGAGTCGTACGGCAAGGTCGGCGCGGACACCCCGCTCACCGTCGCCGCTCCCGGTGTCCTCGGCAACGACACGGACCCCGACGGCTCCGCGCTGACGGCCTCGGTCGTGACCGGGCCGACGCACGGCACCCTCACGCTGAACCCGGACGGCTCGTTCGGCTACCAGCCGGGCAGCGGCTACGTGGGGAGCGACAGCTTCACGTACAAGGCGACCGACGGCACGGTCGACTCCAACATCGCGACGGTGACCATCGGCGTCTCGGCCGGCTGCAACGGCCTCGCCGCCACGATCACCGGAAACGGGACCGTGACCGGCACGAGCGGCTCCGACGTGATCGTGACCGGCAACGGGAACGACAGTGTCAGCGGGAACGGCGGCAACGACACCATCTGCACGTTCGGCGGCGACGACGCCGTGTCCGCCGGCAGCGGCAACGACCACGTCGACGGCGGGGACGGCAAGGACGCGGTCAGCGGCGGCGACGGCACCGACACCGTCAAGGGCGGGGCGGGCAACGACGCGCTCTCCGCGGGCAACGGCAACGACACCGTGATCGGCGGCGCCGACAGCGACACCCTCTCCGGCGGCAGCGGCGCGGACGTCTGCGCCGGCGACGCCAACGGCGGCCCGACGCTGCCGGGCACGGACGCGATCGCGGTCGGCGGCTCCTGCGAGACCGTCGTCGAGGTGCCGTAGCCGGCGAGCCGCTCCGGGCGGCTCCCGGAAGACCCTGATGTACGAGACGGGCCCGGCGATCGCGAAGAGGCGACCGCCGGGCCCGTCGGACTGTGCGAGCGAGCGTGACGTCAGCCGCTCTTGACCGCCGGCCGCGTCGCGTCGACGTCGACGGCGTCGAGGAACCGGCCCGCGGCGCGCACGTGTTCCAACCGCCAGGCGTAGATCGCACGGGTGAGGTAGTCGCCGGTGTGCTCCTTGGCGCGCAGCGACTCCTCGATCTCGTCGATGACGACCCGCTGACGCTCGACCAGGCGAGCCGGGCTGGCCTCACGGCGCTGGAGCAGCAGGAGCTTGCAGGTGAGCTCGGCACGGACGTCGAACAGCTGGACCACGGGTTCACCGAGCCACCGGCTGACCGCCGTCTTCGCCGAGCGGGTGGCGGCGTAGATCATGCGCTGCGGGCCGCGATTGCCTTCCTCGGCACCGACCGGGGTGATCAGTTCGCGCTCGACCAGCCTCGTGATCGACCGGTAGACCATGGGGCGCGAGACGTACCAGAACTCGCCGATCGCGGCGCCTTCTGCTGTGAGTGCCGCGATGGCGAAGCCGTGGGTGGGGCGTTCGGCCATGAGAGCGAGCACGATCCACTCGGCGAGTGGCAGATCAGGGTTTCCCATGGGTAACAGGGTAAGGGGCGTCGCGGGCGTTCGCGGTGTCGCCCCGGTGGGGGTCCGGAGCGCCCGGTCGAGGGGGTGAGGGGCGGATCGCGGGAGGACAGCGCGGCCGGGCGAGGGGCGGATCGCGGGAGGCCAGCGCGGCCGGGCGAGGGGCGGATCGCGGGAGGACGGACCGCGTCTTCCGCGTGCGGAAGGCCCTCCGGCCGGGGGCGGAGTCAGGGGCGGACCAGGGAGAACGGCGCGCCTGTCGCGTAGGGATCGCTCACGGTCTCGTACCAGTGGACGACGGGAGCGCCGACGAGGAGCGCGGCGATGGCGCCCGCGGCGAGGAACACGCCGAAGGGGAGACGGGTATGGCGGTTCGCCCGCCCCGCCGCCATGAGCACGACGGCCACGACCAGTCCCGCGACGCTGCCGGCCATCAGCGCGAAGACGAGATGTCCAGGACCGAGCCAGCCCAGCCCGGTGCCGAGCAGGCCGGCCAGGCGCACGTCGCCGAACCCGAGCCAGGCCGGCCGCACCCCGTGCAGGGCGAGGAAGACGGCGAACCCGCCCACTCCGCAGGCCGCGGTCACGACGAGCCGATGCCACTGGCCGGTGGCCGCGGCTGCGGCGAGGAGACAGGCGGCGGTGAGGCCGAGAGTGGGGTAGACCAGCCGCCGGGGGAGCAGGAACCGCTCGGCGTCGCAGGCGGCCAGGGCCAGCAGCCCCGCGGTGAAGACGAGTGCGGCCGGCAGCATTTCCGACCGCCCGAAACGCAGCGCCTCGGCGGCGAACAGGATCGCGGTGAGTGCTTCGACGAGCGGGTAGCGCGCGGGGATCGGAACCCGGCAGGCGCGGCAGCGCCGGCCCAGCAGGAGCCAGGACACGACGGGGATGTTGTCCCGGGCCGCGATCGGGGTGGCGCATCGCGGGCAGGCGGAGCGGGGCCGTACGACCGAGCGGCCGGCGGGCACCCGGGAGACGGCGACGTTGAGGAACGACCCCACCGCGAGCCCCAACAGACCGATGAACGCGGCATATGCGTATGACATGGGCGCAATGGTGCCGTACCGGATGGATCAGTCGCCACAGGAGAGGGTGCGGCAGTCCGGACCGGCTCCGCGCACCTCCGCCGCGCGCGGACGGCGGTGCGCCGGACGGCGCTTGCGCTGCCGCCCGGCACCACCTCCCCGGATCAGGCGCAGGGGCTCGACGCGTCGAGCGGCGTGATCTTGAACGTGTCGCCCACGGGGTTGACGTCGTGCCAGCTGGACACGGCGGACAGGAACCCGCCGTCCGCCAGCTGCTCCATGGTGCCGTACTTGCCCCTGTTGCCGGCCGCGAAGTACGCCTCCTCCGCGGTCTCGATCGTGGCCCGGTCCGCCTTGCATGCCTCGCCCTGGCCCTTGTCGTTGAGGCCTCGGACGGAGAAGACGACGATGGCGGACAGGACGCCGAGGATCACGATGACCACGAGAAGCTCGATGAGCGTGAAGCCGGCGTCCGCCGTCTCGTTCGGCGCGCGCAGGCGACGGCGCGGCGTGACGTGCAGGTATGTGGACATCTTTCTCCATCTACAGCGACCGGTTCAGCGGAACCGAGTACTAGTAACAGCCTGATTAATCAGCGGCAGACTACGCAGCACCCGAGGGACACACAAGAGGCGACTGCGGCAGGTATCGGCGATTCGGTACCGCAGATGACAGCCCCGAGACGTGATGTAGTGTGCAGCTGACTAATCAGCGGCTGACGATTCCGTGGACGTGTTCCCGGCGAACGACGAGCCGTTGCACCGAAGCGCGAAAGGGGTGGGTTCCTTGGCGAATCGCCGACTTCTCCGGCGCCGCGCGGCGACGACCGACCCTGCGGTCGAGGACGTCACGCCGCACGAGGGAGCGGGGAGCCCGGCGCCGTACCCGGTCCCGTCGGGCGAGCCGGTCCAGGGCGATCCGTCCGTCGACGAGCGGACGTCACCCGCGGGAGAGAAGCGCTCGCGGCTGGGTGAACTGCTCGTGCTGCGCGGGGTGCTGACCCCGGCGCAGGTGGACGAGGCGCTCCTGCAGCAGTCGACGTCCGGCAAGCGTCTGGGCGCCCTGCTAATCGAACTCGGCATGGTCGACGAGCGGCCGCTGATCGAGGCGCTGTCGGTGCAACTCGGCGTCCCGGTCGCCGACCTGCGCCAGAGCGAACCCGATCCGGAGGCGGCCGCCCGGGTGCCGGAGGCGCTGGCCCGCTCGCTGGGCGTCGTCGCGGTGCGGCGGTCCGAGGGAACCCTGCTGATCGCGGCGGGTGACCCGGCCGACCCACGCGTGCTCGACGAGGTCGGCCGGGCCGTCGCGCCCGATCAGGTGCGGTGGGCGATCGCGGCTCCCTCGGACATCCGGCGCTCGATCGACAGCGCCTACCGGGCGCTGAGCGGCGTCAGCAGTCTGGTCGAGGCCTTCGAGGCGGCCGAGACCGCCCGCAACGCCCACTCCGGCGCCCGGGTGGTGAGCGAGGACGCGCCGGTCGTGCACCTGGTCAACCTCATGCTGACCCAGGGCCTGCGCGACCGGGCCTCGGACATCCACATCGAACCGCACGGCGACCGGGTCCGCGTCCGGTACCGCATCGACGGCGCGCTGCATGACGTACTGAGCCTTCCGGAGAACATGGGCCCGTCCGTGGTCAGCCGGATCAAGATCATGGCCAACATGAACATCGTCGACCGGCGGCGCCCGCAGGACGGGCAGATCGCCACCGAGATCGACGGCCGGTCGGTCGACATCCGGGTCGCGACCACCCCCACCATCTGGGGCGAGAAGGCCGTGCTGCGACTGCTCGACAGCAACCGCACGCTGTTGCGGCTGGCCGAGCTCGGCATGCCCGCCGCGACCTACGAGCGGTTCTCCTCCCTGCTGCGCTCGCCCTACGGCATGGTCGCCTGCGGCGGACCGACCGGCAGCGGCAAGACGACCACCCTGTACGCCACGCTCGGCGAGCTGAACCAGAGCGAGCGCAACATCACCACCATCGAGGACCCCGTGGAGTACGTGGTCCCGTCGGTCAACCAGATACAGATCAACGAACAGGCGGGCGTCACCTTCGCGACCGGGCTGCGCTCGATCCTCCGGCAGGATCCCGACGTGATCCTGGTCGGCGAGATCCGGGACGCCGAGACGGCACGCATCGCGGTCGAGTCCGCCCTCACCGGCCACTTCGTCCTGTCGTCGATCCACGCCGCCGACGCCTGCTCCGCACTGCACCGCTTCGCCGACATGGGCATCGAACCGTTCCTGATCACCTCCACGGTCTCCGGGGTGGTGAGCCAGCGCCTGGTACGGCGGATCTGCGACCAGTGCCGCGAGCCCCACCGGCCCGGCGTGGACGAACTGGCCTTCTTCGCCAAGGCCGGCGGGTCGACCGACACCGACTTCTGGCAGGGCCGGGGCTGCACCTTCTGCTCCCGGACCGGCTATCAGGAGCGGATCGGCGTCTTCGAACTGCTCGTGATGAGCGACACGGTCAAGCGGCTGCTCGTCGAGAAGGCGTCGATCAGCAGCCTGCGCGAGGCCGCCCGCGAACAGGGCATGGAGAGCCTTCTGGACGGAGGCGTCCGCCTGGTGGAGCAGGGCGTCACGACCATCGCCGAGATCATGGCCGGCGTGTACGTGGCCTAGGCCCGTCCATCACGCCGCGAGCCCGGGCCGACCGCCGCCGGCCCGGCCTGACCGGCAAGCCCCCCGGCGACCGGGTCCATGGACGCCCCACACACACCGACGACACGAACCTCTGACACGGAAACCAGGAGGGCACCGGCATGGCCACCTTCAAGTACGTCGCGGTCGGCCCGGACGGGAGACAGGCCACCGGCGTGCTGGCGGGCTCCAGTGTCGACGGCGTGACCGACAGCCTGACCCGGCAGGGCTACGACGTGCGGTCCGTCAAGGCCGCGGGCCGGAACCTGCTCCAGCTCGAACTCACCGCGGAGAAGGTCGACCTGGTCGAACTGAGCAACTTCTCCCGCCAGATGGCCGCCTTCATCAAGGCCGGCGTCCCCCTCCTGGACGCCTTGGAGATCATCCGCGCCGAGACCAAGGACAAGAAGCTGGGCAAGGTGCTCGTCGACGTCATGGACGCGCTCCGCTTCGGCGAGAGCTTCGCCGGCGCGATGGCCGTCCACACCAAGGCACTCCCCCCGTTCTACACGTCCGTCCTCCGCTCGGCGGAGGCGACCGGTGAACTCGACGTCGTCATGGCCCAGTTGGGCCGATACATCGAGCGGGACGTCGAGGCGCGGCGCACCATCCGCTCCGCCCTGACCTATCCGAGCCTGGTGACGGCCCTGGCCGTCGGCGTCGTACTCGTCCTGGTCGTCTTCGTACTGCCCCGCTTCAAGCTGTTCTTCGAGTCGTTCCACGCCGAACTGCCGCTGCCCACACGGATCCTGCTGGGCTTCACCGACTTCGTCACGGCCTGGTACCCGGTCATCGTCGGCGTGCTCGTCGCGCTCGTCGCGGCGGTGATCGCCGGGCTGCGGACCGAGGGGGGACGGGCCCTGCGCGACCGGTTCCTGCTGGCGATGCCGGTGGTCGGCGACGTGGTCCGCTACATGGTCATCGAACGCTTCTGCCGCATCCTGACCTCGATGATCAAGGCCGGCGTGCCCCTGCCGGAGGCACTGGGCCTGGCCGGCGCGGGCACCAACAACCTGATCTACGAACGGTCCATCGGGAAGGCCCGGGTGGAGATGCTCGAAGGCGGCGGCATCTCGGGGCCGATCGCCCGCACCAGGCTCTTCCCCGGCGCGGTCACCCAGATGATGCGCGTGGGCGAGGAGACCGGAACCCTCGACGACCAGCTCGACAACGTGTCGGACTTCTACGAGAAGGAACTGCAGCACAAACTCAAGCGGCTGACCAGCCTGTTCGAGCCGGCCATCGTGATCATGGTCGGGGTCGTCGTGGGATTCGTGGCCGTCGCCCTCCTCTCGGCGATCTACGGCGTCTACAACCAGGTCGAGGTCCCGTGACCGCCCTGGCACGCCGTCCACGGCTCCCCCGTGGCGAAGAGGGCGAGACACTCGTCGAGGTACTCGTCGCCGTGGTGCTCATGGGCATCGCCTTCGTGACCATCCTCGGGGGCCTCGGCACCGCGATCATCAGCTCGGTCACGCAGCAGAAGGTGACCAGCGCCGACTCGGTCATCCGCAGCGCGGCCGAGAGGATCGTCAGCGCCCCGTACGTGCCCTGCGCCAGGAGCTACGAGACGCCGACGCCGCCGGCCGGGTACACCGTCACCGTCACCGTCGAGTACTGGGACGGAGTGGCGGCGTTCGACCGGGCCTGCCCGCCGGCCGACACGGGGGTGCAGAAGGTGACCCTCACCGTGCACGCCACCGGCCCGCACCCCGTCAGGGACGCGACGCTCGACGTGGTCAAGCGGGAGGCGATGCTGTCATGAGGACGCAACGGACGACCGAGCGCCCGGAGTCGGGGTTCACCCTGACCGAGCTGCTGGTCACCATCGTCATCCTGGGCGTCATCGGGCTCCTGCTGCCCAAGGCCATCCTCCTGGGACTGCGGTTCACCGCGGACACCAAGAGGCGGGTGGCCGCCACCAGCGCGGTGGGCACCCTCAACCGCTACTTCTACGGCGACGTGCAGAGCGCGGACGAGGTCACGACCGACCCCGCGTGCGGCGTCGCCGACGTGATCGTCCAGCTGAGCGGGTCCGGCACCGACGTCGTCTACACCTACGACCGGCCGACCGGCGCCCTCCAGCGGGTGAGGTGTGCCGACGGACGCGCCGTCACCACGCTGCTGGGCCGGTTCGACCCCACCACATCCCCCCGTCCCGTGACTCTGAGCTGCGGTGCCGAGACCTCGTGCGCCTCGCCGATGGAGGTAACGCTGACCGTGCAGAGCGACCCCGCCGTGCCCCCGACGGCCCTCACGGCCGTCCGACGATCGAGCGCGTCATGACCGGCCGCCCGCAGACGCGCCGCCCGCATCCGCCCGGCCCGCGTCCACTCCTCCCCTACCCGCGCCGCCCGCGCGACGACGACGAACAAGGCGCGGTACTCGTCCTGGCGCTGGCCTTCGTCCTCGTCTTCAGCGTGGTCGCCGTGTCGGTCCTGTCCTTCGCCGGCACGGGGCTGAAGGCCGCGAGCGTGTACGTCGACCAGGGCAAGCGCGGATACAGCGCCGACGGGGCCACGCAGCTCGCGATCAAGAACTTCTCGCAGGGCAACCCGTGCGCCGACTACACCGCACCGCCGATCAACGACCGGCGGATGATCGTCCGCTGCGACCCCCTCCACGCGTCTCCGGTGACCACGCGCGCGACCCAACCGCAGGACGCGCTGCGCAGCCTGGGCCGGGCGGAGGGGGACGGCATCCACGTGACCACGCCACGTCTGCGCGTGCAGGGCGGCGTGTTCTCCCACGCAAACATCACCACCGGTGCCGGCGCCTCGATGGTGGTGTCGGGCGACGTGTCCGCCGTCGGCGACTGCTCCCCCGCCGTGTCACAGCCCCGGCTGCCACCGACCCAGACGCCGTACGTGCACGGCTGCGCCGACGACACCCCCTCGGCCCCCGCCGACGAGGTCGTGGGCGCCGACCCGGACTACACCCCGCCCGCCACGGCCGTCCCGGTCCGGCGGACGGTCCCCGCGTGCCCCGGCCCCGGTTCCTGGCTGGTGCGGTTGCAGCCCGGCTACTACGACGACGCCCTCGCCCTCACCCGTCTCACCGGTGGGGCCTGCCCCCGGGTCGTCGTGTGGCTGCAGCCGGGTGTCTACGCCTTCGACTTCACCTTCGCCGGCGGCACGGCGGTCTGGACGGTCGACGACCCCACGGTCAGCGTGGTCGGCGGTACGCAGGCGGGCTGGGACCCCGAGGCCCCCACCCGGCCGACCGTCCCCGAGCGGGGCGGTTGCGCCGCGACGCGGCCCGAAGGCGTCCAGGTCATGATGGGCGGCGGCAGCCGGCTCCAGGTCGACCGTGGACACGTGGAGCTGTGCGCCCCGGTGACCCCGGACGCGCAGCAGGTCGCGGTGTACGGGGTCCGGCCGCCGAAGCCCTCGCACACCCTGACGCCGACGGCGGTGGTCACGAACACCGGATTCGCCAACCCGGCCCAGGCCCTGACCAGCGGCGAACGGCCGACCCTGCCCGGGTGCCCCCAGCCGACGGGCACCGCGGGCTGCACGGCCGACGCCCTCCTCGACCCGACGCGACGTCGCTCGGCCTCGACCCAGCTCGCCGGCTTCACCCCGCGCGTACCGCCCGGCTCGGTCATCACCGGCGCGACGCTCCGTGTCAGGCACGCGGACGAAGGCGACCTGACCGCCCCCGGCGCGGTGAAGATCAGCACCGCCGTCGGCGGGGAGACCTGCCGCACCGACGACCTGCCGCGGCACACGGCGCTCGCCGTGGACCCCCCGATCGACCTGCTGGGCGCCTGCGGGCTCACCGACCCGGCCCGTCTGGCCGGCCTGACCGTGACGTACACCGCCTCCCTGGACGCGGACGGCGCCACCGCCACGGAACGTCTCGACGGCATCCGGCTGGAGGTCGCCTACCGCACGCCGACCACGTTCAAGCCGACCTCCGTGACCGCGTCGACCGGCTTCACCGCCCCCGACAACGCCCTGGAGATCGGCGAACAGCCGACCCCGTCGGTGGCCGGCGCCGATCTGACGACGGCGGCCCCGTCCGCGTCGACCACCCTGGCCGGGTTCGGCCGGCCGCCGTTGCCGCCGGGGTCGACGGTCCACTCCGCCGTCCTGCGGGTGGCCCATCGGGAGACCGGCGACGCGGCTGCGCCCAGGATCGACGTCACCCCCGCGGGCGGAGGCGGCGGTTGTACGAAGGTGCCGCTCACCGCGCGGGACGCTCTCGGCGACGACCGCGTCGACCTGAAGGCATGCGGCATCACCGACGCCGCCCAGCTGACCGGACTGACCGTGACCTACACCGCCGGGCTGGGCGAGGACGGCGCCACCGGCGCCGACTCCCTGGACGGCGCCTGGCTCGAAGTCGTCCACGACCCGCCGCCGCCCCGGCCGGCGACGAGCGCGGAGTCGACGACGTTCCTCCCCGCGGCCGCCGCCAGGACGATCGACGGCGCCGACACGGCCCGCGCCGCGCTCGACGCGGTCACCACGCCGACCGCCGCCATCGACCTCGGCGGCTACGACACGCCCGCGGTGCCGCCCGGCTCGGACCTGGACGGGGCGCTGCTCCACATCGCCCACCGCGAGGATCCCGGGGCTCCCGGAGGACCGCCGCCGACGGTCGCGGTCGCCCTGACCGGGCCCGGGCTGCCCGGCTCCTGCACCGCCCCGAGGAAGCTCGCCGCGCGCCAGGGCGCGCTGACCACCGACACCCTGGACCTGGTCGCCGCCTGCGGGCTGACCGACCCCGCCCGACTGGCCGGCCTGGTCGTGACGTACACCGCCGCCCTGGGCGCCGGCGGCACCACCGGTACCGCTCGGCTCGACGGCGTCACCCTGGAACTGGACTACCGCCCGCCGGTCTCGGTACGGCCCACCACGGCGATCAGCACCGCGACGCCCACCGCCGCGGCGTTCCTCGACCCGAGGAACGCGCAGGCGATCGACGGCACCACGACCTCGGCCGCGGCGCTCGCCACCGTCACCCCGTCGGCGTCGATCCGGCTCGGCACGTTCGCGATGCCGCCGCTGCCGCCGGGGTCGGTGATCGACACGGTGCTGCTGCGCGTGTCGCACCAGGACGACGACACCACTCCGGCACCGCCCGCGCCGACGGACCCGCCCCCACCCACGGACCCGCCCACACCCACGGAGCCGACGCCCCCGACGGAGCCACCGCCGCCGGCGAAACCGCCCACGGCCACGCTGACCGTGTCCGGCACCGGTACGGCCTGCGACGCGCGACACGCCCTCGCCGCCCGTCCAGGAGCCCTCGGCGTCGACGTGGTCGACCTCCGCGCCTGTGGGGTGACGCAGGACGACCAGGTGGCCGGGCTCGCCGTCGACTACGCGGTGGAGCTGGGCACGGGCAGTACCGGCGCCACCGGCCGGCTCGACGGCGTCGAGTTCGACATCGTGTTCCGGGCCCCGTCCCTCAGGGCCCTGTCCGGCTGCCTCACCGCGGGCAACCGGTGCGCGGTGCTGAAGTCCACCGACGACGCCGACACGGCCACCGATCACAGCCGTCTGGTGATCAACGGCACCGTCTACGCGCCGACCGCAGCCGTCGACCTGTCGATGGGCCAGGTCGGCTCCCAGGTCGTCACCCGCGGCATCATCGCCCGGACCATCGACCTCGGCATCAGCCCCGCCACCCGCTACCTCCGTCCGGTGATCGGAATCCCACCGGAGCCGGTGCTGTTCACGACCTATCCGGCCGTGATCGCCACACCGGCGTCGGTCACCGCGACCACCGGGTTCACGACCCCGGCTCCCGGCGCGCCCGTCGACGTCACGGACGCCACCCTCCCCGGCGGTGGCCGGGCGTCCCTCACCTGGGGCGGCTACGCCCCGCCGGCCTCGGCGGCGACCGGACCGCTCGACCACGTCGTCCTGCAGGTGACGCACCACGACGACGGCGACGTGGAGTCCGTGAGGCTGTCGGTGGACTTCACCGGGAGCACCTGCACCGGTGCCACCTCACTGGACGTGCCGGTCCGTCGCGGATCGAGCGGCCCGGTGACCGACCGGATCGACCTGGCACCGTGCGGCCTGACCAGGGCCTCCCAGCTGGCCGGGCTGACCGTCACCTACCGCGTGACCGCCGGGAGCGGCGGCGCGACCGAGCGTCTCGGCGGCACCCGGATCGACCTGTTGTCCGGACCGCTCGTCCGGGCCGCCGTGTCCTTCGACGGCCACACCGGCACCGTCAAGCAGTGGACGGTCCTGCCATGAGCGAGCACAGCACCGAGGAGACCACCATGTCCGGGCCGAGTTCCGCGACCATCGACCACCTGCTGGGCGAGCTGTGGGAGCGGGGCGGCAGCGACCTGCTGCTCAGCGCCGGTTCGGCGCCGTTCCTCCGCGTCGACGGCGCCCTGCGGCCGGTCGAGGGCGCCGCACTGACCGAAGCGGAGGTCGATCGGCTGGTGACCGGGGTGCTGGGCGAGGACCTCACGGAGCGGTTCCGCCGGGAGAAGCAGGTCGATTTCGCGTTCAGCTGGGGGGAGAAGGCCAGGCTGCGCGGGAACGCCTTCGTGCAGCGCGGCGCGTCGGCGCTGGCGCTGCGGATCATCCCGTTCGCCGTGCCGTCCGCCGAGCAGCTCGGGCTCCCCCCGGTCGTCATCGGGTGGGCGGGCATGCCGCGCGGATTCGTGCTGGTCACCGGGCCGACCGGCTCGGGCAAGTCGACGAGCCTCGCGGCGCTCCTCGACCACGTCAACACGCACCGGCCGGTGCACATCCTCACGATCGAGGATCCGATCGAGTACCTGCACCGGCACAAGCGCTCGGCGGTCAGCCAGCGCGAGGTCGGCACCGACACCGACTCGTTCCCGGCCGCGCTGCGCTCCGCCCTGCGGGAGGATCCCGATGTCCTGCTGCTCGGCGAGATGCGCGACCCGGAGAGCATCTCCGCGGCGCTGACCATCGCCGAGACCGGGCACCTGGTGTTCGCCACCCTGCACACCAACGACACGTCGCAGACGCTGGACCGCATCGTCGACGTGTTCCCCGCCGAGCAACAGCCGCAGATCCGGCTCCAGTTGGCGCACACCTTGGTCGGCATCCTCAACCAGACCCTCATTCCGCGGATCGGCGGGGGCCGCGTGGCCGCCTTCGAGGTGCTCGTGGGCACGTCGGCGATCCGCAACCTGATCCGCGAGGGAAAGTCCCGCCAGATCCGCAACATGATCTCGACCGGTCACCGTGACGGCATGCGGACCCTGGAGACCGGCATCAACGCTCTCGTCGGGGCGGGCGTCATCGCGTACGAGGAGGCCGTGCTGCACACCGCCCACCCGGAGGACATCGTGCGGCCCCCCGTCCCGGCCGGCCGCACCTGACCGTCCGGTGGACGCCGGACGGGGGGGTGGTGGGCCGGCTCAGGCTGGTGTGGGTGTCAGGTGACGGTCCACTGCTGGAGGGTCGTGCCGGTGTCGGCCTGCTGGGTGACGAGCGCTCCGTCGGCGGAGGAGGCGGTGGTCAGGAGCAGCCCGCTCGCCGCCGAGGCGACGGTGTGGCTGCCGTTCGTCCGGCGGGTGAGGGTCCAGCGCTGGCTGGACCCTCCGGTGCAGGTCGCTTGGGTGATCCGGGCCCCCGCGGTGGTGGAGCCGTTGTCGACGGTGGTGCAGAGGCCCGACTCGACGTTCTTGAGTTCGTAGGCGCCGTCGGTCAGCAGGGTGAGGGCCCAGCTCTGGTTCGCCCCGCCGTTGGGCGTCCAGGTGATGAGCTGGGTGCCGCTCGTGGTGCTGTGGTCGGGGTCGTCGAGTGCCTTCCCGGCGGCGGTCAGCCTGTGGGTGCCGTTGAGCGCGGACACGCTCCAGGTGAACGTCGCCGTGCCGGTGGCGGTGCCGGAGGACGCCGTGACGGTGACGTTCGTCGCGCCGGTTGTGGTCGGGGTGCCGGAGACGAGGCCGCCGGAGCTGATGGTGAGACCGGCGGGGAGGCCGGTCGCCGTGAACGTGAGCGGCTTGTGCGCGGAGTCGGCTGCCGTGAGCTGCAGGGACACCGCCCGGTTCGGGGTGCCGGCCTGGTTGCCCGGGTTGTCGACGGTCACCGTCTCGGGGGCCTGCGCGGTGGGGGTCAGCGTCAGGGTCTGCTCGCCGGCCGTCCGGGTCCCGCCGACGGCGTTGCCGGTGGTGTTGGTCCAGCTGCGGGTCGGCGTGGTCTCGGCGAGGCGGGTGGAGTCGGCGGAGAGACCGATGACGAGGCCGCTGTACCGGTTGACGATCTTGTACGTGCCGGTCGGGGTGCCGTCGGCGGGCGAGGTGCCGCGGATGACGAACCACTGCTGTCCGACGGTGGGTCCACCGGTGCCCGCGGCGGTCACCGTGGGCTTGGTGCCCCAGGCGCGGGTGCTCGGGGAGGTGGCGCCCACGCCCAGGAGCTGCCCGGTGGAGGAGTTGGCGATGCGGTAGGAGCCGTCGCCGTTGGAGTCGAAGGTCCACGACTCCAGGCCGGAGCCCGTGGCGGTGGCGAGGGAGGTCGTCGAGGAGCTGCCGGAGACCTGGGCCAGGATCCGTCCGCCCGCGCTGGAGATGCGGTACGCCTGGGACGTGTCGACCGGCGCGTCCGGTGCCGACGTGTCGATCGCCAGGTTGACGTACTCGCCGCTGCTGCCCTTGGAGCAGCCGAAGGAGCAGTACGAGCGGAAGTTCCTGCCGACGATGGTGGAGCTGGTCTTGTTGCCGCCGTCCAGGA
This sequence comes from Streptomyces sp. NPDC096079, assembly GCF_040303145.1. Classification (NCBI taxonomy): domain Bacteria; kingdom Bacillati; phylum Actinomycetota; class Actinomycetes; order Kitasatosporales; family Streptomycetaceae; genus Streptomyces; species Streptomyces sp. NPDC096079. The sequence continues at coordinate 87,240 of NZ_JBEOST010000013.1, forward strand.
ACCAGCGGTACCAGGACGCGTTCCTGTGGCTGCCGGTGTCGCCGAGGCGGAACCACTTCTGGGTGGTCAGATCGGCGGTGGCGTAGATCTCCTGCGGCGCGTTCCCGCTCTGGTCGACCGCCTGAGGTTCGCCGATGTACAGGCCCAGGTGGGCGTTGTAGGTGATGTCCATGACGAACAGCGGCGAGGTCGGGGGCATGAGGCCGGCGGCGACCTGCTGGCTCACGGTGCCGCTGTTGGCGGGGGCGTACTCCTTGGCCGGCGGGGTGTAGCCGGTGGTGCTGCCGGAGCCGACCGGGACCATGTTGCTCTCACGGCCTCCGGTTCCGGGCTCCGACCAGGCGCCGGCGTACCACTTCTGCCAGGAGCCGGGCGCCATCTTCGCGGAGATCGGGGCCCTGGCCACGTGGCTGTAGAACGCGGCCCAGCTGCCTCCCTTGTTCACGATCCGGGAGCCGTAGAACGCGTAGAAGTAGCCGGAGCCGGTGTCGACGAACAGCCGCTGGTCGCCGTCGCCGTAGTCGTACGTCTGCTGGGGGAAGGCCGTGGTGTCGCCGCGCTTCGTGCTGTAGGGCGAGGTGATCACATGGTCCTTGATCGTCCACGTCCGGCCCTGGTTCCTGGAGACGGCGTAGTCGATGGCGTCGAAGTGCAGGCCGTCGCCGAAGGGTTGCGGGGTGAACTCGTTGTGGACGAGGCCGTACCAGTCCCCGGTGTCCGGGTCGACCCAGACGCCCGCGAGGTCGCAGTAGTTGCGGTGGGCGTACCCCGACCCGGCGGGCGCCTGAGTGGCCGTCAGGCCGGTCGGACTGTTGTTGCAGCGCCAGGTCGTGTCGTTGTTGCGGTCGCTGGAGTTGGCCGGGTCGACCGCGTCGCTGATCGCACCGGACCGGGTGGCGGTGTCGAGGTTCGTCCCGCTGAAGAAGCTCCAGCTGCGGCCGTCCGCCGCGCCGTACAGCGCGTGTGCCTGCTGGAAGTAGAACGTGCCGTCCTTGTCGATGTACGTACCGGCCGGCGTGTCGTCCGGTGTGGTCCAGGAGCCCTTGGCGCCGACGGTGACGGTGTACGAGGCGGCGGCCGGGGCCGCGGACGCCGTGGGCGTCAGCGCGGTGCCGGCGGTGGCGAGCAGCGCGGCCGCGGCGAGTGCGGCTGCCCTTCTGCGTGGAGGAGTGGTCACGGATACTCCCTGCTCGGAGGAGTTGACTGAGGGGGGTCTTCGATGTGCAGCCGTCCGATGGGGTGGACCGTACGGCTCATTTGACCGGTAAAACAAGGGCTTCGGACCGGAAACTTCTGCCATCCGGACAGCGCACGCGCAGGCAGCCCTCCGGGCCGCCGCCCCCGCCCCGCAGGGACCTTCCTTGACCGCCCCTCATGGCACGGATACGTTGCGAAGCCCTTCTGATCGGCGAAGTCGAGGTGGGCGATGGTGACGATGCAGGACGTGGCGGAGCGCGCCGGCGTCACCAAGCAGACCGTCTCCAACGTCATTTCCGGCCGCGTGCCGGTACGCCCCGCCACGGAGGCCCGGGTACGCGCCGCCATCGCCGACCTCGGCTACGTCCCGAACCTGGTGGCCCGCTCCCTGGCCACCGGCAGCACGCGCGCGGTGGGCCTCATCGTCCCGACCGTGTCCACGGCGTTCTACGCGGAGGTCGTCGAGGAGGTGGAGGACGTGCTCGACGCGCACGGCTACCACCTGCTGCTGTGCACCACGCGCAGGGACGGCGAGCGGGCCCGACGGCATCTGGCCGGGCTGACCAGCCGCTCGGTCGACGCGCTCCTCGTCGCCGGCGACCAGGGACTGACCGACCACCTGCCGCTGTTGTCCCGCGAACGCTTCCCCGTCGCCCTGTGCGCCTGGGAGACGACGGCGCCCGCCGGGTTCCCCGTCGTCACCGTCGACTACGAACACGGCGGCCACCTCGCCGGCCGTCATCTGCGCGAACTGGGCCACGAGCGGGTGGCCGTGCTCGCCAGCCCCGCCCACACCGTACGCGTGGACGGCTTCCGCCGCGCCTTCGCCGAGGACGGCCTGGACGTCCCGGACGGCGCCGTGCACATGGCTCCGGAGCCTTCGTTCAGCGGCGGTGTCGCGGCAGCGGCGGCGGCCCTGGCCGCCGACCCCTCGCTGACCGCGCTCTTCGCCACGCATGACGTGCTCGCGGTCGGGGCCCTGGAAGCGGCCCGTGACGCGGGACGCTCGATCCCGGGCGACCTGTCGGTGGTGGCGCACGACGACACCACGGAGGGCCTGCTCACCCGCCCCACGCTCACCAGCGTCGCCCTGCCCACCCGGGCGATGGCCCGCGAGGCCGTCGAGTTGCTGCTGGCCGCGGTCGGCGGCTCGCCACCGCCCGGCCGTCGACGACGCCTCCTGCTCCCCCGCCTGATGCCACGCGACAGCACGGGCCCCACCCACTGACCCCGACGCACCGCCCGCCAACGCACGCGGACTCAGCCTTTGCCCGGGCGGTCGTGAGTGGGTTTTCTCTTCAGTTCTCGCTTCTTCCTGTCGCCTTCGATCTCCATGACGTTCCAGGGGCCGGAGACGACCGAGGGGACCTCGCCGGAGATCACCGAGGAGAGCGGGTGGCCGTCCTCGTCGTAGACCGTCACGACGTCCATGAGCTGCCAGAAGAAGTTGAGCTCGGAGTAGTCGCCGAGGTTCTGGTAGGTGCTGGAGACGAAGGACGTCGTCTCCGTCGACACGGTGAGTTGCTGGCTGGTGGTGGACGACTCGCTCAGGGAGGCGGAGACGGACGCGCTGAACGGGCCCCATCCCGCGCTCGCGCTCACGCCGACGGACGCGTTCGTGGTCTCGGCGTCCGAACTGCTCTCCTGCATGCCCTGCGAGACGGTGTAGTTGACGGTTCTCGACTCGCCCGGCGCCAGGCTGTAGGACTCCCCCGTGCAGTGCCAGAACTGTTCACGGGTGACGGCCACGCCGAGCCCGACCTGTTCGTCCCCGAACACGGTCACCGGGGTACGGGACGTGGTGCCGTGCTGGACGAGACCGGTGGCCAGCAGGACGCTCGGTCCGTCCTGCGGGATGAGCATGTCCGCGCTCGGCTCGGGGATCGGTCCGATGTCGTTCGGGTCGAGCAGGTCTGACCCGGAGAAGGTGAGGGTGCTCTTGCCCCCGGGGTTCCGCAGGACCGCCGCGAAGGCTCCGGAGTAGTGGGACTTGGCCAGCCAGTAGCTGTCGGCCCAGCAGTCACCGGTGATCACGACGTTGTCGCCGTCGGGCCCCATGACGAGGCCCGGCAGTCCCGCGACCCAGTTCCCGTCGGCGTCCGGCCCGCACAGGTCACCCGACTCGTCGACGGAGAAGAGGTCGAGGGGGATCGAGAGGTCGTTGATGACCAGGACCGAGGCCCTGGCCTTCCTGGGGGGCGAGACGAGGGACCCGTCGAGGGCCCGCAGATAGTCGTCGTTCATGCGCATGATGAGCTCCGATCACCCGCCGCGCACCCACGCGCGCGGCACAGCCCCTCAGAACTCGGGCTCGTCGGTGAGGTAGTAGAGGCGCGGTCCCCGCTCCGTGTGGATGAGGGCCAGCGGCCCCTGCGGGGCCACTTGGGCGGCGGCCGGAAGTTTCAGGTCTGCGGTCAGGTCCCACCACAGCCAGTCCGACTCCGGCCCCCGCCACAGGGCGAGGTGACCGTCCTCGCCGAGGTAGGACACCCAGGGGCGGTGGTCGGTGCCCGCCGCGCAGGCGACGGAGCTGTGGGCGGCCACCACCGGACGGGCTCCCTCACGGGTCGTGTGGATCTCCTGGGTGTTCCAGCCGGACCCGCCCTTCGCCCACAGCGGTGCGGATTCCCTGCCCCACAGGGCGACTCCCTCCACGGGGCCTGCGGTCGGTGCGGCCGAGAGGGGGCTTCCGTCCTTGAGCTGTCCGACCCCCTTCCAGCCGAGGTTCTGCCACTGCCATCCGTTCTCGCCCTCGCCCCCGAAGCCCAGCATCTCGATGAGGTTGTCGTCGGTGTTCGTGTAGTAGATGCGCCGGTGGTCGTAGCCCCACCCCACCGCGGTCAGCCCGCTGAGCGGGGAGGCCGCGGGGAGCCGCGCGTAGGCGGTGAGATCGGTGATCCTGGTCGCCGGCTGCCCGAAGCCCTCCACCTCGATGACGTGGTCGCGCTTGTCGAGGAAGTAGAGGAACCGGCCCCTGCCGTTCTGCAGCGCGGCCAGCGCGCTCTTCGCCGGGACCTTGGGGATGCGGCGCTTCACCATGAAGCTCCAGGTGCCCCTGGCCTTCATGACGACCAACTGGCCGTCCTCCTCCACGTAATAGAGCATCATCGTCCTGGAGCGCGTCCCGGCGAGGGCGAACGGGCTGTTCCACGCGGCCACGGGCACGCCGACGCGGCTGGTGAGGTTCTTGAAGGCCCAGGAGGTCCCGTCGGTCCTCAGCTCGATGATGGCGCCGTCGGTGTCCGCGTAGTAGACGGACCGGTCGTCCTGTCCCCAACCGTCGGCGACGAGGCCGCTGGTCAGGGCCGGGAAGGGAGCGGGTCTCAGGATGCCGCGTCCCTCGTCGCCGGCCGCGGCGATGTTGAGGTTGGTCCAGTGGAACGTGCCGTCCGGCTCCCGGGCCACTTCGATGACCGCCGTGTAGCCTCCGCCCGGCATCACACCTGTGGGGCGGGCACCCGCTGTCACCATGATTCCCTCCAGCTGTCGGGTGGGGCATCCGCCCCTGCGCGGTGGTGTGCCGCCGTGCGATCGACCTGTCCGGGAGAACCGGGGGGGCCGGGCGGGACTTTCCGGACCGACCTCAAGGGGTTCGGAGCGGCTCCGGCGACGGCCGGACGGAGACGATCTCGGGCGTGTCGGCTCTGATCGCGGCGCGCGCGGCCGGCGCGTCCGGATCCTCGTCCGCGAGGGTGTCGACCTCGACGGGGCCCCAGACGACGGAGGGGCCCACGCCGGAGACGACCGAGGACAGCGGCGTGCCGGTGTCGTCGAACACCGTGAGGGTGTCGGTGAGTTGCCAGTACAGGCACAGCCATCCGTGGGACGTGTCGTTGGAGTAGCTGTTCGACGTGAAGCTGGTCGTCTGGGTGGAGACGGTGACCTGCTGCGTCTTGGTGGAGGACGTGCTCAGGGAGGCGTTGACGGAGGCACTGAACGGGCCCCAGCCGGCGCTGGCGCTGCTGCTGACCGACCCCGTCACCGTCCGGGCGTCGGACGAGCTCTCCTGCATCCCCTGCGTCTGCGTGTAGTTGACGACCTTCTCCTCACCGGCCGCGAGGCTGTACGAGTTCGGCAGCCGCTGCCAGAACTGCTCCCGCGTGACGAACCTGTCCTTGCGCAGCACCCCGGCCCCCACCAGGATCCTCGGCCCGTTCGGCGGGATGATCATGGAGCCGGTGGGGACGGGGACCTCCCCGATGTCGTCCGGGTCGAGCAGGTCACGGCCGGTGAGGGTCACGGCGGCGTTGTCCCGGTCGACCCGCCAGACGGCGGCGAAGGCACCCGAGTATCCGACCTTCGCGACGAAGCAGTAGCCGCGGTCGACGTTGCTCCAGGTGGCGGTCGCTCCCGGGTCCAGGACCTGGCCGGCGTGGCCCGGGGCCAGCTTGCGGGTCCGCTTGTTGCGCCCGTACAGCAGGCCGTCGAGCCCGACCCAGTAGACCAGCAGGTGCACCGGCGTGCCGTTGGTGACCGTCATGTTCGTCCGGATTCCCTCGTCCGCGGACTTGAGCGCTCCGCTCACGGCCTCCCGGTAGGTGTCGTTCATACGCATCGGGGTGCTCCTCCTTCGTCCGGGGGCCGGGTGCGCCCACGCCCCGCGCGGACGTCTACTCCACGGTCGTGTAGTAGACGCGCGGACCACTGGTGTAGATGGCGGTGATCGGGCTGGGCACTCCGGTGGCGACCTCGGGCAGGCCCAGCTCGGCGCCCAGGTGGCGGGCGGTCCACTCGGCCCCGGACCCCTCCAGTTCGATCAGGTTGCCGTCGCCCTCGTCCGGGCCGTTCCCCGCGTCGGCGGCGCCCAGGTAGTAGACCTGGACCCCCCGGTGGTCGCCACGGGCCACCGCGGCCAGTGACGTGCCCTCGGCGGCCGCGGGGGCGCCCGCGCCCCGGTCGGCTTCGGCACCGGCGTGGTGGACGTCCCAGCCGAGGCCGTTGAACCCCACCTCGACCACCAGCCGGTCGGCGTCCGGGTAGTAGAGCCGTGGATGCCCGTCGGCGGTGGGCACGACGACCGGGCGGCTGCCGGCGACGGCGGCCGGAGCCCCGTACGCGGAGAGGCGCTGCACGCGCCACACCGTCCGGCCCTCCGGGTCCTTCTTCGTGCCGGCGACGACCACGTGCTCCAGCTGTACGGGCCTGTCGGTCTCGTCCAGGAAGTACACGGTCCGGGATGCGGAGCCGCGGCGGACAGCGGTCAGCCGGCCGAGCGGGGAAGGCATCGGGCACCCCTCGGTCCCGGACGTCAGATCGTCGAACGACCAGCCCTCCGCCCCGTGCCAGGAGGCCTCGACGACATGACCGCGCACGTCCAGGTAGTAGACGTACTCGACCTGCCCTGCGGTGACAGCGGCCAGCGGGCTGATCGGCGAACCCGGCGGGGCGTCGGCGCACACGTCGTACGTCCACTCCTGGTCCCGTTCCCGCAGCCGCACCGGACGACGGCCGTCGTCGAGGTAGTAGACCCGCAGGTCGCCGATCTCTCCCGTCACCGCCAGCGCGCTTCCCCCGTCGGCGCTGGGGGCGCCGACGGCGCTGGTGAACACCTCGTACCCGGTCCACCGTCCCGTCGGCGGCGACGACCGGTAGGCGGTTCCGACCACGCTCCGGTCGAGGTCCTGGTAGTAGACGCGCCGGTCGTCCCCGACGGATCCCACGGCCGCGAGACCGGTCCCCGCGATCGCCACCGGGCTGACCTGCCGCCACAGCGGTCCCTCAACGGGAGCCGGGGAACCGGGCGTGCGCTCCTCGGAGAAATTGATGTCCGAGTACCCCCATGTGCCGTCCTGCTCGGCCACCTCGATGATGCTGAAGACCTTCTCGGCCATCCTTCTCACGCCCCTGTCCCTCGCGTCCGCCGGGCGTGGACACCACAGCGGTCCGGCCTCCCCGACCGGTCCCGCCCCGCGGAGTTCGGACCGCTGACACCGCCCCTCGAATCCACGGTGCACCCTCGTGGGCTTCACCGCATCCGGGCCGAGGCCGACTGGCAGGTGAGCAGCGGAAGTTGAGGCGACGGGGGAATCCGCGCTCCGGGCGGGAACTCCTCCGCCGCAAGATGCGGAGGACCGCGCGGGGTGGGTAGATGGACTGAGGGCTCGCAGCCGACCCCATCGGCTGTCGACGACGGGCCGTCGTCAGCACCGACGGACCCGGGTGGCCCCGGCAAGGCGACGGGATCGCGATCCTCCGGAATCGCCGGGCCGAGGGGCTCGTCGTCGAACGGTCCGGCCACGAAGGACGGCTGTCGTGAAGGCACTCCCGAGCTGTCGCTTGCACGAATCCGTAGCGCACTGGATGTGCGATCCGAACATCGTCGGGCTCGACATGGGATTCAAGGTCGTCGCCGGTCGCGAGACACGCGACTGGGCGATCTGCGTCCAGGTGCTGGAGAAGAAACCGGTGTCCGGTCTCTCCGCTCACGAACTCGGCGTTCCTCCCTTCGTGGAGACGCTGACGGCCGATCCGGGACATCCCGCGGCGAGGACGTACACACCCACGGACGTGAGGGAGGTCGAACCGACCGTCCTGTGCGCAGGTGAGCGATGGGCGGGCTGGCACCGCCGACCGGCCTGGGGCGGGCTCGAAGTAGGCCTCCTCCACAACCAGAATGCGCACAAGGGCACGATGACCGTCGCCGACTGGGGTGGCGGGGCCCGAATTTTCACCGCGGGGCACGTCGCCGGCGTCCTGCTCGAACCCGGCCTCCCCGACCGGCTGGTATCCCAGCCCTCGATGCCGGTCTACCAGCCGCCACGCCCGAGGAAGGGAGACCCCGCGAGGACGCAGTGGCGTCTCGACACCATGCGGTTGGGCGTGGTGGAGAACAGTTACCCCGTCCTCGAGTACCCGGCGAACCACGAAGGGCCCTTCCTCTTCAACACCTACGACCTGGCGTGGGCGATTCCGACGGCAGAGACGAGCTACGTCATCGGCGACCCGGCGTCCGGATCCGCCGTATGGCCCAGTGACGAGCAGAGCATCAGACTCTCCGACATCGGCACAGTGGGACCGCCGGACCTCAAGGCGCGTCCCTACGTGGGGCCCGGACACGGCCTTCGCGTGGCCTTCGCCGGAACGATGACGGGACGGCATGACGGGACGGTCAGATCCGTGCACAGCCTCCTGAGGGTGTTCTCCGGCGACACGAAGCGATGCAACTTCTTCAGGGACCTCATCCGCGTCGGCCCCGTCGGAGGCAGGGTCGACTCCGGTGACTCGGGTGCGGTGCTCGTCTCGCTGGACGACCCCCACAAGGGCCTCGGACTGGGCACGTTGGTCGGCGACAGCCCCGACTCGTACTACTTCGCGAGGATCCCCGGAGCCAACCCCGGAGGCGTCGCTCGGCTACAGCAACCGTTCCACCCGCCTGGCCCGGACCCGAAGCCGGAGACCTGAGAACGCCCTGTCCCCCGCCACGGGCTTCGGCACCGGGTCCCGGAGTCGAACCTGCCGAATCATGTCCCCACGCCCTCGTTCACCAAGTCCCACCGAGCCAGGGGACGCTGCCATGGGCCGGGGTCCGTCGGAGCGGCGTGCGCGTGCGTGCCGAGGCGGGTGGAAGGCTTGGGGCATGGTCCTTCGCGCATGGTCGGACGCCCGGCGTTCCTGGCGGCAGGGGCACGCGCCCGCGCTTCTCGTGATCCCCCTCGCGCTGATCGTCACCGTGTGCGTGGTGGATGTGCTGTCCCCGCCGCACGTCCACCTCGGCCCCCTGCTCGTGGCGGCGCCCGCGATCACGGTGGCGTTCGCCGGTGCCCGGACGACGGCGGTGATGGGTGCTCTCGCGGTGGCGGCCCAGGTGCTGATCGGCGTGCTCAGAGGGGTCTCGGACACCACGAACCTCCAGGCCCAGATCGCCGCCCTGATCGTCGTCTCGGCCGTCTGCGTCACCGTCTGTGTGCTGCGGGGGCGGCGCGAGCGACAGCTGCTCCAGGTCCGGTCGGTGGCCGAGGCGGCCCAGCGAGTGCTGCTGCGGCCCCTGCCGGTCCGCGCGGGCCCCCTGCGGATCGCCGGCCTCTACATCCCCGCCGAGCAGGAGGCCGAACTCGGCGGCGACCTGTACGCGGCCGCGCGCACCGACCACCACAGCACCCGGCTCCTCATCGGCGACGTACGCGGCAGCGGCCTGGGCGCCATCAGCAACACCGCCCTGCTGCTGGGCGCCTTCCGGGCGGCCGCGCACCGGCAGGCCACCCTTCCCCGGCTCGCCGTCCACCTGGACGCCGCCTTCCGCTGGGACACCAGCCAGTGGCGTCCGCAGACGGAGCAGGACACCGTCGAGGACTTCGCCACCGCCATGCTGCTCGACATCCCCGACCACGATCCGGTCGTCCACCTCATCAGCTGCGGTCACCCGCCGCCGCTCGTCCTGCGCGGAGACCGGATCGTTCCGCTCGTGGCCGAGGCCAGCCACCTTCCGATCGGATTCGGCGGGGCTTTCGGCATCGCCGACTACCGCGTCCAGACGTTCCCCTTCGAGGCCGGCGACCTCCTGCTGCTCTACACCGACGGCGTGATCGAGGCCCGTGACACCGACGGGCGCTTCTACCCGTTCACCGAACGCGCGCCGCGGTGGACCGCGGACGACCCCGAGCACCTGCTGCGTCACCTCCAGGACGACCTGCTGGCCCACGTCGCCGGACACCTCGACGACGACGCGGCCGTCGTCGCCATCCGGCGCCTGGCCCCCGGGACTCCGCCGCCCGACCCGGCCCCGTGAGGAACGCGGTCGCCCTCGTCGCTCACGCCGGCCCGTCCGTCCCCGGTGACCCCGGGGGGAAGATCGTCTAGAGTCGCCCGACGGGGGTGCTCTCGGCGTGGGTGGGTGTCCAGGCGCGCGCGCCCTCCCCGGGAGGCGGCGGAACCCGCGCTGATCCGGGCCCGGTTGAGATCCCCCGCGTCCCTCATTTCACGAAGGAAGACCCATGAGCGTCTCTGAGGAATCGTCAACTTCCCTGCACACCGGGTCCGAGGACCTCAGGCAGCTGCTGGTGCGCGGCGGTGACCTGGAGAAGGCGGGCCTGGAGGACTTCAGCGAGATGTCCGCGCCCTCGTCCGACGAGGACCCGCCGCCCATGACGGGCCCGACCCCGGAGAGCACGGCGCTGCTGAACCGGGCGTTCACCGACAAGCCCGCGCGGGAGGTCAGGACCTCGTTCGTCAACGCCGATTCCTCGATCGTCGTGGACGAGGGCGTCTCCGAGCGCGAGGCGGGAACGGCCGCCGCCTGGATGGCCGACATGCGGCAGGTGTACGCCGAGTGCGCCGCGTGGACGATCAGCCTGGGCGACCAGGAGATCCCGGTCCAGGTGACGGAGCCCGCCGACGACCCGAGCAAGCCGCTCGACCTCGAACAGCAGTTCGGCGACGAGGCGTTGATGCGCACGATGATCGCCGGCACGGTCGGGGAGCAGGCCCGGATCACCACGCTTCTGGTCCGCGACGGCGGCCGGGTGCTGGAACTGACGTTCCGCAGCCTGGCGGCCGAGCCCGGCAGCCCCGAGGCGGCCCCGCTGGCCGTCGCGATGGCGCGGTTCCTGGAGCTGGCTCCGGCGCGGTTCCTGGCCGGGCCGGCCGCCTGAGGCCGGGACCGGGGCGGCGGAGCGGGGGCGGCACCGTCTCCGCGTCCGCTGCCCGGCCACGGGTTGGCGACGCGGCCTTCCGGCCGCCGCACCGCACACCCCCGAGTGGCGGTGCCCGCGTGCAGGCCTGATCGAGCCTCCCTACGATGAAGGCGTAGGTCACGCCGTTCTGTCCGGCTCACGGGAGCGAGAGAACATGGCCGCAGAGGACGCCGCACCCGCCGAGCGGCCCGTGGGTCTGAAGCCCAACGCCATCGGATTCGTCGACGCCCTGGTCATCGGGCTCAACGCCACCTCCCCCGCGTACTCCCTGGCGGCCGTGATCGGTCCGGTCGTCGCCCTCGTGGGGATCTACGCGCCCGGCGTCATGGTCGCGTCCTTCGTCCCGATGCTGCTCATCGCGTCGGCGTTCTACTACCTGAACAAGGTCGACCAGGACTGCGGCACCACCTTCTCCTGGGTCACGCGCGCCATGGGCCCGTGGGCCGGCTGGCTCGGCGGATGGGCCATCACGATGACCGGGGTCCTGGTCGTCGGCTCGCTCGCCGACGTGGCCGTCAGTTTCGCCCTGCTCGCCTTCGGCCTGGACAGCTGGGTCGACAACACGTTCGTCCGTCAGCTGCTCACCGTGCTGCTCATCCTCGTCATGACGGCCGTGTGCGTCATCGGCACCGAGCTGTCGGCCCATGTGCAGAACGTCCTCATCCTGGCCCAGGTGGCCTGCCTGCTGATCTTCGTGGGCGTGGCGCTCTACAGCGTCTACGCCGGCACGAGCAAGTACGACTCCGCGGAGCCCGCACTCAGCTGGCTGAACCCGTTCGGCGCCGGTGGCGCGGCGCTCACGGGCGGGCTCCTCCTCGGTGTCTTCATCTACTGGGGCTGGGAGTCGGCGGTCAATCTGACCGAGGAGGTCGAGGACTCCGCGACGGCCCCCGGCAAGGCCGGGCTCTGGTCGACCGTCATCCTGCTGGTGACCTACGTGTCCGTGGGGTTCGCCGTCGTGGCGTACGCCGGGCCGACGTTCCTGGCCGAGAACGCGGACGAGGAGGAGTTCGTCTTCGCCCAGCTCGCCACGGACGTCATGGGCGGCTGGGACTGGATCCTGCTCCTGGCCGTCTCCACCTCCGCCATCGCCTCCACCCAGACGACGATCATCCCGGCTTCGCGGACCGCGCTCTCCATGGCCCGCCGGCGGGCGCTGCCCTCCTCGTACGGTCACATCAGCCCGCGCTTCCGCACCCCTGACGTGAGTACGTGGTGGGTCGCCGGGATCGCCATCGCCTGGTACCTCGTGGTGAGCCACATCAGCTCCAACGCCCTGTTCGACTCGCTCACCGCGCTGTCCCTGCTCATCGCCTTCTACTACGCCCTGACGGGGATCGCCTGCGTGGTCTACTACCGTCGCCACCTGTTCACGAGCCTGCACAACTTCCTGTTCATCGGGCTCGGTCCGCTGGTCGGCGCGGGACTGCTGGCGTGGCTCCTGGTGCGGTCGGTCGCCGACATGTCCGATCCGGCGAACTCGTACAGCGGCACGTCGTGGTTCGGCCTCGGTCCCCCGCTCGTGATCGGCATCGGCATCGCCCTCGCCGGAGTCGTCATCATGATCGTGTGGCGTCTGCGGGCCCCCGCGTTCTGGCGGGAGCGCCCGAGCGTGGCCGACCCCGACCTGGTCCACTCCCACGGCCCGCGCGAGGAGGCCTGAGATGTCGGTCGTCCTGGGCTACGACGAGTCCCCCGGCGCCGCCCGGGCGCTGCGCATCGCGGTCGAGGTGGCGGCGGCCTTCGACGAGCAGCTCGTGCTCGTCTTCGGGGCGGCGGCCCCGGGGCCGGTCGGCGAGGAGTACGCGTCCCACTACCGGGCCATCCGGCAGGCGGGCCGCACGGGTCTGGAGCACGCGGTCACCGAGGCGGACCGGGCGGGCGTGCCGACCGTCGTCGAGGTGCTCGACGACAAGCCCGCGCAGGCCCTCATCGACGCGGCGACCCGTCATGCCGCGCGCGTCATCGTGGTCGGCAGCTGGGGCGAGAGTCCGATGCGCGGGGCACTCCTGGGATCGACCCCGCACAAGCTCCTGCACATGTCCACCGTCCCGGTGCTGTGCGTTCCCCCCGAGGAGTCGCCGTGAGGGGGAGTCACCGGCCCGCCGCTTCGAGACGGTCGCGGCAGGCGACGGCGACGGCTTCGGCGACACCGGGCATGTCGGGCCGCCAGGTGGGGTTGCAGTTCACCTCGCACACGGTGAAGGAGCCGTCGGCCTCGAAGAGCAGGTCGACCCCGGCGACGCCGAGACCGACGGCGGCCGCCGCTTCGACGGCCAGCGCCTCCGCGTCCGGATGACGGCCCGTGCGGACGGCGTGCGTCCCGCCCTGCGCCAGATTGGAGACGAGGCGGTCGTCGGCGGCCGTGCGCTCCGCGGCGGCCACCGCCCGGCCGTCGACCACGAGGACGCGCAGGTCCCGGCCGTGGGAGTGGGCGACGTACCGCTGGACGAGGTAGGGGTGGCGGTCGTCCAGGCTGCCGGCCACGGATCGCAGCGCGTTCCCGTCGGCGGCGAGGAAGACCCGCCGACCGCGGTGGCCGCGCACGGCCTTGACCACGCACGGCTCGGGGACCCCGGCGTCGATCACCTGCTCCAGGGGCGCGTCGGTGTGGGTGCGGGTGTCGGGGACGGGGATGCCCGCGGCGGCGAGCCGCTGGAGCTGCCAGAACTTGTTGACCGCCGTCAGGACCGCCTCGGCGGGGTTGATCAGCAGCGTGCCCATCGCGGCCAGGTGCCGCAGGAGCGTCACCTCCCGGTCGGCTGACAGCCGGGGCGTCGACAGACGGGCGTAGGCCACGGCGGGCGCGGCGACGGGCCGCCCGTCGGTGTCGGTGAGGGTGAGCCGTCCGCCTTCCACGCCGAGTACCAGTCGACTGCTGTGGACCACCTCGGCCCGGTCCCCGAGCTCGGCGGCGAAGGCGTCGATGAGCGACGAGGTGACCGGTCCCGGGCTTCCGCCGGCCGTACCCGTCCGGCCGCGGCCGAGGCCGGGGCACAGCAGCAGCCACGCACGTGCTCCGTCCACCGACGACATGCCCGTCCCTTCGCCCGCCGGCGCCCCCTGCCGGTCACCGAGATGATAGGGCGGACGTCCGAGCGGATGGGTTCCGGCGGGCGAGGGCGCACACTGGCAGGAGGGGGCGGAAGGCTTGCCCCGACCGGGGCGCGGCCGGTCCCGCCCGCTCGTGGAAGAGGGTGCGCGGATGCCCAGAACCCGGGTCTCGTCCCGCTCTCGCTACGCCCCCGACCGGGGCCTCGCGACCCGCATGGCGACGACGATGTTCCTGATCGGCCTGCTGTACGTGGTGTTCGTCGGCGTCCTGCTGGTCCTGCTGCGCGGATCCTGGCCGATCATCCTGCTGATCACGGGTGCGCTGTTCGTGGGGCAGTTCTGGTTCAGCGACCGGATCGCGGCCCTCGGCATGGGGGCCCGCGAGGTGACCCGTGAGCAGGCGCCGGAGCTGCACGGCACGGTGGACCGGATCTGCGCGCTGGCCGACATGCCGAAGCCGAAGGTGGCGATCGCCGAGAGCGACGTGCCGAACGCCTTCGCGACCGGCCGCGGTGAGACGACCGCGCTGGTCTGCGTCACGACGGGGCTGCTGCGGCGCCTGGAGCCGGAGGAACTGGAGGGCGTCCTCGCGCACGAGATGTCCCACGTGGCGCACCGGGACGTCGCGGTCATGACCATCGCGTCCTTCCTGGGCGTCCTCGCGGGCATGATGACGAGGGTCGCGCTCTACAGCGGTCTCGGGCGCAGCAGGGACAGCACCACCGGCTTCGCCGTGATCCTGGTCCCGGTGGTCAGCGCGGCCGTCTACGTCGTCAGTTTCCTGCTGACGCGCGTGCTGTCCCGCTACCGCGAACTGGCCGCCGACCGCGCCGCCGCGCTCCTGACCGGCCGCCCTTCCGCGCTCGCCTCCGCGCTCACCAAGGTGAGCGGCGAGATGGCGCGGATCCCGACGCAGGACCTGCGCAAGGCGGAGCCGTACAACGCCTTCTGGTTCGCGCCCGCCTTCTCGTCCAAGGAGAGCCTGAGCCGGCTGCTCTCCACCCATCCCACCCTGGAACAGCGCCTCGAACAGCTCGCGCGGATCTCGGCGCAGCTCGGTGGGGCGTGACGGCCGTGGGGCTCCTCGACAGCATCCTCGGGCGCAGCCGTCCGGTCCGGCCCGATCTGGACCGGCTCTTCGGGCTGCCGGCCGCCGCGCTCACCCTCCAGGCGGGCACCGGCTTCGTCCCTGCCGGAGTCGGCTCGGTGTGCTTCGCCGCGGTGGAGGGCGGCGCCTTCGCACGCCTGAAGGACGACGTGCGCGGTCTCCTCGACGTCGAGGTGGTGTCCGGGCCCGAGAGGGGCGCGGGCGGCGGCGAGGGCCGGAGCGCGGAGGCGGGGGCGCACCCCGTGACGTACGCCTCGGACGCGTACGGATACACCTGGCTCACCGTGCGACGTCCCGTCGAGGACCTGATCACGCTGGTCAACGACCTGCACGCCGTGAACGCGCTCCTGGAGGAAGCCGGTTTCGGGTCCCACCTGCTGTGCTCCCTCGTCGCGTTCCGCGTCCCGGCGGACGTGCCGGAGGCGGACCGCCAGGGGGCGCGTGACCTCGCGCTCGTGTACCTCTACAAGCGCGGCACCTTCTACCCCTTCGCGCCGCGCGGCGATCGCGCGGAGAGCCGTGACAACGCCCTTGAGCTCCAGGTCAGGGGCCTGCTCGCGGGGGATCTCGCGATGGAGCCGGACATGGAGCGGTGGTTCCCGGTCTGGGGCGCGCCGGGGTGGGGCGGCGGCGTCAGCCGGCGATCGGCCAGTTGAGTTCGGTGCGCAGGTCGGCCGGGTCCATGTCCGGCGTCGGCCGGGTCACGTACACCTCCCACCGGTCCTCACCGGCCCGCAGCCCCTGCGTCAGGATCCAGTCCCCGAGGCGCTCCCAGGCCTCCGCGAGCCCGTCGAACCCGCCGTGATGCGTCATCCGCGCGACCCGGCCGCCGGGGAGCCGGCCGGGGACGACCCCGTCCTCGGCCCGTACCTCTCGCCCGGTGACGAACCCGACCTCCAGGTCCCAGGTCTCCCCCGGACTCCCGTGGGACAGGCCGAACGCGGCGCTCCTCGGCGGGACCTGCTGTTCGTGCAGCACCCGCCCGAGTGCCCCGAAGGCCTCGTCGAAGAAGGTGCGCAGGTCACCCGGGGACACGACGCCGCGCACGACGGCGGTGGTCTCGGGTTCGAGGTCCACGAGGTGGGGCTGCTGTCCGGGGTCCGTGCTCATGTCGTTCCCGCGCTCCGATCCGCGTTGAGGGGCGTACAGGGAACGTACCGACCGCGTGCGGGCCGCCGGGTCATCGCCGCGCCCGGAGCTCACGCATCCGTACGTCGGTGGGGCCGGCCCCCGTCAGCCCGGACGGGGGGAGTCCACGGTGAGGATCAGGAGCGTGACGTCGTCCTGGATGCTGGGGGCGTAGCGGCTCAGGTCGGCCCAGATCTCGTCCGGCAGCCGCTCCAGGCCGACACCGGTCATGCCGGCGAGACGCTCGACGAACGGGTAGAAGGCGCCGGAGGCGTTCCGTGCCTCCAGGACGCCGTCCGACGCCAGGAGCAGCCGGTCCCCGGGGAGCAGCGAGATCTCGGCGGCGGCTCCGGGCACGACGCCGGCCAGCCCCAGGCCGAGGGGCGGTCCCGGGTCGACTTCCACGGTGCTCACGGCTCCGCCGCGCAGCAGGACCGGCGGCGGGTGGCCGCAGGCCAGGACGCGGACCTCCGGCCCGTGCGGCGCGAAGTCCAGGAGGACGGCCGTGGCGAAGAGTTCCGCGTGTTCCGTCCGCGCCGAATCGACCACGAGCCTGCGGTCGAGGCGGGCCGCGATCGCCTCCGCGTCCACGTCGTCGAGGACGGCCTCGCGGAACGCCCCCAGGACGGACGCGACCGTCGCGACGGCCGACAGGCCGTGCCCCTGCACGTCGCCGAGGACCGCCCGTACGCCGTGCGGGCCGGGCCGCACGTCGAAGAAGTCGCCGCCCACCAGCGTGCCGCGCTCGGCGGCGCGGTACAGGCTCGCGCAGCGCACGGGTCCGACCCGGTGCCGTACGTCGGGGACGATGGCGCGCTGGGCCGTCTCGGCGACGGTGCGTTCCAGGTCGAGCTGCTCGTCGCGGCGCCCGCGGACGAACGAGACGAAGATGCTCAGGGTCGCGACGAAGCCGAGGGTGAAGAGGTCGGTGTTGCCGGGCTGGTTCAGATGGAAGGCGGGGATGGTCAGCAGCCCGATCGTCGCGGCGCCGAGGGCGGCCGTGGCCCACGGTCCGTAGGCCAGGACGGCCAGCGGGGGCACCGCTCCGAGCAGGAAGCCGATGTCCACCGGAACGGAGTCGCTGAGGGAGGCGGCTCCGACGCCGACGAGCAGCAGCACGGGCAGGACCCGCACCCAGCGGGGTGGCGGGGCTCCGCGCAGCCAGCCCCGTCGGTACGGTCCTGTCGCCGCCTTCCTTGGCTTCACCACACCACCAGGCTCCTCCTCGGGTCCGGGTCAGCCCGGTGGGGTCGGATCCGGGTGCTCCGGGACGGCGCGGTCGCCCGGGTGGCGCAGGGCGCAGAGGAAGCCGAGGCCGAGGGCGACGGCCATGCCGTAGAAGACCCACTGGTTGGCCTGGGCGAAGTCCAGCTGGATGGACGACATGGCGTCGCGGGTGGCTTCGGCGACCGGGCCCGTGCCGGTGGGCGGGGTGGAGTCGCCGTGGCCGGAGACGGAGTCGGCGATGCCGCGTGCGACCTGGTCCGCGGTGGCGGGGGCGACGCCCCGTGCCCGGAGCGTGTCCGTGACGTTCTCCGTCATGGCCCGGGACAGCAGGGTGCCGAACACCGCGAGGCCGACGCTCGCCGCGTAGTTGCGTACGGTCTGGGTGATGCCGGTGACCTCGCCGTAGGAGGCGCCGATGGCCCGGTTGACCGCGTCCGTCGACGCGGGGGCCAGGATGAATCCGATGCCCGCGCCGGCCAGGGCCGCGTAGGGCCATTGGTCGTGCATGGACAGGTTCGTCAGTTCGTTCGCCCACAGGGCGAAGCCGACCGCGCCCAGGACGGTCCCCGCCTTCAGCGCGGGACGGGCTCCCCGTTTGTCGAGGATCCTGCCGCCCCACTGCGAGGCGAGGGCGAAGCCGACGAAGAAGTACAGCAGGAAGAGCGCCGCCTGGTTGGGCGAGGCGCTGAGGGACACCTGGGCGTAGACGGAGGAGAAGAAGAACACCGGTACGAACGCGAGCATCGCGAAGAACAGCACGGCCGTGTCCACCGCGAACGCCTTGTCCCGGAAGACCCGCAGGTCGATCAGCGGGTGGCGCAGGCCGCGCTCGTAGCGCACGAACACGTACAGGATCGCGAGGCCGCCGGCGACGCACAGCCAGGTCGCCCAGCTCCCCCATCCCCAGGTCCACGCCTGCTGGAAGCCGAGGACGCTCAGCCCCATGCCCGCGGCGACGAGGGCCGCGCCGGGCACGTCGAGGGTTCCGGGGCGGGGGCGGTCCGCGATGCGGGCGAGGCCGGTGAGGACCAGGGCGACGATCGCCACCGGCACGTTGACCCAGAAGACGGCCCGCCAGGTCCACGAGGCCGTGAGCCAGCCGCCGAGCAGCGGCCCCACGGCGGTCAGCGCCCCGGAGATCCCGAAGAACAGGGCGAGGGCCCTGCCCCGCCGTTCGACCGGGAAGACCGCGACGACGACGGCCAGCGCGGCCGGGAAGAGCAGGGCCGCGCCGACACCCTGCACGGCCCGGAAGGCGATCAGCCAGGGCTGGGCGTAGTCGCCCGAGGGGACGCAGCCGCACAGGACGGACGCGATGACGAAGACGAGGGTGCCGATGACGACCATGCGCCGTGGCCCGTACAGGTCGGCCAGACGGCCGCCGAGGGCGAAGAACGCGGCGAGGGCGAGGAGGTAGGCGTTGACCACCCACTGCATGCCCGAGCTGGAGAGTCCCAGTTCGCGCACGATGTCGGGGGCGGCGATGGAGACGATGGTCTGGTCGATGAAGGTCATCGCCACCGCGAACATCATCGCCGCGAGTGCCACCGTCTGGTTCGGGAGGCGGCCGCCGCGCTGCCGCGCGGGGCGGGGCTGGGGACCGGGTTCCGTGCGGCTGCTCACCCTGTCCAGTGTGATCCCGTCCCGGGCGGCGCGCATGCCGCGGGTCCGTGGCGACGCGGCTCGCACGAGGTGCCCGCGCCCCTCTGCCACCATGTCCCGGTGAACGACACTGAGGCCGGAAAGGGACCCGGACGCCCGCGGGAGCGGCGTCGGCGGGACCCGGAACTGACGTACGCGGCGCTGCTGGACGCGCTGCTCCAGCTGATCTCGGAGAGTGGCCGGGAACCGACCAGGAAGGCGATCGCGGAGCGGGCGGGGGTGTCCGAGCGGACGGTGTTCGTGCACTTCGCCGACCGCGAGGCGCTGTACGTCGCGGCGGCCCGGCGGCAGGCCGAGCGGTGGCGCGCCCACGCGGAGCCCGTACAGCCCGGGTGGGAGACCCCGCGCAAGGTGGAGGCCCTCGTGTCGCAGCGCGGCCGGATGTACGAGGTGATGACGCCGATCCGCAGGATCGGGCTCGCTCTGGAGCCGGACTCGCCGGGGCTGCGGGGGGTGATGGCGGACGGCGACGCCTGGTTCCGGGCGGATCTCGCCGCGGTGTTCGCGCCGGAGCTGGCTCGGGTGCCGGGCGCCGGGGAGCCGGGCGGGCTGCTCGACGCGCTGGAGGCCTGCTCGTCCTGGGCGGCCTGGGACCATCTGCGGTCCCGCCGGGGGCTCGACGGGACGGCGGCCGGGGCGGCGATCGGCCGCACCGTGCGGGCGCTGCTGAAGGGGGCGCCGCACACCCCTTGACTCGTATTGCAGTCAGACTGCAATAGTGGCGTCCTCACCGAGAGCCGAGAAGGACGTGCACTGTCATGACTCCGATGAACCGGCGCGGCTTCGTCGCGGCCGCCGCCGCGATGGGCGCCGCGGCCGCCTCCGTCTCCCTGAACCCGCAGACCGCCCAGGCGCTCACCGGGCACGGACCCGGGACCGGCGCCGAGGGGCCGCGGACACCCACGCGCACCGACGGGCTCCCGTACGAGGACGCCGCCGACTTCGCCGACGCGGACCGCGGCTTCGTCGCCGCCTTCACCGGCGGCCCGATCACCACCGCGGCCGGAAAGACCGCCTGGGACCCGGACGCCTACCGCTTCCTGACCGAGGCCGCGGACGGCCGGCCCGGCAGGGGGGACGGCCCCGGCACTGTCGACCCCAGCCTGTGGCGGCAGGCGCGGCTCCTGTCGCGCCAGGGCCTCTACCGGGTCACCGACCGGATCTACCAGGTCAGGGGCCTGGACCTGTCCAACATGACGATCGTCGAGGGCGACACGGGCATCATCGTCATCGACCCGCTCATCTCCGCCGAGACCGCCGCCGCCGCACTGAAGCTCTACCGCACCCACCGCGGCGACCGCGCGGTCCGGGCGATGATCTACACCCATCCGCACGTCGACCACTTCGGCGGCTGCCGGGGCGTGCTGCCGGACGGCGCCGGCGACGTGCCCGTCCTCGCCCCGAAGGGCTTCATGGAGCACGCGGTCAGCGAGAACGTGTACGTGGGCACGGCGATGGCGCGCCGCGCGGCCTACATGTACGGCTCCACGCTCCCCAGGAACGCGGGGGCGCAGGTCGGCTGCGGGCTCGGCCTCACGGTCTCGCTCGGCACCGTCGGGCTCATCGCCCCCACCCGGTTCATCGGCGCCACGGGCGAGGAGGTCGTCCTCGACGGGGTCCGGATCCGGTTCCAGATGACTCCGGGTACCGAGTGCCAGGAGGAGATGAACTTCCTCTTCCCCGATCTCCGCGCCGTGTGCATGGCGGAGAACGCCACCCACACCATGCACAACGTCCTCACCCTGCGCGGCGCCCAGGTGCGCGACGCGCACGCGTGGGCCGGCTACCTCACCGAGTCGATCGGCCTCTACGCGGACGCCGCCGACGTCGCCTTCGCCTCCCACCACTGGCCCACGTGGGGCAACGAGGCCATCGTCGCCCTCCTCACCCACCAGCGGGACCTGTACGGCTACCTGCACGACCAGACCGTGCGGCTGATCAACCGGGGCATGACGGGCACCGAGATCGCGGAGACGTTCCGGCTCCCGCCCCGGCTCGAAGGCGTCTGGGCCAACCGCGGCTACTACGGTTCGCTGAGCCACAACGTCAAGGCGGTGTACCAGCGGTACATGGGCTGGTTCGACGGCAATCCGGCCCACCTCTGGGAGCATCCGCCCGTGGCGGAGGCCCGGCTCTGGGTCGAGTCGCTCGGCGGCCAGGCCGCGGTCCGTGCCCGCGCCCGGCACTACGCCGACCGGGGCGAGCTGCGCTTCGCCGTCACCCTGCTCAACCACGCCGTCTTCAACGACCCGGGGGACAGCCGGGCGAAGCGTCAGCTCGCCGCGCTCTACACCCGCCTGGGCCAGGCCGTCGAGAACGCCGTCTGGCGGAACTTCTACCTCACCGGAGCGCAGGAACTCCTCCACGGCATCACGCCGCACGCCACCGCCACCCTCGGACCCGACATGTACCTGGCCCTCTCCGTCGGCCAGATCATCGACAGCCTCGCCGTCCGCGTCGACGGCCCGAAGGCCTGGGACCTGCGGATCGCCATGGACTGGCACATCGGCGCCGACCACTGGCATCTGCGCCTCGTCAACGGACTGCTCACCTGGACCGCGGACACCCGGCCCGATCCCGACGCGGACCTGACGCTGACCATGAGCAAGACCCAGCTCATCGCGCTCCTCGCGGGACGGGGCACCGACGGCGTCACGATGACCGGCGACCGGACGCTGCTGCCCCGGCTGCTCGGCGTCCTCGACGACCCCGAGCCGGAGTTCCCGATCGTCACCCCGTGAACGGGCCGGAGGGCGGCGGGCGTCGAGGCCCGCCGCACCCGGTGCGGCCGACGGTCCCGTGCCCTACCGTCTCGTCCATGTCCCCTCCGTTCCTGCACCGGCGCTGCCCCGAACTGGCCGACTCGCTGCCCTTCCTCCGGCTCGGCGACGGGCCGACGCCGGTGCGGCGGCTGCCGGGACTGGCCGAGCGCTCCGCACTGTGGGTCAAGGACGAGAGCGGCTACGGCGAGGGCGGCTGGGGCGGCAACAAGGTCCGCAAGCTGGAGTGGCTGCTGCCGGACGCGCGGCGGCGCGGCGCGCGGACCCTCCTCACGGTCGGCGGCCTCGGCACCAACTGGGGTCTCGCCGCCGCCTCGTACGCGCGGGAGGCGGGGCTCGGCGTGGCCCTCGGCCTGATCGACCACCCGGTCGACGAGCACGTGCGGGCCCAGCTGGCACGACTGCGCGCCTCGGGCGCGACGCTGCACTTCCTGCACGGCAAGACGCGGCTGATCCTGGCCGCGCCCTGGCTGTTCGCCCGGCACGCCCACGGCCTCACCCCGCCGTACTACCTCCCGGCGGGCGGTTCCTCGCCGCTCGGCACGCTCGGCGCCGTCGAGATCGCCCTGGAGCTGGGCGCGCAGGTCGAGGCCGGGGAGCTGCCGGAGCCGGCGTGGCTCGTGACCGCCGTCGGGTCCGGCGGCACCGCCGCGGGCCTCGCGCTCGGACTGCGGCTCGCGGGGCTCCGCACCCGGGTCCTCGGTGTCGTCGTCAACGACACGCTGCGGCTGGACACGGCCGCCCTGCTCCGGTTGGCCCGCCGCGCCACGGCCCTGCTCAGGGCGCGGGGGGCCGTGCTCGGCGACGCCGGGCCGTCCTCCGGCGCGATCCGTGTCGAGACGGCCTGGCTCGGGGACGGCTACGCCCACCCCACGGCCGCCGGCGACCGGGCGCTCGCCCTCGCGGCGGCGCGGGCCGGCCTGACCCTGGAACGCGCCTACACCGCCAAGGCCCTGGCGGCCCTGCTCGACCTGGACGCGGCCGGCCGGCTGGACGGCGGCCCGGTGGTCTTCCTCCAGACCCACGGGCCGCGTTGAGGCAGGGTCCCGCACCGGCGGGACCGGCGGGTCGTGCTCACGGGCCGCCCCGCGCGGTCCTCAGGCCAGCACGCGGAGGGCCGCGGGCATCGCCCTGAGGGTCACCGGCAGGGTCGCGTCGACCTCGCCGTCCGCGCCGTACGGCAGGGGACGGTCGGCCTCGATGCGGACCTCCCTGCCGCGCAGGATCTCGATCTGGGGGCGGTTCACGTGCGCGCCCGTCTTCAGTTCGTTCATCATCGCGAAGAAGAGGCGCTTGGGGGCCTCCTTGATCACCACGACGTCGAGGAGGCCGTCGTCGACCCGCGCGCCCGGGGCGATGTTCCTCCCGAACCCGTAGTAGCCGGAGTTGGCGGCGACGACGGTGTATCCGGTGCGCTCGTGCCGGACCCCGTCGATCGTGACGCGGTACGCGGCGGGCTTCCAGCCGAGGACGGCCCGGAGGCCCCCCGCGTAGTAGGAGGCCGCGCCGCGCAGCAGCCGGGAGGTGTTGGCGTGGCGGTTGGCCACCGCGTCGACGCCCGCGTACACACTGCCGAGGACGTGGATCCCCGGGTGCGCGGCGGACTCCACCTTGATGGTGTCGACGGCCCGCGGTTCGCCGCCGAGCAGCACCTCGGCGAGCCCCTGGGCGTCGGCGGGCAGCCCCAGGGCGCGCGCGAAGTCGTTGCCGCGCCCCGCCGGGACGAGACCGAAGACCGTGTCCGTACCGCTGAGCGCGCCGCCGACGGTGCCGGCCATGCCGTCGCCGCCGACGGCCAGCACGACGTGCCCCTTCGCACCGGCTTCCCGGGCGACCTCCCGCGCGTGTTCCAGGCTGCGGCTGTAGACGGTGTCGAGCTCCGCGCCCGCCTCCCGCAACAGCCGGGCCAGAGGGAGCAGGCTCGCCGTGCCGCTGGAGCCCCCTGCGGTGGGGTTGACGACGGCGGTGAACTGTCGCATGGATCTGACCTCCGGGCGGCAGAAGGAGAGGTTCGGGAGGGGACGGTGCGGGGGTGGTGCTCAGCGGACGGGGATGAGGACCCCGGGGCTCAGCACGCCGGAGGGATCGACCTCGGCCTTGACGGCCTGCAGCATACGGATGCCGAGGGGGCCGATCTCGCGGGCGTACCAGTCGCGGTGGTCGGTGCCGACGCCGTGGTGGTGGCTGATGGTGCCGCCCGCCGCCAGGATCGCGTCGTTCGCCGCCCGCTTCGCCGGCGCCCAGTGCGCGACGGCGTCCTCGCCCTGCGCGGAGACGACGGTGAAGTACAGCGAGGCGCCGTTCTCGTAGGTGTGCGAGATGTGGCACATGACGAGCGGCGGCGTGCCGGCCTCGGTGAGGGTGCCGGTCAGCGCGTCGCGCACCGCCGTGTAGAGGCCGGGGATCGCGGACCAGAAGGCGGCCGTCTCCAGCGTCTCGGCGAAGGCGCCGGCGTCGAGGAGCGCGTCGCGGAGGTAGGGCGCGTCGTAGCGGCCGTGCTGCCACTTGTCGCCGGGCTCCTCGCCGATGAACTCGCCGTCGCAGGCGAGGAGGACCTCGCGCGCGGCGGCGCGGCGGGCGGCCGTGTCCGCCTCGGTGCCCTCGAAGCCGACGATGGCCATGCAGCCGGGGTTCTGCGGGAGTTCGGCGCTGCCGATGGCGTCCGGCTGCGCCAGACCGATGAAGGTCTCGGACTCGTCCGAGAGGCGCAGCACGGTGGGTCGCGGGCCGTCCTGGGCGAGGCGGCGCAGCGCCGCCGTGCCCGCCTCGAAGGAGGCGAAGCGCCAGCCCTCGTAGATCCGCTTCTCCGGCAGGGGGCGGATGCGGACGGTCACCGAGGTGATCACGCCGAGGGCGCCCTCGGAGCCGAGGATCAGCTGGCGCAGGTCGGGGCCGGCCGCGGAGCGCGGGGCCCGGCCGCTCCACAGCGTGCCTTCGGGAGTGGCGACCTTCATGCCGACGACCATCTCGTCGAAGCGGCCGTAGCCGGCCGAGGCCTGGCCGCTGGAGCGGGCCGCGGCGAAGCCGCCGACGGTCGCCCATTCGAAGGACTGCGGGAAGTGGCCGAGCGTCCAGCCCTGTTCGTTGAGCAGCTCCTCGCACCGCGGGCCGCGCAGACCGGGCTGCAGCGTCGCGGTTCGCGACACCTCGTCGACGGCCAGGAGCCGGTCCAGCCGACGGAGGTCGAGGGCGACGAAGGGCCGCTTCGTGGTGGGGGCGAGGCCGCCGACGACGGAGGTGCCGCCGCCGAACGGGACGGCGGACAGACCGTGGTCCGCGCAGGCGCGCAGGACGGCGAGGATCTCGTCGTGGTCGGCGGGGAGGACGACGGCGGCCGGGATGTCCTCGACCTCGCCGGCGCGGATGCGCAGCAGGTCGGGGGTCGACTTGCCCCGGGTGTGCCGGATGCGGCTCTCGGCGTCGTCCCGCAGGCCGTCGGGTGCGGCGACGGCGGCGCGCAGCGCGCTCATCGCCTCACCGGTGAGTGCCGGGGCGGGCACGTCGATGTCGGCGAGGACGGACGGGCCGCTCTCCCGCGGGGTGACCCCGAGCAGGTCCCGCAGCAGTCCGGTGACCGATTCGGGCAGGGGTGCCGCCTTGGCCGGGTCGCCCCAGCCGCTCCACAACATGTCCACTTCGAGAGGTTCCTCACGGTCTGTTTCACGAACGGCGCTGCCACGCGGCCTGCGCTGGCATTACACTGTGACAGATGACGCCCATTCGTCACAACCATGCGGACGCAGATCCCGTACTCGACGCCGCACGCGACTGCGTGCTGGCGGTCGGCGTACGGCGAACCACCCTCACCGACGTCGCCCGGCGGGCAGGCGTGTCCCGGATGACGCTGTACCGGCGCTGGCCCGATGTGCGCACCCTCGTCGGCGACCTGATGACCCGTGAGTGGATCGCCGTCGCCGCCGACGCCATGCCGCCCTCCGACGAGGGCCGGCCCGAGCGGGAGCGGATCGTCGAGGGCCTGGTGGCGGGAGTCGCCGCGTTCCGGGCCCATCCGCTGTTCCGGAAGATCCTCGACGTCGACCCCGAGCTGCTGCTGCCGTACGTCCTGGACCGGCGCGGCGCCAGCCAGGACGCCCTGCTCGGGCTGCTCCTCACCGCGCTGGAGGACGGGCACGAGGACGGATCCGTACGCCAGGTCCACCCCGACCTCCAGGCCCGGTCCCTCCTCCTCGTCGTCCAGTCCTTCACGCTCTCGCTGCGCACCATGGCCGACGAGACCGATCCCGAACTGAGCGAAGCGGCCTTCCTCGAAGAGCTGCACACCCTGCTGGAGAGGACCCTCACCCCATGACCCCCACGAGCAGCACCGCACTCCCCGGTTCCTCGCTCGACGCCGAGCGGCGCCGGCGCGAACTCGACCGGCTCGCCGACGGCGAGACCGTCGACGTCCTCGTCGTCGGACTCGGCGCCACCGGAGCCGGAGCCGCGCTCGACGCGGCCACGCGCGGACTCACGGTCGCCGCGATCGACGCCCACGACCTCGCGTTCGGCACCTCCCGCTGGAGCTCCAAACTGATCCACGGAGGGCTGCGCTACCTCGCGTCCGGGCAGCTCGACGTGGCTCACGAGAGCGCCGTCGAGCGCGGCGTCCTCATGGAGCGCACCGCCCCCCACCTGGTGCGCGCCCAGCCGTTCGTGCTGCCGCTCACCCCGCTCGTCAGCCGCGGCCAGGCGGCCCTCGCCCGCGCCGGGTTCCTCGCGGGCGACATGCTGCGGGTCGGCGCCCGCACCTCCCGCCGCACGCTGCCGCAGCCGCGCACGCTGTCCGCCGTCGAGACCCGGCACCTCGCCCCGGCGCTGCGCCGCGTCGGGCTGCGCGGCGGGCTGCTCTCCTGGGACGGGCGCCTCACCGACGACGCGCGCCTGGTCACGGCGATCGCCCGCACCGCCGCCGCCCACGGCGCCCGCGTCCTCACCCGTACGCGCGCCCTGGAACTCCACGGCGACGGCGCCCTGGTCCGCGACGAGACCACCGGCCAGGAGCTGCGCCTGCGCGCCCGTACGGTGATCAACGCGGCCGGCGTCTGGGCGGGCGGCCTCGTCGACGAGGTACGCCTGCGGCCGTCGCGCGGCACCCATCTCGTCCTGCGCTCCGAGACCCTCGGCCCCCTCTCCGCGGGTCTGCACATCCCCATCCCCGGCGAGACGAACCGCTTCGTCCTCGTGCTGCCCC
Source organism: Streptomyces sp. NPDC096079 (assembly GCF_040303145.1). Lineage (NCBI taxonomy): Bacteria > Bacillati > Actinomycetota > Actinomycetes > Kitasatosporales > Streptomycetaceae > Streptomyces > Streptomyces sp. NPDC096079. The sequence goes on from NZ_JBEOST010000013.1 coordinate 114,216, forward strand.
AGGGCGACGGACGCGTGTACGTCGGCCTCACCGACGAACCCGTCGACGGCGAGGTCCCCGACGTCCCGGAGGTCCCCGAGACCGACATCGGCTTCCTCCTCGACGTCCTCGGCTCCGCCCTCGACGTCACCGTCCACCGGTCCGACGTGGTCGGGGCGTTCGCCGGCCTGCGGCCGCTGCTCGACACCCGGGACGCGGCGGGCCGCACCGCCGACATCTCGCGGAAGCACGCCGTGCTCACCTCACGCGACGGCATCGTCACCGTCGTCGGCGGCAAGCTGACCACCTACCGACGCATGGCCCAGGACGCCGTCGACGCCGCCGTGGCCGCCCGCGGCCTGGACGCGGGCCCGTGCCGGACCGCCTCGCTCCCCCTCGTCGGCGCCGCACGGCCGGCGACCCTCGCGGGGCTCGGCGTACCGGCGCGTCTCGTCCAGCGCTACGGCTCCGAGGCACCGGCCGTCCACGCGCTCGGCCTCGCCGACCCCGCGCTCGCCGCACCCGTCGTCCCGGGCCACACCGTCACCGGCGCCGAGCTCGTGTGGGCGGTCCGCCACGAAGGCGCCCTCGACACCTCCGACCTCCTCGACCGCCGCACCCGCATCGGTCTGGTCCCGGAGGACCGCGCCCTGGCCGAGGAGGCGGCCCGGGACGCCCTCGCCCGTACGGCCCGGGTCGGCTGAACGGAACGGCGCGGGTCGGCTGTACGAAAACGGCCCGGGTCGGCTGAACGGAACGGCACGGGTCGGCTGTACGAAAACGGCCCGGGTCGGCTGAACGGAACGGCACGCAGGGGCGGAACGGAACGGCGCCCCCTCCCCGGGCCACGGGGCGGGGGCGCCTTCGTCCCTCCCCCGCGACCTCACTCCCCCGGATGCACCACTCGACGTCCGGTGCTGGAATGGCGACCAGGGGTCTCCAGGATCAGAGGTGACGTTGTGAGCGAGCAATTCGACGAGATCGGGCCCATCGACTACGTGGTGGTCGAGTTCCCCGGCAACCGGATGACCGGCGAGGGGTTCCCGCTCCTGGTCGACCTGGTGGACCGCGGCATCATCCGGATCCTCGACCTGATGTTCATCAGCAAGGGGGAGGACGGTTCGGTGACGGCCCTGGAGATCACGGATCTCGACGGGGACGGCAGTCTCGACCTCTCCGTCTTCGAAGGCGTCCAGTCCGGCTTGCTCGGGCAGGACGACCTGGAGGAGGCCGCGGCCGCCGTGGAACCGGGCAACTCCGCCGGCCTGCTGATCTACGAGAACGTGTGGGCCGCGCCGTTCGCCACCGCCCTGCGGCGGGGCGGAGCCCAGTTGGTCGCCTCCGGGCGCGTGCCCGTACAAGCACTCCTGGCCTCGCTCGAAGCGGCCGAGGAAACGGCGTGACCCCTCGCTCTCGGCCACGGAGCCGACGAGTCGTCGTGTGACACCCCCGGGTGCGACCCGGTTCAGGAGAGACAGGAAGAGGAGAACGCGATGCCAGGTCTACTTCGCGGAGTGGCCCGTACCGCGGTCGTCGCGGGTACGGCGACCGCCGTGTCCAACCGCGTGTCACGCCGCCAGCAGGGCCGCTGGGCCGCTCAGCAGGGGTACCAGACCCAGCCGGCCGAACCGCCGCCCCCTCCCGCCGCCGCGCCGCAACCGGCCGGCGGCATGGAGGACAAGCTGGACCAGCTCAAGCAGCTCGGTGAGCTCAAGCAGCAGGGCGTGCTCACCGAAGCCGAGTTCGAGGAACAGAAGCGCAGGATCCTCGGCTGACCGGCCGGGTGGCACGGCGGGTCGGGCCTTGGTAACGCATCCCCCGGGAGGACAGCCATGGGCCCTGACCCGCACGAGCCCCCGCCAGGGGACTCCCCCGGCCGCGAGGAGACGGAGAGCAACGACGCCGAGCCGACCGCCGGCTCACCGAAGCGCGGTCGGCCCTCGCTCCGCCTCACGCTCCCCGGCTGCTGGGGTGCCCTCCTCCTCGCCTGCCTCTCCTTCACCCCGTCGCTGCTGCCGCGCGGCGGGATCCTCCAGGGCCTGATCTGCGGCATCAGCGCGGCCATCGGGTACGGCCTCGGTGTGATCGCGGCCTACGTGTGGCGGGCCTTCGCCGACCGGGAGGCGCGCGGCGCGTCACGCCGTTCGTGGCGGGTCCTGATCATCTGTGCCGTCGCCCTGTTCGCCCTGGCCTTCGGGCTCGGCCAGTACTGGCAGCACGAGATCCGCCGGCTCATGGGCGTCACCGACTACAACGTCCTCGCCACCGTCGCCTGCCCGTTCGTGGCCGCGCTCGTCTTCTGGCTGCTGCTGCTCGCCGCCCGGGGGCTCCGGCGCCTGTACCGGTGGCTCGCCGGCCTCCTCCGCCGCTGGATCGGACCCCGCGCCGCGCGGGTGGTCGGCTGGGTCGTCGTGGCGGGCCTCGCCTGGGCCGTCGTCAGCGGGGTCCTCCTGGCCGGGTTCGTGAACGCGGCCAACGAGGCGTTCTCGCTGCGCGACACCGAGACGCCCGAGGGCGTGCACCAGCCCACCTCGACGCTGCGGTCCGGCGGGCCGGGGTCGCTGGTGCCGTGGGACACGCTGGGCCGGCAGGGCCGGGCCTTCACCGGCAGCGGTCCCTCCGCCGCCGACATCGGCGCCTTCACCCACCGCCCGGCACTGGAGCCCGTGCGGGCCTACGCCGGACTCGCGACCTCCGACGACACCGAGTCGCGAGCGGCACGGGCCGTCGCCGACCTCGAACGGGCCGGCGGCTTCGAGCGCGCCAACCTGCTCGTGATGACCACCACGGGAAGCGGCTGGGCCGATCCCGCCGCCGTCGACTCCTTCGAGTACCTCGGCGACGGGGACGCGGCCACCGTGGCCATGCAGTACTCGTACCTGCCGTCGTGGCTGTCCTACCTCGTGGACCAGTCCAAGGCCCGCGCGGCGGGCCGCGAACTCTTCGACGCGGTGTACGACGTCTGGTCCAAGCTCCCCCAGGACCAGCGTCCGCGGCTGTTCGTGGCGGGCGAGAGCCTCGGGTCGTTCGGCGGGGAGACGGCCTTCAGCGGCGAGTACGACCTGCGCAACCGCACGGCCGGCACCCTGTTCGCCGGTCCGCCGAACTTCAACACCCTGTTCCGCGACTTCAGCGACCACCGCGACGCGGGGAGCCCGGAGATCGAACCCGTGTACAAGCAGGGGCGGACCGTGCGGTTCACCGACGACCCGGCCGGCGGGATCCCGCCGAAGGACGCGCCGTGGAACGGTCCACGGGTGCTGTACCTCATGCACCCGTCCGACCCGATCGTCTGGTGGAGCCCCGACCTGGCCCTCACCGAGCCCGACTGGATCGGCGAGGCGCCCGGCGGCGACGTCCTCGAGGACATGGTCTGGATCCCCTTCGTGACCTTCTGGCAGGTGACCGCGGACCTGCCGTTCAGTACGGGCGTGCCGGACGGCCACGGTCACACGTACAAGGCCGCGTACGTCGACGGCTGGAACGCCGTCATGCGGCCCTCGGGCCTCACCCCCCAGGACCTGGACCGGCTGCGGGAGATCATCCAGCCGCAGCACTGACACCGCGCGGGCGCCCCGGGGGCGGTCGCCGGTCAGCGCAGGAGGAACCCCGCGACGTAACCGAAGGCGTTCACCGCCCAGTGCAGGCCCATGGGCGCGAGCAGGCTGTCGCTGCGGCGGCGCAGCTCACAGAGCAGGACGCCCGCCCCCGCCGTGAACAGCACGGCCCCGACGACCGCGAGCGCGGAGCCGAGCCCGGACCCCCCGACGACCCCGGTCAGCGCGGGTTTGGCGGTCGCCAGACCCAGCGACGGAAGGATGTGCCAGAGGCCGAACAGCAGGCTGGACACCGCGGTCGCCCAGACCGTCCCGCGGGCCCGGCGCACCAGCCCGTAGAGCACCCCGCGGAAGGCGACCTCCTCCACGAGCACGGTGCCGACGGGGACCACCACGAGGACGCGCACCGCCAGCTCGCTCCCCGTCATCGCGTCGTACCGCCGGTCCTCGAACAGCGGGCGGGTCGCCGGCAGCAGCGCCCCGACGAGGCAGACGACCGCGACGAGCCCCATGAGCGCCGCCGCCCAGCGGGCACCGCGCGCCCGTGTCCCGGGGGCCAGCCCCGCGTCCGCCGCCGTGCCGCCCGCCCAGCGGAGCACGCCGAGGAGCACGGCGGCGACGGTGACGGCCGCGACCAGGCGGACCGGGCCGGTCCAGCGGTGCAGGAGCACGTTGGCCACCACGAGGACGGCTACCGTGAGGACGACGGCCGGCACGGTGCCGAGGGGTCCGCGCCACCGGCCCCGCGGCGGGCCGTCCGCCGAGCGGGGCCCTGCCGCGGCGCGTCGCCGGCCGCCGTCGGGACCGTGACGGGACACCGGAGTCGGGGGTTACGAGCGGTCGCGCTTGAGCGAGTCCATGACTCCCTCGGCCCGGTGGCGGACGCTCCTCGCCTTCTCACGGAGCCTGGCCTTCGCCTGGTCCGTCCTGCCCTCGGCCTCCAGGCGCTCGTGACCGGTGATCTTCCCGGCGATCTCCTTGAGTCTGCCCTTGGCCTTGTCCATGGCGTCGCTCATGCTCGCGGCCCTCCGTCCGATCGGTTCCCTCCTCCACGCTAGGTTCGGACGACCCCGGCTGCTCGCCGGACCCGTCCGTCCCCACGAGGTGAGGCGGCGGGCCCACGACGGGTGCAGACTTGTACGGGAGCCCCGCGGGGTCCGCTTCCGGCCTCCCGCCGGTGGAGGAGTCCCGGGGGCGTTCCACTCGCGCGAGCGGGAGGTGGACACATGACCACGCCACGGGGTCCGGCGCCCGGCGCCGTACCGGAGGACGCGGCCGGCGGGTCACCCGCCCCTCCGGGGGCCGACCCGGCGGACCAGCTGGCACGTCTCGGCCGTTCCTGGACCTGGCTTCTCGGCATGGCCCTGGCGACGCTCGTGCCGGGCGTCCTCGCACTCGTCTGGCCGGACGTGACCCTGCACGTCCTGGCCGTGCTCATCGGCCTCTACCTGCTGGTGACGGGCGCCTTCCAGTTCGTGGCCGTGTTCGGCCGCGACAGCGGGTCCCGCGTGCCCGGCCTGATCGTGTCCGCCCTGTGCGTCCTGGGCGGCGTGCTGTGCCTGAGGAACCCGCTCCAGACGATCTCCGCGCTCTCGCTCATCGTCGGCGCCGTCTGGCTGGTGTCCGGCATCGTCAGCCTGTACTCCGCCATCGCCTCCAAGGACATGCCGCACCGCGGCATCGTCATGGCCGTCGCGGTGCTCGGGATCGTCGCGGGCATCGTGGTCCTGGCGCTTCCTGCGGAGTCGGCCCGCGCCCTGACCCGACTGCTCGGGCTGTGGCTCGTGCTCATGGGCCTGGCCGAGGCGGCGGTCGCCCTGGCATGGCGCTCGGCCCTGCGCAGAGCGGGCCTCACGGGCCACGACGCGACCGGCCCGGGGACCTGAACACCGGCGTCGCGGGCGGTCAGCCGACGGGCGGTGCCCTGGAGGACCAGGGGCGGGCGCGTTCGCGTCGCCCCGGCAGGGCCGACACACCCGGGCGGATGCGGTGATCGGCAGGCCCGGTCGGCGAGGATCGCAGACCAGGCCGCTCCCCTCCCAGCCCGTCGGAGTCACCATGGCCCCACCCTCGGACGCACCTCGACCGCACCGCTTCGGGGCGTCGATCCTGCCGGTCCTGATCCCCATCGCGGTCCTGATCATGGTGGCGGTGTCCGTGGGGTCGCGGCTGCAGTTCGCCGAGCGGCAGGCGGTCGACGCGGTGCACACGGCGGGGTCGAGTGCCGCCGACCGTGTCGACGTGCAGGCCACCGTCCAGCACGTCGACGCCTTGGCGCGGGAGCTGGTGCTGCGGGTGCGGGTCACCCCGCGGGGGGCGTACGCCGAGGAGGACGGGACCGCGCCGGTGGCCGATCTCGTCCTCCAGACGTCCACGGCCACGCTCGGCGACCTGGCGTTCAAGGCGCACGAACGGCTCACGACCCGGGACGTGCAGGTCGCGATCGCGGGGGGATCGATCAGCGACTACCCCTTCGACGCCTATGAGACCGACGTCGAGTTCTGGGCTCAGCTCGGTGGCGAGTACGTCCCGGTGCGGGTGGCGTTGTCCAACAACGACACGCTCTTCTCGATCTCGGCGACGCCCACGGCCTCACCGGAGGACGCCGCCGTGGGGCTGTGGGTGGCCCGATCGGCGAGCCTGACCGTCTTCGCGGTCTTCATGATGGCGGTGATGTGGGCGCTGGCGGCGTCCGTGGTCATCGGCGCCTGGTACCTGACGACCCGTGGCAAGGGCCTGGTCTGGCCGGCCCTCGCCTGGATGGCCGCCACGCTGTTCGCCCTCTCGGCGTTCCGCAACACCGCTCCCGGCACGCCGCCGATCGGCTGTGTGCTGGACTGGTTCGCCTTCCTGTGGGCCGAGACGATCATCGCGTTGTGCCTGATCGCCGTGGTGGTCACGGGCGTCCGCACCGCCCTCCGCGCGGACGAGGATCCCGCGTAGGAAGGTCTACGGCGCGATCTCGAAGGCGGGCGGCCTGAGCCCGGCGAGGCACCGCGTGTCCGGCGCGTCCGGGCGGTCGAAGAACGAGACGGTCATCGTCTGCGCGCACGTCGAGTCGGCGAAGACCACGTGCGCGACGTACGGGACCGTCACGGCGACGGACCGGCTGAGCGTACGGGCGGCGTAGGCCCCGTTGCTCGGCGCGGTCTGGGCGTCGAACCCGCCGGACAGGAGGAGCGTCGGGATGTCGCTGCGCGTCACGTCCCGGATCGAGGGCGGTGCCGCGGGGACGTCCCAGGCGCGGCAGTCGTCGTGCAGCCAGGCCAGCTGCGGGGCGTTGGCCGGCATCGAGCGGGGGAACGACGGGAAGGCGCGGCGCCCGCCCCGGATGACGTCGGCCCGGCTCTCGTAGGGGGTCCACTGGCTGCAGAAGATGCCGTAGACGAGCCCGTGCGCGACCCGCCCCATGGCCTGCGGGCTGTACTTGCCGCCCGCGAGCTGCTCGGCGATCCGCTGCGGGTTCCCGTGGGCCAGTTCGTCGAGGGAACGGGGCACTCCGGCCGCCACGTGGGTGGCCGAGGTCAGCCAGCCGACCAGGTTGCCGCCGTCCAGCACGACCTTCACCGGCTCCGGCCGGTCCGGGACCGTCACGGTGGTGGTGACCGGCCGGGCCTCCAGTTCGCTGACGAGGCGGAGGAAGGTGTCCTTCAGGTGCGGGTAGCGGGTGGCGCAGGCGGGCTGCTCCTCGCAGGCCTTGAAGAGGCCGTCGAAGCCCTCGCGGGCGGCCTTCCAGGTCACGGCCCCGCCGGCGATGGACGGCGGCAGGACACCGTCGATGCCGACCGCGCGGATGCCCTTCGGGTGCAGGCGCATGTAGTTGAGCGCCAGGTGGGTGCCGTAGGAGATCCCGAAGACGTTCCACTTCGCGACGCCCAGCGTCCTGCGCAGGGCGTCGTAGTCGGCCGAGCTCTCGATGTCGTTGTAGGCACTGCGGTCGGCGCCCTGGCTCGCCACCCGGTCACGGCACTCCCTGGTCGCCTCGACGTGCAGGCGTCCGGTGGACGGGGCGTTGGAGACGAGGCCGAGGGCGCGGGCGTTGAACGCGTCGATGTTCGGGCAGGTGAGCTCCGGATCGGCGGAGTAGGTCCCGCGCTGGGACATGAAGACCAGGTCGCGGTCGCGGTCCAGACCGCCGGCGAGCGCCATCGGGATCTCGGAGACCGCGTCGTCGCCGGGGCCTCCGGCGAGCCACACGATCGGGTCGGGCGCCCGTCGCTTGGCGGCGGCGGGGATGATCGCGACGGCGAGGGTGATCTTCCGCCCCTTGTGCCGGGAACGGTTCTCGGGCACGGTCAGCGTTCCGCAGCGGGCGCGCGCCAGGTCGGGGACGGGGTCCGCCGTCCTCGGGCAGGGCCCGGGCTCGTAGTGGGCGTCGCCCACCGTCCGGGCGACCGTGCCGAGCGGCGCTCCGGTGCCGGACTCGGCCCGGGCGGGGAATGCGGCCAGGCCGAGGACGAGGGCACCGGCCGTGGCTCCGGCCAGCGCGGCCGGAAGGCGGCGCGGGGAGCGCGGGTGGCGGGGTGGGCTGAGGGACGTCATCGGGTCTCCGGTTCGGGGGTGAGGGTGAAGGGGGCGGGCCTGAGTCCTGCCACGCAGCCGGTGTCGGGCGCGGTCGGACGGGCGAGGAAGGACGCGAGGACGCGCTGCGCGCAGGGCGACTGCGGGACGACGAAGTGGCCGATCCCGGGGATCAGTACGGCGGTCGAGCGGGGCAGCGTGCGGCCGGTGTACGGTCCCCAGCTCGCGCCCGTCTTCGCGTCGAAGGTGCCGGAGACGATCAGCGTCGGCACGTCGCTGTGGGTGGCCACGCGCTGGATCGCGGTGCGGTCGGGGACGTTCCAGACGCGGCAGAGGTCGTGCTCGAAGGGGAGCTGCGGCGCGTGGGCCAGGACCGTGTCGGGCCATCCGGGGAACGCCCGGCGACCGGCCCGCAGGAGGTCGGCCTTCGAGAAGCCCGGTACCCATTCGGCGCACGCGACCGAGTGCGTCAGGCCGTGGGCGAACTCGCCGATGACGGGCGTCGCCCCGGCCGCCTTGGCCTGTGCGAAGCGCTCCGGGTTTCCGTGGGCGAGCTCGTCGAGCGCGGCGGGGACGTCGACGGCGGGCAGGGCGCCGCCGTCGGTGACGAGCAGGTTGATCAGCGTGCCTCCGTCGAGGACGACGTCCACCGGCGCTCCGCCGCCGGGCGGCTGCACCGTCAGCCTGAGGGGGTTCGCCTCCAGGCGTCGGACCTGCTCGGTCAGGGTGCGCGAGAGGTGCGGGTAGCGGCTGTTGCAGGCCGGCTGGGCCTCGCAGGCCGCGAAGATCGCGTGGACGCCCTCCTGTGCGCTGTCCCAGGCCCAGGGCAGGCTCACGATCTGCGGCGGCACGACCGAGTCGATCGTCACGGAGCGGATGCCTTCGGGGTGCCGGCGCAGGTAGGTGAGGGCGAGGTCGGTGCCGTACGAGTAGCCGTAGACGTTCCACTTCTTGATGCCGAGCGCCGTGCGCAGGTCGGCGAAGTCCGCGGCGTTCTCGGTGGTGTTGTAGTCGCTCAGTCGGATTCCGTCGGCCGTGAGGCGGTCCCGGCACTCCTTCGCGGCACGCACGAGGAGCCGCCCGGTGGAGGGCGCGTCGTAGGGCAGCCCGACGGCTCGCGCGTTGAACCGGTCCATCTCCGGGCAGGCGAGGTTCGGCTGCGAGTGGAGCGCGCCGCGCTGGGTCATGACGATCAGGTCGCGGTCCCGGTTCACTCCGGAGTCGATCAGGAAGGGGATGGCGCTGATCGCCTCGCCCCCGGGGCCTCCCTCCATGAACACCACGGGGTCCTGGGCCGGCCTCGTCGACGCGGCCCGGACGACGGCGACGGTGAGCTTGATCGTCCGCCCGCCGCGGTGGGACCGGTTCGCCGGCACCTCCAGGGTCCCGCAGTCCCCGGGGATCGGTTCGGGGGTGGCCGGGCAGGGGCCGGGGACGAACCGGGCGGGGCCTCCCGGACGGGGGCCGACGGGGGGCGGTGTCGCGGCGCCGCTCGGTGCCGTGCCGACCGCGCCCAGGAGGGTCAGGCCGGCGGCGAGCAGCGCCGCCCTGGCGGATGGCCGCCGGGAGCCTCGTGGTGAGGAGGGGCCCGGCTTCCTCCTCCGTACGGACCTGCCGCTCCCACGAGCGAACGGCAGGCAGCCTGTTCCGATGCCTTGTTCCGCCATGTGTTCCCGTCTTTCCGAGGGCCTCGGCCGCGCCGAGACCGACGACGATGCGATGCGATGCGGCTCCGCACGACCCCGGCCGTGCCGGGTGGCGGCCACCGCCAGGCCAGCGTCGGCCGCCGGTGCACCGCCCACCACCGGAGAGCGCCAGTCGGAGCAGTCCGTCCCACGGCGGGCCGGGGCCCGTGGGGCACACGGGCGAACGCGTCCCCCGGCCGCCCGCGGCGGACGAGAACGATCACGGCGGGGGACCACGGCCGCGCTGTCGGTCCGCTGACATATCCTTCCGGCCACCGCACACCGACACGAAGGACCAAGAGCATTGACCGGCCTGTCTGCCTTCCCGCTGCCCTTCCGCGCTTCCCGTGCCCTCACGTTCGCGACGCCCCGGACACTGCGGGAGCTGCAGATGACGCAGTGCAGCGCGCAGATCCGGGCGAAGCCGCGGTGGTTCGAGAAGAGGGACGACGCCGGCATCGTCGCCCGGTGGACGCGGGAGGCGATCGCCCAGGGTCTCACCGAGGCCCAAGTCCGTTACGTACGGGACGAACTCGCGCACTACGCCGCGCTGCGGGACGACCGGACCGGCATCGAGGTGTCGGCCGTCGACGGGGTGTGGCACTCGGACGCGCTCGTCGACGACGAGCTCAGGTCCCGGCTGCGCGAGGCGGTCCGGGTTCTGGAGGAGGTCCCCGAGGCGGAGCGGGACTGGCATCCCGGCTCCGGCGGCCAGGTGCTCGACCTGGTCCATCCCTCGCTGTTCTGCCTGGTGCGCGAGGTGAGCGGCGCCCCCGAGCGGGCCTGGCGGAACCCGACGAACCACTACACGAAGCACGAGTTCTCGGAGCGGTTCCAGTGGCTGCCCACGGATGTCGACGTCAGTGACGACGGTGAGGTCTCGTTCCGTTCGTACGTCAACAACGTCCACCCCGAGGCGCATCACGAACTGGCCGCCGTCCTGCCGGACCTGTTCGGGCGCCTGCGCCCGCTCTTCGAGAACGTGCTGACCGATCTGCGCCATCCGCGGCCGCTGCGGATCACGGCCGATCCCTACGGGTGGTACGACTCGGAGCCGGTGTATCCGCACAAGTCCGACTACAGCGACGACGGGGCCTACCGGGACGCCCTCGACGCGTGGAGCGTGGCCCAGGACGACTGGTGGGAGAACCGCGTCCCGGTCGTCCCGGACGCCCCGGACTTCACCCCGCCCGAGCTGCCCGACGAGTCCGCCCGCGTCGATCTGCGCGGCCGCCGCCTCCAGGTCATCGTCAAGCTCGCCACCATCCACCTCACCCCGGACAGGCCCGAGTACGCCGGCGGTTCCTGGCACGTCGAGGGCATGCTGAACGAGCGGATCGTCTCCACCGGCCTCTACTACTGGGACAGCGAGAACATCACCGAGAGCCGGCTGAGCTTCCGGACGGCGCTCGACGACCCGGAGTACGAGCAGAACGACGACGACGGCCTGCGCGAGGTCTACGGCCTGGAGGACGAGGACGCGCTGAACCAGGTGCTCGGCTCGGCCGCGACCCCGGCGGGCCGCTGCCTGGCCTTCCCGAACGTCCTGCAGCACCGCGTCGGTTCGTTCCGCCTCGCGGACCCCGCGCGGCCGGGGCACCGGAAGATCCTCGCGTTCTTCCTCGTCGACCCGTCGGAGACGATCGTCTCGACGTCCGACGTGCCGCCGCAGCAGCCGTGGTCCGAGACGTCGACCATGACACTGGAACAGGCCAGGACCTTCCGCGAACAGCTCATGCAGGAGCGCACGTTCTTCGTGGACGAGCACAACGAGCAGCTGTACGAAAGGGAGTTCTCGCTCTGCGAGCACTGACCGCCCCGGTCCTCCCCGCCCGCGTCGGGCCCCGTCGGGTCCGACGGCGGGGAGGGTCCGATCGACGGGACATTCCCTAGTCCAGGGTCAGGACCGCCTTGCCGCGCAGGCCTCCCGCGCGCACCGCGGCGACCGCGTCCGCCGCGTCGTCCCAGCCGCCCCGCCAGGTGATGCCCGGGTCGAGGGTGCCGTCGGCGATCCGGCCGGCGAGCCAGCCGAGGTCGCGGCCGAGGCCGACGCAGTCGAGCAGGAAGAAGGTGACCACGGACCGGTCGTGCCGGCCCTGGTCGCCGAAGAGCGCGCCGAACGGGAAGTCCTCGCCCGTGCCGGCCGAATGCCCGAGGGCGACCAGCGTCCCGCCCGCGGCGAGCGTGTCGTACGCCTCCACCAGGAGCGGTCCGCCGACCACGTCGAGCACGCCGTCCATCGGCCGGGAGGCCTCCTTCGGCGTTCCGACCACCTCGTGCGCGCCGAGGGCACGCAGGAGGTCGCCGTTGTCGTGCGGGGAGCTCGTGGACGCCACGACGCGGGCGCCCGCGGCACGGGCGAGCTGGACGGCGAAGCGCCCGACGCCCCCGGTCGCCCCGGTGATCAGCACGTCGCGCCCCAGGAGCGGGCCGAGGCGGTGCAGGGCGCGCAGGGCAGTCGTACCGGCGACGGGGACGGTCGCCAGGGCGGCGGGGTCCGCTTCGGCGGGGGCGGTGCCGATCAGCGCGGTGTCGACCGCGCGGAGTTCGGCCCAGGCACCGTCGGGCATCAGCGTCACCACGGGTGTGCCGGCGATGGGACCGGAGCCGTCCGCCGCGGCCCGTTCGACGACTCCGGCGGCGTCCCAGCCGAGGACCGAGCCCGTGGGTGCGCCGCCGAGGACGAAGGCGATCTCACCGTGGTTGAGCGAGGTCGCGGTGGTCCGGACGAGTGCCTGGTGGGGGGCGGGCTCGGGGTCGGGCGCGGTGCCGAGCCTGAGGCCGCCGGGCGCCGAGGGGTCGACGAGGAGCGCGCGCATGAAGGACCTCCCATGAATGTGCCACTGAGTGGCACAAGCCTATAGGTGGCATTCGCCTCCCCGCTACAGTGGGCGGATGACGGCCGAGAACTCCCCCGCGCTCCCGCTGCGCGAGCGCAAGAAGCAGCGCACCCGGCAGACGCTGATCGACACCGCGCTCGACCTGTTCGGCGCACACGGATTCGACGGCGTGACCCTGGACGGGCTCTGCGAGGCGGCCGAGGTGTCGAAGCGGACCTTCTTCCGCTACTTCGCCGGCAAGGAGGACGTCGCCATGTCCCCCACCCAGGACCTGTGGACGACCTTCCTCGACGTCCTGGAGAGCTGTCCGGCCGACGGGCGACCGCTCCTCGCGCTGTTCGAGGACGCCCTCGCCGAGGCCATCGGCCGGATGCCGGCCGACGGATGGGCCGAGCGCGCCCTGGCCGGGCGGCGTCTCGCCGCGCTCACGCCCTCCATGGACGCGCACTGCCTCGCGTTCTGCGACCGCACCACACGATCCGCGCTCGCCGTGGCCGAACGGCGCTTCTCCCTCCCCGGCCCCGACGACCCGCTGCGGGCCCGGCTGGCGCTCGACCTGCTCGTCGTCCTGTTCAACCGGGCACTGGACGCCTGGGTGGCCCAGCCCACCGGACACACCGCCGAGGACCTCGCACGACGCCTCCGCGCCACCTCCGCCGAACTGCCCTCGGCCCTCGCCACGACCGCCGAGCCCCACGCCTGAGCGGAGGCCGCTCCGACGGCACGGCTACGCTCTCCATGATCGACACGAGAAGCGGGGAGGCGTGGATGGAGCTCGCGGGGAAGACGGTGGTGGTCACCGGGGCCGGGCGGGGGTTCGGGAGGGCGCTGGCCCTGCACGCGGGCCGGGAGCGGGCGCGGGTGTTCGTCTCCGCCCGCTCCCTGGCCGCCGCCCGCGAGGTGGCCGACGAGGTGGCGGCCGACAGCGGTGCGCAGGTGGACGCCTTCGCCTGCGATCTGGCCGACCCGGCCACCGTGCGGGCCTTCGCGCACGACGTCGCCGCCCACACCGGCCACGTGGACGTCCTGGTCAACAACGGCGCCCGCTACCTGCCGGGCCCCGACCTGTGGGACGCCGACGACGAGGCGATCAGCGACACCGTCGCCTCCGGAGCGACCGGCACGCTGCTGACGGTCAAGCACTTCCTGCCCCTGCTGCGGGCCTCCGCGGGCGCGGACGTGGTCAACCTGGTCTCCTCGGCGGCCGAGACCCGCAACCACCGGTCCCCCGCGCATCCCGCGTTCTACGCGGCCAAGGCCGCCCAGGCCGGTTTCGCCGACGTCCTGTCGCACCGGCTGCGCCCCGAGGGCATCCGCGTCATCTCGCTCTACCCACCGGACTTCACGGACGGCGACCCGCTCCACCCCGCCTGGGACAGCGCCTCCCGCACCCCGGACGACCCGCTGACCGCGCGATCCGTCCTCGACTGCGTCCTCTTCGCGATCAACCAGCCCCGGGACTGCTTCATCCGCTCCTTCCACTTCGAGCAGCCGTAGCCGCGGACGGGCACGCGCCCGCCCCCTACAGGTGGGCGTCCAGGAGGTCGCGCACCTCGGTGGTGGTCAGGCGGCCCGTGGCGTGGGCCACCGCCTCGCCCTCCTTCAGCAGGACGTACGACGGGGCTCCGGTGACCCCGTAGCGCCGCGTCGCGTCCGGGCAGCGCGTGATGTCGGTGCGGACGGCGGTCAGACGGCCCGCGTACGCGTCGGCGATGCCGCCCACGACGAGGTCCATCGCCCGGCAGGCCTCGACCGCCTTGGGCCAGGTACCCGTGAAGTACGCGAGGACCGGGACCCGGCTCACCCGGAGGATGAAGTCGAACTCCGCGTCCTCACGGGGCCGGTGCAACTGCTGCGCCATGGGGGCTCCTGACCTCGCGTTCCGTCGTGACGCCTCCATCATCCCCGCTCGGCGAACCCCTCGCCGCCCGCCCCGGACCGTCGGCGGGGTCCGGACCCCCGCCGCTCACCGCGCCCCGGCTCGCGCCGTGCGGGCCGTGTAACCCCGGGCGCCCGGTGAGCGTGATCGTCCGGAAACCGCTGCTTCCTACCGTCGTGGCCGTGGGGTACCTTCCCACACCGTGTCGAGAGGAGGGCCGCCCGTGCCTTCGCCGGGTTCGAGGACCGAGGATGTCCGGACCGTCTGCTCGTACTGTGGGGTCGGCTGCGGGATCGTCCTCGACGTCACGCGCGATCCTGCCACCGGCCTGCGCCGCGCCGTGAAGGCCGCCGGCGACAAGGCCCACCCCGCCAACTTCGGCCGCCTCTGCACCAAGGGCGCCACGAGCGCCGACATGCTGGCGGCTCCCGGGCGCGCCACGACGGCCCTGGTCCGCGCCGAGCGGGGCGGCGAGGCGGTCGGGACGGACGTCGACGCCGCCGTCGCCGAGGTCGCGGCGCGACTGCGCGCGATCCTGGACGAGCACGGCCCCGACGCGCTGTCCTTCTACGTGTCCGGGCAGATGTCGCTGGAGGCGCAGTACCTGGCGAACAAGCTGGCCAAGGGCTTCGTACGGACGAACCAGATCGAATCGAACTCCCGGCTGTGCATGGCCTCCGCCGGCTCCGGCTACAAGCTGTCCCTCGGCGCGGACGGCCCGCCCGGCTCGTACCAGGACTTCGACCGCGCGGACGCGTTCCTCGTGATCGGCGCCAACATGGCCGACTGCCATCCGATCCTCTTCCTCCGGATGACGGACCGGGTGAAGTCCGCCGGGGCGAAGCTGATCGTCGTCGATCCCCGGCGCAACGCCACGGCGGAGAAGGCCGACCTCTTCCTCCAGATCAGGCCCGGCACGGACCTCGCCCTCCTCAACGGCCTGCTGCACCTGCTCGTCGAGAACGGGCACGTGGACGAGGAGTTCATCGAGGAGTTCACGGAGGGCTGGGAGTCGATGCCCGCGTTCCTCGCCGACCACCCGCCCGCGAAGGTCGCGGAGATCACCGGCGTTCCCGAGGCGGACATCCGGCGGGCGGCGCGGTGGATCGGCGAGGCCGGCGCGTGGACGAGCTGCTGGACCATGGGGCTCAACCAGTCGACGCACGGCACCTGGAACACCAACGCGCTCGTCAACCTGCACCTCGCGACCGGCGCGATCTGCCGCCCCGGCTCCGGGCCCTTCTCGCTGACCGGGCAGCCCAACGCGATGGGCGGCCGGGAGATGGGGTACATGGGACCCGGCCTTCCCGGTCAGCGGTCGGTCCTCGTCGACGCCGACCGTGCCTTCGTCGAGGAGCTGTGGGGCATACCCGCGGACTCGCTGCGCACCGACGTGGGGCGGGGCACCGTGGAGATGTTCGAACGGATGGCCGCCGGCGACATCAAGGCCTGCTGGGTCATCTGCACCAACCCGGTGGCCTCGGTCGCCAACCGCAGGACCGTGATCGCCGCCCTGGAGGCCGCCGAACTCGTCATCGCCCAGGACGTGTTCGCCGAGACCGAGACCACCGCCTACGCGGACGTGGTGCTGCCCGCCACGCTGTGGGCCGAGTCCGACGGCGTCATGGTCAACTCCGAACGGAACCTCACGCTCGTCCGGGGCGTCGTCGACCCGCCCGGCCAGGCGCTGCCCGACTGGCGGCTGATCGCCCGGGTCGCCTGTGCCATGGGCTTCGCCGAGGGCTTCACGTACGGCTCGGCGGAGGAGGTCTTCGAGGAGCTGAAGCGCGCGTGGAACCCCCAGACGGGCTGGGACCTGCGGGGTGTCTCGTACGAACGGCTCCGCGACACCCCCGTGCAGTGGCCGGCGCCGACGGGCGACGGCCCGGACCGCAATCCGATCCGCTACCTGAACGACGGCGTCAGCCAGACCCCGCTGGTACGCGAGGACGGCAGCCGCCCGCGCCTGGTCTTCCCGACACCGACCGGGCGGGCCCGCTTCTTCGCCCGCCCGCATCTTCCCGCCGCCGAACTCCCCGATGACGACTACCCGTTCGTCCTCAACACCGGGCGCCTCCAGCACCAGTGGCACACGATGACCAAGACCGGCAAGATCGCGAAGCTGACCAGGCTCGCCCCCGGCCCCTTCGTCGAGATCCACCCGGAGGACGCGGCGCCGCTCGGGATCGCCGAGGGCGACCACGTGGAGATCGCCTCACGGCGCGGCCGAGCCGTCCTTCCGGCGGTGGTGACCGACCGGGTCCTGCCCGGCACCTGTTTCGCGCCCTTCCACTGGAACGACCTGTTCGGCGAGTACCTCAGCGTCAACGCCGTCACCCACGACGCCGTCGATCCGGTCTCCTTCCAGCCGGGGTTCAAGGCGTGCGCGGTGACGCTCGCGAGGACCGCCGCGCCCGTGCCCGTCGCCCCGCGCCCGGAGCGGGAACCGGTCGGCACGGCGCCCGGACCGGAGCGGGAACCGGCCGACGAGGCCCCGAGTGCGGAGCGGGGCCCGGCGGCGGGGGCCCCGGGCTCCGTCGCCCCGGCCGTCCCCGTGCTCGCCGCCCTGCTCGGCGTCGCGGACCTCACCCCGCCGCCGTTCACCGAGCCGGAGCGGCGCTACCTCTCGGGCTATCTGTCCGGGCTCGCGGCGGCGCCCGCCGGGGGCGGCGTCCCGGTTCTCCCCGCCTCCGCACCCTTCGGGCAGGAGCACGCGCTCTGGGTCGACGGGGTCCTGGCCGGGATGTTCTCCCGCGCCGACCCACCCGCGCGTCCCGCGTCGACACCCCCCGTGCCCGAGGCGCCCGCACGGCGTCTCCTGCTCCTGTGGGCCTCCCAGACCGGCACCGTCGAGGAGTTCGCCGCCTCCGCCGCGGCGCGGCTGACCGCGGAGGGGCACGCCCCCGCCCTCCTCCCGATGGACGGCACCGACGTCACGGAGCTCGGGCCCGACACGGACCTGCTGGTGGTGACCAGTACGTTCGCGGACGGCGACGCGCCGGACAACGGAGCCGCCTTCTGGCAGGCGCTGGCCTCCCCCGACGCTCCGCGCCTCGACGGCCTCCGCTACTGCGTCCTGGCGTTCGGCGACTCCAGCTACGACGACTTCTGCGGCCACGGCCGCCGTGTCGACGCGCGCCTCGCCGAGCTGGGAGGCGTCCGCCTCCAGGCCCGCACCGACTGCGAACCCGATCACGAACAGAGCTCCGGCGCCTGGCTCTCGGCGCTCCTGCCGCTGCTCACCGCACCGGTTCCGGAGCCGCGGCCCGCCGCCGTGCCGGCCGGCGGGTCCGGGACGCCGTCCCCCGCGCCCCCGGTCTCCGGACCGGCGGACACGGTGCCGTACACGAAGGCCGCTCCGTTCCCCACGCTCCTGATCGGCAACCGCCTCCTGAGCCTGCCGGGCTCGCAGAAGGAAGTGCGCCAGTTCTCCTTCGACACCCGTGGCGGCGAACTCGCCTACGAGGCGGGGGACGCCCTCGGCGTGTGGCCGGTCAACCACGCCGCCCTGGTGGCCGAATGGCTCGCCCTCACGGGACTCGACCCCGACGAGCCGGTCGACTCCGGTGACCCGCTTCCCCTGGCCGAGGCCCTGAGAACCCGCTTCGACATCACCCGCCTCACGCCGGACCTGTTGCGGTTCCTGGCCGAGCGCGGCGGCAGTCCCGACCTCCGGCGGCTGCTGCGCCCCGGCAACAAGGACGAGCTGGCGAAATGGAGTTGGGGCAGGCAGATGGCCGACGTGATGGACGCCTTCCCCGTCCGGGCCTCCGCCGCCGAGTGGACCGGCGTCCTCAAGCGGCTGCAGCCGCGCCTGTACTCGATCTCCTCCAGCCCCCTCGCCCACCCGGGCGAGGTCCGGCTCACCGTCTCCGTCGTCCGCTACGCCAACGACCGGGGGCGGGACCGCACGGGGGTCTGTTCGGCGTACCTCGCCGACCACGCCGACGACGGTCCCGTCCAGGTGTTCGTGCAGCGCTCCCCGCACTTCCGCCCGCCGGCCGATGCCGCCGCTCCCGCGATCATGGTCGGCCCCGGTACCGGCGTGGCACCCTTCGTCGGCTTCCTGGAGGACCGCCTGGCCCGGGGCCACACCGGCCGCAACTGGCTGTTCTTCGGCGAGCAGCGTGAGGCCACCGACTTCTACTACCGCGAGGAGCTCGCGTCACACGTGGCGTCCGGTCACCTCGACCGGCTCGACGTCGCCTTCTCCCGCGACCAGCGCAACAAGGTCTACGTCCAGGACCGCATGCGCGAGCACGGCTCCGCCCTCTGGTCCTGGCTGCGCGACGGAGCCCACTTCTACGTGTGCGGCGACGCCACCCGCATGGCCAAGGACGTCGACACGGCCCTGCTCGACGTCATCGCCCGCCATGGGGGGATGAACGCCGAGGAGGCGACCGCCTACGTCAAGCAGATGACCGCCGACAGGCGCTACGTCCGCGACGTCTACTGACCCCGGGGGGTGTGATCAGGCTCCGGCGAGGGAGATCTCGGTCGACTTGATCAGGGCGACGACGGAGGTGCCCGCGCTCAGGCCCAGGTCCTCGACGGCGTCCTTGGTGATCGCGGCGGTCAGCTCGCCGCCCGCGACGGAGACCTTCACGGAGCCCATGGCGCCACCGGTCGACACCTCGGTGACGGAGCCGGCGAGCTGGTTGCGGATGGAGATGCCCTCGACGGGGCCCGTCGCGAGGGCGACCTCGGTGGACTTCACCAGGGCCTTCACCGCGGACCCCTCGGCCAGGCCCAGGTCCCTGACGGCGTCGGCGGTGATGGCGGCGGTGATGTCCTGACCGCCCTCCAGGCGCACCTTCACGGATGCCATGGCCTCGCCCGTCGTGACGGCGGTGACGGTGCCGGGGAGCTGGTTACGGATGGACAGGGTCATGGAACTCACGCCTCACAAAGCCGGAAACGAGCAGTCGTCACTTCTGTGACCTGCGTCTCGACCGACGCTACGGGAATGGGGCACAGCCGCAGGACCACCCGTCGCATCCACCAGCCGGATGGACGCATTCCCCTCGCTCCTTCGGCGAGGTCCTGGAGGATCCACCGTGGGAACGCGGCTCGCGAGGATCTTTTCCGTGGTCGGGACCAGCGGTCTCGACGGCGCGCGCCCTGTTTGACTGCGCGCACCGGCTCGGCGGAAGGAATCGCCCGGGGCGGCGGCAGAGGAGGAGTGCGCGGTGTCCGTGGTCGTGGTGCGTGACCCAGCGACGGAGACTCCCGCCGGAGTGAGCACCGCGCTCGCTGCGGCGGGACTGGCCGTCCGACCCGACGCGCCCGCGCACGACGCGTCGCCCGCCTCCGGGCTGCGCGGGGTCGAAGGCGTCGTCGTCCTCGCCGCGCCGCCGTCCGCCGGTGTCCGCGGCGGCACCCCGGTGGACGGCCCTGCCGAGGATCTTCGCCTCGGCGCTGCGCGGCTGACGGACGCCTGGGGACGGGGCCGGGGATCACCCCCGGCCCCGTTCAGGAGGGCAGGTTCTGCTCGGCCCACACCACCTTGCCGGTGACGGTGCGGCAGGAGCCCCAGCGGCGGCACAGCATGTTGATGAGCTGCAGGCCCCGGCCGCCCTCGTCGCTGAGTTCCGCGTGCTGGATCTGGGGCAGGTCGGGGCCCGTGTCCGAGACCTCCACCACCAGGCGGTCGCCGCGCAGCAGCCGGATGCTGCCGGGTCCGTTGCCGTAGCGCAGGGCGTTGCCGACGAGTTCGGACACGACGAGCTCGAAGACGTCGGCGAGCTCCGTCAGGTTCCACGCGGCGAGCTGGTCGGTGACCAGGTGCCGGGCGACGGACGCGGCCCGGCCCTCCTGCGGCAGCTGCCACTCCCGCAGCTCGTCGGGCTCCTCCGAGGCCGTCGTCGCGATCAGGAGCACGGCCTCGTCGAAGCGGGCGGCGTCGGCGGGGGCGCACGCGATCAGGCCGCCGCGTTCGAGGGCCTCGGGTGCCAGGCCGCGCGCGGCGGAGCGCAGACGGTCCAGCCGGTCGTCGATGTCCGCGTCCCGGGACTTGACGAGCCCGTCCGTGTACATGACCAGGCTGCCGTCCCGCGGCACCTTCAGACGGACCGGGTCGTACGGGATCACTCCCGCGCCGAGCGGGGCGCCGACGGGCACGTCCACGAACTCCGCGGAGCCCTGTCCGTCGAGGAGCAGCGGTGGCAGGTGGCCCGCGCTGGCCAGCGTGTACGTGGAGTCGGCCGGGTCGAACACGGCGCACAGGAAGGTGGCGACCTGCTCGTCCTCCAGGTCGCGGGTGGCGAGGTCGAGCCGGGCCAGGACGCGCTCGGGAGCCATGTCCAGGGTCATCAGGGTGCGGGCCACCGCCCGCAGGCGCCCCATGGTGGCGGCCGCGGGCAGCCCGTGGCCCATGACGTCGCCCACCATGAGGGCCGTGCGGCCGCCGGGCAGGGCCATCACGTCGTACCAGTCCCCGCCCACGCCGTGGTGGGCCGCGGAGGGCGCGTACTCGGCCCGTACGCGCAGTCCGGGCGTCACCGGGGTCGCGCGGGGCAGCAGCGCCCGCTGGAGCGAGACGACGTGCTCGCGCTCGCGTCCGTACAGCCGGGCGTTGTCGATGTAGACGGCGGCCTGGGAGGCCAGCTGTTCCGCCAGCGCGAGGTCGGTGGCGGAGAACGGCCGCGTCCCGGGGCCGCGGACGAAGTCCGCGCTGCCGAGCAGCAGCCCGCGGGCGATCAGGGGGACGGCGAGGTAGCTGTGCACCCCGGCGGCCCGCATCTTCGCCGCGGCCCGCTCCGTCGGTGCGACCTTCACGAAGTCGTCGTCACGCATGCGGCTGACCAGCACCGGCCGGCCCTGTCGCAGACAGTAGCGGTGCAGCAGCGTCTCGTGGGACTCCTCCGGGCGGGCCGAGGTCGTCTCGCCCACCGGAGTGGGCTCCAGGGAGGACAGGGCCTCGACGCAGCTCAGGGCGGTGGCCCGCATGAGCGGGGTGCCCGTGCCCGTCCAGCGCGCGCCCTCGTCGCCCCTCAGGACGCTCTCCAGGATGTCGACGGCGGCGCCGTCGGCGAACCGGGGCACGGTGAACTCGGCCAGCTCCTGGGCCGTGCGCTCCAGGTCGAGCGTGGTGCCGATCCTGGAGCCCGCGGAGTTCAGCCAGGCCAGCCGGCCGCGCGTGGTGAGCCGGTCGAGGGGGACCTCGCCGCCGCTCCGCGCGAGCCGCCCGCGGGCACCGGCCGGGCGGTACACCGCGGAGCCTCTTCCGGTCGAAGCGCGGGCGGTCAGGCGCCTTCTCCCGTCGCCGCCGTTCACTCGTTCGACCTCCCGACAGGAACGCGACCTGTGTCGGTGCCCAGCATGCACCTTTTCCGGCCGCTTGGCTGCTCCCGGTCGTCACGACGTGCGGGACACGCCCCTAGGGGGTGTCCCGCCGATCAGGCCGGGCTCGCGGCAGGACACCCCCTAGAACCGGTCCGAGGCGAGGTCTCCGCTCCGACCCAGCCGGCCCGCCCGGTCGCGCGCGGCGGCGGCCCGGGGCACGTCGCCCAGGGAGTCCGCGAGCCGGGCCCCGCTCAGCCAGTTGTACGGGCTGTCCGGACGCAGCGCGGTCCGCTCGCTGATGAGCACCCGGGCCTCGTCGTGCCGACCGGACCTCAGGGCCGCGTCCAGGAGGGTCTTCTGGAGGACGTCCCGCTGGGCGTGACTGCCGCCGAACTCGTGCAGCCGTCGCCGCAGCGGCCACAGGAGCTCCATGACGGTGCCGTGGTCTCCCCCGGCGTGCGCGAGGAGCGCCTCGCACACGGGCAGGCCCACGTCGGCGGTCATCGCGCGGTTGGTGACGGCCCGCGCGGCCGGTTCCGCCAGCCAGCGCCTGCGGTCGGCGATCAGCGCGCGGGCCTCGGCGACCCGGCCGGCGCCGACGTAGGCCATGACGGCGTGCACGTCGTTGAAGGCGTAGAACGGCGGATCGGCCCGTGCCGACCAGGCGTCCGCGAGCGCCTCCCACCGCCGGGCCTGGTCGGATCCCGCGAGGTGGAACCGCCACAGCATGGCCGCCGCGTCGAGGAGCTCCATCGCGACGCCCCGGGAGTCCTCGTGGTGCAGGGCCGCGTCGTAGACGCCGAGCGCCGTGTCGGTGCTGCCCGCCTCCAGGGCGTAGAGGGCGTAGTGCCACCAGGTGTGGACGGTCAGGAAGGTGCCGGCGGACCAGTCGTCGGCGCGCGCGTCGAGATAGGCGGTGCCCTCGGTGAAGCGGCCCTCCATCTCGTAGGTGTGGGCGACGGCGTGGATGGCCCACACGTCGTGGCCGTTGCGCTCGACGGCGGCCGCGCCCGTGTCCCGGGCGTGGCCGTAGTGCCCGCACTCCTCCAGGCCGAAGGCGTACATGCCGAGGAGCGGGCCCCGGTGGGGGTCGTCCTCGTCCCACGCGGACAGAGCACCGCCGATCCGGTCCCGCAGGCGCTGCGCGTCACCGGTGAGGAAGTCGAGCTGGTGCCCCACGAAGAGGGCGAGCGCGTCGCGCGGGTGGGCCACGGTCAGCTCCTCCAGGAGGGCGCTCCCCCGCCGCAGGTCGCCCGCGAGCAGGCTCTCGGCGGCGGCCGTGTGCAGGCGCTCCCGCAGGGGCAGGCCGCTCGGGTCGAGGCCGGCGCGGAAGGCGCCGAAGCGGCGCCGCGCCTCCGCGGCGGCGGCCGGCTCGGTGCCCAGGACCCCCAGGTAGGCCGCGAGGGCGTGCGCGACCGGTGCGGCGGGGGCGGCCGCGAGGAGGTCGTCGACGGCGTCGGCCACCGCGGGACGGAAGAAGAGCAGGTCCTCCACCGCGCGGTCCAGATGCGCGACGGCCTCCGCCGTGCCGTCGTGCACGTCGTGGCCGTACCGGTCGGTCGTCAACGCCGATCACCTCGTCCTCGTCGGTCACACCGTCGTCCGGGCGTCGCCACCGGGGGACGCCCCTCCCATGGAGCCATCGACGGGCGCCCGCGCACAGTCCCTGAACAGGTGATCCGCGCGCCCGTGCGGCCGTCGGCCTCGTCCTCGACGACGAGGAGGGCGGGGAGCACGCCGACATCGCCGGTACGGCGGCGGCGATCATGTCGCGCGGCGGGGCGTGGGTCGCCACCCGCGAGCGGATCGCCCGCCACTGGCTCACCACGCACCCGCCCCGGGGGTGACCGGCGGGGCTCAGCCGACCAGGAGGTCCTTCCTGAGGCGCTTCAGCTCGCGGTGGTCGATGCCGAGGGCGTCCTTCAGGTAGCGGTCGAAGGAGCCGTACACGGCCTCGACCTCGTCGTAGCCGGAGTTGAGGTACTCGGGGCGCACGTCGAGCAGCGGCTTGTAGACGGCGGCCTGCGCGGGCGGAAGGTGGCCGAGCACGGCGTCGTTGGCGGCCTTGCGGTAGGTGTTGCTGGCGAGGTAGTCGGCCATGACCGTCTCCCTCGGCACCCCGAGGGCGGTCAGCAGGGCGGCGCTGGACCAGCCGGTGCGGTCCTTGCCGGCGGTGCAGTGGAAGAGCACGGCGTGCGCGTCGTCCTCGCGTATGCCGTCGAGGACCTGTGTGTACGCCTTCCTGCCGCCCTCGCCGCTGACCATGGTCTTCTCGGCGTCGATCATCATCCGCTCGGCCTCGGCGGGGCTCTTCGGCATCTGCTGGAAGGAGCCGGAGCCGGCGAAGACGTCCGCGACGACGTAGTCGGCGCCGGCCGGGACCTGGTCGGGGTCCTTGGCTCGCTCGTCAGCCATCCGCAGGTCGAAGACGGTCCTGATGCCGAGGCGCCGGAGCTTGGCCAGGTCCTCGGTGGTGAGGTTGGCGAGGGCGTCCGAGCGGTAGACCTCGCCCATCGTGACCCACTGGCCGTTCGTGGTGCGGTAGCCGCCGGCGTCGCGGAGGTTGACGGTTCCGGAGAGCTTGACGAGACGGTCGGCGAGCCGCAGGCCCTGGCCGTGGTCGGCCTCGAACCGGAACCACTGGCGGTCGGCGGCGGGCAGGCCGGTGACCACGGCCCGGCCGGTGTCGCCGCCCCGGGCGACGACCCTGCCGTTCGCGCGGATCTCGACGCGCCGTACGCCCTCCGCCTTCCAGCTGAGGGAGTACGCACCGTCGGCGCCCGCGGTGACGGTGGCCTCGGTGAACGGGATGGACGAGCCGGAAGGGTGGTGCCCGGAGGCCTGCGAGTGGCCCCGCTCGGAGGCGGTGGCCGTCGGCGCGAGGGGAAGGCCGAGGGCGAGGGCGGAGACGACGGCGGTCGCGGACAGGGTTGCCTTGTTCATGGCGGTGAGACTGGGCGGCCGGGGCGAACGCGCCGTGAACGCGGCATGGCCGGAAACCGCCCCCGCGAGGGCGGGTGGCAAAACATGCCACCGATGCAATCCATGCACGTCGCGCACGGACCGTCACGGACCGGCGCGGCTACGGCTCCGTGGCCAGCCGCTCGATCGCCACGAGGGCCGCGTCGTCGCCGAGATGACCTCCCGCGTACGCCTGCAGATCGGCCCGCAGACGGTCGAGCAGGGCCGGCGGGTCGTCCTTGTGGCCCGCCCAGGCCGCGAGCCGCTCCGTCAGCGGATAGAAGGCGCGCGTCCTGTCCCGCGCCTCCACCACGCCGTCCGTGTAGAGCAGCAGGACGTCGCCGACGTCGAAGGGGAAGGTCTCCACCGTCACCTCGGGGGCCACGATGTCCGCGAGACCCAGCGGAGGACCCGCCTCGGCCGTGTCGAGCGCGATCACCCGCCCCGCCCGGATGAGCAGCGGCGGCGGGTGGCCGCGGTTCACGAGCCGCACCACCGGCTCGTGGTCGGGGATGTCCAGGACCAGCGCCGTGACGAAGGCCTCGTCCGCGTCGTCGGCGTCCGCTCCGGCCTCGGGCCCCGCCCCCGCCTCGTACCGGGACTCCTCCTCCGAGCCGACCCCCGCCTCCAGGTGCCCGACGAGTTCCGGCAGCTCCCGCTCGCGCCGGGCCGTGACCCGGAAGGCGCCCAGGACGAGCGAGGCCTCGCTGATCGCGTCGAGCCCCTTGCCCCGGGCGTCGCCGATCAGCAGCCGCGTCCCGGACACCGTGCGGGCCGCCGCGTACAGGTCGCCGCCCATCTGCATCTCCTCCTCGGCCGCGAGATAGACCGAGGCGATGTGCAGGGGCCCCGCCCGGTGCGGCAGGGGCCGCAGCACGACGCTCTGGGCGGCGTGCGCGATCGACCGCAGCCGCGTCACCCGGCTCTCGTCCCGTTCGCGCAGATGGGCGAAGAAGGTCGCGATGACCGAGATCAGGACCAGCGCGACGATCTGGTAGGTGTGGTTGAGGTCCGTGAAGCTCGTCCGCACGATGGCCACCACCGACTGGGCGAGCACCGCGACCGCGCCCACGAAGGCCGTCATGCGGGGCCCCGCGAACGACGCCGTCACCGCGGGCGCGGCGATCAGGAACGGTCCCAGGTGCACCTCCGGGGGGACCAGCACGTCCACCACGGTGACCAGGGCGATCAGCGCGAAGGGCACGGCGAGCAGCAGCAGCCCGCCGCGCCGGGAGAGACGCGGGACCAAGGCTCTGCGGCGGGACCCCATGGGAAAGGCATACCGCAGCCGACGCGGCGTGTCCTGTTGCCCGCCGACGCCCTCCCGACGCGTGTCCTCCGGGTTCGGTTCCGTGATCACGATCACTCTTGTCCGTGGGATTCCATGTCAACCGGAGGACCCACGGCAGGCGTATGCGGGGTGTAGTCGGAGATCCGGGAGTGTTCGTTGACCGTCGAGGAGTTCGAAGAGTTCTACGCCCACACGGTGGCGCGGCTCACGGGCCAGTTGTACGTGATGCTGGGCGACCTGCACGAGGCGCAGGACGTCGTGCAGGAGGCCTTCGTCAAGGCCTGGGACCGGCGGCGCCGGCTCGACCGTGACGGACAGCCCGAGGCGTGGATCCGCACGGTCGCGTGGCGGCTCGCGGTGAGCCGCTGGCGCTTCCGCCGGCGGTCGAGCGAGGCGTGGCGGCGCGGGGCGCCGCCGCCGACGGTCGAGGGCCCCGGGCCCGACCACCTGGTGCTCGTCGACGCCCTGCGCGGTCTCCCTCCGCAGCAGCGGCGCACCCTGGCCCTCCACTACCTGTGCGACCTGAGCGTCGACCAGGTCGCCGCCGAGACCGGCCTGTCGACCGGCACCGTCAAGACCCATCTGTCCCGCGGCCGGGCGGCGCTCGCCCACCGGATCGAGGACCCACGGGGAGCGCGCCCGGACAGCGGGAAGCAGCCGGACGCGCGCCCCCGTACCGACCGTTCGTCCAGCGAGGAGGCCCCCGGTGCATGAGTCCCACGACCCGCTGAAGTCGCTCTTCGAGGAGGCCGCCGCCGCCGGCCGGGCCGGCGCCTCCTACGCGCCGGCCGCCGAGATCACCGCCCGTGGCCTGCGGGCCCACCGACGCCGCCTGGCGCTCCTGGCCGCGAGCGCGTGCCTCGTCGTGGGCGGCGCGGGCGCCGCGCTCGCCACCCTGCTGCCCGGCCCGTCCCAGCCGGTCCTGCCCGCGACGACCCCGTCGGTCGGCGGTCCGACCCCGGCGGGCACGAGCGCGACCACCGAGGCCACGTACCCGCCGCCCACCACCGCCCCGCCGCAGAGCGCCACCGCCGGCGGCCCCCCGCTCGGAACGCCCACCGGCACCTCCACGACCACGACTCCCCCGGGCGGCGCGGGCTAGGGCCTGTCTTTCGTATCAGGCCCTAGGACCGCCGCCCGCCTGAGCCGCCCCACCCCACCCCGTCCACACGGGACCGCCACGCGACACCGGGCCGTCCCGCGCCCCGCCACGCCCTCAGAGAGATGCGGACCGACCCCCATGACCCTGCTGGATCGCGACGCTCGCGCCATACGCACCACCGCACCTCCGACGGCACGGTGGACCCGGCCGCGGCTCGACGCGGGCGACCGTGACGTCCTGACCCTCTACGTGTTCACGCGCGTCGCCGTCCTCCTCACCGCCTACTGCGCCGCCTGGCTCTTCCCGCGCGACCCCGAGGCGCACCGGCCGGGGGCGTTCGCCCCGGTGGTCGGGCAGTGGGACTGGAACCACTACCTGCACATCGCCCGCGACGGCTACTTCCCCGACGACCCCGCCGCGCGGCCCGAGGAGTGGGACAACAGGGAGGCGTTCTTCCCCGGCTTCCCGCTCCTCCTCAGGGCGCTGCACCCCCTCGTGCGCGACTGGACCGCCACCGGGCTCCTCGTCTCCTTCGTCGCCGGAGCCGTCGCCTGCCTCGCCCTCGGCCGCATCGCGCGGCTCGACCTCCCCCGGGTCGCCGACGCCCGCCGGGCCGTCCTCCTGCTGCTGGTGTCGCCGTGCGCGGTGTTCCTCGCCGTGGGATACACCGAGGCCCTGTTCCTCGCCTTCGCCCTGCCGGCCTGGCTCGCCGCCCGGCGGCAGGACTGGCGGCTCGCCGCGCTCCTCGCGGCCGGCGCCACCACGGTGCGCGTGAGCGGGCTCTTCCTCGTCGCCGCGCTCGTCGTCCACTTCGCCCTGACCGCCCGGTCGCGGGGCGGGCTGCGACGGCTGCCGTGGCTGGCCCTGCCCGCGCTGCCTCCGCTGGTCTACTCCTGGTACCTGCACGGGCGCACCGGGGACTGGATGGCCTGGAAGCACGCCCAGGAGCGCGGCTGGTACCGCGAGTTCCACACCCCCTGGGAGGCCTGGGGCACGACCTGGGAGGCCGCCTTCGGCCACGGCTACCCCGCTCCGTACGCCCTCATGTGGCAGGCCGAGCTCCTCGCCATGGTCGTCGGCCTGGTCACGGTGGGCCTCCTCGCGCGCGCCCGCCGCTGGCCCGAGGCGGTCTACGTCGCGCTCAGCCTCTGGGCCCTGGGCACCTCGTACTGGTACATGTCGATCCCCCGCGCCACGCTCCTGTGGTGGCCGCTGTGGATCGGTCTCGCCTCCTGGGCCTCGCGCGGGCCCCGGCGCTCGCACGCCTGGTTCTGTCTGTCGGTCCCGCTCTCCGTCGTCCTCGCCGTGACCTTCTTCTCCGGGCGCTGGGCCGGCTGACCGGCCGGCCCCGCGAGCCCGGCACGATCCGAGGGGCAGGCCCTACGCGCCCTCGGCCGCGCCGACCGGATCGGAGGCGCCGAACGCCCGTCGGTAGGCGGCGGGCGAGACGCCGAAGGCCGTGCGCATGTGCGCGCGCAGGGAGTTGCCGGACCCGATGCCCGCGCGGTGGGCCACCAGGTCGATGGGCAGGTCGGTGGTCTCCAGGAGCTGTTTGGCCAGTTCCAGGCGCTGCGCGGTGAGCCACTGCACGGGCGTCATGCCGACCTCGTCCCGGAACCGCCGGGTGAACGAGCGCAGGCTCATCCGGGCGTGCTCGGCGAGCCGCCCGAGGGTGAGCGGCTCTCCGAGGTGTTCGAGGGCCCAGGCGCGCGTCTCGGTCGTGCTGGCGAGGGTCGGCTCGGGCACGGGCCGGTCGATGAACTGGGCCTGCCCGCCGTCCCGCCAGGGCGGTACGACGCACATGCGCGCCGCCCGGTTGGCCGCCGCCGCGCCGTGGTCGCGGCGGATCATGTGCAGGCACAGGTCGACGCCGGCGGCCACCCCGGCCGAGGTGAGCACGTCGCCGTCGTCGACGAAGAGCACCTCCTCGTCGAGCTTGACCCCGGGGTAGGCCCGCCGGAACTGCGGCGCCAGGTTCCAGTGGGTGGTGGCCGGCCGGCCGTCGAGCAGGCCGGCGGCGGCGAGCACGTACGACCCGGTGCAGATGGACACCAGCCGGGTGCCCGGCCGGATCCCGGCGATGGCCGCGGCGACCTCGGGCGGCAGCGGGCCGCCGTCCTCCAGCTCCGGCATGGCGTGCGTCGGCGGGACGACGACGGTGTCGGCGGCGGCGAGCGCCTCGGGGCCGGCCGCCGGCTGGACGACGAACCCGGCGTCGCTGAGGACGGGCGCGCCGTCGGCGGTGCAGACGGTGACCTCGTACAGGGGGCGGCCGTCGGCGTCCTGGACGCTGCCGAAGACCCGCGACGGGATGCCGAGCTCGAAGGGCGGCACGCCGGGCAGGGCGAGCACCGCGACGCGGTGCCCGCGGATGGTCGTCGTCCGCGGGGCTGTCTCGTCCATGGCCAAATCCTGTCACATAGTGGCCCGAGGGCCAATACCGTGCGGGACACGGAGACGGGAAGGTGAAGGGGTCGACGCCGGAGAGGTTCCGGCGGGCGCCGATCGAGAAGGAACGAGGCGAAGAGCATGCGTGCGGTGGTCGTGGAGCAGTGGGGCGGTCCCGAGAAGCTGGTCGAGCGCGAGGTGGAGCGCCCGGAGCCGGGTCTGAACGAGGTCCTCGTCCGGGTCCACGCCGCCGGGGTGAACCCGGTGGACTGGAAGACCCGCGCGAGCGGCGGGCTCATCGACTGGGGCGCGCCGGCGATCGTCGGCTGGGACGTGTCCGGCACGGTCGAGGCGGTGGGGCCCGGCGTGGGCAGCCTGCGGCCCGGCGACGAGGTCTTCGGGATGCCGCTGTTCCCCCGGCAGGCGGGCGGCTACGCCGAGTACGTCGTGGCCCCGGCCCGTCATCTCGCGCCGAAGCCGGCCTCGCTCACGCACGTGGAGGCGGCGGCGCTGCCGCTCGCCGCGCTGACCGCCTGGCAGGCCCTGGTCGACGCCGCGGACGTCCGGCCGGGTGAGCGGGTGCTCGTGCACGCCGCGGCCGGCGGGGTGGGTCACTTCGCCGTGCAGATCGCCAAGGCGCGCGGCGCGTACGTCATCGGTACGGCCAGCGCCGCCAAGCACGAGCTGCTGCGGGAGCTCGGCGCGGACGAGGTGCTCGACTACCGCGAGGCCCGGTTCGAGGACGTCGTCTCCGATGTCGACGTCGTCCTCGACGGGCTCGGCGGCGAGACGGCCGAGCGCTCCCTGAAGGTGCTGCGGACCGGCGGCCGGCTCATCACGCTGCCCGGCCCCGACGACGTCCCGGCCGCCCCCGACGGCGTGCGGGCCGCGTGGGTCCTGGTCGAGCCCGACCACCTCGGGCTGCGGGAGATCGCCGCGCTGGTGGAGAGCGGCGCGCTGCGCCCGGTCGTCGACACCGTGCTGCCGCTGTCGGAGGCGGCGCGGGCGCACGAGCTCGGGGAGCGGGGCCGGACGACCGGGAAGATCGTCCTGTCGGTGGTCTGACGCCGTACCGGGCGGCCTCCCGGCCCGTCGGCCGCCTCCGCGCGGGAGGCGGCCGACGGGGATCCCCCTCCGGGGCGTCAGGCGACGTTGACCGCGGTCCAGGCCTTCGCGACGGTGGCGTACTCGGTGCTCGTGGCGCCGTACAGGTCCTTCGCCGCGCTCAGGGTCGCGGTGCGGGCGCCCTTGTAGTCGGTGGTGGAGGTCATGTAGACGGTGAGCGCCCGGTACCAGATGGCGGCGGCCTTCTGGTTGCCGATGCCGGTGACCGTGGAGCCGTTGTACGTGGGGCTGTTGTAGGTCACGCCGTTGATCGTCCTGCTGCCGCTGCCCTCGCTGGCGAGGTAGAACCAGTGGTTGCCGACGCCCGAGGAGTTGTGGACGTCGAGCCGGCCGACGGACTTGGACCAGTAGTCGGCCGAGCGGCCGTCCAGGGAGGGCTTGTCCATGCGGCGCAGCCACGGCGGGGTGGACTGGTCGCTGAAGAGGTAGTCGGGCGTGTCGACCGCGTTGGCGGCGTACCACTCGACCATGGTGCCGAAGATGTCGCTGGTGGCCTCGTTGAGGCCGCCGGACTCGCCGCTGTAGCGGAGGTTGGCGGTCGCCGAGGTGACGCCGTGGGTCATCTCGTGGCCCATCGTGTCGAGGTCGACCTGCTCGGGATCGACGCTGCCGTCGCCGTCGCCGGTCATCATGCAGAAGCAGGCGTCCGACCACTGGGCGTTGTCCCAGTTGGTGCCGACGTGGACGAACACGGTGGCGCCGCGGCCGTCGTTCTTGATGCCGTTGCGGCCGAAGGTGGACTTGTAGTAGTCGTACGTCTTCGCGGTGTTGGCGTGCGCGTCGACGGCGGCGGTGGCGCGGTCGGTGGAGAACTTCCGGCCGTCGCCCCAGACGTTGTCGGCGTCGGTGAACAGGGTGCCCGAGGAGCTGTTCAGGGACGAGGACGAGACGTTGCGCGCGTCCTTGGTGATGTGGCCGCGGAGCGGGTCGATCAGCGCGAAGGTGCCGTTGGCCTGCTGGGTGGTGTCGAGCGTGATGTCGCCGGTGTACTCGGAGTGGCCGGTGCCGGTGGCCTCGCGCTCGGTGTCGTAGTTCTCGATCGCGGCGCCGGTGGCGGCGTCGGTGACGAAGACCTCGCCGTGCGGCTGGCCCTTGTCGCCGAGGCCCTGCACGGTGGTGCGCCAGGCGAGGCGGGCGGTGCCGTCGGCGGCCCACACGATCAGCTCGGGGGTGGACCGGGCCTCGTCGACCAGTCCCGCGGAGCGCTTCAGGGCGCCGGCCGCGGTGCCCTTGGCGTCGACGCCGGGGGTGACGGAGGCGAGGGCGACCTTGTGGGCCTTGGCGTGGGAGGAGCCCTTGAGCGAGCCGTCGGCCTTCTGGTGGACGACGAAGTCGCCGCCGACGACGGGGAGGCCGCGGTAGGTCCGCTCGAAGCGCACGTGCTGGGTGCCGTCGGCGTCGAGCACGACGTCCTTGACGACGAGCTTCTGACCGGCGCCGAAGCCGAAGGTGTCGGCGTGCCGGGCGACGTTCGCCTCGGCCCGGGATATCGCCGTGTCGCGGGCGGACGTGCCCCGCTGGGCCGCGTCGGGCTGCGACCAGGCCGGTGCGGCCAGGGTGCCCGTGGTGATGACGGCGGCGGCGACCATCGTGGAGAGGGCAAGGAGAGGACGGGACATGACGGGGTGTTCCTTCGCTCGTCGTGGGGGGTGACGACGTCCTGGGACGTTGACGCGAAGTGTTCACCAGGTGACATGTTCCTGACGTGATCCCAGGTGGGATACAACCGGGGAGCTATAGGGGGCGGGCAGGGGAGCGCCGGTACGGCCCCGCCGAGCGCGGCTCTCGTGCGGCGGCGTCCTTGGTCAGCCCTCCGTGCCGAGGGCGAAGTCCGCCCCGCCGTCCTGCCACCAGGCCAGGTACCGGGGTCGCTCCCGCACCAGCGACAGATAGGCCGTCAGGAGCCGTTCGCCCACCGCGTCGGCGAGTTCGGCCGGGACCGACTCCGGGTTCCACGCCAGCTGCAGCCTCCGGTGGAAGGGGACGTCCGCCAGCGGCCGCTGCACCGTGCCCTGGGCGGGGACCTCGGCGCTGGGCCACACCCCGCAGACGGCACGCCGTCCGGCGACCAGGATCTGCGCCACCGACAGGTCAGGCGTCACATGCGCGACGCGCGGGGTGAACCCCGCCGCCTGGCAGGTCAGATGGAGGTACGCGTGCACCCCGCTCTCGTCGGCCTCCGGCATCACCCATTCCTCGTCGCTCAGCTCACGCAGGCTCACCCGCTCCCGGCGCGCCAGGGGATGGTCCTCGGCGAGCAGGACGAAGACCGGCTCGCGCAGCAGCGTGCGCGTCATCACGGCATCGCCCACCGGCAGCGGGAAGCCGGGGAACTCACCGAACACCGCTATGTCGCACTTGGACTGGCTCAGGGCCTTCACCAGGGTGTGCACGGAACGCCGGGCGTCGATGGTGAGCCGGTTCTCCGGGACGAGTTCGAAGAGGGCGGAGACGAGCAGCGACACCAGCGGGCCGGCGGTGCCTCCCGCGCGCAGCGGCGCGACGGTGCCGGTGTCCGCCTCGGCGGCCGCGCGCGCGTGCTCGCGCAGCCGGTCGAAGCCGACCACGAGGTCGCGTGCGCAGCGGAGCACGTACTGGCCGGTCTCGTTGGGCTTCACCCCGTCCGCGCCGCGGACGAAGAGCGGGCCGCCCAGCTCGTGCTCGATCCGTTTCAACTGCGCGCTCGTGGCGGGCTGGGAGAGCTGGAGGCGTGCCGCGGCCTTGCGGATGCTGCCGGCCTCGGCGACGGTGAGCAGGACACGGAGGTGCCGGAACTCGAGCTGCATGAACATTCCCCGCTCAGGGCGAAGGGCCCCTTGCACCCCCCGTGACCAGCAGAACCAGCTGCCCGAGGGCATGGTGACCAAGATCCGACGGAGCGGTCGGGGCGGCAACCACGGGCGGGCAAAATCTCCCCGCCCGTGACCCGCGGAGGTCCGCCGGCCAGGCTCTCGTCACCCGGTCGGCGGTGTTCCGCTCCACGACCCCGCTCTTCGCGTACGCGACAGAAGCGGCCGCATCCGTCCAGGCCGGTGCGGAACGGATCGGCCCCGACCTGCGCGGGGACCGCCCGGAGGCGGGCCCGGCACGGCTCGTTACAGTGGGTGGCATGCCTCGTACCTCTCCCGCGGTCGCACTCGACGCCATGCTCGCCGGCAACCGGCGTTTCGTCGCCGGAACGCCGGAACACCCCAACCAGGACGCCGCGCGTCGCGCGCAGCTCGCACCCGGCCAGGAGCCGTTCGCGGTCATCCTCGGCTGCTCCGACTCGCGGCTCGCCGCGGAGATCATCTTCGACCAGGGCCTCGGTGACCTGTTCGTCGTACGCACCGCCGGCCACGTGCTGGGGGCCGAGGTGCTCGGCAGCGTCGAGTACGCCACGAGCGTGCTCGGCTGCCGGCTGGTCGTCGTCCTGGGCCACGACTCCTGCGGCGCCGTCGCGGCGGCCCGCGCCGCGGTGGAGAACGGCCTGCCGGCGGCCGGCTTCGTCCGGGACGTGGTGGAGCGGGTGACGCCGAGCGTGCTCGCCGCCCGCGCCGCCGGCCTCACGGAGGACAGCGACATCATCGACGAGCACATAAGGCACACCGTGCAGCTGCTCGTGGACCGGTCCCGTGTCCTCGCGGAGCAGGTGGAGACGGGCGAGGTGGCGGTCGTCGGACTGGCCTACCAGCTCGCCGAGGGCGACGCCCGCCTCGTGACCACGCAGGGCGTGGAGGTCCCGGCGTGAGCGAACCCGTGACGCGGCGCTTCGACTGCGCCGTCGCCTCGGACCGCGCCGCCGGCATCAACGCGGCGGTGGCCGCCCTCGGCGCGGGACGGCTCGTCGTCCTCCCCACGGACACCGTGTACGGCATCGGCGCGGACGCCTTCGATCCGCGGGCCGTCGCCGGCCTGCTGGCCGCGAAGGGCCGCGGCCGGCACAAGCCCTCGCCCGTGCTCGTCGGCTCGAAGGAGGCGCTCGACGAGCTGGTCGCGGAGCTGCCGAGGACGGCCGAGGACCTGATCGGGGCGTTCTGGCCGGGCGGTCTGACGCTGGTGCTCCGCCACCGGCCGTCGCTCTCCTGGGACCTCGGCGAGACCGGCGGCACGGTCGCCGTGCGGATGCCCGACCATCCCCTCGCCCTGGAGCTGCTGGCCGCGGCCGGCCCGATGGCCGTCTCCAGCGCGAACCTCACCGACCGGCCCTCGCCGGAGGACTGCGACGCGGCCTTCGGGATGCTGGGCGAATCCGTGGCCGTGTACCTCGACGGCGGCCGGACGGCCGGAGCGGTGTCGTCCTCGATCGTCGACCTGACCGGCGACGCCCCCGTGCTCGTACGGGAGGGCGTCCTGTCCGCCGACGTCCTGCGCACGGTCGTCCCCGGACTCGTCACGCGCTGACGAGCCCGGGCGCGCGGCGGCCCGTCCCGCCGCGCGCCCGCCCCGTCCGGGGGGTGCGGCGGCCGATCGACCGGCCGCCGCTCCGACGTCCGGGCCCCCGACGGCCCCGCCCCCGGCGCGCGGCCACGGAGTCGCCGCCCCGACTCGCCACCCCGACTCGCCGCCGTCAGGCTCCGCCGCTCCTCCGGCCCGCGCGCAGCTCCAGGCGTTCGCCGGAGAAGCGGTCGCGGAAGCCCCGGTCGTGGGAGACCACGACCACCGCGCCCGGATAGCCCACGAGTGCCGTCTCCAGGTCCTCGACGAGGTCGGGCGCGAGGTGGTTCGTCGGCTCGTCGAGGACGAGGAGGTCCGCGGGGCGGACCACCAGTCGGGCGATCTGCAGCCGCCGGCGCTGCCCCGCGGACAGGTCCGCGACCGGGACGTCCAGGTCCTGCTCGCGGAACAGGCCGAGCGCGAGGAGCTGTGCGGCGTACTCCTCCGGCCGCCCGGGCCGCCCGGCCGCGAACGCGGCGAGCAGGGGCAGCCCGGTGGAGCGCTCGGGCAGTTCCTGTGCGAGGTACCCGAGCCGCTCGGGGCGGCGTACCGTGCCCGCGTCCGGGGCGAGGTCGCCCGCCAGGACGCGCAGCAGGGTGGTCTTGCCCGCCCCGTTCCCGCCGGTGACGAGCAGCCGCTGACCGGGCGCGACGGCCAGCGTCCCGTCGAGGCGCAGCCGCCCGCCGACCGCGACGTCGCGCAGTTCGGCGAGGGGGCCGTCCCCGGCGTGCCCGTCCTCGGTGCCGAGCGGCGCCGCCGTGAACCTCAGGGGCTCGGGCGGCGCCGTCACCGGGTCGCGCCGCAGCTGGGCGAGGCGCTCGCGGACCGCCCGCACCTGCCCGCCGAGCTTCGCCTCGTGCGAGCGGCGGTGCTTGCCGAAGCCCTGTCCCGGGTCCTTGCCGGTGGTCGCCAGGCGCCGTCCGGCTGCTTCGAGGAGCTCCTCGGCGCGGGCCGTCTCCTGGAGCCAGGCGGCGTGGTCCTGCTCGGCGCGGCGCCGGGCGGCGGCCTTCGCGGCGCGGTATCCGGCCCAGCCGTCGCCGTACCGCCGTACGCTCCGGGTGTCCCGGTCCACCTCCAGGACGGTGGTGGCGACGCGCTCCAGGAAGCCGCGGTCGTGCGTGACGGCGACGACGGTGCCGCGGTGGGCGCGCAGCCGCTCCTCCAGCCAGTGCACGGCCGGCGCGTCGAGGTGGTTGGTCGGCTCGTCCAGGAGCAGGAGCTCCGGGGCCGCGGCGAGGACGCCGGCGAGGGCGAGCCGGGACTGCTCGCCGCCGGACAGCGAGCCGAGCGCCCGGTCGCGGGTGATCCCGGCGAGCCCGAGGCCGTGCAGGGCGGCGTCGACGCGGGCGTCCGCCTCGTATCCCCCGCGCTCCTCGTAGGCGGTCAGGAGCTCTCCGTACGCGGCGAGTTCGTCCGCGGATGCCTCGCCGAGGCGCTCCTCGGCCGCGCGCAGCCGGCGTTCCATGGCACGGATCTCGCGGAGGGCGAGGTCGACGGCGTCCCCGACCGTGCGGTCGGCGGCGAGGTCGAGGGTCTGGCCGAGGTGGCCGGTGCCGCCGGGGAAGGCGACGGTGACCTCCCCGGCGTCCGGTTTCTCGGCGGTGGCGAGCAGCCGCAGGAGGGTGGATTTCCCGGAGCCGTTCTCGCCGACGACGGCGGCCTTCTCGCCGGGGCGGACGGTGAAGGAGACCTGGTCGAGGACGGTCCGGAGGCCGTAGGACTTGGTGACGTCCTGGACGGCGAGCTGGGCGCGTTCGCGCATGGCGGTAGTACTTCCCTGAGTCTGGGTGTCGAGGGGCAGCGGAGACGGCGGCGACGGCCGTGTCCGGACTCAGAGGAAGTAGTGGTGACGCATGCCCCCACGGTACAAGACGATACGTATCGTCTGCACCCGGTTATCGGTCCGCCGGGTCAGTCCTTGTAGTCGGGGCAGGTCCGGTCGAGCATGCGCAGCAGGGCCGCCCAGGCGAGGTCGTAGGCGTCGAGGTCCTCGAAGTCGCTCTCGGCCTCGCCGGCGAGCTGCCGGGCCGTGTACGCGCAGACCTCGGCGGGCGGGACGACCAGCGGGGCGCCGCCGGCCTGCGCGGTCACCTGGATCTCGCAGGCCTTCTCCAGGTAGTACATGCGCAGGAAGGCGCGGGACGCGCTCTCGCCGACGGTCAGCAGGCCGTGGTTGCGCAGGACGAGGGCCGGGTGGTCGCCGATGTCGGCGACCAGGCGCCGCTGCTCGTCGAGGTTGAGGGCGACGCCCTCGTAGTCGTGGTAGCTGATCCGGTCGTGGAACTCCATCGACATCTGGTTGAGCGGCAGCAGGCCGTCCTTCTGCGCGGCGACGGCGCAGCCCGCCCTGGTGTGGGTGTGGAGCACGCAGTGGGCGTCGGGGCGGGCCGCGTGGATGGCGCTGTGGATGACGAACCCGGCGGGGTTGACGGGGTAAGGCGACGGACCGACGGGGTTGCCGTCCAGGTCGATCTTGACCAGGTTCGACGCGGTGATCTCCTCGAAGAGCAGCCCGTAGGGGTTGATGAGGAAGTGGTGGTCGGGGCCGGGGAGGCGCAGCGAGATGTGTGTGAAGATCAGGTCGGTCATCCGGAAGTGCGCGACGAGCCGGTAGACGGCGGCGAGTTCGCGCCGCAGGCGCAGCTCCTCGTCCGCGAGGGTCTGCGCGGCGGGCGTGGGCGCGATCGTGCTCATGCGGGCGATCCTTCGGTGGTGGGGTCGACGACGGGGGTCAGCGGGCGGCCGGTGCGGTGCCAGGCGACGACGTTGGCGGCGGGCTCGCACACGTACGCGCGGCGCGAGGCGTCCGAGAGGTAGGCGCTGTGCGGGGAGAGCCGGATGCGCGGGTGACGG
Organism: Streptomyces sp. NPDC096079; assembly: GCF_040303145.1. Lineage (NCBI taxonomy): Bacteria > Bacillati > Actinomycetota > Actinomycetes > Kitasatosporales > Streptomycetaceae > Streptomyces > Streptomyces sp. NPDC096079. The sequence continues at coordinate 152,097 of NZ_JBEOST010000013.1, forward strand.
CGCAGCGGGTCGTCGGCGGGCGGCGGTTCGACGGGGAGGACGTCGAGGGCGGCTCCCGCGAGGCGGCCGGTGTCGACGGCCTCCAGGAGGGCTTCGGAGTCGACGAGTTCGCCACGCGCCACGTTGACGAGGAAGCCGCCGGGCGGCATCCGGCGCAGGAGCTCCGCGTCGACGAGGCCGTGCGTGGCCGGGGTCAGCGGGAGGTGCAGGGAGAGGACGTCGCTGGTCGCGGCGAGCGCGTCGAGGCTCCCGCACCGCTCGACGCCCGCGGGCCAGTGCGCGGGGTCCGCGTGCGGGTCGTACGCGGCGACGCGGCCGAAGACGGGTGCGGCGAGGGCGGCGAAGGCGCGGGCGATGCGGCCGAAGCCGACCAGGCCGAGGGTGAGTTCGCTCGCGCGTCGCGGCAGCGGGAGGCCCTCCCCGGGGGCGACGAACTCGGCGCTCCAGCCGCCGCCCCGCACGACGGCGTCGGCGCGCGGCAGGTGGCGCACGAGGGAGAGGGCGGAGGCCAGCGCGTGGACGGCGACGTCCTCGGTCGCGGCGTCCGGGAGGTTGGCGACCCAGAGTCCGCGCCGGCGCGCCGCCTCGGTGTCGATCATGTCGTGGCCGGCGGACATCGTCGCGAGGACGCGCAGCCGGGGCAGCCGGTCCAGGAGCGCGGCGTCGACGCGGGCGTACCCGACGATGAGCGCGACGGCGTCCTCGGCGGCGGCCGCGAGCACGTCCGGGTCACGGCTCCCGGCGACCCTCACCTCGAAGCCGGCCTCGGCGAGCAGGCGCATGCCGGGTTCCGGGTCGAGGTCCTCGGTGTCGGTGAAAACGGCGACGGGCGGGTGCACCCGACCCCCTCTCGGTCAGGACTGGCGATTCGTTCGCCATGAATGGCATGAACTTACGATTCATCTGGCGTGACGTCCAGGCGGAGTCGGGGCGGAAGTCCGTGACCCGTGTCACGATCGATCAAGGGTCCGCACCCCTGGGGCGACAATGAAGCGGCCCCGGGAGAGCCCGGAGCCGCCGAACCGAGGGGATCATCAGGTGGACCTGGACCACATCGACCTGTCCGTCGTCCGCGAGCTGCAGAGCGACGGCCGGCTCACGTACGAGACGCTGGCGCAGCGGGTCGGGCTCTCCCGACCGGCGACCCGGGCCCGGGTGCAGCGCCTGCTCGACTCGGGCGCCGTCCGGGTCGTCGCCGTGGTCCACCCGGCCGTGCGGGGCCTCACGGCCTCGGCCCATCTCTCCGTCGACGTGGACGGGGCGGCCGAGGAGGTGGCGCGGGAGATCGCCGCGATGCCGCAGGCGCCGTTCGTGACGGTCACGGCCGGGCAGCGCGCCATCATGGCCGAGCTGCGGACCGACGGCTTCGCCGAACTGGACCGGGCGATCGAGCACGTCCGCTCGGTGCCGGGGGTCTCGGCCGTGGACCCGCTGATCAGCACCCGACACCTGAAGGACCCCTACCTACTGGCCGGCGAGCCGACCGTCGCCGACCTCGACGCCACCGACCTGCAGATCCTGGACGCGCTGGAGCGGGACGGCAGGCTGCCCTTCGCCGACCTGGCCGCCATCACCGGCCTCTCGGCGGGCGCCACCCGCGCCCGCACCCTGCGCCTCCTGGACGGCGGGGTCGTGAAGGTGCTGGCGCTGGTCAGGCCCGAGCTGCTCGGGCTGGGCTTCCTGTGCGGATTCGCCGTGCGCGTCGACGGCGCGCGCGAGCCGGTCGCCGAGGAGCTGAACGGCTGGGAGCAGGTGTCGTTCCTGTCCGCCTGCGTCGGCCGGGCCGAGCTCGTCGGCACCGTCACCGCCGACTCGATGAGGTCGATCCGGGCCACGCTCGACGCCATGCGGGCCCTCGACGGGGTGCGGGGCGTGGAGAGCTGGATCCATCTGGAGCTGATCAAGGAGCGCTACGACCTCGGCAACTCCACCCCCTGACGGGCGCACGGATGATCCGTAAGCCAGCCACCCCATGCACTTCCGAAAAATGATTTCACGGAGCCTCTAGCCAATCTCTCGTTCGTTGCCTATGTTCCTCACGAACGAATCAGCCGTTCTGGCTACCCCTTGGCCGAAAGTAGGCTCCCCTCATGCACGACCCGCTCATCGCGTCCCGTACCGATCGCACCCTGCTGGTGACCGGCGCCGCCGTCGCCGCCGCCGGGACGCCGGTACGGGCCGAGGCGCTCGCCGTCCGCGGCGACCGCGTCGTCCACGTCGGCACCGCCGAGGACGCCCGCGCCGCCCTCGGCGGCCGGGCCGACGAGACGCTCGACCTGGACGGCGGCCTCGTCCACCCCGGCTTCGTCGACGCCCACTGCCACCCCGTCATGTACGGCCAGGCCCTCGCCTGGGTCGACTGCCGTCCCGAGCGGGTCCCCGACATCGACACCCTCGTCGCCGTCCTGACCGAGGCCGCCCGCGACCTGCCCGCCGGAGTGCCGGTGCGCGGCTTCGGCTACGAGCACCGCCGGCTCGCCGAGCGCCGCCACCCCACCTGCCACGACCTCGACCGGATCGCCGACGACCGCGAGGTGTACGTCATGAACGCCTCCGGCCACGGCGGCGTCGTCAACTCCCACACCCTGCGGACCTGCGGCATCACGGCCGGCACCCGGGACCCCGAGGGCGGCTCCGTCGGCCGCTTCGCCTCGGGTGAGCCCGACGGACAGCTCTGGGACGCCGCCTGCGACATGCTCACCGGTCCCGGAGGAGTGAAGATCGGCAACCACGGCCCGAACTTCCACCTCTCCGAGCCCGACGCGATCATGGCCGACCATCTGCTGCGCGCCCAGGAGACCTTCCTCGCCGCCGGTGTGACGACCGTCGGCGACGCCCAGGCCTCGCGGCGGGAGACGGAGACCTATCTGCGGGCGCGCGCCGACGGTTCGCTGCGGATGCGCGTCTCCGCGTACCTCACCTCGGCGCTCCTCGACACCGCGCTGGAACTCGGCGCCGTGCGCGGTTTCGGGGACGACCTGTTCCGGATCCAGGGCGTCAAGTTCTACGCCGACGGCACGCTGGGCGGCTGGACCGCCTACTTCCCCGAGGGGTACGCCGCCGACTGCTGCCACCACGGGCAGCTCTACCACTCGGCCCAGGAGTACGCGGAGATCGTCGCCAAGGCCCACCGCGCCGGACTCCAGACCGCCACGCACGCGCAGTCCCCGTTCGCGATCGGCATGGTCCTCGACGCGATCGAGAAGGCGCAGGCCGACGTCCCGCGCGCCGACATGCGGCACCGCATCGAGCACTGCGGACTGCCGACCGACGAACAGATCGCGCGCATGGGTGCCCTCGGCGTCGTCCCGGTGATGCAGCCCCAGCACCACCTGCGCACCGGCGACGGCACCCTGACCGCGATCGGCGACCTGGGCCACCGCTACAACCCGGCCGGCCCCTGCCTGCCCGCCGGCGTCCCCGTCGTCTTCAGCTCGGACGCCCCCGTCGCCCCGCCGGCCCCGCTGGAGGCGGTCTCCGCCGCCGCGACCCGGCGCACGGTCCTCGGTACGCTCCTGGGCGACGCGTCCCTGCGCCTGCCCGTCGCCGACGGCCTGCACGCCCACACGGCCGCCGCGGCCGCCGCGCTCCACCGCGAGCACGCGGTCGGCGCCCTCGCGCCCGGCATGCTCGCCGACTTCGTCGTCCTGGACTCCGATCCGCTGGAGGCCGCGCCGGAGGAGCTCACCTCCATCGGCGTCCGCGAGACCTGGATCGGCGGCGCGCGGGCCTGGGCCGCCCCCGGCCGCTGACGCGCCCCGGGGTCCCCCCGGCCACGGCTCCCCGGCCGTGGCCGCCCCGCACCGCCGCACCCCCGTCCCCACCCTCCCCGCCCGCTCCGCTCCCCCGCTCCTGCCCGGAGGCACCCTTGTCCCAGCCTCGCCCCACCCCCGCCCCGCAGAGCCCGATGAGAGCCGCGCTCGCGGCACTCGTCGGCACGTCGATCGAGTGGTACGACTTCTACGCGTTCGCGACCGCCGCGGCGATCGTCTTCGGCGACGTGTTCTTCCCCGCCGACATGCCGCCGTTCCTGCGGACGCTCTCCGCCTTCGGCACCTTCGCGGTCGGCTTCCTGCTCCGGCCCCTCGGCGGCATCGTGTTCGGTCACATCGGCGACCGGGTCGGCCGCAAGAAGACCCTGGTCATCACCTTGATGATGATGGGCATCGCCTCCTTCGCCATCGGTCTGCTCCCGACGTACGCGCAGGTCGGCGTCCTCGCGCCGGTCCTGCTCATCGTGCTCCGGCTCGTCCAGGGCATCGCGATCGGCGGCGAGTGGGGCGGCGCCGTCCTCGTCGCCGTCGAGAACGCCCCGCAGGGCAGGGCGACCTTCTTCGGCTCGTTCGCCCAGCTCGGCTCGTCCGTCGGCGCCCTGCTCTCCACCGGCGCGTTCTCCCTGATGAACCTGTGGGGGGACGAGGCCTTCGACAGCTGGGGCTGGCGCGTGCCGTTCCTCGCCTCCGCGATCCTCGTGATCATCGGCCTCGTGATCCGGCTCCGTCTGGAGGAGGCGCCGCTCATGGACGAGATCCGGGCCGAGCACACCGAGGAGGACAAGCTCCCGGTCGTCGAGGTCCTCCAGTCCGCCTGGCGTACCGTCCTGACGGGTGTCTTCGCCCTCGCCACCGCGACCGGCGGCTACTACGTGGTGACCAGCTTCCTCCTCGCGTACGGCACCGGGGAACTCCGGCTCTCCGAGTCGATGCTGCTCAACGGCCTGACGCTGGCGGCGTTCCTGGAGCTGCTCGTCACGCCCGCCCTGTCCTGGCTCGGCGACCGGGTCGGCGCGCACAAGGTGGTCGTGGCCGGACTCGCCGGTGTGATCGTGCTGTCCGTGCCGCAGTTCCTCGCGCTGGAGACCGGGAGCGTCGTCCTCGTCTACGCGGCCATGCTCGGCATGCGGCTCGTGATGTCCGCCCTGTACGGACCGATCGCCGCGATCCTCGCCGAGGGCTTCGCGCCCCGCGTCCGCTACACCGGCATCTCGCTCTCCTACCAGGTCTGCAACATGATCTTCGGCGGATTCGCCCCGCTCGCCGCGGTCTCGCTGTCGGCGCTGGCCGGCGGCCACTACTGGCCGGCCGCCGCCCTGCTCATGGTGATCTCCGCGATCGGCATCCGGTGCACCCTCCGTCTCCGTCGCGCGGCCGCCCCGCGCTCCTCCGCCCCGCTCACGGCACCGTCCGCCGACGCCACGCGGGCCGGGACCACCGTCTGACGCGTCCCGCACCGCGGCGACCACGCGCCGCCGCCCCCTTCCCCGGGGGCGGCGGCGTCGTCGTGTCGCCTCGCGGGCGGCGCGAGGAGCGAAGAAGTCCCGGCACCTTCCCGGTGAGCGGGAACCGCCCCCTGCGCCGGGACGCCCCCGCCTGACAGGCTCCGATCCGCTGTGATTCCACCGCCCGCGCCCCACCGGGGCGGCGGGGCAGCAGGGAGGACGTGACAGATCATGAGGGGCGCGCAGACCATCGCCCGGCTCGCGGACTGGGCCGCGGAGCGGTACGGGGATGAGGAGGCCCTCGTCTTCGGCGAGGAGCGCTGGACGTTCACGGAACTGCGCGACCGGATCGATCGGGTGGCCCGCGCGGTGATCGCGCGAGGGGTGCGCCCGGGCGACTCGGTCGCCGTGTGGGCGCCCAACAGCGCCCGCTGGGTGCTGGCGGCGCTCGGCGCGGTGACGGCCGGCGCGGTGCTCGTGCCGGTCAACACCCGCTACAAGGCCGCCGAGGCGGCTGACATCCTGCGCCGCTCCCGTACCCGGCTGCTCTTCACCGAGCACGATTTCCTGGGCACGGACTACCGGGCGCTGCTCGCCGCGTCCGGTGAGGAACTCCCGCTCCTGGAGCGGACGGTGACCCTGCACTCGGCGGACTGGCCGGACTTCCTGTCCGCCGCCGACCGGGTCGGCGGGGAGGAGCGCCTGGCGCGGTCGGCCGGGGTGTACCCCTCGGACACCGCCGACGTCCTCTTCACCTCCGGCACCACGGGCCGCCCCAAGGGCGTGCCCACCACCCACGGCCAGAACCTGCGCGTGTACGACGCCTGGGCCCGCACGGTCACGCTCCGGCGCGGCGACCGCCACCTCCTCGTCAACCCGTTCTTCCACACCTTCGGCTACAAGGCCGGCGTCCTCGCCTGTCTGCTGCACGGGGCCACGATCGTCCCGGAGCGGGTCTTCGACGCCGGGGCGGTCCTCGGCCGGATCGAGGACGAGCGGATCTCCGTCCTGACCGGCGCGCCGACGGTCTTCACTTCCCTGATCCGCCATCCGGAGCGCGAGAGGTACGACCTGACGTCGATGCGGATGGCGGTCACGGGAGCGGCGAACATCCCCACCGCGCTCATCGAGGAGATCCGGACCTGCCTCGGCGCGCGGAGCGTCAACACCGCGTACGGGCTGACCGAGTCGACGGGCGTGGTCGCGATCTGCCCGCCGCACGAGTCGCCGGAGACCCTGGCCCGCACCTCGGGGACGGCCCTGGAGGGCACGGAGCTGCGGATCGACGCCCCGCCCGGAGAGCCGGGCGAGATCCTCACCCGCGGCTACCACGTGATGCACGGCTACCTCGACGACCCCGAGGCCACCGCACGGGCCGTCGACGCGGACGGCTGGCTGCACACGGGGGACGTCGGGGTGCTCGACGAGCGGGGGTTCCTGCGGATCACCGACCGGCTGAAGGACATGTTCGTGGTGGGCGGGTTCAACGTGTACCCGGCGGAGGTGGAGCAGATCCTGCGCGGCCACCCGGCCGTCCTGGACGCGGCGGTCGTCGGCGCGCCCGACGCCCGGCTCGGGGAGGTCGGCGTCGCCTACTGCGTGCCGGTGGCGGGCGCGTCGATCGACGCTGCCGAGCTGACCTCGTACACCCGCGAACGACTGGCCAACTTCAAGGTCCCGCGCGCCTTCCACGCCCTCCCGGCCCTCCCCCACAACGCGGCGGGCAAGGTCGACAAGAAGGCGCTGCGGCGGTCGGCGGAGCACACCACCACCCGACGAGGAGTGTAGGAACGTGAACGACAGCAAGATCCAGTCCGTCGACGTCGTCGTCATCGGAGCGGGCGTCACCGGCCTGTACGCCGTGCACAGGCTGCGCGGCCTCGGCCTCGCCGTGCGCGGCTTCGAGCGGGGCGGGGACGTGGGCGGCGTCTGGTACTGGAACCGCTATCCCGGCGCCCGCTGCGACGTGGAGTCCGTGGACTACTCGTACTCCTTCGACGAGGAGCTCCAGCAGGAGTGGGACTGGAGCGAGAAGTACGCCGCCCAGCCGGAGATCATCCGCTATCTGCGCCATGTCGCCGACCGCTTCGACCTGCGCCGCAGCTACTCCTTCTCCACCTCGGTGGTCTCGGCGGAGCTGGACGAGGAGGCGCTGCGCTGGACGGTCCGCACGGACGGCGGCGAGGTGGTGTCGGCCCGGTTCTGCGTGTTCGCGGTCGGCTGCCTGTCCAGCACCCACGTGCCCGACATCCCGGGTGCCGACGGGTTCACCGGTGCCACGTACCACACGGGCGCGTGGCCGCACGAGGGCGTCGACTTCACGGGGCTGCGCGTCGGGGTGATCGGCACGGGCTCCTCCGGCATCCAGGCCGTCCCGCTGATCGCCGAGCAGGCGGCGCACCTCACCGTGTTCCAGCGGAGCGCCAACTTCAGCATCCCGGCGGGCAACGAGCCCCTGGACGAGGAGACGCGCCGCCGGCAGAAGGCCGGCTACGCGGAGCGGCGGCGGCTCTCGCGGCTCAGCGGCGGCGGCTCGCCGCACGCGGCGCACCCGTCGGCGACGTTCGCGGTGTCCGCCGAGGAGCGGCGGGCCGCGTTCGAGGAGCGCTGGGCGCTCGGCGGCGTCCTGTACTCGAAGACGTTCCCGGACCAGCTCACCGACCGCGCGGCGAACGACGAGGCGCGGGCGTTCTGGGAGGAGAAGGTCCGCGCCCTCATCGAGGACCCGGCCACCGCCGACGCGCTGGTGCCGACGGACCACCCGATCGGCACGAAGCGGATCGTCACCGACTCGCACTACTACGAGACGTTCAACCGTGACGACGTCGAGCTGGTGAACCTGCGGGAGAACCCGGTCGACCGGATCGACGCGACCGGGATCGTGCTGGCCGACGGCGCCCGGGTCGAGCTGGACGTCCTCGTGTTCGCGACCGGTTTCGACGCGATGACCGGGGCGGTCGACCGGGTGGACGTCCGGGGACGGGGCGGCCGGAGTCTGAAGGACGCCTGGAACGGGGGTCCCCGCACCTATCTGGGGCTGGGCGTCGACGGCTTCCCGAACCTGTTCAGCCTCGCGGGGGCCGGCAGCCCGTCCGTCATGGCGAACGTGGTGCTCTGTGCCGAACAGCACGGCGACTGGCTGGGCGACTGTCTGCGCCATCTGGACGAGCACGGCTACCGCGCGATCGAGGCGACCGGGGAGGCCGTCGAGGAGTGGGTCGCGCAGTGCCGCGACCGGGCGGCGGCCACGCTGTTCCCGGAGGCGAACTCCTGGTACCTGGGGGCGAACATCCCGGGCAAGCCGCGGGTGTTCATGCCGTTCATCGGTGGCTTCGGGGTGTACGGGGAGATCATCGCGGACGTCGCGGCCTCGGGGTACGAGGGGTTCGAGCTGATACGCGGCTGACCGCGGCATCCGCCGGACAGCGCCCCGCCCCCTCTCCCGGTCGGGAGAGGGGGCGGGGCGCACGCGTGCGCGTACCGGCGGTCAGGGGGCGGTGAGGGCCTCGCGCAGGGCGGCGAAGGCCGTCGCGCGGGCCTCGGCCGCGGCGGGCAGGGCGCCCGCCATGGAGAGGAAGCCGTGGAACATCCCCGCGTGGTGAAGGGCCGTCACGGGGACGCCCGCGGCGGTGAGGGCCTCCGCGTACGCCAGGCCGTCGTCCCGCAGCGGGTCGAAGCCGGCGGTGACCAGCTGGGCGGGCGGGAGCCCGGACAGGTCGGCGCCCGCCAGCGGGGCCGCGTAGGGGCTGGTGCGGTCCGCGGGGGAGGACAGATAGCCGTCCCAGTACCAGCGCAGGTGGTCGGCGGTGAGGAAGTAGCCCTGGGCGTTCTCCCGGTGCGAGGGGCGGGAGCGGGTGGGGTCGAGCATCGGGTAGTAGAGCGCCTGGCAGACGATCTCGGGGCCGCCCCGGTCGCGGGCGAGCAGGGTGAGGACGGTGGCGAGGTTGGCGCCCGCGCTGTCCCCGGCGACGGCGATCCGGCGGCCCGGGAAGGCCGCCGACGCCCACAGCAGGGCCGTGTAGGCGTCCTCGGGGGCGGCGGGGAAGGGGTGCTCGGGGGCGCGGCGGTAGTCCACCGAGACGACGGTGGCCTCGGTGGCCAGGGCCAGGGAGCGGCAGAAGGGGTCGTGGCTGTCCAGGTCGCACAGGACGAAGCCGCCCCCGTGGCAGAACACGATCACGGGGGCGGCCTCGTGGAGACCGGGGTCGTAGACGCGCACGGGCACGCCGTCGGCGTCCTCGTCGGTGACGCGGGCGACGTGCGGCGGGGGCGCGTGCGGTCCGGGGCGGGCGGCGAAGAAGGCGCGCACCTCGGCGATGTCCGTCATCTCGGTGGCCAGCGGGGGGAATCCGGCGGTGGCCAGGTCGATGACCGCCTGGACCTCCGGGTCGGGTCGGTTCACGTGTCCGCTCCGTTCGGGGCTCGGTTCACTCGTGCTCTCCCTTCGGTGCGAGGGCCGGCATGCGGCCCGCCGACGCGCCGCCGTCCACGGCGAGTTCGGCGCCGGACAGGTACGAGGAGTCGTCGGAGGCGAGGAAGGCGACGAGGCGGGCGACCTCCTCGGGCTCCCCCACCCGCCCGAGGGGCGCGGCGGGGTGCTCCCTGGTGCCCAGGTGGGCGGTCATCGCCGTGGCGATGGCTCCCGGGTGGACGGAGTTGACCCGGATGCCGTCGGGGCCGAGTTCCAGGGCGGCCGTCCTGGTCAGGCCGCGCAGCCCCCACTTCGCGGCGCCGTAGGCGCCGTGCCCCCAGATGCCCTGGAGGCCGGCCTGCGAGGAGATGTTGACGATGGAGCCGCCGCCGCCCTCCCTCATCGCGGCGGCGACGGCGCGGACGCCGAGGAACGGGCCGATCAGGTTGACGCGCAGAATCGCCTCCAGGCGGGCCGGGTCCTCCTCGGTGATGGGCGAGGTGGAGTAGATCGCGGCGTTGTTGACGAGGACGTCCAGCCGGCCGAAGGCATCCTGGGCGGCGGCGACGGCGGCCGCCCAGGAGTGCTCGTCGGTGACGTCGTGGCGTACGAAGCGGGCGGCGGCGCCGAGGGAGGCGGCCGTCGCCTCGCCCTCCGCCTCCAGGACGTCGGTGAGGACGACCTTCGCCCCGAGGGCGGTGAACAGACGGGACTCGGCCTCGCCCATGCCGCGTGCCGCGCCGGTGACCAGCGCGACCTTTCCTGTCAGATCGACGGGCATCAGGGGTTCTCCTCGATCGGTCGGAGGGCCGGGCCGGTCGTCCAGCCGCCGTCGACGGCCAGTTCGGCGCCGGTGACGTAGGAGGCGGCGGCCGAGAGCAGGAAGACGACCGCCCTCGCGATCTCGTGGGGTTCGCCGACCCGGCCCATCGGTGTGTCCGGATACTTCCCCTCACCCCGTTCGATGCCCACGTGCGCGGTCATCGGAGTGTGGATCATGCCGGGGTGTACGGAGTTGACGCGGATCCGGTCGGGCCCGAGCTCCACCGCGCCGAGCTTGGTGAGCCCGCGCACGCCCCACTTGGCCGCGCCGTATCCCGCGGTGCCGGCCAGGCCGAAGAGGCCGGCGGCGGAGGAGATGTTGACGATGGAGCCGCCGCCGCTCTCCCGCATCGCGGGGATCACGGCCCGCATGCCGAGGAAGACACCGGTGAGGTCGATGTCGACGACCCGCCGGAACGCCTCGGGCGGCTGCTCCTCGAGGCGGTGGGAACCGCCGGAGATCCCGGCGTTGTTGACGAGGCCGTCGACCCGCCCGAAGGTGTCGGTCGCGGCGTCGACGACCTCGCGCCAGTCCTCCTCGGAGGTGACGTCGTGGCGGAGGAACCGGGCGTGGCCGCCGAGCCGCTCGGCCGTGGCCCGCCCCTCCTCCTCCCGTACGTCGGTCAGCACGACACGGGCACCGTGGGCGACGGCCAGCCTCGCGGCCTCGGCGCCGATCCCCCGGGCCCCGCCGGTGACGATCACCGTCCTGCCGGTGAGGTCCGTCGGTTCCCGCGGTTCCGTCATCGGGCCGGTCACCGCGGATCGGCGGAGCGCGTACGGGTGATGTGGTCGACCGCGAGCCAGCTGAAGGTCATGGCGGGGCCGATGGTCGCGCCGGGGCCCGGGTAGGTCTCCCCCATGACGGCGGACGAGACGTTGCCGGAGGCGTACAGGCCGTCGATGGCGCTGCCGTCCTCCCGCAGCACGCGGGCCGTGGCGTCGGTGACCAGGCCGCCCTTGGTGCCGATGTCGCCGGGGTGGACGGGGATCGCGTAGTACGGGCCCTTCTCCAGCGGCGCCAGGTTGGGGTGGGGCAGCGTCGGGTCGCCGTAGTAGCGGTCGTAGACGCTGTCGCCGCGGTGGAAGTCCTCGTCGCGGCCGGCGCGGGCGAAGCCGTTGAAGCGGTCCACGGTGGCGCGCAGCCGCCGGGGGGCGACGCGGATGCGCGCGGCCAGCTCCTCGACGGTGGCGGCCTTCTTCACGAAGCCGCTCTCCAGCCACGGCTTCGGGAACGGCTGGCCCGGGAAGAGGCCCATGAAGAGGTAGCGGGCCTTGGCGGTGGCGTCGAGGATCAGCCAGGACGGCACGGTGCTCGCGCCGGGCCGGTCGTTCGCGTACATGGCGTCGACGAACTCGTGGTACGGGGCGGCCTCGTTGGCGTAGCGCTCCCCCGCCTCGTTCACGATCACCATGCCGGGGATGCCCCGGTCGGCGACGAGGAAGAACGGCTTGCTCCCGGGCGGCACCACCGACGGCGCTCCCCAGACCTTGTCCATCAGGTCGGTCGCGGCGCCGAGCGCCACGGCCGGTTCCAGGGCGTCGCCGGTCTGGCCGTCGGAGGCGGAGCTCCACTCGGTGGACGTGGGCGCCGGCAGGTGCTTCTCGCGGAGCCGCTGGTCGTGGGAGAAGCCGCCGGAGGCGAGCACGACGCCGCCCGTCGCCCGGATGGTCAGCTCCCTGCCGTCCCTGGTGACGCGGACGCCGGTGACGCGGCCGTCCTCCTCGACGAGTCCGGTGAGGGGGGCGGAGAGCCACAGGTCGGCGCCGAGCGCGTCGAGGGAGTGCCGCATGCGGGCGATCAGCGCCTCGCCGAGGGAGAGCAGCTCGCGGCCGGTGACCCGGGCCCTGACCGCCTGGGCGCCGACCTTGACGGCGGTGCGCCGGCCGGACCAGGTGCGTCCCACCATGTTCAGCTGCCGGAAGTCCTTGGAGGTGATGGTGAGGCCGTACGTGGGGAGTCCCGCGCGGCGCATGGTGGCGCGCTGCTCGGGGCCGAGCGTCCGGAAGTCGAAGACCTGCGGTTCGACGGAGCGGCCCTGCGGGTAACCGCCGAGCCGCTCGGGGTAGTAGTCGGAGTAGCCGGGGGTGTAGACGAACCGCACGGCCGTGCGGTCGTGGAGTTCCCTGACCATCCGCGGTCCGTGCGTGAGGTAGGCGTCCTTGCGCGCGGCGGGGACGCGGTCGCCGACCGTGGCGTCCAGGTAGGCGCGGGCCTTCTCGGGGGTGTCGCCGAGTCCGGCCTCGTCCAGGTGGAAGTTGTTCGGGACCCAGATGGCGCCGCCGGACAGGGCGGTCGAGCCGCCGTAGGCCTCGGTCTTCTCCACGACCAGGGCGGTCAGGCCGCGCAGCCGGGCGGTGAGGGCAGCGGCCATGCCGGCGGCGCCGGAGCCGACGACCACCACGTCGTACGAGTGGTCCCACGTGTCGTTCATCGTGTTCTCCCTGGTCGTGACGGGGCCTGCCCGGCAGGCCCCCGGGTGGGTCGGCGGCCGGGGCGGGCCGTCCCCCGCCCCGGCCGCCGGGTCATCGTGCGGTGATCCGCGCGTCGCTGAGGACCGGCGCGTCGCCGCGTTCGGCGGCCGTGGCCGTCAGCCGGTAGCCGTCGGCCGTGTCCCAGACGCGCAGCCGCAGGGTCTCGCCGGGGAAGAAGACCCCGGCGAAGCGGGTGCGGCAGCCGGCGACCGCGCTCGCGTCGCCGCCGAGCAGCCGGTCGGTGACCGCCTTGACCGCCATCCCGAAGGAGCACAGACCGTGCAGGATGGGCCGGTCGTGCCCCGCGCGGCGGGCGGTGGCGGGGTCGGCGTGCAGCGGGTTCCAGTCGCCGGTGAGCCGGTAGAGCAGCGCCTGCTGAGGGAGCGTCGGGATCTCCGTCACCAGATCGGGTTCCCGGTCGGGAGCGGGGAGGCGCTCGGAGGGGCCGCGGTCGCCGCCGAAACCGCCCTCCCCGTGCACGAAGATCTGGTTCCGCTGGGTGATCAGCGGTTCGTCGTCCGCGCCGAGGAGGGTGGACTCCTGGACGATGACGGCGGCCTTGCCCTTGTCGTACACGGCCGCGGCCCGGGTGACCGCCGTGCCCCGCGCGGCGGCGGGCAGCGGGCGGTGCACGGTGATCTCCTGCCCGCCGTGCAGCACGTGCGCGAGGTCGATGTCGACGCCCGGCAGGTCGAAGACCTGGAAGCCGACACCGCCGGTGCCGCCGACGACGACTCCGAAGGTCGGCAGGACCTGGAGGCCCCGCTCGTGTCCTTCGTACACGTAGCGCAGTTCGCGCGGATCGGTCTCGGGGACGCCCGCGCCGAGCGCCAGGTGGTAGAGCCGTACGTCGCGCTCGTCCCAGGCGACCTCCGTGCGCACCGGCGGCGCGGAGGTCGCCTTGTCGACGTCGAGGGGCATCAGAAGGCGCCCACGGCGTAACGGCTGCGGAAGAACAGCAGCGGCCGGCCGTCCTCGCCCGCGTCGAGCGCCACGACCTGGGCGGTGACCAGGTGGTGGTCGCCGGCCTCGTACACGGCGTCGAGCTCGCACTCCACGTGGGCCAGGGCCCCGTCGACGCGCACGGTGCCGTGCTCGCCGGTGCTCCAGGGCACCCCGGCGAACTTGTCGGGGCCGCTGCGGCCGAGGGCGGCGCAGGTGCCCTGCTGGTCCTCGGCGAGGATGTTGACGCAGAAGCGGCCCGAGCGCTCGATCCTCGGCCAGCTGGTGGAGTGCTTGCCGACGGCCAGCATCACCAGCGGCGGGTCGAGGGAGAGCGAGGCGAAGGACTGGCAGGCGAATCCGACGGGTTCCCCGGTGCCGGCGTCGAGCGTCGCCACCACCGTGATGCCGCTGGCGAAGCGGCCGAGGACGTCCCGGAACTCGGAGGGCGGGATCAGCCGTTCCACTGGTGGCCCCAGAAGCTGTCGGCGGTGATCTCCTTCGCGACCCAGGTGGCGGGGTCGACGACGAGGCCGTCCCAGCCGTACTCGACCTGGAAGCCGCCGGGGGCCTGCGCGTAGAAGGACACCATGCGGTCGTTGGTGTGGCGGCCGAGGCTGGAGGCGATGGGGATGCCCGCGGCGTGCATGCGGTCGAGGCCGCGGCCCACGTCGTCGAGGGTCTCCAGCTCGACCATGAAGTGCACGATGCCGGGGGGCAGGGCGCCGGGGTACAGGCCGAGGCTGTGGTGGCGGCTGTTGGGGCTGAGGAAGTGCATCCAGTGGAAGTCCCGCTGCTCGGTGGCGGTCGGGACGGCCTGCGGGGGCAGCTTCATGGAGTCGCGGAGCTGGAAGCCGAGCAGGTTCTCGTAGAAGTCGAGCGCGGCCTCGATGTCCGGCACCGGCACGACGACGTGGCCGAGGCCGAGGTCCCCGGTGACGAAGCGGTTGCCGTACGGGGTGCCGAGCGCGCTGTGGTCCTGGGCCTGGCCCCAGTAGATCTCCAGGGGGTTGCCGCCCGGATCCGTGACGTGGATCAGGCCCTGGACGCGGCGCTCTGCGAGCTCGGCGGGGTCGGCGGCCTTGACGGCGACCCCGGCGGCCTCCAGCTCCTCGGCGGCGCGGGCGAGGGCCGCGGCGTTCGCCACCTCCCAGCCGGCCGCGAGGAGCCGGTCGCTCTCGCCGGCCTGGATGACGATGCGGTAGGCGCGGTCGTCCAGGCGGAGGCAGAGGGTGTCCTCGGTGGTGCCGGATGCCTCGACCATGCCCAGGACGTCGAGCGCGTAGCGGCGCCACTCGTCCAGGGTGGTGGTCTCCAGGCGCAGGTAGCCGAGCGCACGGATGTCCATGGTGTGCACCTCTCGTGTCGTGACGGAAGGTCGGGAAGGGGGGCTAGGGGGTGTTTCGAAAGTCCTGTGCGGTGCCCGCGGTCTCCGGTGCGTGCCCTCGGCGTGCCGGGCGCCGCGGGTGCCGTGCGGGACTTCCGAAACGCCCCCCTAGTGGGAGAAGAAGTCGACGGCGAGCCGGTTGAACTCGTCGGCCTGCTCCGTCTGGGCCCAGTGGCCGCAGTGCGGGAAGACGTGCAGGCGCGCGTCGGGGATGGTCTTGAGGGCGACGAGCGCGCCGTCGAGGGGGTTGACGCGGTCCTCGCGGCCCCAGGTGAGCAGCACCGGCTGGGTGATCCGGTGGGCCTCGCGCCAGAGCATCGTGTCCTCGGCCCAGGCGGGGTCGGCGAAGGAGGCGCCCATGCGGGCGCTGCCGAGCCGGGTGTCGGGGTCGGTGGCCGAGGCGAAGCGTTCCTCGACGAGTGCGTCGGTGATGATCGACTGGTCGTACGCCATGACGCCGAGGAAGGCGCGCATCTGCTCCTTGGTGGGCCGGGGCGAGGCGTTGAACTCGAAGAGGCGCTTGATGCCCTCGGTCGGGTCGGGGGCGAAGAGGTTCACGGAGACGCCGCCGGGGCCCATCAGGAGGAGCTTGCCGACCTTGTCGGGGTGGTTCAGGGCCATCCGGACGGAGGTGCCGCCGCCGAGGGAGTTGCCGACGAAGTGGGCCCGTTCGATGCCGAGTTCGTCCATGAGGGCGGCGACGGCGTCCGCGCTGAAGCTGAAGTAGTCCTTGTCGAGCACCGGCTTGTCGGAGCGGCCGAAGCAGGGCTGGTCGACGAGGAGCGTACGGAAGCGCGCGGCGAACACGGGGAGGTTGCGGCCGAAGTTGCTCCAGGCGGAGGCTCCGGGGCCGCCGCCGTGGAGCATGATCACGACGGGTGCGTCGTCGCGGCCGGCGGGGGCCGCCTCGTGGTGGTGGAGGGTGAGTCCGGCCGCCTTGACGGTGCGGGAGGTCGACTCGTACGTGAGCTCTGCCATCGTCAACGCCTCTCAGGCCATGGTGTCTTGGATGTCGATGCCGAGAGCGGCCTGCCCGTACATGACGAGGGCCCGCTCGGGGTCGTTGGCGGCGTGTCCGCGACCGGTGTGGGCGTCGCGCCAGGCGCGCTGGACGAGGCCGGGACCGGTGCGCATGGCGTTGCCGCCGGAGTTCTCCATCAGCAGGTCGACGGCGGCGACGGAGCGTTCGGTGGCGAGCACCTGGTCGCGGCGGGCGCGGGTGCGCAGCTCCATCGGGATCTCCTCGCCGCGCTCGGCGAGGGCGTACATCTCGCCCATGTTACGGGTCAGTTGGAGCCAGCTCGCGTCGATGTCACTGGCCGCGCGGGCGATCCTGACCTGCGCGAAGGGGTCCTCGGCGACCTTCTGCCCGTACGAGACGCGGATGCGCTGCCGGGTGGCCTCGGTGTAGGACTCGAAGGCACCCTCGGCGATGCCGACGATCGGGGTGGAGATGGTGGTCGTGAACACCCCGGCGTACGGCAGCCGGTAGAGCGGCTCGGGGTTGACCTCGTGACCGGGCACCTTCAGGGCGGTGACGGGGCCGAAGCTCAGGGCGCGGTGCTCGGGGACGAACACGTCCTCGACGACGACGTCGTTGCTGCCGGTGCCGCGCAGGCCGACGGTGTCCCACACGTCGTCGATCCGGTACGCGGACCGGGGGACGAGGAAGGTGCGCATGTCGACCGGGTTGCCCTCGCCGTCGGTGACGATGCAGCCCAGGAGGGCCCACCGGGCGTGGTCGCAGCCGGAGGAGAAGTGCCACCGGCCGGAGAGCCGGAACCCGCCGTCGGCGGCGGTGGCCTTGCCGGTGGGGGCGTACGAGGAGGCGATCCGGGTCCTGGGGTCCTGGCCCCACACCTCCTGCTGGGCGCGGGGGTCGAACAGGGCGACGTGCCACGGGTGGACGCCGACCACGGAGGCGACCCAGCCGGTCGAGCCGCACGCCTTGGCGATCTCCTTGACCGCCGTGTAGAAGACCACCGGGTCGGCGGCCCGGCCGCCGAAGGCCTTGGGCTGGAGGAGCTGGAAGAAGCCGGTGTCCTCCAGCTCCTTGACGGAGGTGTCGGGCACGCGGCGCAGCGTCTCGGCCTCGGCCGCGCGGTCGCGCAGGGCGGGGGCGAGGTCACGGATCGCTGCCAGGACGTCATCGGCCATGGGGCATCCCCTTTCGGGTCGTGGTGGGGGAATGCCAGGACCGTACGGCGTGCCGTACGGCAGCGAAATGCGCTGCTCCCACTGAGCGGGAACCCCCCGCGCCCGGGGGTTCCGGGGGTCAGAGCATGGGGTCGTGGACGTCCATGCCGAGGGCGTCCTGGGCGTAGAGGACGAGCGCCCGTTCCACGTCGTTGGCCGCCTGACCGCGGCCGGTGTGCAGGTCGCGCCAGGCCCGCTGGAGGACGTCGTCGCCCACCCGGAGCGGTCCGCCGCCGGCGTTCTCCATGAGGAGGTCCACGGCGGTGAGGGCGCGTTCGGTGGCGAGCGCCTGGTCGCGGCGGGCGCGGGCGCGCAGCTCCCTGGGGATCTCCTCGCCGGCGCGTGCGACCGCGTACAGCTCGGCCGTGTTGCGGGCGAGCTGGAGCCGGGCGGCGTCGATCTCGCCGGCCGCCCGGGCGATGCGCGTCTGGGCGAAGGGGTCCTCGGCGGTCCTGCGGCCGTGCGGGGACCGCAGGCGGTCGCGGGCCGCGCCGACCTGGTCCTCCAGGGCGCCCTCGGCGATGCCGACCATCGCCGTGGAGATGGCGGTGGTGAAGACGGCCGCGTACGGCAGCCGGTACAGCGGTGCGGTGTGGACCTCGTGACCGGGGCAGCGCAGCAGGGTCACCGGGCCGTAGCCGAGGGTCCGGTGGGCGGGGACGAAGGCGTCCTCGACGAGGATGTCGTTGCTGCCGCTGCCGCGCAGGCCGACGGTGTCCCACACGTCGTCGACGCGGTAGTCGGCGCGCGGCACCAGGAACGTCAGCATGTCGACGGGCCGGCCGGTCTCGTCGGTGACGACGCCGCCGAGCAGCGCCCAGCGGGCGTGGTCGGCGCCCGCGGAGAAGTGCCAGCGGCCGGAGAGCCGGTAACCGCCGTCGACGGCGGTGACGTCTCCGGTGGGGGCGTGGGAGGAGCAGATCCGGGTGGACGTGTCCGCGCCCCAGACCTCCTCCTGGGCCCGTGGGTCGAACTGCGCCACGTACCAGGGGTGGACGCCGAGGACGGACACCGCCCAGCCGGTGGATCCGCATGCCTTGGCGATCTCGTGCACGGCCGCGTAGAACACGGCCGGGTCGGCGGCCCGGCCGCCGAAGGCCTGGGGCTGGAGCAGCCGGAAGAAGCCGGCCTCCGCGAGCTCCTCCACGGAGGCGTCGGGGATCCTGCGGAGCTCCTCCGCCTCGGCCGCGCGCTCGCGCAGGGCGGGGGCGAGGGCGCGGACCGCCGCGAGAACGTCCTCGTCGCGCATGGGTGCCCCTCTCGGAATCCGGTCTCGTCGTGCCGTGACGACAGGGAACCTACGCGTTACTGTTCCGAGACGGAACTCCCTCTTCACAGCGCCGTCATCCTCTGGCAATCTCCACGCAATACCGGAGATTACGGACCCGGCCAGGGGTCGATCGGCTGTGCTGTCCGTGTGGGAGGTGCCGATGACGACCAGTGCTGTCGAGGCCGCCGAGGCCGGGATGGCGCCGCTGTCCCTGCTGGAGAAGGCGGCGAAGGTGCTGAGCGCCTTCGAGAGCGCCGGGCCACGGCTCACCCTCACCGAGGTCGTGCAGCGCTCGGGCATCCGCCGCTCCTCCGCGCACCGCATCCTCGACCAGCTGGTGCAGCTGCGCTGGCTGGAGCGGGAGGGCCGCGACTACCGGCTGGGCATGGGAATGCTGGAACTCGGCGCCATGGCCTCGCACCACAACCGGCTCCGCCGGGCCGCGCTGCCGCACCTGCACGCGCTCCACGAGTCCACCGGCCATCTGGTGCACCTCACCGTGCTCGACGGCTCCGAGGTGGTGTACCTGGAGCGGATCGGCGGCTCGGACGACTCCGTGGTTCCCTCCCGCACGGGCGGGCGGCAGCCGGCGTACTGCACGGCCTCGGGGAAGGCGATCCTGGCCTTCGGCGACGGGGCGGCGGTGGACCGGGTGATCCGGGACGGGCTGCGGCCACGCACCCCGCGCACCCTGACCCGGCCCGAGTCCTTCCGCCGCGAGCTGGCGATGACGCGGGAGCGCGGTGTGGCCCTCGACCACGAGGAGGGGTACCGGGGCGTCTTCTGCGTGGCCGCCCCGCTGCGCGGCGCGGGCCGCGCCATCGCCGCGATCTCGGTGAGCGGCCATGGTGTGCACCGGGAGATGGACCGGCTCGCGCCGGCCGTGCGCGGCTGCGCGCGGGCGGTGTGGCAGTCGATGTTCGGCCCGGGACGGCAGTCCGAGAAGCGGGCGCGGACGGCCGGAGCGGAGGCCGACGCGGGTCCGGCGCAGCCCTCGATGGACAGCATGATGGCCTGGCTGCGCGTCAGCGAATGGATGTGAAGCGCTCCCGCAGGGCGGCGAGCCCGGTGCCGTAGGTGCCGTCCCCGAAGACCTCCTCCACCCGGGCGGCGACGTCGTCCGCGCTCTGGTAGGCGGCGGACCACCGGACCTCGGCGCCTTCGGGGTGCGGACGCACGGCGAGCGTCGCCACGTAGTCGTGGACCGGGAGCGGGACGGGGTCGAGGAGGGCGTACCGGTACGAGCGGCCGGCCTCGTCCCGGTCGAGCAGTCGCTCCCGGGCGACGGGCACGCCGTCGACGGCGAAGACCCGGACCGCGCCGGGAGCGGCGGGGTCGCCGCCGTCCTCGATCGTGGAGGGCGGCAGGTGGGGGTGCCAGTCGGCGAGAGCGCCGAATTCCCCGACGACCGCCCACACGGCGTCGGGGGCGGCCGGGAGGACGGCGGAGCGTTCGAGCGTACGGGGGTTCACGGGCGTCTCCTCGTGACGAATGCGCGGAGGGCTAGGGGTACGGGTACGGACTCGGGTCCGGGTACGGGTGTGCGGCCAGGGGTGCCCCTGGCCGCATCCGGTTCCGTCGTCCTCACCAGGTGCTGTCACCCCGCAGGACCGCGTCCGCGCCCCCGTCGGCGAACACGACCTGCCCGGTCACCAGGGAGTTCTCGGGCGAGGCCAGCCAGGCGATCAGCGGGGCGACCTGCTCGGGGCGGGCGTGGCCGTGCAGGGGCATGGGCACGCTCCGCTCCACGAGCCCCCGCATCTCCGGGTCGTCGAGCAGCGGCCGGGTCAGGGGCGTGACGACCACTCCGGGGGCCACGGCGTTGAGCGGGACGCCCGCGCCGGCCCACGCGTCGGTGGGGGCGGCGCGGCGGACCCAGCGGGAGACGGCCGCCTTGGAGGAGGAGTACACGAGGTGGCCCTCGCCGCGTCCGACGGCGGCGCGGGACGCGGCCACCGCCGCCGCCTCGTCCCCGGCGAGCGCGGCGTCCACGATCGCGGGGTCGGTCGGGTGGACGGAGTCGACCGAGCCGACGACCACGGCCCGGGGATCGGCGCCGGCCGCGAGGAGGGGGCGCAGTCCGTCGAGCGTGGCCACGGCGCCGAAGTGGTTGACCTGGACGGTGCGGGGGTCGAAGTGCGCGATGCCCGCGCAGGAGACGACGGCGTCGAGACGGCCGCCGGTCAGTTCACGGGCCCGGGCGACGAGTTCGGCCCGGCCGTCGGCCGTGGACAGGTCGGCGCGGATGTCGCCGTCGGCGAGGTCCGCGCCGATGACGGTGTGGCCCTGCCTCCGCAGGAGGGCGACGGTGGCCGCGCCGATGCCGGAGGCCGCTCCGGTGACCAGACAGGTACGGGACATGGCGGATTCCTCGTCAGGAGTAGGTGATCTCGACCCGCTCGGTGAGCGGGAGGGCCTGGCAGGCCAGGACGTAGCCCTCCGCGATGTCCCGGTCGTCCAGGACGTCGTTGCGGAGCATCTTGACCTCGCCCGCCACGACCCGGCAGGTGCAGGCGCTGCAGGCGCCTTCCCGGCAGGAGTACGGCGCGTCCACGCCCGCGGCCAGGAGCACGTCCAGGAGGGGTGCCGCCGCCGGCCAGGCGACGGTGCGGGTCTCGCCGTCGAGCTCGACCTCGGCCGTGGCCCCGCCCTCCGTCTCCGCGTCCACCGGTACCGCGGGGGCGTCGAAGACGTCCGCGCCGAGGGAGAAGAACCGTTCCCGGTGGATGCGGTCGCCGGGCGCGCCGAGCGAGCGCAGGGCCTGCTCGACGGCGTCCATGAGGGGCTGCGGGCCGCAGACGAAGGCCTCGCGGTCGGCGTACGGAGCGAGCGCGGCGGCCAGCCGGTCCACGGACGGCAGGCCCTGGAGCGTCTCCAGCCAGTGGACGACGAGCAGCCGGTGCGGATGGTCCTGGGCCAGGGTCCGCAGCTCGTCGCGGAAGACGACGGAGGACTCGTCGCGGTTGGCGTACAGCAGCACCACCCGGCCCCGGCCCTCGGCCAGGGCGGACTTGGCGATGGACAGGACGGGGGTGATGCCGCTGCCCCCGGCGACGAGCAGCAGGTCGCCGTCGAGGGAGTCCGGGGTGAAGGTGCCGGCCGGGGGCAGCACCTCCAGCTCGTCGCCCGCCGCGAGCCGGTCGCAGACCCAGTTGGAGCCGTATCCGCCGGCGACGCGCTTGACGGTGATCTTCAGGGGCTCGCCGGTGTGCGGCGAGCTGGCGAGGGAGTAGCAGCGGGCCGCGGGCCTCCCGTCCGCCCCGGGCAGCCTCAGGGTGAGGAACTGCCCGGGGCGGTACGAGAAGCGGTCGGCGCTCTCCGGTGGCGCCTGGAGCACCAGGGAGTGCGCGTCGGCCGTCTCGGCGATGACCTCGACGATCCGCAGCCGGTGGGTGCGGGGCCCGGCGGTGGGCTCAGGCATCGAGGGCCTCCGGGGACTCCAGGGTGCTCACCGTCAGGGTTCCGTCCTCGGCCGCGCGGGCGATGCTCGCCCGCAGCGACCGGCAGGTCCGCATCCGGGCGGTGGTCCCGCCGGGGCTCACCCGGTCACGGAACTCCGCGCAGGCGACGGCCGCTTCGGCCGTCCACTGCACGGAGGTGTGGGCGACGCTGAACTTCTCGCACAGGACCTGGTTGCCGCAGGCCGCGCACTCCACCGCTCGCATGTCAGGCTCCGGTTTCCGTCTCCGCCGCGCGACGCGCGAGGTTCTCCTCGACCTCGGCGCGCCACGCCGTGTTGGCGCGCTGGGTGTCGATCTCGAACTCGAAGCGGCGGGTCATCTCGTCCCTGACGTCGGCGACGTCGACGTAGAACTGCTCGTACCAGCGGCGGAGCTGGTACACCGGGCCGTCCTCCTCGGTGAGCAGGGGGTTGTCGATCCGGGTCTTGTTCTGCCAGATCGCCACGTCCTGTTCGAAGCCGACGGTGGCGCCCTCGGCGGTGAGCCGTGCCGCCTCGGCGGCCTGCTCGTCCGTCATCCCGGGGAGTCGCCGCACGATGGCCCCGTACTGGAGCAGGAAGCTGTTCTCGTCGATCGGGTAGTGGCAGTTGATGAGGACGATCTCCATCTCGGCGCCGCCGCCGACGTCGCTGTAGAGGTGGTCGATCATGTAGGAGGGGCCGAAGTAGGAGGCGTCGGAGCGCAGCCGGCCGGAGCTGAGGGTGCCCAGTTCCATGTCGCCGCGCGGGCTGCTCTCCATGTACTGGGTGGCGACGTGACCGTCGAAGACGTTCTTGAAGTACTCGGGGAACGCGTAGTGGACGTAGTAGAAGTGCGCCATGTCCACGACGTTGTCGACGATCTCGCGGCAGTTGGCGCCGTCGACCCGGAGGGTCTTCCAGGTCCAGTCGCTCCACTGGTCGGCTTCGGGGCCGTGGATGCCCGCGATCTCGGGGACGGTGACCTCGGGGGGCGGCGGGTTGCCCTCGGGATCGTTCCAGACGAAGAGCTGCCTGTTGCGCTCCAGGGAGATCCAGGCGCGGGTCCTGGCGCGCGGCGGGACGCGCCGGGCGTACGGGATGCCGGCGCAGCGGCCGTCGCCCGACCAGCGCCAGTCGTGGAACGGGCAGGCGACGGCGTCGCCCTTGACGCTGCCCTGGGCGAGGTTGCCGCCCATGTGGGGACAGTAGGCGTTCAGGACGTGCAGCAGGCCGTCGTCCTGGCCCTGGAAGACCACCAGCTTGGTGCCGAAGGCCTCGATCTCGTGCGGCTGTCCGTCCTTGAAGGCGTCGGCGAGGCCGAGGCAGTGCCAGCCCCGGGCGAAGCGCGCCGGCGGCCTGCCCGTCTCGATGACCCGGACCTCGTCGTGGAGAGCAGTCATCTCGTCCTTCTTTCTGTCTCGGTTCGGTTCAGCGCTGTGCGGCGAGTTCGACGGCGATGTCGATGAGCTGGTCCTCCTGGCCGCCGACCAGGCGGCGTTCGCCCGCGCGCAGGAGGATCTCGGCGCCGGAGACGCCGTAGCGCTCGGCCTGCCGGTAGGCGTGCTTGAGGAAGCTGGAGTAGACGCCGGCGTGGCCCATCAGCAGGGCGAGGCGGTCGAGCCGGCACTCGTCGTCCATGACGGGGCGGACCACGTCCTCGGCCGCGTCGATGATCTTCAGTACGTCGATGCCGGTGCGGATGCCCATCTTGGCGCAGACGGCGACCAGCGCCTCGACGGCGGTGTTGCCCGCACCGGCGCCGAGCCGACGCGTGGAGCCGTCGATCTGGAGGGCTCCGGCCTTGATCGCGGCGAGGGAGTTGCCGGTGCCGAGGGCCAGGTTCTCGTGTCCGTGGAAGCCGACCTGCGCGTCGTCGCCGAGCTCGGCGACCAGGGCCTCGACCCGGGCGGTGACGTCGTCCATGACCATGGCGCCGGCCGAGTCCACGACGTACACGCACTGGCAGCCCGCGTCGGCCATGATCCTGCCCTGCCGGGCCAGCTCCTCGGGGGTCGTGGAGTGGGCCATCATCAGGAAGCCGACGGTCTCCAGGCCCCTCTCCCGGGCCAGGCCGAAGTGCTGGTCCGCGATGTCGGCCTCGGTGCAGTGGGTGGCGATGCGGCAGATGCCCGCCCCGTTGCCGTGGGCGGCCCGGATGTCGTCCTTGACGCCGAGCCCGGGGAGCATGAGGAAGGCGATCCGGGCCCGCCGCGCGGTGTCCACGGCGACCTTGATGAGTTCCTGTTCCGGAGTCCTGGAGAACCCGTAGGTGAACGAGGATCCGCCGAGGCCGTCGCCGTGCGTCACCTCGATCACCGGGACGCCGGCGTCGTCGAGGGCGGCGACGACGGATCGTACGTCGTCGGTGGTGAACTGGTGGCGCTTGGCGTGCGAGCCGTCGCGCAGCGAGGAGTCGGTGACGCGGATGTCGAGGGTGTCCGAGTAGGGCATGCGGGGTGCTCCTTACGCGCCCGGGGCGAGGATCGCCCGGGCGAACTCCTCGCCGACCTTGGTGGCGGCGGCGGTCATGATGTCGAGGTTTCCGGCGTAGGGCGGCAGGTAGTCGCCCGCGCCCTCCACCTCCAGGAAGATCGCGACGCGCGCCATCCCGCCGTTCTCGGGGCTCGGGTCGTCGAACTGCGGTTCGGCGCGCAGCCGGTAGCCGGGGACGTACGAGGCGACCTGCTCGGCGATCTCCTTGACCGAGAGGGCGATGGCGTCCCGGTCGGCGTCCTCCGGGATGGCGCAGAAGACGGTGTCCCGCATCATCACGGGCGGATCGGCCGGGTTGAGGATGATGATGGCCTTGCCCCGCCCGGCGCCGCCGATGGTCTCGATGCCGCGCGAGGTCGTGCGGGTGAACTCGTCGATGTTCGCGCGGGTTCCGGGCCCGGCCGAGACGGAGGCCACGGAGGCCACGATCTCCGCGTACGCCACGGGGACCACCCGGGAGACCGCGTACACCATGGGGATGGTGGCCTGGCCTCCGCAGGTGATCATGTTGACGTTCGGGCGGTCGAGGTGCTCGCGGAGGTTGGCGGGCGGGACGACGGCCGGGCCGACGGCTGCCGGCGTCAGGTCGACCGCCTTGATGCCGAGTTCGGCGTAGCGGGGGGCGTTGGCCCGGTGGACGTAGGCGCTGGTGGCCTCGAAGACGATGTCCGGCCGCTCGTCCTGGGCGAGCAGCCAGTCGACGCCCTCGTGACTGGCCTCCAGGCCCGCCCGGGCGGCGCGGGCGAGGCCCTCGCTCCC
The DNA here is from genome assembly GCF_040303145.1 of Streptomyces sp. NPDC096079. Taxonomy (NCBI): domain Bacteria; kingdom Bacillati; phylum Actinomycetota; class Actinomycetes; order Kitasatosporales; family Streptomycetaceae; genus Streptomyces; species Streptomyces sp. NPDC096079. The sequence goes on from NZ_JBEOST010000013.1 coordinate 177,491, forward strand.
GGGGTCGACGCCGATCATCCAGCGGGGCTCGACGTGGGCCGAGCGCTGGAGCTTGTAGAGGAGGTCGGTGCCGATGTTGCCGGATCCGACGATGGCGGCGGTCGCCTTTGTCTTGATGGTCATGATCACCTCAGATGAACGAGAGGGAGACGGAGCCAAGGCCGGTGAACTCGGCGGTGAAGGTCGCCCCGGCCGCCACGTCGACGGCCCGGGTGCACGAGCCCGGCAGCACCACGTGGCCCTTCTTCAGGGGCACGCCGAAGCGGGCGACGGTACGGGCCAGCCAGGCGACGGACAGGGCCGGGTCACCGAGCACGGCGTCGCTGCGCCCCTCGGCGAGGAGCTCGCCGCCGCTGCTCAGCCGGGCGTCGATCGCCTTCAGGTCCAGCTCGCGCGGGTCCCGGCCCTCGCCGACGACGTACCCGGCGGAGGAGGCGTTGTCCGCGATCGTGTCGGCGATCGTGATCCGCCAGTCGCGGATCCTGCTGTCGATCAGTTCCAGGGCGGGCACCACGCGTTCGGTGGCGGCCAGGACGTCCTCGGCCGTGCAGTCCTCGCCCGGCAGGTCGTCGCCGAGGACGAAACCGACCTCGACCTCGACGCGGGGCCGGCAGTAGCGGGCGACCGGGACGGGGGTCTCCTGCCGGAGCTCCATGCCGTCGAGCAGATGGCCGTAGTCCGGTTCGTCGACGCCCATCATCCGCTGCATGACCGGGGAAGACAGGCCGACCTTGTGACCGCGCACCTGCGCGCCGGCCGCGATCCGGTGCCGGATGTTGACGAGCTGGATCTCGTACGCGTCCTCGGTGCCGATGCCGGGATACGCCTCGATCAGCGGGGCGACCGGCGTGACGTGCTGTTCGGCGGAGCGGAGCAGCTCGGCCGCCTCGTGTCTCTGGCGGTCCGTGAGCATGGCGGGTCCCTCCTGCGGGCGGTTGGGGCTGTCCGGCGAGGCTAGGCCGGTGCCGCGGGCCGCCGGGAGCGCGCGTTCCCGGTGAGCGGGAAACCCGGCGGGGGCCCGTTGTGGGCAGGCGTTCCGCAGGGCGGAACGGGTGGGCACAACGGGACGGCGCCCTTGCCGGCGCCAGAGGCTGCTGAGCCTGGACCCGCACCCCTGGCGACGGCACACATGCGGTGCGGGCCAAGGCGCGGAACGCGGAGGCGCCGCGAGGGGCGCCGTCCCGTGTGCCCACCCGTCCCGCCCTGCGGGACACCTGCCCACACGGCGGTGGGCACCGCCCCGCCCCGCCCGGGCGCGGGCACACGCGGGCGCGGGGCGCACCGACCCGCCCGGGCGCGGACACACGCGGGCGCGGGGACGCCCCCCAGGGCGCGGGCACACGCGGGCGCGGGGCGCACCGCCCCACCCGGGCGCGGGCACACACGGGCACGGGGCGCACCGCCCCGCCCGGGCGCGGGCACACACGGCACGGGGCGCACCGCCCCGCCCGGGCGCGGGCACACACGGGCACGGGGCGCACCGCCCCACCAGGGCGCGGGCACACGCGGGCGCGGGGCGCGCCGCCCCGCCCGGGCGCGGGCACACGCGGGCGCGGGGCGCGCCGCCCGGCCGGGCGCGGGGCCCGCCGGGCCGGGTGGGTGCGCCGCGCGGGGCCCGCGCGCCCGGCGTCAGTTCGTGCCGTACACCGGCTGCGGGGGTTCCGACGCCGACAGGAGTTTCAGGGTCGTCTCGCCCGCCTCCGTCGGGGTCCACCGGGCGCCCTTGTCCGCCGTCGGGCCCGGTCGCCAGCCCTCCATGACCGTGATCCGGCCCGCCTCGGCCTCGAAGACGCGCCCGGTGACGCCGGCGGAGGCGGCGGAGCCCAGCCAGACGACGAGCGGGGAGACGTTCTCGGGGGCCATCGCGTCGAAGCCGGATCCCGAGGGCGCGGCCATGGTCTCGGCGAAGGCCTGTTCGGTCATCCGGGTGCGGGCCGCCGGGGCGATCGCGTTGACCTGGACCCCGTACCGGCCCATCTCCGCCGCGGCGACGAGGGTGAGGCCGACGATCCCGGCCTTGGCGGCGGAGTAGTTGCCCTGTCCGACGCTGCCGAGCAGCCCCGCGCCGGAGCTGGTGTTGACGACCCGCGCGACGGGCTCGCGTCCGGCCTTGGCCTCCGCGCGCCAGTGTGCGGCGGCGTGCCGGAGCGGCAGGAAGTGGCCCTTGAGGTGGACGCGCATGACGGCGTCCCAGTCGTCCTCGCCGAGGTTGACGAGCATGCGGTCGCGCAGGAACCCGGCGTTGTTGACGAGGGTGTCGAGGCGGCCGAAGGAGTCGAGGGCGGTGGCGACGAGGGAGGCCGCGCCGTCCGTCGTGGCGATGTCGCCGCCGTGGGCGACCGCCTGGCCGCCCGAGGCGATGATCTCGTCGACGACCTGCTGCGCGGGCCCCGCGCCGCCTCCGGTGCCGTCGAGGCCGACGCCGAGGTCGTTGACGACGACCTTGGCGCCCTCGGCGGCGAAGGCGAGCGCGTGCGCGCGGCCGAGTCCGCGGCCGGCGCCGGTGACGACGACGACGCGTCCGTTGCAGAGTCCGGTCATGGTGGGTGCCTTTCGGTGAGGGGGTTTCAGTGGTTGACCGTGGCCGCGTCGAGGAAGGCCGGCCGTTCTCCGCCGCCGTGGACGAGGAGGCTGGCTCCGCTGATGTACGCGGCCCGGTCGGAGGCGAGGAAGACGCAGGCGTCGCCGATGTCGCCGGGTTCGGCGAGCCGGCCGAGCGGCACGGTGCGGCCGACGGAGGCGATGCCGTCCTCGTCCCCGTAGTGCAGGTGGGAGAGTTCGGTGCGGACCATGCCGGGGACGAGCGTGTTGACCCGGACCAGGGGCGCCCATTCGACGGCCATGGACCGGGCGAGGTTCTCCAGGCCCGCCTTGGCCGCCCCGTAGGCCGCGCTGCCCGGTGAGGGGCGGGTGCCGCTGACGCTGCCGATCATGAGGATGGAGCCGCCGCCGCTCTGCCGCCGCATCACCTCGTACGCGGCGAGGGAGGCGGTCAGCGGGGCGACGAGGTTCAGTTCGACGACCCGGGCCTGTTGCTCGGCGTTCCCCTCGCCGAGCATCCGGAAGGGGGTCCCCCCGGCGTTGTTGACCAGGACGTCGAGCCTGCCGTGGTCGTCGCGGACCCGGGTGAAGAAGTCGCCGACGGCGGCCGGGTCGCGCAGGTCGACGGGGTGGAAGCGGGCCGTGCGCCCCGCCGCCTCGACGGGTTTCTCGGGGGCCCGGCGGGCGCAGGTCACGACCTCCGCTCCGGCGTCGAGCAGGGCCCGGGTGATCCCGGCGCCGACGCCCCGGGTGCCGCCGGTGACGACGGCGACGGTTCCCGTCAGATCGATGGTGACTGGCAAGGGACACCTCCCGCAGCGCGCGAACCGCTGCTATCTTCCACCTAACAAACGTTTGGTGGAAAGGTAGCTGATCTGCTCATGGGTGTCTCCACCTCCGCCCCGGACAAGGGCATCGCCGTCGTCACCGTCGACTACCCACCGGTCAACGCCCTCCCCGTGCAGGGCTGGTACGACCTCGCCGCCGCGGTGCGCGCCGCCGGCGCCGATCCCGAGGTGCGCTGCGTCGTGCTCACCGCGGAGGGCCGGGGGTTCAACGCCGGCGTCGACATCAAGGAGATCCAGCGCACCACGGGCCACGACGCCCTCCTGGGCGCCAACCGCGGCTGCTACGAGGCCTTCGCCGCCGTCTACGACTGCGCGGTGCCGGTGGTCGCCGCCGTGCAGGGCTTCTGCCTCGGCGGCGGCATCGGCCTGGTCGGCAACGCCGACGCGATCGTCGCCTCCGAGGACGCGACCTTCGGCCTCCCCGAACTGGACCGGGGCGCGCTCGGCGCGGCCACCCATCTGGCCCGGCTCGTCCCGCAGCAGCTGATGCGGGCCCTCTACTACACCTCGCGCACGGTCACCGCCGAGGAACTGCACCGCCACGGCTCGGTCTGGCGGGTCGTCCCCCGCGAGGAGCTCCTCGACGCGGCGCTCGGCCTCGCGCGGGAGATCGCCGCGAAGGACGGTCAGCTGATCCGGCTCGCCAAGGCCGCGATCAACGGCATCGACCCGGTGGACGTCCACCGCAGCTACCGCTTCGAGCAGGGCTTCACCTTCGAGGCCAACCTCAGCGGTGTCGCCGACCGGGTGCGCGACACCTTCGGCAAGGGCGGCACCGTCGCCACGGACGACACGGACAAGGAGCAGTCGTGAGCAGGGACAAGACGATGACCGCCGAGGAGGTCGTGGGCCGGCTCCGGAGCGGGATGACGATCGGCATCGGCGGCTGGGGCTCGCGGCGCAAGCCGATGGCGCTGGTACGGGCACTGCTGCGCTCCGACCTCACCGATCTGACCGTGGTGTCGTACGGCGGCCCGGACGTGGGCCTCCTCGCCGCGGCCGGGAAGATCCGCAAGCTGGTCGCGGCCTTCGCCACGCTCGACACCGTCCCCCTGGAGCCGCACTTCGGCGCGGCCCGCCAGCGCGGCGACCTCGAACTGGTGGAGCTGGACGAGGCGATGGTCATGTGGGGCCTGACGGCCGCCGTGCACCGGCTGCCCTTCATGCCCATACGGGCCGGTCTCGCCTCGGACGTGATGACCGTCAACTCCACGCTGCGCACGGTCACCTCGCCGTACGACGACCGGGAGGAGCTCGTCGCCGTGCCCGCGCTGCGCCTGGACGCGGCGCTCGTCCACCTCAACCGCGCCGACGCGCACGGCAACGGCCAGTACCTGGGCCCCGACCCGTACTTCGACGACCTGTTCTGCGAGGCCGCCGACACCGCGTACGTCTCCTGTGAGCGGATCGTGGAGACCTCGGAGCTGCTCAAGGACGCGGGGCCCCAGTCGCTGCTGGTCAAGCGCGCCTTCGTCGACGGCGTCGTCGAGACCCCGAACGGCGCGCACTTCACCTCCTGCGCCCCGGACTACGACCGGGACGAGGCCTTCCAGCGCGCCTACGTCAAGGCGGCCCGGGACCCGGAGGCCTGGCGGGAGTTCACCGCCCGCTTCCTGTCCGGCGACGAGGACGCCTACCAGGCCGCGGTCGCGGCGTTCCAGAAGGAGGAAGCGTGAGCGGGACCGACATCACGACGAAGGCCGCGCCGGCCACCCGGGCCGAGTACTGCGTCATCGCCTGCGCCGAGGCGTGGCGCGCCGCGGGCGAGGTCCTGGCCAGCCCGATGGGCACCGTCCCGATGATCGGCGCCCGCCTCGCGAAGCTCACCTTCTCCCCCGAGCTGCTGCTGACCGACGGGGAGGCGCTGCTCATCGCCGACGTCCCCGCGGTCGGCGCCGCGCCCCGGGTGGTGGAGGGCTGGCTGCCGTACCGCCAGCACCTGGCCCTGGTCACCACCGGGCGCCGGCACGTGATGATGGGCGCGAGCCAGCTCGACCGGTACGGCAACCAGAACATCAGCTGCATCGGCGCCTGGGCGCGGCCGAAGCGCCAGCTCCTCGGGGTGCGCGGCGCCCCGGTCAACACCCTCAACAACCCGACGAGTTACTGGGTGCCCAAGCACTCCGCCCGGGTCTTCGTCGAGCGGGTCGACATGGTCTCCGGCGTCGGCTACGACCGGGCCGCCGCGGCCGGTCCCTCCGCGACCCGCTACCACCGGATCCCGGACGTCATCAGCGACCTGGGCGTCTTCGACTTCGAGACCCCGGACCGCACCATGCGGCTGCGCTCGCTGCACCCGGGCGTCACCGTCGAGGAGGTCCGGGAGGCCACCGGCTTCGCGCTGACCGTCCCCGTCGAGGTGCCGTACACCCGTGAGCCCACCGCCGAGGAACTGCGTCTGATCCGCGAGGAGATCGACCCGAAGGGGCTGCGCGACCGGGAGGTCCCGTCGTGAGCGACGCGTCGATCCCCACCCGGCTCACCGCGCTCGTCGGGGTGCGCCACCCCGTCGTCCAGACCGGCATGGGGTGGGTGGCCGGTCCCCGCCTGGTCTCGGCCACCGCGAACGCCGGCGCCCTGGGCATCCTCGCCTCGGCGACCATGACCGTCGACCAGCTCCGCTCCGCGGTGCGCGAGGTCAAGTCCCGCACGGACGCGCCCTTCGGCGTGAACCTGCGCGCGGACGCCGGGGACGCCGGAGAACGCGTCGGGATCATCATCGACGAGGGCGTGAAGGTCGCCTCCTTCGCGCTCGCGCCGTCCCGCGAGCTGATCGCCCGCCTCAAGGACGCCGGGGTCGTGGTCATCCCCTCCATCGGAGCCAGACGGCACGCCGAGAAGGTCGCGGCCTGGGGGGCCGACGCGGTGATCGTGCAGGGCGGGGAGGGCGGCGGCCACACCGGCAGCGTCGCCACCACCGTCCTGCTCCCGCAGGTCGTGGACGCCGTCGACATCCCCGTCGTCGCGGCCGGCGGCTTCCACGACGGACGTGGCCTGGTCGCCGCGCTGGCCTACGGCGCGGCCGGCATCGCCATGGGCACGCGCTTCCTGCTCACCTCCGACAGCACGGTCCCCGACGCGGTGAAGGCCCGCTATCTCGCGGCGGCGGTCACGGACGTCACCGTCACCACGAAGGTCGACGGTCTGCCGCACCGGATGCTGCGCACCGAGCTGGTCGACGCCCTCGAACGCTCCGGCCGGGCCGCCTCGCTGCTGCGGGCGGTCCGCCACGCGGCGGCCTTCCGGCGGGAGTCCGGCATGAGCTGGCCGCAGATGGTCCGTGACGGCCTGGCGATGAAGCACGGCAAGGACCTCACGTGGAGCCAGATCCTGCTGGCCGCGAACACGCCGATGCTGCTCAAGGCGTCCATGGTCGAGGGCCGCACCGATCTGGGCGTGATGGCCTCCGGGCAGGTGGCCGGCCTGATCGACGACCTGCCGTCCTGCGCCGAGCTGGTGGACCGGCTGATGGCGGAGGCGTACACCGCGCTCCGCGCTCTGCCCACCACGGACTGACCGCTCACGCACGTGTCCGCCGGGGTACCTTCACCCCGGCGGACACGTGTCTCCACCGATCCCCACCGCACCGACCGAACGGAACCGCCATGCCGATCCAGCGGCTGAACCACGCCGTCCTCTTCGTCTCCGACCTGGAGCGCAGCCTCGCCTTCTACCGCGACGTCCTCGGGTTCCGGCCGCTGCCGCAGGCCTTCCCCGGGGCGGCCTTCCTCCAGGCGGCGGGCTCCGCCAACGACCACGACCTCGGCCTGTTCCGGTCCCCCGGTGGCGGCCCCGGGCCCGCCACCGGGCGGGTCGGCCTGTACCACCTGGCCTGGGAGGTGGACACCCTGGCCGAGCTGCGGCGCATGCGGACCCGCCTGGCGGAGGCGGGGGCCCTGACGGGGGCGAGCAACCACGCCTCCACGAAGGCCCTGTACGCCCGGGACCCGGACGGCATCGAGTTCGAGGTGTGCTGGCTGGTCCCCGACCACGCGGTGGCCGGGGAGCTGACGACGATGACCTCCCCCACGCTCCCCCTGGACATCGAGGCGGAGATCGAGGTGTACGGCGCGGAGACCCCGGGAGGCCCCCGCACCGATCACGCGGTCTGGCAGCAGATCTTCGGCGCCGGCTTCACAGACGCTCGATGATCGTCACGTTCGCCTGGCCACCGCCCTCGCACATCGTCTGGAGGCCGTAGCGGCCGCCGGTGCGCTCCAGTTCGTGGAGGAGGGTGGTGGTCAGCTTGGTGCCGGTCGCGCCGAGGGGGTGGCCCAGCGCGATGGCGCCGCCGTTGACGTTGACCTTCTCCGGGTCGGCACCGGTCTCCTTCAGCCAGGCGAGGACGACCGAGGCGAAGGCCTCGTTGATCTCCACCAGGTCGATGTCGTCGAGCGTCATTCCGGCCTTCTTCAGCGCGTACGCCGTCGCCGGGATCGGGGCGGACAGCATGCGGATCGGGTCCTCGCCCCGCACCGACAGGTGGTGGACGCGGGCGCGCGGCGTCAGGCCGTGTTCGCGTACGGCGCGTTCCGAGGCGATCAGCATCGCCGAGGCCCCGTCGGACACCTGCGAGGAGACCGCGGCCGTCAGCCGGCCTCCCTCGACCAGCGCCTTCAGCCCGGCCATCTTCTCCAGGGTGGTGTCACGGCGCGGGCCCTCGTCGGCGGTGACGTCGCCGTAGGGGACGATCTCGCGCGCGAAGCGGCCCTCGTCGATCGCGCGGGCGGCCCGCTGGTGCGAGCGGAGGGCGAACTCCTCCATGTCCCGGCGGGAGATGTCCCACTTGGCGGCGATGAGTTCGGCGCCGTGGAACTGGTTGACCGGCTGGTCGCCGTAGCGGGCGCGCCAGCCCTCGGAGCCCAGGTACGGGCCCTCGGTCAGGCCGAGCGGGTCGGCGGCCTGGCGGCTGGCGAAGGCGATGGGGATCATCGACATGTTCTGCACGCCGCCGGCGACCACGAGGTCCTGGGTGCCGGACAGGACGCCCTGGGCGGCGAAGTGCAGGGCCTGCTGGGAGGAGCCGCACTGCCGGTCCACGGTCGTGCCGGGCACCTCCTCGGGGAGTCCGGCGGCCAGCCAGCTGGTGCGGGCTATGTCGCCGGCCTGCGGGCCGACGGTGTCCAGGCAGCCGAAGACGACGTCCTCGACGGCGGCCGGGTCGGCGCCCGAGCGTTCCATCAGGGCCTTGAGGACGTGGGCTCCGAGGTCGGCCGGGTGGACGGCGGACAGGCCGCCGTTCCGCCGGCCGACCGGGGTCCGTACCGCTTCGACGATGTAGGCCTCGGCCATGGTCACTCCTTCTTCGTACGGGATGCGTACGTCCGATGTCCGTCACGGAGGGCGACGCCCTCCAGCACCATCGACAGGTACTGGCGGGCGATCTCCTCCGGGCTGTGCTGTCCGCCCGGCCGGTACCAGGACGCGGCGACCCAGACGGTGTCGCGCACGAAGCGGTAGGTGAGCCGGACGTCGAGGTCGGTGCGGAAGACCCCGGCGGCCACGCCGCGCTCCAGGGTCCTGAGCCAGGCCTCCTCGAACCTCCGCTGGGAGCCGGCGAGATAGCCGAAGCGGGGCTGTTCGCGCAGGTGCCTGGACTCCTTCTGGTAGATGGCGACGGCGGCGCGGTGCCGGTCGATCTCCCGGAACGACTCGGTGACGAGGGCCTCCAGGGTCTCCCTGGGGCCGAGTGCCGCGTCGAGCACGGCGTCGTAACGGGCCCACAGCTCGTCCAGGAAGGCACGGAGGATCTCGTCGAGCATCGACTCCTTGGAGTCGAAGTGGTAGTAGAGGCTGCCCGCGAGCAGTCCGGCGGCGTCGGCGATGCGGCGGACGGTGGTGGCGTCGTACCCCTGGGCGGCGAAGACCTCGGCCGCCGTGTCCAGGATCTCGCGGCGCCGCTCCGGCGCCGGTCTCACGGGTGCTGGCTGCTGACGGAGAGGACCTCGCCCGTCAGGTACGAGGAGTAGCCGCTGGCCAGGAAGACGATCACGTTGGCCACCTCCCAGGGCTCCGCGTAGCGTCCGAAGGCCTCGCGGGAGGTCAGCTCCTCCAGGAGTTCGGGGGTGGTGACCTTCACCAGGTGCGGGTGCATGGCCAGGCTCGGGGAGACGGCGTTGACGCGCACGCCGTACGCGGCGGCCTCCAGGGCGGCGCAGCGGGTGAGGGCCATGACGCCGGCCTTGGCGGCGGCGTAGTGGGCCTGTCCCTTCTGGGCACGCCAGCCGATCACCGAGGCGTTGTTGACGACGACGCCCCCCGCGCCCGCGTCCTTCATCCGGCGCAGTGCGGCGCGGGTGCAGCGGAAGGTGCCGTTGAGGGTGACGTCGAGGACCCTGTCCCACTGGTCGTCGGTCATGTCGACGAGGTCGGCGGTGCCGCCGAGGCCGGCGTTGTTGACGACGATGTCGAGGCGTCCGTGGCGCTCGACGGCGAGGTCGAACAGGGCGGCGACCTGGGTCTCGTCGGTGACGTCGCAGGGCAGGGCGGCGACGCGGTCGGCGCCGAACTCGGCGGCCAGTTCGGCCTCGGTCTCCTTGAGCCGGCGGGCGTGGGCGTCGGAGACGACCACGCGGGCGCCCTCCTCCAGGAGCCGCCGGGCGGTGGCGCCTCCGATGCCGGCGCCGGCGGCGGCGGTGACGACGGCGTCGCGCCCGGCGAGCAGACCGTGGCCCGGCACGTAGGGGGGTGGGGTGCCGGTCATGGGCGGACCTCCTTGGGCAGGCCGAGGACGCGCTCGGCGATGATGTTCCGCTGGATCTCGTTGGAGCCGGCGTAGATGGTGTCGCTGCGGGAGAAGAGGTAGAGCCGCTGCCAGTCGGTGAGGTCGTACGGCTCCGCGTCGGCGAGCATCCCCGCGGCTCCGCAGACGTCCATGGCGAGTTCGCCGAGCTCGCGGTGCCAGGTGGCCCAGAAGATCTTCCCGATGGAGGCCTCGGGACCGGGGGCTCCGGCGGCGACGCCGTCGAGCATGCGCAGGGCGTTGAACCGTATGGTCTCCAGGCCGATCCAGGCGCGGGCGATGCGGTCGCGGATGAGCGGGTCGCCGGCGGCGCCGTTCCGCCGGGCGAGGGCGATGACGGCTTCCAGTTCGCGGCGGAAGCCGACCTGCTGGCCGAGGGTGGACACCCCGCGTTCGAAGCCGAGGGTGGCCATGGCGACCTTCCAGCCGTCGCCGGGGGCGCCGACGACGTGGGAGGCGTGGGTGCGGGCCCCGTCGAAGAAGACCTCGTTGAACTCGGAGGTGCCGGTGAGCTGGACGATGGGCCTGATCTCGACGCCGGGCTGGTCCAGGGGGACGAGCAGGTAGGACAGTCCGTGGTGGCGTGTCGATCCGGGCTCGGTGCGGGCGACGACGAAGCACCAGTCGGCCTCGTGGGCGAGTGAGGTCCACACCTTCTGTCCGGTGACCACCCAGTCGTCGCCGTCGCGTTCGGCGCGGGTGCGCACGTTGGCGAGGTCGGAGCCGGCGTCCGGCTCCGAGTAGCCCTGGCACCACTGCTCCTCGACGCTGACGATCCTCGGGAGGAAGCGCTCCCGCTGGGCGGGGGTGCCGAAGGCGATGAGGGTGGGTCCCAGGAGCTGCTCGCCGATGTGGCTGACGCGGGCGGGGGCGTCGGCGAGGGCGTACTCCTCGTGGAAGGCGACCTGCTGTTCGAGCGTCGCGCCCCGTCCGCCGTACTCCTTGGGCCAGCCGACGCAGGTCCATCCGGCGGCGGCCATGTGCCTCTCCCAGGCGAGGCGTTCGGCGTGCGCCTCGTGTTCCCGTCCGGGGCCGCCGCGCCCGCGCAGGGCGGCGAACTCGCCCGTGAGGTTGGCGCGCAGCCAGCCGCGGACCTCTCTGCGGAACTCCTCGACGTTGCTCATGGCCGTACGTTAACCTACCAAACACTTGTTAGGGAAGGAGGGCGGATGTCCGCTGCCCGCACCGCATCCACGGCCCCGGTCCGCTACGAACGACTCGGCCCGGTGGCCGTGGTCACCATGGACCGGCCCGATTACCGCAACGCCCAGAACTCCGCGATGACCTACGCCCTGGACCGCGCCTTCTACCGCGCGGCCGACGACGACGAGGTCAAGGTCGTCGTACTCGCCGGAGCGGGGAGGCACTTCTCCGCCGGCCACGACATCGGCACCCCCGAGCGGGACGCCCACCTGCCGTTCGACCGCCGGGCCGGGCTCTGGTGGGACCACTCGGACAAGCGGGGCGCGGAGAGCCGCTTCGCCCGCGAGTCCGAGGTCTACCTGGGCATGTGCCGACGCTGGCGCGAACTGCCCAAGCCCATGGTCGCGTCGGTGCAGGGCGCCTGCGTCGCCGGCGGCCTGATGCTCGCCTGGGTGTGCGACCTCATCGTCGCCGCCGAGGACGCGTTCTTCGCCGACCCGGTGGTCCGCATGGGCATCCCCGGCGTCGAGTACTTCGCGCACCCGTGGGTCATGCCCCCGCGCATCGCCAAGGAGTTCCTCTTCACCGGCGACCGGATGGACGCCCGGCGCGCCTACGAGGTCGGCATGGTCAACCGGGTCGTACCGCCCGGCGAACTCAGGGAAAGGACGATGGAGTTGGCGAACCGCGTCGCCGAGATGCCACGGATGGGCCTGGCCCTCACCAAGCGCGCCGTCAACCAGGCGGAGGACCTCCAGGGCCTGCACACCGGCATGGACTCGGTCTTCGGCCTGCACCACCTGGCGCACGCGCACAACGCCGAGACCGCCCCCGACGCGCTGGGCGGCATGGACATCGCCTCGATGAAGGCGGCGGGAGCCTGATGGACCTCGACTTCTCCGCGGCGGAGGACGCCTTCCGGGCCGAGGCCCGCGCCTGGCTCACCGCCCACGTGCCCGACACCCCCCTGCCCTCCCTGGAGACGGAGGAGGGCTTCGCCGCCCACCGGCTCTGGGAGCGGACCCTGTCCGACGACCGCTGGTCGGTGGTCTCCTGGCCCGAGGAGTACGGCGGCCGGGGGGCCTCGCTCCTCCAGTGGCTGGTCTTCGAGGAGGAGTACTACGCGGCCGGCGCCCCCGGCCGGGTCAGCCAGAACGGCATCAACCTCCTCGCCCCCACCCTCTTCGAGCACGGCACCGACGCACAGCGCGCCCGCGTCCTGCCCTCCATGGCGAGCGGCGAGGTCATCTGGGCCCAGGCCTGGTCCGAGCCCGAGTCCGGGTCCGACCTCGCCTCGCTGCGCTCCACCGCCGAGCGGACCGAGGGCGGCTGGCTGCTGCGCGGCCAGAAGACCTGGTCGTCCCGGGCGGCCTTCGCGGACCGCGCCTTCGGACTGTTCCGCAGCGAGCCCGACACCCCGAAGCCGCACCAGGGCCTCACGTACCTGATGTTCCCGCTGGACGCCGACGGCGTGACCGTACGGCCCATCGGGCGGCTCGACGGCAAGCCCGCCTTCGCCGAACTCTTCCTCGACGACGTGTTCGTGCCCGACGAGGACGTGATCGGCGCGCCGGGGCAGGGCTGGCGGGTCGCGATGAGCACCGCGGGCAACGAGCGGGGGCTCACCCTGCGCAGCCCCGGCCGGTTCACCGCCGCCGCCGAGCGGCTCACCGGACTGTGGCGGGAGACCGCCGACCCCTCCGACACGGCCCTGCGGGACCGGGTGGCCGACGCGGTCATCGGGGCGCGCGCCTACCGGCTGTTCGCGTACGGCGGCGTCTCGCGCATCGCCGCGGGGGGCGCGATCGGCGCCGAGTCCAGCCTCAACAAGGTCTTCTGGTCCGAGCTCGACATCGCCCTCCACGAGACCGCCCTCGACCTCCTCGGACCTTACGGGGAACTGTCCGACGGCGCCGACGACGCGCCCGCGCACGGCGGCTGGGCCGAGGGCCACACCTTCTCCCTCGCCGGACCCGTCTACGCCGGGACCAACGAGATCCAGCGCGACATCATCGCCGAGCGGCTGCTCGGCCTCCCGAAGGGACGCCGGTGATGCGGTTCCTCCTCGACGACGAGCAGCGGGAGTTCGCCCGCTCCCTCGACGGCATGCTCACGGCGGCCGACACCCCCGCGGCCGTACGGGCCTGGGCGGCGGGCGACGCCGCACCCGGCCGGGCGCTGTGGGCGCGGCTCGCCGAGGCGGGGGTGTTCGCCCTCGCCGTGCCGGAGCGGCACGACGGACTCGGCCCGCTGCCGGTCGAACTGGCCGTCGCCTTCACCGAGCTGGGCCGCCACGCCGTGCCCGGACCCGTGGTGGAGACGGTCGCCGCGGCGGCCCTCCTGGACCGGCTGGGCGACGACGCGGCCGCGGCCCTGCTGCCGCGGATCGCCTCGGGGAAGGCCGTCGTCTCCCTGTGCCTGCCGGCCTCCGGAACCCCCTACGCCCTGGACGCCGACGTCGCGGACTCCGTGCTCGTCGTCGAGGGCGACACCCTGCGCCTGGCCGGGACGACCGGTCCCGTGCAGCCCTCGGCCGACCCCGCCCGCCGCCTCGCCCGCCCGCTCGGCGGGACCGTCCTGACGCGCGGGCCGGCGGTGGCGGCCGCCGCCGCGCACGCCGCCGAGGTCGCCGCGCTCGCCACCGCCGCGCAGTCCCTGGGCCTCGGCCGCGCCCTGCTCGACCGGACCGTCGCCTACGTGAAGCAGCGCACCCAGTTCGGGGTCGCGATCGGCTCCTTCCAGGCGGTGAAGCACCGCCTCGCCGACGCGCTCATCGCCCTGGAGTTCGCCCAGCCGCTGCTGCACTCGGCCGCGCTGGCCCTGGCCGAGGGCGCGGACCACGGCGCCGCCGAGATCGCCGCGGCGAAGGTCACGGCGGGCGAGGCCGCGTACGCCGCCGCCCGCACGGCCCTGCAACTGCACGGGGCCGTCGGCTACACCGAGGAACTCGACCTCGCCCTGTGGATCCGCAAGGCCCGACCGCTGCGCGACGCCTGGGGCACCCCCGCGGCCTGCCGCGCCCGCGTCCTCGCACCCTGACGGCGCCCGCGTCCCCCCGCCCGAGGGCACCCGCGCCGCCGGGCCCCTTCGCCCGGGGGAGCCCGCGTCCCCGGATCCCGCCCGACGAGGGCGCCCGCGTCCCCGCGCCTCCCCGCGCCCCCGCACCCCGAGCGGCGCCCGCCGCCCCGCCGGGCAGCGGGCGTCCGTTCCCGCTCGGGCCCCGTACCGCACCCCCGTCCCCAGCATCCCTACCGCACCCGGGAGTCAGCGTGTCCCCCGCACCGTCCCCGCACGTCCCCGAGAGACCCTCGGACCCCGCCCTGCTGCGCAGGGTGGCGCTGTCGAGCCTGCTCGGCACCGTCATCGAGTACTACGACTTCCTGCTGTACGGCACGATGGCCGCGCTCGTCTTCGGCGAGCTGTTCTTCCCCGCGTCCGATCCCGCCGTCGGCACCATCGCCGCCTTCGGCACGCTCGCCGCCGGCTATGTGGCGCGCCCGCTCGGCGGCGCCGTCTTCGGTCACTTCGGCGACCGGCTCGGCCGCAAGTCCATGCTCGTCCTCACGATGGCCCTCATGGGCGCGGCGAGCTTCCTCATCGGCGTCCTCCCGACGTACGGGACGATCGGCGTCGCCGCTCCCGTCCTCCTCGTGCTGTTCCGCGTCGTCCAGGGACTCGCCATCGGCGGCGAGTGGGCCGGGGCGACCCTCATGGTCGTCGAGCACGCCGATCCCAGGCGCCGCGGACTGTGGAGCGGCATCATGCAGATGGGCTCCCCCATCGGCTTCCTGCTCTCCACGGTCGCCGTCACCCTCGCCTCGCTGCTCCCCCGCGCGTCCTTCCTGTCCTGGGGCTGGCGCGTCCCGTTCCTGTTCAGCGCGGTGCTCCTCGGCATCGGCCTGTACGTGCGGGTCAGCGTCACCGAGAGCCCGCTGTTCCGGCAGGCCGCGCGCGACGGGGACGCGGCCGGGGCCCCCGGGGTGCCGCTGGCGCAGGTGCTGCGCAGGCCCCGGACCCTCGTCCTGGCCTGCGCCGTGGGCATCGGCCCCTTCGCGCTGACGGCGCTGATCAGCACGTTCATGCTGACGTACGCCACCACCATCGGGTACGCCACTGCGGAGGTGATGACCGGGCTCCTCTTCACCTCGGTCGCCGGTCTCGTGTCCATCCCCCTCTTCTCCGCGCTCTCCGACCGCGTCGGGCGCCGGGCCGTGGTGCTGTCCGGCGCGGCGGGCGTCGTGCTGCTGGCCTTCCCGGTCTACGCCCTGGTCGACGCGCGCTCGCCCGCGCTGCTGGTCCTCGGCATGGTCGTCGGCCAGGTGGTGCAGTCCGCGATGTACGCGCCGCTGGGCCCGCTGCTCTCCGAGATGTTCGGCACCCGGGTCCGCTACACCGGCGCCTCGCTCGGCTACCAGCTGTCCGCGCTGATCGGCGGCGGATTCACCCCGATGTTCGCCGGCGGCCTGCTCTCCTCCTCCGACGGGGCCCGGAGCGCGCCCCTCGCCGTGCTGGCCGTCGTCTGCGGTCTCGTGACCGCGCTCGCCGTCTGGCGCACGGCCGAGACCACGGGCCGGGACCTCTCGGCGGAGGACCCGGCGGAGCCGCCCGCCCAGACCCGTACCCGTACGACATCGAGAGGAGCCGAGGCATGAGGACGACCGAGGAGCAGGAGGAACTGCGGTCCGCGGTACGGGCCGTGCTCGGGCGCCATCCGGGCGAGGCGGCCTGGCGGCCGCTGACCGGGCAGATCGGCGTCGCGGGGCTCGCCGTTCCCGAGGAGTACGGCGGCGCGGGGTACGGGGCCGGGGAGGTCCACGTGGTGATGGAGGAGCTGGGCCGGGAGCTGAGCCCCGTCCCGTACCTCGGCTCCGCGGTGCTCGTGGTGCGGGCGCTGCTCGCCTCCGGCGACGCCGAGGCGTGCGCGCGGCTGCTGCCGGACCTGGCCTCGGGCTCGCTGGTCGGGGCCCTGGCCTGGGCGGAGAACGGCTCCTGGGACGCCTCGGCCGTAGCGGCCGGGGCCACCGCGGGGCCCGGCGGGAGGTGGCGGATCAGCGGGACCAAGGAGCACGTCCTCGACGGCGCCGGAGCCGGGGTGCTGCTCGTGGCGGCCCGTACCGGAGCGGGGGTCTCGCTCTTCGAGGTGCCCTCGGACGCGCCGGGTGTGACCCGTGAGACGGCCGTGACGATGGACTCCACCAGGGCACAGGCGCGGGTGGTGCTCACGGAGGCGGAGGGCCGGCTCGTCGGCGCGGAGGGCGCGGGCGGCCGGATCCTCGCCGAGGTCCTCGACCTGGCGTGCGTGGCTCTGGCCGCCGAGCAGGTGGGGGCTGCCGCGCGCTGCCTCGACGTCACGCTGGACTACGCGCGCGAGCGGGTGCAGTTCGGCCGGCCCATCGGCTCCTTCCAGGCGGTCAAGCACCGGCTCGCGGACGCGTACGTCCTGGTGGAGTCGGCCCGTTCGGCGGCGCTCGGCGCCTCCTTCGCCGCCGCGGCGGGCGATCCGGAGCTGAGCCGGCTGGCGGCGGCGGCCAAGTCCGCCTGCTCGGAGGCCTTCTCGGCGGTGGCGGGCGAGATGATCCAGCTGCACGGCGGCATCGGCATCACCTGGGAGCACGACGCCCACCGCTACTTCAAGCGGGCGCACGGCTCGGCGCAGCTCTTCGGCCCCCCGGCCTGGCACCGGGCCCGTCTGGCCGCCGAACTGGGCCTGACGGCGGCGTGAACAGGGGGTGGGGGCGCCGGAAGACCCGCGGTTCCCCCGCCCCGCTCGCGACTTGACCTCAACTTTGCTTCAGGTTCTACGGTGATCTTCGTCGCGAACGATCGAACGGAGCACCCGACATGACCACCACGCCCCTCTCCGACGCCCAGCTCGCCACGCAGCCGGCCGCCTACTGGACGGGTCTCGCCTACGAGGCCCTCATCTCCTTCACGCGGGCCCGCCAGGCCGAACACGGCTTCACCCAGCCCCAGTTCTGGCTCCTTCGCAACCTGTCCGTGCACGACATCTCGGCCGACGGCCACGGCATGACCCTCCCCGAACTGCGCCACGCGATGCGCTCCTACCTGCGGTCCGAGGACGACCTGACGACCGAGGCCCACACCCTCGTCGAGCGCGGCTGGCTCCGGCTCGACGACGAGGGACGGCTGTGGATCACCGAGGCCGGGGAGGCGGCCCGCGTCGACCTCAAGCGGCACGCCCCCGCGATCCGCGCGCACATCCACGAGGGCATCGACGACGCCGACTACGTCACCGCTCTGAAGGTGCTCCGGCAGATGCTCCGGAACACCGGCCACGCCGTCGACTAGGGGGTGTTTCGAAAGTCCTGTGCGGTGCCCGCGGTGTCCGGTGCGTGCCCTCGGCGTGCCGGGCGCCGCGGGTGCTGTGCGGGACTTCCGAAACACCCCCTAGGTCCCCTGTCCGCGCTCGTGCCCGACGAGCCGTTCGAGGGACTCGGACAGGTGCCAGGCGCCGAGGCCGAAGCGCTCGCCCAGCGTGCGGCAGCGGACGTACCGCTCCTCGGTGAGCGGGACGGCGAGGACGGAGAGGAGACGGACGAGGAGCCGGAAACCGAGGTCCGGGTCCACCTCGGTGACGACCCGCGCCACCGCCTCGGCCGCGTCGGCGCCCGCGAGCGGGCGCGCGTGCGGGCTCACGGTCCGGTGCGCGAGCTCCGGTGCCGACTCCCGCAGCACGTCCAGGACGGCGTCGGCGAGTTCGGGTCTGATCGGGGCCGTACGGGGCTCATAGGCGGGGGCGACCCGCGCGAGGTGGTCGCGGCAGGCCGCCGCGACGGTCCGGAGCCACTCCCGCCCGTCGGTCCCGGCCGACTCGATGTCGTACCCCTGTTCCGACGCCGCCCCCCACACGGTGGTGATCGTGCCGGTGGGCAGCGGGGAGTCCAGGAGCCGGAGGACGTCCTGGAGGAGCAGCGCCGCGGCGGAGCCCGGGGTCTGTCCGGCCTCGTCGTCGGCCACGGCCAGGTCCAGGACGACGGAGGCCGCGGACGCGTGCCAGGCTCCGGCGAACCGGGACGCCAGCGCCGTGAGACCGGCGTCCCCCTCGGCGTCACGGCGGGCGGGGTCCACGGGGGGCCAGCGCACGGCGAGGCCGTCCTGGACCAGGGGACCGGGATAGGCGAGGCGCTCGTCGAGCGCCCTCAGCCGGTCGAACTGCGCCGTGCCGACGGGGATGCGCCGCGCCTTGAGGACCCGCAGACAGAGACGCAGCGCCAGGTCGGCGTCGGCCTCCACCGCGATCGACTCCAGCGCCTCCCCGGGAAACGCCGCCCGTGCCGCCCCGGCGGGAGGGACGGCGGACGCGGACGGCACTCCGGGGAGGGACGCGCCGCCGGGCCCGGGCGGCATCGGCCCGGCGTCAGGCAGCCCGGCGTCAGGCAGCCCAGCGTCGGGCATCGGCCCGGCGTCAGGCGCCGGCCCAGCGTCGGGCATCGGCCCGGCGTCGGGCATCGGCCCGGCGTCGGGCATCGGCCCGGCGTCGGGCGCCGGAACGCCCCCGGCCTCGGCTGCGGCCGTCCGGATCTCCGTGACGACCTCCTGCCGCAAGCGCGCCTCGTCGAACTCGGGCCGGGCGAAGCCGCTCCCGCCGCTCTCCGGGCGGGTCCGGGCCGGGTACAGCTCCGCGAGCGTCCGCAGCCAGCCGGGCATGTCCAGACCGTGCTCGGACGGATCGAAGCGCCCGCCCACCGCAGCCAGCCACACCGCGCGCACGGAGTCCTCGCGGACCCCGGAGTCCCGCAGGAGGCGGACGTCGTTCCCGAGCTCGACGGCGCCTTCCCCCTCGCACACCTCCGCCACGTCCGCGGCGAGCCGGAGCACCGCCGGGAGATCGAGGTGCGGCGGACCCGGGGACGCGCACACCCGCGCGGTGAGCTCGCTGAGACCGAAGTCCCCCTCGTAGAAATCCCCGTACCGCTCGCGCCGCCGCGCCATCAGCCACTTCCCTCGGTATCGGGCCGGGCGCATTCCGCCCGGCCATGGAGCGGGCCCGCCCCCGAGCAGGGGGCGGGCCCTCGTCGCGGGCCGGCCGGGCGTCAGGTCATCCCCGGCCACCGGCCGACCGCCGAGCCGGTCAGACCGGATACGACGTGTAGATGATGTATCCCATGTGACCGTTCTTCTTCATCCGCTTGAGGACGACCTTGACCTCGTTCCCGGCGGCCGTCCACGAGCCGTCCGGCCGGTACACCTTGCCGAGGGACGGGTACTCGCCCCACGAGCCGGTGATCGGGAACTCGTCCTTGTTCGCCCACTGGCCCCGCTTGTTGAGCCAGTTGTCCAGGGCGTCGAAGCTGGCCTGCCTCCGCTTCCCGTTCGGGAAGAAGTAGCTCGACACGACCCGGTCGACCGCCTGCTGGGCGATGTCCTGGTCCGTCCAGACGCTGCTGATCCCCGGCCGGCCCTTGCGCAGGTTCTCCGCGGCGAAGTCGGCGGCCTGCTGGGGCGTCACATTGACGTGCCGGCTCAGCGTGTGCGCCTCGGTGCTCGGGAAGAGGAGCTCGTCCGTGAGGTTCATGCAGTTGTGGACCAGGAGGTCCTTCGCCCGCGGGCCCTCGGGACGCACGTAGAACGTGTGCAGGCCGTCGACCGTCACGTCGTACACCTTGCTCGGGGCGAGCCCCGAGCGGTCCTTGAGCCCGCCGACGGCGACCGAAGCGCCCTCGGGAGTGGTCAGGGCGTCGCCCGTGCGCAGCTCGGAGACGACCGTCCAGCCGCGCCCGTCGACGTACACGCGGTGTCCGGCGGTGCTCGTCAGGACGGACCCGTCGACGAGCGTGACGTCGACGAGCCGCTCGGTGTCGTGCGCGAACGTCGAGGAGATCTCCTGGGAGCGGCGCTGCCCGGTCTCCGGGTCGGCGGCGAGGACGCGGTCCCCGCGCCGGACGTCGCCGATGGCCTTGTGGCTTCCGTCCGCCATCAGCACCCGGGTGGTGGCCGGGAAGCTGTTGACCCTGCAGGACGTCAGCAGGTCCTCGTACAGATTGACCGTGTTCTCGAGCCGCGCGAGGGTCGCCGGGTCGAGACCGTCCAGCTTCTTGAGCGCGTTGAACGCGTCACGGACGCCGATCCCGGTGTTGAGCGCGGCGTGGAGGGCGGTGATCGCCTCGCCGAGTTTGGTGAACGCCTTGCCCGGGATGAAGTTGCTGGCGGCCCAGGCGCAGCCGCCGGCGCTGCCCTTCCAGCAGTCGATGAAGTCCTGGAGCAGGATCGCCTTGAGGAGCTTGTAGGCGATGGTCTCCTGGATGAGGTCCCACTTGCTGAAGTAGCGGGTGACCTCCTTCTTCAGCCCCTTGAACGACTGCCGTTCCAGGAGCAGCGTGTCCTGGGACGGGCAGCCCTCCTCCGTCGCCGGCACGTCCGGGTTGCCGCACAGGAAGAACTCGACGTCGACGTCGAACGTCAGGGCGAAGGTCACGGTGCAGCCGGTGAAGCCCGGCTTGAGTTCGCAGGGGTTCTTCTGCTGGGAGTCGGTGATCTTGAGGGTGTCCTCGTCGACGACGTAGAACGTGCTCCCGAGTCCTCCCGTCCCCGCCCCGTCCTTGATCCGCTGGTTGGCCTGCTTCCGGGCGGCGGACTCGGCCGCCTCCTGCGCCTCCTTGGCGTACCGGAGCGCGTCCTTGGCCGCTTCCTCGGCCGCGGTCGCGGCGGAGTCGGCGCGGTCGGCTGCGGCGCGCGCGTCCCTGGCCGCCTGCTCGGCGGCGCTCGCCGCGTCGCGGGCGGCGTCGGCGTCGAGGGCGGCCTGGTCGGCGGAGTCGCGGGCGGCCCTGGCATGACCCTCCGCGCGTCCGGCCGCCTTGTCGGCGGCGGCGGCGTCCTCGCCGGCCTGGCGGTCCCACTCGACCGTACGGGCCAGGGAATCGGCGGCCTTGGCGGCGGCGCGGGCGGCGTCGGCGGCGTAGCCGAGGGCCTCCTTGGCGTAGCCGCGCGCCTCGGCCGCGTAGCCGGCGGCGTTGGCGGCGTGGACATAGGCCTGCTTGGCCTCGCCGGTGGCCGCGTCCGCGAGGGCCTTGGCAGCGGCCGCCTCCTCCTGCGCGTTCTTGGCGTGGGCGTCGGCGACGGCCTTCTGCTGCTCGGCGATCGTCTTGGACGCCTGGCCGGTCAGGACGACGAGGCCGGCGGCCGAGTCGGTCGTGACGTACGGGGAGCCCAGCTGGATCGCGTCGTTGGCGGGCTGGGCGACCTGCGCGGCGGAGTTCCCCGCGTCCACCGCGGCCTGGGCCGTGACGTGGGCGAAGCCCGCGGCCTTGGCGGCGGCGGCGAGAGCCTTGCCCGCCTCCTTGTCCGCCTCGTCCGCGTGGGTCTTGGCCTCCTTCGCCCGGGCGTCGGCCTCGTCGGCGAGCTTCAGCGCGGTCGAGGCCGCGTCCGCGGCGCGCTGCGAGGCGGCGAGGGCGTCGGCGACGGCGCTGGTCGCGGTCTTCACCGCGGCCTCGGACTTGAGCTTGGCGGCCTGGGCGGCGTCGGCGTCGGCGCGGGCCCGCTTCGCGGCGGCCTCGGCGCGGCCGGCCGCGGCGTCCGCCTCGGCGGCGGCCTGCGTCGCCGCGTCGGCCTCACCGCGGGCCCGGGTCGCGGCCGCCTCCGCGTTGTCCGCGTGCGTGTCCGCGGCGTCCGCGGCCGCCCGTGACTCCTGAGCGGCGGCGTCGGACTCGTGGGCCTGGGCGTAGGCCTCCTTGGCGTCGGCCTTGGCGCGGGCGGCGTCCGCCCGCTGCTCGGCGGCCCAGGCGTCGTCCCGCAGTTCGCGGGCCTTGTCCTTGGCCTCGACGGCGTCGTCCTTCTTCTTGACGGCGGTGGACTCGGCGGATTCGGCGAGCTTCCTGGCGTCGTCCGCCTTCACCGCCTCTGCCTCGGCGTTCCTGCGGTGCTCGGCGGCCTCGCCCTGCTTGGCGGCGGCGGTCAGCTTCTCCTTCTCGGCGGTCTTCTCCTGCGCCTCGGCCGACAGCCTGCGGGCGCGGGCCTCGGCAGCGGCGGCCTTGGCGTCCGCCTCCGCCTGCACGGCGACGGCGAGCTTGGCCTCGGCGGTCTCCTTCTCCTTCTTGGCGGTGTCGCGCTGGAACTTGGCACCCTCAGCCGCGGCCTTGGCCTGCGCCTCGGCGGCGCGGGCCGCCTCCTTGCGGAACTCGGCCTTCGACAGGGCGGCCTGGGCGAGCGCGCGCTGGGCGATCGTCTCGCTGTCGGCAGCGGCGGCGCGGGTGGCGGCCTCGGCGGTCTCTCCCGCCTTCACCATCGCGTCGAGCGCGGCGACGGCACCCTTGGTGACCTGGGCCTTCTGCAGACCCACGAGGAGTCCCCGGCCGCGCGGGGCGCCGCCGGCGTCGGCGATGGCGTACGCGGCCTGCTCGGCGGCGTCGGAGGCGGCCGCGGCCGTCCTGGCCGCGGCGGCCTGCTGCTTGATGACGGCGAGCTGCGCCTTGGCACCCGTCCGGGCGTCCGTGATGCCCTTGGCCGCCTGGTCGTGGTGGGCCTTGGGCTGCACCTCGCCGGTGTGACCGGAGGGCTTGATGGTGAACTGCTGCGAGGCGGCGGTGGCGCACGTGGCGAGCAGCGCGTCCTTGCCGAGGTCGTACGTGGCGAAGTTCAGGCACTTGCCGGAGCCGACACCCTTGAGCTGCGTGGTGGAGCGCGGGGTGTACGCCCAGGTCTGCGCCTTCGAGTTGCTGTTGCAGTCGTAGATCTGGATCTTCGTGCCGACGGCCGAGCCGTTGTTGGCGACGTCGAGGCACTTCATGGACTTGACGTTGCGCAGGTGGAGGCCGAGGTCGTCACCCTCCATGCGCCACTGCTGCGCGGCCGTGCCGTTGCAGGTGTAGACCTGGACGGGGGTGCCGTTGGCCGTCGCGCCGCCCTGGACCTCCAGGCACTTGCCGGCCGCGCCCTTCAGCTCGATGGTGGCGGCGGAATCGCCGATCCAGCCGACGCCGCCCGCGGACCAGAAGTCCTGCCAGCGGGTGAGGCGGTCGGCGACCCAGGAATGGCCGAGCATCTGGCCGAGCGCACGGGCGCCTGCGGCGAGTGCCTTGGTGGCGTCCTCGCTCGCGTCCACGACCTTGTTGCGCTGGGCGGCCTGGGAGGCGATCTCCCGCTGCCACTCGGCGGCGGCGGTGTCGGCGACCGGGCCCGTGACCTTGTTCGGGTCGATCGGGTCGCGCCAGGCGCAGGTCGAGAAGCGCGTCTTGAGGTCCTCGACCGCGATGCGGTACTCCGGGCTGCCCGGGACCGGGCCCGTGCGGGGGAAGCCGCCGTTGGCCAGGAAGAGACGGGCGTTGTCCGCGCCGGTGGGCTCGAAGGCGGCCCCCTTCAGCCGCTCGAAGCCGTCGTGCTCGGCGCCGTCGCGGTACCAGTCGGTGCTGGTCTGCGGGTCGGGCGCCTTGCCGTAGAGGGGCGTGCCCAGATCGGTGACGGCCGTGCGGGTCTTCTCGTCGGCCTTCGGGGTGGGGTCGGCGTAGAAGTCGCCCTCGTCCTTCCAGTACTGGTCCGAGATCCACTTGGTGAGGCCGGTCTGGGTGTGGAAGTCCTCGCCGTCCCGGGTGCCGGGGGGCCAGTGGAAGGTCGAGTCGTTGATGCCGGCGACGGTCCTCAGCCCGTAGAGCGGCTTCTCCCAGCTCTCCCGGAGGGCGTAGATGTCCGCGAGTTCCTTGTCGGCCGCGGCCTTGTCCTTGTCGAACGCCGTGGAGAGCGGGGTGTTCTGCCAGTACTGGCGGTCGGCGGCCGTGCGGAGCCCCTCGGCCGACAGGCCGAGGGCGCCCTGGGCGACGCCGGCCATGGCGGGACCGCCCCGGCGCAGCACCTCGGCCATGAGGCACTGGTCCTGGCGCAGCTTCTCGGCTTCGGTGTCCGTGTACCAGTCGTAGTCGTTTCCGACCGTGCCCATGCGCGGGGAGGCGGCGAGGCCGGGCTGGAGGGCCACGCCGCCGAGCACGGCGAGTCCGACCACGGAGGTGGTCAGGGGGGTGAGGACCGCGGACAACCGCGATCCGGATGCGAACATCCTTGGTCTGGAACGCAAAACTGCATCCTTCGTACGGAACGAGGACGGTGGGGGCGTCCGTCAGGAGAAGGAGCTCCGGGCGCGCGACGGGCTCACCCGCCGGCCCGGAAGCGGAGCGGGGCCTCGGCGGCCTCGCTCAGGGCGTGCCGGACCGTGGTCGCGGCATGGTGGTCCGTCCCTCCCCGTGGGCGGCACTGTTCCCCCGGCCGCCGGTGATGTGAGCGTCGCCCCGGAGGTTGGTCGGACCCCGATCGACGCGCGGAGATCACCTTAGCCACATGCCAACCCCCTTGTTCAAGGGAAATGTTGGAACGGTTCGGCCCTGGTCAGTGCTCCGCGTCGACGTGGGCGAGCACCCGGGCCGCTCCGTCCTCCGCGGCGATCCCCCGGGCGAGTTCGGCCGCGCGGTGACGGAGGGACCGCTCCGACAGGCACGCCGTGATCGCGTCGGCGAGCGATGCGGCGGTCAGGTCCTGGAAGGGCAGGGGCCGGGGCGCGACGCCCAGCCGGTGCAGACGGGACGCCCAGAAGGGCTGGTCGGCCATGACGGGGACGGGCACGGCGGGTACGCCCGCCCGCAGTCCGGCCCCCGTGGTGCCCGCCCCGGCGTGGTGGACGACGGCGGCGGTGCGCGGGAACAGCCAGTCGTGCGGGACGTCGCCGATGGCCAGGACGTCGGCGCCACGACCGCTCAGCTCCGCCCAGCCCGCCTGCACCACCGCGCGCACGCCCGCCCGCTTCACCGCCCCGGTCACCAGCTCGCCGAGCCGCTCCCCCTCCCCCGGCGCCATGCTGCCGAAGCCGAGGAACACCGGCGGCGGTCCCGCCTGGAGGAAGTCGGCCAGTTCGGCGGGGGGTTCCCAGCCGTCCGGCCGCGCCGGCCACCAGTAGCCCGTCACCTCGACGCCGGCCGGCCAGTCCTCGGGGCGAGGCAGCGCCAGCGGGCTGTAGCCGTGGAACGCCGGCCGGATGGCCGCCGCCGACGAGGGCGTGCCGTCGGGCAGCCCGAGGCGGTCGCGCAGCCGGGTCACGGCGCCCGCGAAGACGCTCTCGGCCCGCCGCAGGACGTCACGGCCCGCGGCGAGGTTGCCCTCGGGTCCCGGGTCCACGGCGCCCCGCGCGTTGGGCAGCGGGAAGCTCCGGGTGGCGAAGGACGGCACGAGGTAGGTGCCGATGACCGGGATGCCGAAGGCCGCGGCGGCCGTGCGGCTCAGCGGAGCCGGACCGTGGGCGGTGAGCAGCAGGTCGGCTCCGCCCGCCACCGCCTGGGCCACCCCGTCGGCGATCCCGTCCGCGTACGCCCGGGTCAGCGCCTGGACCTCCTCGCGCGAGGCGGCCCGGGACCAGTCCCGGATCAGCCCCTGTGGGTCCCCGGGCACGGTCCGGTGTTCGAGCCCGCACCCGCGGACGAGCCCGGCGAAGGAGTCGTGGGCCGCGACGGCGACCTCATGGCCCGCGTCGCGCAGCCGCCGCCCCAGGCCGGTGAAGGGCGCGACGTCTCCGCGGGAACCGGCGGTGATGATCAGAATCCGCATGGCGCGCATTGTCCCCGCCGCTCCGTGATCCGGGCCACCCCACCGGCTCACGGAACGGCGGCCAGCCGTCGGAGGAGTGCCGGGTCCACCTCCAGGAGCGTGCGGACGACCTTCCTGCGCGGCGCCGGCGGAAGGGGTACGTACGAGGGCACCGCGAGGACCGCGCAGCCCGCCGCCTCGGCCGAGGCGACACCGGTCGGGGTGTCCTCGACGGCCACGCAGCGGGCCGGATCGGCGCCGAGGCCGGCCAGGGCCGCCCGGTAGGGGTCGGGGAACGGCTTGGTGCGCGGTGTCTCCCCCTCGGCGACGGAGGTGGTGAAGTTCCGGCGGCCGAGGACGTCGAGGACGGTGTCCACGACCGGCCGCGGTGACGCGGAGACCAGGGCCGTGGGCACCCCCGCCGCCCGGAGCGCCGCGAGGAGTTCCCGTGCACCGGGCAAGGGCTCGACCCGGCCCTCCACCAGCTCCGTGAAGCGGCGTTCGAGGGAGTCGGCGAGCCGCTCCGGCCGCGCGCGTCCCGCCGCGCGGGCGGAGAGGTGCTCCGCGCAGGCCCCGATCGCCCGGCCGAGGACGAACGCGAGGTCCGCCTCCGTGAGGGTCAGGCCGAGGCCGCGGGCCTCCTCCTCGACGGCCCGCCGCCAGAGCCGTTCGGTGTCGACGAGCGTGCCGTCCATGTCGAAGAGGACTGCCTGGAGTCCGGCGGGCTCGGGAGCGGAGCGCCGGTTCATTCCTCGGTGGCCCCGAGGGCGGCCGTGTCGCGCAGGTGGACACGGCGGGTGGCGGCGGCGTGGAGTTCGAGGACGGTGACCTCGTTGGCCCCGGGGCGCAGGACGGGACCGGGGACGTACAGGCTGGTCTGGGGGCCCCGGGACCAGTGGCGTCCCAGTGGGAAGCCGTTGATCCAGGCGAGGCCCTTCGTCCAGCCGTCGAGGTGGAGGAACGTGTCCGCGGGCTCGTCCACGACGAGGGTGCCCCGGTGGAAGGCCGGTCCGACCGGCGGCCGGGCCGGGTCGAAGGGCCGGAGGTCGAGCTGTTCCAGGTCGTCCAGCGGCAGGGCGCGGCTGTGCCAGAGCGCGGGCGCGGTGCCGTTGAGGGTGGTGCGTCCGAGCAGGCCCTTGCGGTCGTGGAGGCCCGGTCCGTAGTTGACGCGGCCCTGGTTCTCCACCAGGACGGCGAGCCGGGCTCCTGGGCGGGGCACGGTGAAGGCGAGGGTGTGCTCGTGGTTCTCCCGCTCCAGGACGCCGACCGGCTGGCCGTCGACGAAGACCTGGGCGCGGTCGCGGACGTCCTCGGCGTGCAGCAGCACCGGCCCCGGCGTCGGCAGGTCCGTCTCGTGGAGGACGAACCCGAAGGGGTGGCCGAGCTCCTCCAGGGTCAGCGGCCGGTCGGCGGCCTTCGGGGTGCCGAGGGCGTCGGCGAGGTCGAGGAGGCCCCCGGTGAGCGTGAGGTCGACGGGTCCGAACGCCGCCTTGGGGGCGGCGGTCGGCGGCGGGTCGGCGGGCACGGGCGCGTGGCGGGCGATGACCTCGCGGAAGGCGGCGTACTTGGGCGTGGGGTCACCGGCCTCGTCGAGGAGGGCGTCGTAGTCGTAGGAGGTGACGGTGGGCCGGTAGGTGCCCTTGTCGTTGGCGCCGTTGGTGAAGCCGAAGTTGGTGCCGCCGTGGAACATGTAGATGTTGACGGAGGCGCCCGCACCGAGCAGGAGGTCCAGTTCGGCGGCGGCGTCGGCCGGGTCGCGGCGGGCGTGGAGGCCGCCCCAGCGGTCGAACCAGCCGATCCAGAACTCCGCGCACATCAGCGGGCCTTCGGGCCGGTGCTCGCGCAGCGCGGCGAGCCCGGCGGCGGTGCGGCTGCCGAAGTTCGCTGTGGCCAGGACGCCGTCGAGACCGCCGCGCGCGAGGTCGGAGGGCTGGTCGCAGGTGAAGAGCGGGACGTCGACGCCGTGCCGGCGGAGCAGGGCGGCGAGTGCGGCGAGATAGGCGGTGTCGTCGCCGTACGCGCCGTACTCGTTCTCGACCTGCACCGCGAGGACCGGCCCGCCGTTGCTGCCGAGGTGGGGGTGGAGCGGCGGCAGGAGCGCGCCGAGGTACTCGTCGACGGCGCTCAGGAAGCGGGGGTCGCGGCTGCGCAGGACGATGTCGTCCTCCGTGAGCAGCCAGGAGGGCAGTCCGCCCCCCTCCCATTCCGCGCAGATGTACGGGCCGGGCCGGAGGAGGACGTGGAGTCCCTCGGCGGCCGCGGTGTCGAGGAAGCGGGGGAGGTCGAGGGCGCCGTCGAGGCGGAACTCCCCGCGGCGCGGGGCGTGCAGGTTCCACGGCACGTAGGTCTCGACCGTGTTGAGGCCGAGGAGACGGGCCTTGCGGAGTCGGTCGGCCCACTGCTCCGGGTGGACGCGGAAATAGTGCAGGGCGCCGGAGATGATGCGGAACGGGCGGTCGTCGAGACGGAATCCGTCGTCGACGATCTCCAGTCGGGGCATGGCGGTGGTGCTCCTCGGGTGCGGAGGACGGGCCGGCCGCCCGGGTGCGGGTCGGCCGGCCCGGAGGGGTGGGATGGGTCAGGCGAGCGGGCGGCACAGCAGGGCGTCGGGGACGCCGCCGTGGTTCCACTTCCAGGTGTAGGCGACGCCCGCGAGGAACTCGCCGTCGGTGCACTGGCCCTTGTAGAAGCCGGGTGCCCAGTCGCTGGCGGTGGAACCGCCGGTCGCGGGACGGTTGTCGCCGTGGTCGAACCACAGGACGCGGCCGGTGGTGGGCAGGGCGGCGGCGGCCGGGGCGCACAGGAGCGCGGCCATGGCGTTGCCCTTGACGCTGTAGCCGACGGCGAAGGTGCGGTCCGGGCACTGGAGCTTGTTGTAGCCGCTCGCCCAGTCGCCGCCGGTCACGTACCGCTCGTCGGTGACGACGGTCCAGGGGCCGCTCGCCTTCGCGGGCTGTCCGGCGTCGGTGCACAGGCCCCGGCCGCTGCTCCGGGCGATGCCGGTCACGCGCTGGGTGTCCGGGCAGTTGCCCTTGCGGTTGCCGGGGGACCAGTCCGGCCCGGCGAGCATGGTGGCGGAGACGTCGTAGTCGGCGTAGTCCAGGTTGAGCATGTTCCAGCGGGTCGCGGGGGCGATCCTGCCGGTCCGCGCGGGGGCGCCGACGAGCTTGTTCCAGTCGGTGGCGCGCCAGTCACCGGCGTCCATGACACCGAGCCGCGTGCCGTTCGCGCTGTAGTTGACCATGGCCCAGTTGTCCTGCGGCGTGCCGCTCGCGTCGGTCCAGCCGACCAGGGGCCAGATGGCGAAGTCGGTGTCGTTGCGCACCAGGATGTCGGTGAAGTTGCCGAACCAGGCGCGTTCCCTGGCGTCGGCGTCCCCACGGCCGGCGGCGCCGAACTCGCTGATCCAGACGGGTGCGGTGAAGTGCTGGCCCGATCGGGTGACGAACAGGGCCTGGTCGTCGACGACCTGGGCGAGCTGGGCGGGGGTGAACTCCTCGTAACGCGGGTCGTGCGTCTCGCCCGTGCCGGTGGCGCCGGTGTGGTTCGGGCCCGTGTAGCCGTAGAAGTGGGCGGCGTAGACGAGTTTGTCGGAGCGGATCAGGGTGTTGGAGAGGGTGGCGACCGGGGTGAGGGTCGGGCGGCCGTGCGGGGTGATGTCGGTGGGGATGCCCTGCCAGTTGATGCCCTCCATGATCACGAGCAGGTCGGGGTTGGCCTGGAGGATCCTGTTGCCGGCCTCTTCCAGGGCCTTGTTGAGGTCGTGGTCGTT
This sequence comes from Streptomyces sp. NPDC096079, assembly GCF_040303145.1. Classification (NCBI taxonomy): domain Bacteria; kingdom Bacillati; phylum Actinomycetota; class Actinomycetes; order Kitasatosporales; family Streptomycetaceae; genus Streptomyces; species Streptomyces sp. NPDC096079. The sequence goes on from NZ_JBEOST010000013.1 coordinate 207,054, forward strand.
GCCCCAGCCCCAGTTGGGGTCGTTCCAGGTGTCGCGGCGGACCTCGTTGCGGAGGTCGGCTCCGACGACCCGCTTGTCGGACTGGTAGCGCTTCGCCAGGAACACCCAGTCGTCGATCCACTGCTGGGTGGACTGCCCGCTGTTCCAGCGCTCGTTGCCGTCGAGTCCGCAGCAGAAGCGGTAGCTGGTGGTGTGGTTGTTGAGGATGACGGCGAAGCCGTCGGCGGTCAGGGCCGCGACGACGGCGTCGAGGACCTGGAGCGGGGTCTTGCCCTTGAGCTGCGGGTTGGCGGCGACGGCCGCGTCCGGGACGGCGCTCGTGTCGTGGATCAGCGCGTTGGCGAAGGGGAGCCGGATGCTGTTGAGACCGAGGGTGTGGAAGTCCGCCAGGATCCGGTCGATCGGCGTCCTGTCCAGGCCGAGCGGGATGTTGTGCGACATCTGCCGGGCCTGGTGGTTGGCGACGTCGGCGACGTCGCCGCTGCCCTGCCAGGTGCCCTGGGCGCCGGCCCAGTTGCCGGACTTGAGCTTGAACCGGTCGCCGTCGGCGTCGACGACGTACCGGTCCCGGGTGGACAGGGGCGCGGTCCAGGAGGCGGCGAGCTGGGCGCCGGTGAGCGCCGGGGGCGGCGCCGTACCGGTGTCGGCCGCGGCCGGGTTCGGGGTGAGGGTGGCGAGGAGGAGTGCGGACGAGGTGGCGAGGACTGCCGTCGCGCGTCGGAGCAGGGTGAAGCGGGAGGTCACGGGGGCTCCTTAGGGGTGGGGGCGGGTGCCTTTCGTGGGACGTGGTGCGGGTGCGGAACGCGTGGTGCGCCGTACGGATCGCGTGGTGCGGGTGCGGAACGCGTGGTGCGGTTTCGGGGTCGGTCAGCCCTTGAGGCCGCTGGTGGCGATGCCTTCGACGATGTACCGCTGGGCGACGAGGAACATGACGACCAGGGGCGTGATGGTGACGACGGCACCGGCGAAGAGGCCCGGCAGGTTGACGGTCTGCGAGGTGAGGAAGGTGGACAGGGCGATCTGCGCGGTCCAGGCGGAGGGGTCCTGTCCGATGACCAGCGGCCACAGGAAGGAGTTCCAGCTGTCGATGAAGGAGAGCGCGCCGAGCGAGGCCAGCATGGCGCCGGAGCTGGGCAGGGCGATCCGGCGGTACAGGCCGAGCCAGCCGAGGCCGTCGAGCCGTCCCGCCTCCTCGATCTCGGCGGGGAACTGGAGGTAGAAGTTGCGGAAGAGCAGGACCGCGAACGGGTTGAACAGACCGGGCACGAGGATGCCCCAGAGCGTGTTGACGCCGCCCAGGGAGCCGACGACGACGAACGTCGGGACGAAGGTGACGGAACCGGGGATCATCAGGGTGGCCACGATCAGGGCGAGGACGGCTCCGCGGCCGGGCACCGGGATCCGGGCCAGGGCGTAGCCGGCGGCGGAGGCGAGGAGCGTGGAGACGGGCGCGGTGACGGCGGCGATGAGCAGCGAGTTGCCGAGGGCCCGTCCCATGGAGACGGCGGGGTCGGCGAAGAGCTCGGTGAAGTTCTCGACGTGCATCGTCGAGGGCCACCACGTCCACTCGGGCGCGGTCAGGCTCCGGGAGTCCATGAGCGCGTTGCGGAGCATGAGGTAGAAGGGGGCGAGGAAGGCCGCGGTGAGGAGGCCGACGAGCAGTCCGCGGGCGAGGAGGCGCGCGGTGCGGGACAGTGCGGGCAGGGTGGTCATGCGCGTCTCATTCTCCGCTCCTGCCGAATCCGGTGAACCGGCCCTGGAGCAGGGTCACTCCGACGATGAGGGCGGTGAGCACGAAGGCCCCGGCGGAGCCCATGCCGTAGTTCTGGCTTCCCATGGCGGTGTTGTAGAGGTGGACCAGCGGGGTCTGGACGGGGGCGGTGCCCGTTCCGGAGAGGCCGCTGTTGAACAGGTTGTAGAACTCGTCGAAGGCCTGGAAGGCGGCGATGAAGAGCAGCATGAGCACGGCGACGGAGGTGTTGCGGAGCATCGGCAGGGTGATCCTGGTGAGGAGTCGCCGGCCGGTGGCGCCGTCGAGTGCGGCGGCCTCGTACAGCTCCTTGGGGATGGCCTGGAGTCCGGCGAGGAACAGCACCATGTAGAAGCCGACCTGGAGCCAGAGCCGCAGGGTGACGAGCGCGACCCAGTAGAGGGGCGGCGAGGTGGTCTGGAGCCAGGGGACGGGTTCCGCTCCGAACAGGCCTCCGAGGGTGTTGGCGATCCCCGCGGGAAGGCCGTTGAACAGGGACATCTTCCACAGCAGTGACGCGGCGACGTACGAGACGGCCGCCGGCAGCAGGAACGTGGTGCGGAACAGGGCCCGGCCGCGTCGGATCCGGTGCACGAGCAGGGCGAGGCCGAGCGAGGCGGCGAAGGTGAGCGGCACGATGACGGCGGTGAACAGCAGGATCTGGAGGAGCGAGTCGCGGAACGCCTGGTCTGCCAGGAGCCGGCGGTAGTTGTCGAGTCCGACCCAGTGCCCGAGGGCGATGGTGCCCCGCGCGTCGCTGAGGCTGAGCAGGAAGCTCCAGCCGATGGCGACGTACTTGAAGACGCCGAGTCCGATCAGCATCGGTGCGGTGAGCAGGACGAAGGCGGCCCAGCCGGACCGGCCGGGACGTGCCCGGCCGGTCCGGGCGGCGCCGCGCGGGGGCGCCGCGGGGCGCCCGGCCCCGCGTGCGGAATCCCGCCCGCGCCGCACCGCGAGGTCCGTCGTCGGGGTCATCGGCCGAGCTGCTTGTCGATCTCGCTCTGGGCCTTCTTCACCGCGTCGGCCAGGAGGGCGGCGGGGTCGCCGTCACCCGTGACGATCTTCATCGCGGCGGCGTTGAAGGTGCTGCTGACGGCGGTGTCCCAGGTGCCCGGGAAGTGCTTCCCGTACCGCTCGGCGAGCTGCACGGTCTCCTTGGCCGTGCCCTGGGAGAGCTTCTCGGCGGTGGCGGCGACGGACCGGCGCGGCGGGACGTGGAAGCCGTAGCTCTCGGCGAAGTCCTTCTGCAGGTCGGCCTGGTGGACCCAGAGCCACTGGACGAACTTCTTCGCCGCGGCCACGTTCTTCCCCTTGGCGTTGACGCAGCTGGTCCAGCCGCCGACGCGGACGACGGGGGCGCCGCCGGCCTTGAAGGCGGGCCACGGCAGCACGCCGAAGTCGTCGCCGAGCGCGTCCTTGATCGCGGGCATCGCCCACAGGCCGCTCCACTGGAGGGGGACGACGCCCTGGCTGAGGGCGGCGGGGTCCCACCAGTCGGTGGTGAAGCCGAGCAGCAGCGACTTGTCGTCGTGCAGGCGCTTCAGTCCTTGGAGCGCTTCGAGGGCCTGCGCCGATCCGAAGGCCACCTTGCCGTCGGGGGAGACGAGGTCGCCGCCGTTGGCGAAGACGGCGATGCTTCCGGAGTCGCCGAGGCCGTCGTTGCCGAGGAACAGGCCCTTGTTCTTCCCGGTGGTGAGGGCCTTCGCGGCGGCGACGAGACCGTCGAAGGTCGTGGGCGGGGTGATCCCCGCCTTCGCCAGGGCGCTCTTGCGGTAGTAGAGCATCATGACGTCGTCGATCATCTTGACGCCGTAGAGCTTGCCGTCGACGGTGACGGCCTCGACGGCGTTCGTGTTGAAGTCGCTCCGCGCGGTGCCGTACACGTCGTCGAGGGCGGCGATCTGGCCGCGGCGGGCGAGGCTCTCGCTGAAGTCGCCGATCTCGAAGACGTCCGGGGCGGCGTCGGTCAGCAGGGTGGCGTTGACCTTGCCGGAGTAGTCGCCGGGGACCCAGGTCACCTTCACCGCGATGTCGGGGTTGGCCCGGGTGAAGGCCGTGGCGTAGCGGAGCACGGCCTGCTGGGTGCCTGCCTCTCCGTACGCGTGGTACCAGACGTTGAGGGTGGTGTGCGCGGAACCGGCGGCGCCCCCGACGGGGTCGGTGCTGCACGCGGTGGTCGGCAGGACGGTTCCGGCGGCTATGAGCAGCGATCCCGTGAGGAATCCGCGTCGGCTAAGCTCTGGTCTGCGTGTGCTCATGTCGCGTCCTTCTGTGAGGGTGTGGCGGGGCGGATGTGCTGCCTGGCCGGCGCCTTCGTCAGTGCTTGCCGGCAGAGGAGGGCGTCGGCCAGGGAGTCGTACGGGACGGCTGCGGGACGCTCAGCCGGCGCCGATCGTGGTGGTGGTCGCGTACTGCGGGAAGAGCGCCTGGATCGCCACGGCCGCACCGCCGCGGGCCCACTCCTCCCAGGGCAGCGGCCGCAGTGACAGCGGGCACCGGGAGGCCGCTCCGAAGGCGTGCTCGGCGTAGGCGTCCTGGATGTGGCGCCTGAACAGGTCGTAGGCGTCGACGCCTTCGCCGCTGACGACGACGCGTTCCGGACCCACGAGGTTCACGAGCGTGGAGATGCCGACGCCGATGGCCTGACCGGCCCGGGCGAAGGCCTCCCGTGCCGGCATGTGTCCGTCCCGGGCCAGGTCGGCGACCTCCTCGAAGGTGAGTCGTGGGCGGCCCGTGGCCTCGCGGACCGCCGTGATGATCGCGCCGGTCGAGGCGATGGCCTCGACGCAGCCGCGCGCACCGCAGCGGCACACCGGCCCCGTGGGGTCGACGCAGAGGTGTCCGACCTCGCCGGCGACCCCGTAAGCCCCCCTCAGGAGCTGGCCGTTGACGACCAGGGCGGAACCGATGCCGGCGCCGATGGTGACGAGCGCGAAGTACTCGGTGCCGATGCCCTCGCCGAACCAGTGCTCGGCGACGGTGAGGGCCCTGACGTCGTTCTCGACGGTGACGGCCAGGCCCGTGGCGGCGGTGAGGAGTTCGGCGAGCGGCACGTCGCGCCAGCCGAGGAGGCCGGAGTGACGGAGCCGTCCGCTGTCCCGGTCGACGTCCCCGTTCACGGCGACGCCGAGGTGACGCGTCCGAGCCCGGAACGCCGGTTCGGAGTCGAGCAGTTCGTCGACGAGTGCGGCGGTGACGGCCGCTGCCGCCTCGGGGGTGCAGTCGTCGAGGGGCAGGGCGGCCGTGGCCCGGATGCCGGCCCGCAGGTCGCACACCGCGCCGAAGACCTGGTCGGAGCTGATCTTCAGCCCGATGAAGTACTCGCGGTCGGGTGCGACCGCGAGGGGGTTGACCGGCCGGCCGGCACCGGGTGCGGTGCGCTCGGGCGGGAGTTCGTACAGATAGCCGTCGTCGATGAGGGGCCTGGCCGCCTTGGTGACGGCCGTGGAGGAGAGCCCGGTCCGCCGCGCCAGTTCCACTCTGCTGAGGGGGCCCTCCGCGAGCAGCAGGGCGAGGACCGCGGTCTCGGCAGGCGCACTGACCAGAGGCTGGGAGTGATGTCGAAACACGGGAGCAACATAGAGCAAATAAATAACTTCTTCCAGTATTGATTTGGGAGTTGGGCCGGTCCTACGCTCGGGCCCGCCTCCGCGCCTCCTGTCACTCACCACACCCAGGGGTCCCCTCCGTGCACGCCACGCTCCCTCCCGTCTCCTTCGATCCCGACCACGGCATCGCGGTCCTCCGCACCCCGAACAGCCTCTACGCGCTGCGCCTCGCCGCCGACGGCAGCCCCCGGCACCTCTCCTGGGGTCCGCCCGTGGACACCTCGACGCTCGCCGAGGTCCCCGACGCGGTCTCCCCGGCCGCCAGCAGCTTCGAGTCCGACGCGGCCGCCGACGAACTCGCGCCGCAGACCGGGGCGCGCTTCGGCCCCGCCGGCCTCCAGGTCCGCTTCGCCGACGGGACCCGGGGCGCCCAGTGGCGGTTCGCCGGACACCGCGTCGACGGCGGCGAACTGCGACTTCTCCTCGACGACCGGCACCGGCCCCTGCGCGCCGCCCTCTGCTACCGCGTCCGGAGCGACACCGACGTCATCGAGCGCTGGACCGAACTGACCCACACCGGGCCCGCGGACGGGCCGCCGGACCCGGTCACCGTCGACCGGCTCGACTCGGCTTCCTGGACCGCTCCCCCGCTTCCCGACTACCGGCTCAGCCACCTGGTCGGCGGCTGGAACAGCGAGTTCCGGCTCCAGCGCGACCGGCTTCCCGTCGCCGAGACCGTCCTGACCAGCCGTCGCGGACTCACCGGACACCACGCCAGTCCCTGGCTGGCGCTCGACGACGGCACCGCGGCCGAGGACCGGGGCGAGGTCTGGAGCACCGCACTGGCCTGGAGCGGCAGTTGGCGCGTCACCGTGCACCGCGACCCCGGCGGGCGCACCACCTGGACGGGGGGTTTCGGACACGAGGGGCTCCAGTGGACCCTGCGGCCGGGCGAGACCCTGCGCACCCCGGTGTACGCCGGGCTCTACACGGCGCACGGCTTCGGCGCCGCGAGCCGCGCCTGGCACCAGTACGTCCGCGCGCACGTCCTGCCCGAGCCCGAGCGGGACCGGCCGGTGCTCTACAACTCGTGGGAGGCCACCGGATTCGAGGTCGACGAGGCCGGTCAGATCCGCCTCGCCCGGCTGGCCTCCCGCGTCGGTGCCGAACTGTTCGTCCTGGACGACGGCTGGTTCGGCACCCGCCGCGACGACCGTTCGGGACTCGGTGACTGGACTCCCCGGCCCGAGGCCTTCCCGAGGGGACTGCGCCCGCTCGTCGACGAAGTGCACGGCCTGGGCATGGAGTTCGGGCTGTGGGTCGAACCCGAGATGGTCAACCGGGACAGCGCGCTGTACCGGGCCCATCCGGAGTGGGTCCTCCACTCCCCCCGGCTCGACGCGACCGAACTCCGCAACCAGCTCGTCCTCAACTTCGCCCGGCCCGAGGTGGAGGCCTGGGCCGCGGAGACCCTCGACCGGCTGGTGCGCGAGAACGACGTCGACTGGCTCAAGTGGGACGCCAACCGGGCCTTCACCGAGGCGGGCTGGGACGGCCACCCCGATCCCGACCGGCTCTGGATCGACCACACGCGGGCCGTCCACCGCGTCATGGACGGGCTCCGCGCCGCCCACCCGGGGCTGCGCATCGAGGCCTGCGCGGGCGGCGGCGGGCGGGTCGACCTCGGCGTCCTCGCCCGTACCGATCAGGCCTGGACCTCGGACAACACCGACCCGGTCGACCGGATCGGGATCCAGCACGGCTTCGGCCAGCTGTTCCCCGCCCAGGCCATGGCCGCATGGGTCACCGACAGCCCCAACACGGCCACCGGCCGCCGCACCCCGCTGCGCTTCCGCTTCCACGTCGCCATGGCGGGCGCCCTGGGTCTCGGCGGAGACCTGACGTCCTGGTCCGAGGAGGAGCTCGCCGCGACCGCCGAACTCGTCGCCGTGTACAAGGAGATCCGTCCGCTGGTGCAGCGCGGACTCCAGTACCGGGTCGCCGAGGGCCCGGTGACCGCCGTCCACTACGCCGCACCGGACGACAGCGAGCACGCGCTCCTCACCTGGCGCCCCACGACCCGCTTCGGGCACCCCGCCGCCCCGGTGCGGCTGCCCGCCCTCGACCCCGGGGCGCGCTACCGGGACCTCGACTCCGACCGGGTCCACAGCGGCGCCGCCCTCGTACGCCACGGGATCGACCCGCGGCTGCCGGCCGGCGACCACGCCGGCAGCCTGATCCGGCTCCGCCGCGTCGGCTCCTGAAGCCCCGCGGCTCCTCCCCCGCGACCCGGCGGCCCCCCGCCCCGCCCCCGACTCCCCTGGAATTTCCCATGGACAACGCTCGCGTCCTGGTCGTCGGCATCGACGGCGTACGCCTCGACCTCCTCCCCGACCTGCACACCCCGCGCCTCGACGAGGTCGCCCGCGCCGGCTTCCTGGCCCCGGTCGAGGTGGACCCCGTGACGCCCACGATGTCGGGGCCGTGCTGGACCACCGTCGTCACCGGTGTCGGGGTCACCAAGCACGGGGTGTGGGGCAACCGCCTGGACGGCAACCGGCTCGACGTCTTCCCCGACTTCACGACCCGCCTCGCGCGTGACCTCGGACGCCGCACCTTCGCGGTCGGCGGCTGGGCGCCCCTCTTCCTCGCCCAGCAGGGCGGCCCGCTCTTCGTCGCCCCCACCCGGCTCCGCTACGTCGCTCCCCGCGAGGACACCCCCGGGGCGTGGGAGGAGGTGGACGACCTCGTCACCGACGACGCCGTGCACCTCCTCGGCCTGGACGAGGACCTCCACGCCGGCTTCGTCTACCTCGGCGCCGTCGACGAGACCGCGCACTTCCGCGGCTGCGGCGAGGAGTACCGCCGGGCGATCGAGGCGGCCGACCGTCGTCTCGGCCGGCTGCTCGACGCCGTGCGCGAGCGCCCCGGGCACGGGACGGAGTCGTGGACGGTCGTCGTGGTGACGGACCACGGCCACCGCGACGAGGGCGGTCACGGGGGACGGAGCCTCCAGGAGCGCACCGCCTGGATCGCCGCGTGCGGACCCGGCCTGACCGCCGGCCGCGCCCCCGCGCGCCTCGGCCACGCCGATGTCGCGGCCCACGTGTACACGGCGCTCGGGATCGCGCCCGACCCCCACTGGACCCTGGACGGCGGCGCCTTCACGGACTGACCGGGCGGGCCCGGAGGCGGGCGCGGTGCCGGACCGCGGCCGTCGTCCCGTTCTCAGCCCGGGCGTCGGGCCGTGACGACCACGCCCGGGCCCGAGTGGGCGTCGGCGGGGAGGCGGAGTTCGGCGGTGGGGTGGAGGCCGGACTCCTCGATGAGCGTGACGAGCCGGTCCGGGCTCCACTGGTGGGTCGTCCACCGGACCGGGACGCCCCCGTAGGCCTCGGTGCGCCGGATGTCCTCCTCGCCGACGTGGGTCGCGGCGATGAGGTGGCCGCCCGGCTTCAGGGCCCGCGCGAACATGGCGAGGACCTGGGGGAGGACCTCGCGCGGCAGGTTGAACAGGGACCACCAGCCGAGGACGCCGCCGAGGGACTCCTCGGCGAGGTCGAGTTCGGTGGCGGAGGCGACGGCGAAGCGGCACTCGGGGTGCAACCTGCGCGCGTTCTCGATCATGCGGGGGGAGAGGTCGACCCCGGACACGTCGAGGCCGCGCTCGGCGAGGTAGGCGGTCACCGTGCCGGGTCCGCAGCCGACGTCCAGGACGGGTCCACAGCCGCCCACGCTGTCGGCGAAGGCGTCGATCGACGCCTTGAGCCACGGGTGGCGGCGGATGTCGCCCATGCCCGTCGTCCGCACCATCTCGGCGTAGGTGTCGGCCACCCGGTCGTAGGACTCACGGACCACGTCGAGGTCGGACGGGCGGTCGATCCGGTGGGCGCACATCCGCTCATCATAGGAGAACGCCGCCCGCCGGCCACCGTGTGGATCTCGTGCGGATCGGCGGCAGGTCCTGCACCGGGAAGGGTCGAAAGGGGCGACTTCGCACCAACCGCCCCGGACATAGCGGGGTGTTGGCGGCACCTCGGCGTCGTTGCCTTTCGTTCCGTCGTTCTGGAAGCCTCCGTCGGGCTCCCCCCACACCCGAACGACGGAGGCAACCCCGCATGCCCTCACCGCGCATACGCCGCGCCTGGCTCACGGCCGCCGCCGCGGCCTCGCTCGCGCTCACCGGCCTCACGGCCCCGGCCCAGGCCGAGGACGCCCCGCAGGACGTCACGTCCGCCACGGTCCAGGAGCCCCTGGCGACCGAGACCGCTCCCGCACCGCTCGCGACCGCGGCCTGGACGCCCGGCGGTCCGGCCTCGCCCGGTGACTTCACCCTGTCGCCCGGCGCGCTGAACGCCGAGACCACCGCCCGCGTCACCCGCCTGGACTCGGTGCTCCCCAAGTCGGGCGTGCAGAACCTCCTGATCGGGGCGAACCGCGACGTCTCGCCGTGGTGTTCCCGCGATCCGTTCGGCACCGCCCCGGATCCCGACATCAAGTACTGCCTGCAGAACGACGACTCCACCTCGCGGGAGTGGGTCCCGCAGGGCTTCTCGGGTGTCTCCGACGCCCAGGACGACGAACTGTGGGGCACGGCCGGGAACATCCAGCTGTTCGCCTCGTACGACGGCTGGGACCCGGGCCGGGAGGACGACCCGGACCCGGCGACCGGCGACTGCACCGCGGCCGAGACGGAGGCCAACGACGCCTGCAACCAGAAGGGCGTCCGGATCACGTTCGTCCAGAGCCGGGTCAACCCGGCCTCCGGCATCTCCGAGATCAAGTACCGGCACGTCCTGCTGGGCTGGACCTACGTCAACTCGGCCGACCACGTCTCCTTCGACGGACTGCACGCCTCGGAGTACCCGATCCAGAAGGGCGTCCACGCCGGCGGGATCGTCTGGTACGGCAACTACCTGTACGTCGCCGACACCCGCAACGGCCTGCGCGTCTTCGACATGCGCACCATCATGGACCTCGACCCGGACGGCGACCCCGGCACGCACGACGCGATGGGCAGCGACACCGACGGGGTGAAGACCACCGCGAACACCGAGGACAAGACCAAGGTCGGACGGCACGACAACGTCTGGTACAGCTTCGGCTACCGCTATGTGATGCCGCAGGTCGCCGCGTGGAAGTTCAAGGCGGGTCAGGGCAATCCCGCCGGTTCCTACGGCTGCGTCCCGACCGGCGCCCCGAAGGCCTCCTACATCTCGCTGGACCGCAGCACCACCCCGGACCGCCTGATCATGGGTGAGTACTGCCGGCCGCAGAGCGGTGCCGAGTCCACCGGCCGCATCGCCTCGTACCCCGTGGCGGATCTGGAGCAGCGCTCCTTGGACGTGACCGCGCAGGGCTGGGCGAACTACCTGCCGCTGGCGGGCGGTGGCGCGCAGGGCGCGGCGGCCCACGACGGCACGCTGTACGTGAACGAGTCGAAGGGCACGGACGAGCCCGGCAACCTCTGGCGCTACACGTGGAACGACGGGCAGTTGGTCACGAGCGGACAGGCCGTGAAGACCGCCCGGGGCGCCGAGGACCTCTACGTCGAACGCGGAACGGGACGTCTGTGGTCCCTCTCCGAGCACCGTCCGGGGTCCGACCCCGACTGCAAGGCGAACCCGGACGCCTCAGATCCCGACGGCACGGACTACTGCCAGCGGGTGCTGTACGCGCACAAGCTGAGCCGGCTCGACGCCCGACCGTAACGGGGCCGCGGCACCCACGAGTTCCCTCCGGGCGGTCGGCCGCGCGGAGGGAACTCCCGTGCGACGGGTCCGGATACGGCCAACGGCCGCCACGCGCGCGCGTCGCCCCGGCGCCGGCCCCCGGAAAGCGTGCCTGACCTGGCCCGGAGCGGGTTCCGGCGGGCCCGCCGTCGCGCAAGGATCGTTCCGCCGTCACGGTGCCGTCACACGGTCATCGTCGTCCCATCGAACGCGGCCCGCGCACGATGGCCGGAAACCATGGGATTCGACGTCCCGCTCCCCCACCCGCGTTGATCACGTCCTTCGCTCCTCACATACTGCGCTGACCGGTGACGGGCGCCCTCGTGCCCCGGCCGGAATCCGTCATTCGACCTCATCCCAAGCTCCTGGGGGAGACTTGCGCGCACACGTGCAGAGAGCACGCGCCCTGACCATCGCAGCGGCCACGTCGGTGGCGCTCGTGGCAGGCATGACAGGCCCCGCGCCGGCGATCGCCGCGCACACGGCGGCCGCACCGGACGACACCCCGCGCCCCGGCGGTACCGAGCGGATCCCGCTCGTCACCGGCGACCGCGTGGTGGTGGACGCGGAAGGCGACATGGTGGGCTTCGAGTCCGCCGAAGGCCGTGAACGCATACCCGTCGAGGTGCGGCGCACCGGGGACCACACGCTCGTGGTGCCCGCGGACGCGCGGCGCCTGATCGAATCGGGCCGCCTCGACCAGCGGCTCTTCGACCTCGACGTGCTCACCGACCCGCGGCTGCGGAAGAGCCACCGCGCCGGGCTCAAGCTGATCGTGCAGTACGAGGGGGGCGCCGGCGCCGCACGCGCCGAGGTGCGCGCGGCCGGCGAGACCCAGCTGCGCCGTACCTTCCCGACGCTGAACGCGGACGCCATCCGTACGTCCCCGGACGATGTCGCCCGGGTGTGGGAGGCGCTGACCAACCGGCAGACCAGCGGGCTGCGCGCTGCCGCCTCCGGCATCGACAAGGTGTGGCTGGACGGGGTGCGGGGCGCGAGCCTCGACCGCAGCGTCCGGCAGATCGGCGCCGACAAGGCGTGGGAGTCCGGGTTCGACGGAACCGGCGTGAAGATCGCCGTCCTCGACACCGGTGTCGACAAGACCCACGACGACCTGAAGACGCAGGTCGTCGGCGAGAAGAACTTCTCCTCCTCCGCCGACGCCGTGGACCGCGTCGGGCACGGCACGCACGTCGCGTCGATCGCCGTCGGCACCGGTGCCCGGTCCGGCGGCCGGTTCAAGGGCGTCGCCCCCGGCGCCAAGGTGATCAGCGGGAAGGTCCTCGACGACGAGGGGTTCGGGGACGACTCCGCCGTCATCGCGGGCATGGAGTGGGCCGCCGCCGAAGGCGCGGACGTCGTCAACCTCAGCCTCGGCGGCCCCGACAGCCCCGGCGTCGACCCGCTGGAGGAGACCGTCGACCGGCTGACCGCCGAGAAGGGCATCCTGTTCGCGATCGCGGCGGGCAACGAGGGCGAATCCGGCCCGTCGTCGGTGGGCTCCCCGGGCAGTGCGGACTCCGCGCTGACCGTCGGCGCCGTGGACAAGGACGACAAGCTGGCACCCTTCTCCAGCACCGGCCCGCGCGTCGGCGACGGAGCCGTCAAGCCGGACGTGACCGCGCCCGGCGTCGCCATCACGGCGGCCGCCGCGCCCGGCAGCGCCATCGACACGCGCCCGGGCACGCCGCACCCCGCTCCGGGCTACCTCCAGATCGACGGCACCTCCATGGCCACCCCGCACGTCGCGGGTGCCGCCGCCCTCCTGAAGCAGCGGCACCCCGACTGGAAGTCCGCCGAGCTCAAGGGCGCGCTGACCGGTTCCGCCAAGGGCGGCGCCTACACCGCCTTCCAGCAGGGCACGGGCCGCATCCAGGTCGAGCAGGCGCTGAAGGCGAGCGTCGTCGCCGAGCCGGTGTCGCTGAACTACGGCACGGCGCTCTGGCCGCACGACGACGACAAGCCGGTGACCAAGAAGGTCGTCTACCGCAACCTCGGGACCACGGACGTCACCCTGGACCTGTCGGTGTCCACCCTCGACCCGTCGGGCAAGCCCGCCCCGGCCGGGTTCTTCTCGCTCGGCGCCTCGAAGGTGACCGTGCCCGCCGGCGGTACCGCCGAGGCGGACCTCGTCGCCGACACCGGCGTCGGCACGGCCGACGGCACCTACTCGGGCTACGTCACCGCCACCGGCGGGGGCCAGTCCGTCCGCACGGCCGCGGTGGCCGTACGGGAGGCGGAGTCGTACGACCTCACCGTCCGGACGCTCGGCCGTGACGGCGCCGACGCCCGGAACTTCGCCACCACGCTGACCGGCGTCGGCGGTCCCGCGGCGCACTTCCAGGCCCGGGTCGACGACGAGCCCGGCGCCCACACCTTCCGGGTGCCCAAGGGTTCGTACACGCTGAACACGGCCGTCTACCAGGACCCGTCGGACTACACGGCGGGCACCGACTGGATCGCCCAGCCGAAGCTGGAGATCACCGGCGACACCACGGTCGTCTCCGACGCGCGCACCACCAAGCCGGTGGACCTGACCGTGCCCGGCCTCGACAAGGCCGACTACGCGGGGACGTACTACGAGGTGGCGACCGGCATCGGCCGGGTCGGCAACGGCTGGGTCCTGCGGGGCTTCACCGGCTTCCGCACCGCGCACATGGGTCCGGCCGTCACCGACGGCTCCCTCCTGCAGACCTGGGACGCGCACTTCCTGAAGGACGCGACCAGCCAGTACTCGGTGGCCTTCGGCGGGAAGACGAGCACGGTCGCCACCGGCTACACCCGGCACGTGCAGTCGAGCGAGCTGGCCACCCTGAAGGTCGGTCTCGGTGCCTCCGCGCCCGGCAAGACGGCGCTCGCCTCCCCGTACGCCCACCTGCCGGGCGCTCCGGAGGGCAACGGCTTCTCCGCGCCGCAGCCGGCGCCGGGCACGCGCACCTTCTACGTGTCCACGGGTGACGGCGCCACGTGGCTCACCCGGTACAACCAGCTGGGCGACAAGGACGAGTGGGGCTACCCGGCCTTCGAGGGTGCCTGGGAGATGGTCGAGCCGAAGCGCTACGAGGCCGGCCGGACGTACCGCGAGGCCTTCAACACCGGTGTCATGGGCCCGCTGCTGGGTCAGGGCATGGGCGTCTTCCGTACGGTCGACCCGGTGACGGGCGTGCAGCGGATCGTCGGCGCCGTGCCGCTCGCCTCCGACGGCGAGGGTCACTCCGGGAGCGTCCCGTACTCCTCGTCCACCTCGACGCTGTACCGCGACGGGGTGAAGGTCGCCGAGAGCACCGACCCGCTGAGCGGCTACGAGCCGTTCGCGGTCGACGCCGCCGACGCCGAGTACCGGCTGACGGCCTCCGTGGAGCGCCCGGCGAAGACCGGCGCGGTCTCCACCCGGATCGAGACCGGCTTCACGTTCCGTTCGGCGCAGGTCGCGGCCACCACGGCGCTGCCGGTGTCCATGGTCCGCTTCGCGCCCCCCGTCGACCTCGGCTCGCGCCTCCCCGAGCGCGTCCCGGTCCTGGTGCCGGTGACCGTGCAGGGCGCGGCAGCCGGTGCGAACCTCAAGTCGCTCGCGGTGTCCGTGAGTTACGACGGCGGGAAGACCTGGCAGTCCGCGAAGGTCGTGGGCGGTCTGGTCGTCGTGAAGAGCCCGGCGAAGGACAGCGGCGTCTCGCTGTCCGCCAAGGTCACGGACAAGCAGGGCAACGCGTCGACGGTGACCGTCCACGACGCGTGGCTCGGCAAGTGACCTCGCACGCCTGACGCGGCGTCACCACCCGCGGGTGCCCGTTCCTCCAGCCGTATCCGAGCCAGATCCCGTCGAGGCGCCCCGCGCGGGAC
>NZ_JBEOST010000014.1:0-204362 GCF_040303145.1 Streptomyces sp. NPDC096079
TCGCCGGGGTCTCCCGCCCCCCTTGTACGGGCCCCGGCGGGTGAGGGACGCCGAGCTCGGCGTCCCTCACGGGCCGGGTGCGCACACCCCGGCCGCGCGACCCGCGCACGTGCGGATCCCGCGGCCCGGAGGAGATCAGGCCTTCTTCGTCTCCTTGAAGATGCGGTCGATCTCGGCGATGAGCTCCAGCGCCTTCTCGCCCGTCTTCGGGTCCGTGGACGCCTTGGCGGCCGAGAGGGCCTTCAGGGTGTCGTTGACCAGCTGGTTGAGCTGGGGGTACTTCTCGAAGTGCGGGGCCTTGAAGTAGTCGCTCCAGAGCACCGAGACGTGGTGCTTGGCGAGCTCCGCGCGCTGCTCCTTGATGACCGTGGCGCGGGCGCGGAAGTGCGGGTCCTCGTTGGCCAGGTACTTCTCCTGGACAGCCTTGACGGACTCGGCCTCGATGCGGGCCTGGGCAGGGTCGTACACGCCGCACGGGAGGTCGCAGTGGGCGCTGACCTTCACCTTGGGGGCAAACAGGCGGGAGAGCATTGAGCCGTCCTTCCTCGTGATCGTCTTCTCAGGTGGGACATTACTCGGTGAGAAGGGCGTTTTCGCGGGCGCCCCCTGGGGCTTAGGTCAAAAGTCCAGGGTCACCATGGGACTCGTGTACGAGTGGACGAGTCGACTCGGCGAGCGGATCGGGAGGTGCCGGATGGTGCGGTCGGGGCGGGAGCAGGCGGCGGAGGCCGGGGCTCCGTTCGGGATCGCCGAGGTGACGGGGGTGTCGATGGTGCCCACGCTGCTTCACGGCGACCAGCTGCTCGTGCAGTACGGGGCGCGGCTGCGGGCCGGCTGCGTGGCCGTGCTGCGGCATCCGCTGCAGCAGGATCTGCTCATCGTGAAGCGGCTGGTCGAGCGACGCGACGGCGGCTGGTGGGTGCTCGGCGACAATCCGGACGCCGAGGGGGACAGCCGGGTCTTCGGGGCCGTACCGCCCGAGCTGGTCCTCGGGCGGGTGCGGGTGCGGTACCGGCCGGTGACGCCGGGGCGTCAGCGGTCGGCGTGGGTGCTGCTCTCCTGGCTCGTCTCGTCCGTCAGGCCGGTGTGGTCCGACCGCTCGGCCTCCAGGCGCTTGCGGGCCCGGTAGGCGGCCACGTTGGCCCGGGTCGCGCAGCGGTCCGAGCAGTAGCGGCGGGAGCGGTTCGTGGAGGTGTCCAGGTAGGCGTTGCGGCAGGGCGGCGCCTGGCAGAGGCCGAGCCGGTCCGCGCCGAACTCCGTCAGATGGAAGGCGAGGCCCATCGCCGAGATGGCGGCGTAGCCCGTGGTCGCGTTCGACGAGTGGTCCGCGAGGTGCATGTGCCAGCGGGGCCGCCCCTCCTCGTCGAGGGTGTCGTGGCCGGAGATCTGCGGGCTGACCGGGAACTCCAGGAGCAGGGAGTTCAGGAGGTCGACCGCTCCCGTGTGGTCGCCCTCGTCGGCCGCGGTGAAGACCGCCCGCAGCCGGGCGCGCACCGCGCGGAAGCGCGGCAGGTCGGCCTCGGTGACCCTCCGGGCCATCTGGGTGGCGGGGCCGAAGAGGTCCCGGAGCACCTCGACGGACGTCAGCGTGTCCTTGCCGCGGGCCGGCTCCTCGGTGTTGACCAGACGTACGGCGAAGTCCGAGTAATGGGCCAGTTCCACTTGTAGTCCTTACTTCGGCGGGCTAGTGTCTCGGTCGAGGGGGTAACGGCTGTTTCCCCATCGAGGGTATTACGAATGGTAGAGCTGAAGCGGGGAGGAACGACCATGACCGGAACCGACTGGGCGGCCTGGCAGCAGAGCTGGGACCGTCAGCAGGAGTGGTACATGCCGGACCGCGAGGAGCGGTTCCGCGTGATGCTCGACATGGTCGAGGCACTGGTGGGGCCCAAGCCCCGCGTCCTCGACCTCGCGTGCGGTACGGGGAGTATTACGAGCCGGCTGCTCCAGCGGTTCCCGGACGCGACCAGCACCGGCGTCGACCTCGACCCGGCCCTCCTCGCCATCGCCCGGGGCTCCTTCGAGGGCGACGGGCGCGTCTCGTTCGTGACCGCCGACCTCAAGGACCCGGCCTGGGCCGAGAGCCTGCCGTACGACACGTACGACGCCGTCCTCACCGCGACCGCCCTCCACTGGCTCCACAGCGGACCCCTGACCGCCCTCTACGGGCAGCTCGCCGGTCTCGTCCGGGACGGCGGGGTCTTCATGAACGCCGACCACATGATCGACGAGACCACGCCCCGGATCAACGCCGCCGAGCGCGCCCGCCGCCACGCCGCCATGGACCGGGGCAAGGCCGCCGGCGCCCTCGACTGGGCCGAGTGGTGGGCCGTCGCCGGCGCCGACCCCGTCCTCGCCGAGCCCACCGCCCGCCGCTTCGAGATCTACGGCGAGCACGCCGACGGGGACGCGCCCTCCGCCGGCTGGCACGCCGAGACCCTGCGCGCCGCCGGCTTCGGCGAGGCCCGGTCGGTCTGGGCCTCGCCCTCCGACGCCCTCGTCCTCGCCGTGAGGTAGCCGCGACGCGAGGAAGGGGCGGTACGGGTCTCCCGTACCGCCCCTTCGCTTCCGTACGCCTTACAGCACCTTCGAGAGGAACGCCTTCGTACGGTCGTGCTGGGGGTTGCCCAGGACGTCGCGCGGGTTGCCCGACTCGACCACCACGCCGCCGTCCATGAAGACCAGCGAGTCGCCGACCTCACGGGCGAAGCCCATCTCGTGCGTGACGACGATCATCGTCATGCCGGACTCGGCCAGGTCCCGCATGACGTCCAGGACGTCACCCACGAGCTCCGGGTCGAGCGCCGAGGTCGGCTCGTCGAAGAGCATCAGCTTCGGCTCCATCGCCAGCGCGCGGGCGATGGCGACGCGCTGCTGCTGACCGCCGGAGAGCTGCGACGGGTAGTTCCCCATCTTGTCCCGCAGGCCGACCCGGTCGAGCAGGCGCTCGGCCCGCTCGCGCGCCACCGACTTGGACTCGCCCTTCACCTGGATGGGCGCCTCCATGACGTTGGCCAGGGCCGTCATGTGCGGGAAGAGGTTGAAGCGCTGGAAGACCATGCCGATGTCACGGCGCTGGACCGCGACCTCGCTGTCCTTCAGCTCGTAGAGCTTGTCGCCCTTCTGCCGGTAGCCGACCAGCTGGCCGTCGACGGAGAGCCTGCCGCCGTCGATGCGCTCCAGGTGGTTGATGCACCGCAGGAAGGTCGACTTGCCGGAGCCGGAGGGGCCGACGAGGCAGAAGACCTCGCCGTTCTGCACCTCCAGGTCGATGCCGCGGAGGATGTGGGCCGCGCCGTAGGACTTGTGGACGCCTTCGGCCTTGACCATGGGTTCGCCGGTCATCGCGTGGCCTCCGGGGAGCGCTTGAACGTGGTCAGGTTGGCCTTGACCCGCTGGAACGGAGTGGGCGGCAGGTTACGGGTCGAACCGCGCGAGAAGCGGCGCTCCAGGTAGTACTGGCCGACGCTGAACACGCTGGTCAGCGCCAGGTACCAGATGGAGGCGACGAACAGCATCTCCATGACGGCGCCGGCCGTGTTGCCGATGTTCGACGAGGCCCGCAGCAGTTCGGTGTACTGCACGGCCGAGACCAGCGACGAGGTCTTCAGCATGTTGATGAACTCGTTGCCCGTCGGCGGCACGATCACCCGCATGGCCTGCGGGAGCACGATGCGGCCCATGGTCTTCGTCTGGGACATGCCCAGCGCGTGCGCCGCCTCGGTCTGCCCCTCGTCGACCGACTGGATGCCCGCGCGGACGATCTCCGCCATGTAGGCGCCCTCGTTCAGGCCGAGGCCGAGCAGGGCCACCATGAACGGCGTCATGACGTCGACTGTCTCGTTCTTGTAGATCGGCCCGAGGTCGATGTACTGGAAGATCAGCGACAGGTTGAACCAGACGAGCAGCTGGACGTAGACCGGGGTGCCCCGGAAGAACCAGATGTAGAGCCAGGCGACCGCGCCGGTCACCGGGTTCTTGGAGAGCCGCATCACGGCGAAGACGATGCCGAGGACGAGACCCAGCGCCATGGAGGCGACGCTGATGATGATGGTGTTCCACATGCCGTCGATCACGGACGGGTCGAACACCTTGTCCCACACCGTGTCCCAGAGCACGTTGCCCTGGGAGAAGGCGTAGACGAGCCACCCGAGGAGCGCGACGACGACCACGGCGCTGACCCAGCGGCCGTAGTGCCGCACGGGGATGGCCTTGATCGCCTCGTACGGGACGCCCGAGGGGGTGGAACCGGACGGAGCGGCGGCCGGTTCCTTGCTGATCTTGTCAGTCATGACGACTGCCCTTCAGTGGTACGAGGAGAGGTCACTTGCCGGCGTTGACCGTGGCCGACTTGACCGCGCTGTCCTCGACGTCCCACTTCTTCAGGACCTCCGCGTAGGAGCCGTCCTTGATGATGGCGTCGAGCGCCTCCTTGACGGCGTCCCGCAGCTGGGTGTTGTCCTTCGAGACGCCGATGCCGAAGAGGCCGACGTCGCTCTGGCTGCCGACGACCTCGAAGTCGTTGCCGCCGCCCGAGGTCTTCGCGATGTACGCGGCGACCGGGTAGTCGTTCAGGTCGGCGACCGCGCCGCCCGCCTTGACGCGGGTCTGGGCCTCGGCGTCGGTGTCGAAGGCCTGGATGGTCAGCTTCTTGTCGCCGCACTTGACGGCCTGCGCCTTGAAGGTGTCCTCGTAGATCGTGCCGCGCTGGACGGCTACGGTCTTGCCGCAGAGGTCGTCGAGGGAGTTGACGCCCTGCGGGTTGCCCTTCTTCACGAGCAGGGAGACGCCGGAGCTGAAGTAGTCGACGAAGTCGATGCCCTTGCCGATCTTCTTCCCGTTGTCGTCCAGGCCCTCCTGGCGCTTCTTGTTGTCCGTCATCGAGGACATGATGAGCTGCTGGCGGCCGGTGTAGATGGAGGTGATCAGGCCGTCGAAGGTGCCCGACACGAACTCGAACTTGACGCCCAGCTGCTTGCTGAGGGCCTCGCCCAGGTCCGGGTCGACGCCGACGATCTTGCCGCCCTCGGTGAACTCCATCGGGGCGTACGAGGCGTCCGTGCCGACCTTGATGACACCCGCCTTCTGGATGTCGGCGGGGAGCTTCGAGAACAGCGGGGCCTTGCCGGCGGACGCCGAGCCGGTGTCGCTGGGCGTGTTCGCGGTCTCCGTCTGGTCGCCGCAGGCGGTCAGCAGCATCGAGCCGGCGACCGCGATGGCGGCGACCGCGGCAAGACGGGAGGTGCGGGTCTTGGCGGTCGTACAGCGCGTGGAGCGTGCGGTCATGGTCGGGTTCCTCCGGCGTGTGAGGGAGCTGCCAGCTGGTCGCGTACGCATCTTCGAGTGTCGCGACCTCGTGTGATTACGGCATCTTGCCATTCGGACTGCCACAAACCGACGGCCACGGATGTCAAAATCGGGTAACGGGTGACCCCGAAATCCCGACAGGCCGGTACATCGGGGCCGGATCTTCTTCTGAATACCTTCCCCCTCACCGGAAAATCTGCGGTTCATCTCGCCATTCGGACGAATGGAAGGCCGCCAATCGGGTGCGGAATGCATCTATCGGGACATCGGGTGACGTGTCGTTCTCCGTCCGTGTCCGGATGCGCTCGGTATGAGTCGCGTCACCGAACGGATATGGACTCGTCTGCGGTGCCGTCCGTCCGGTAAGAAGGATCCTTACACCCCTCATCCGGGGCTCAGGGCGCGTTGTGCGGCGCGCCCGCGCGGCTGCCAGACACGGCGGCCGCGGGACCCGCCCACCGCTCCACACCAGGAGCGGCCAACCCTCAAATGAAGCAGACTTAAGGGGTCATCCCAATGGCAGCGGAGATCGTCAATCCTCGCAATGACAGTGGCACCGAAGGGGCTCCCGAGGAGCCCTTCGATCCTGTCTTCGCCCTTCACCGGGGCGGCAAGATGGCCGTCCAGGCCACCGTCCCCGTCCGTAACAAGGACGACCTGTCCCTCGCGTACACGCCCGGCGTCGCCAAGGTGTGCACCGCGATCGCCGAGCAGCCCGAGCTGGTCAACGACTACACCTGGAAGTCCCAGGTCGTCGCCGTCGTGACCGACGGCACCGCGGTGCTCGGCCTCGGCGACATCGGCCCGGAGGCCTCCCTCCCGGTCATGGAGGGGAAGGCGATCCTCTTCAAGCAGTTCGGCGGCGTGGACGCGGTCCCGATCGCCCTCGCCACCACCGACACCGACGAGATCGTCGAGACCGTCGTCCGGCTCGCCCCGTCCTTCGGCGGCGTGAACCTGGAGGACATCTCGGCGCCGCGGTGCTTCGAGATCGAGCGCAAGCTCCAGGAGCGCCTCGACATCCCGGTCTTCCACGACGACCAGCACGGCACAGCGATCGTCACCCTCGCGGCCCTGCGCAACGCGGCGAAGCTGACCGGCCGGACCCTCGGCGAGCTGCGCGGCGTCATCTCCGGCGCCGGCGCGGCCGGTGTGGCCATCGCGAAGTTCCTCCTGGAGGCCGGCCTCGGCGACGTCGCCGTCGCCGACCGCAAGGGCATCGTCAGCCGCGACCGCGAGGACCTCACGGACGTCAAGCGCGAGATCGCCGAGCTCACCAACAAGGCGGGCCTCAGCGGCTCCCTGGAGAGCGCCCTGGCCGGCGCGGACGTGTTCATCGGCGTCTCCGGCGGTACGGTCCCCGAGGAGGCCGTCGCCGCCATGGCCCCGAACGCCTTCGTGTTCGCCATGGCCAACCCGAACCCCGAGGTCCACCCCGACGTCGCGCACAAGTACGCGGCCGTCGTGGCGACCGGCCGTTCGGACTACCCGAACCAGATCAACAACGTCCTCGCGTTCCCCGGCATCTTCGCCGGCGCGCTCCAGGTCCGGGCCTCCCGGATCACCGAGGGCATGAAGATCGCCGCGGCCGACGCCATCGCCGACGTCGTCGGTGACCAGCTGGCCGCCGACTGCGTGATCCCGTCGCCGTTCGACGAGCGGGTCGCCCCGGCCGTCGCGGCCGCCGTCGCCGCCGCCGCCCGCGCCGAGGGCGTCGCGCGCCGCTGACGCGCACCCGGTACGCCGAAGGGCCCCGCACCTGTCCACACGGACGGGGCGGGGCCCTTCGGCATGCGGGGGGTGGGGGGCGGGTGAGGCGGTACGGGTGGGGGCCGGGTGACGGTACGGGGGCCGGGCGAGGCGGTTCGGGGCGGGCGCCGGGTGACGGTACGGGGTGGGGCGCGCGTCACAGTGGGGTGTGGTTCCGTCACGGACCCGCCGCGTCCTAGGGTCGGGCCATGTTCGCTGCCTACGCCGCCCGAATCGACCGCGACCAGCCCCTCAACGGCCTCGAACTGGGCGAACGCCCGGAACCCGAGGCCCGGCCCGGCTGGACCACCGTCACCGTCAAGGCCGCCTCGCTCAACCACCACGACCTGTGGTCCCTGCGCGGGGTCGGACTGCCCGAGGAGAAGCTGCCGATGATCCTCGGCTGCGACGCCGCGGGCATCGACGAGGACGGCAACGAGGTCGTCCTGCACTCCGTCATCGGCCAGACGGGCCACGGCGTGGGCCCGAACGAGCCCCGCTCCATCCTCACCGAGCACTACCAGGGCACCTTCGCCGAGCGGGTCTCCGTGCCCTCCTGGAACGTGCTGCCCAAGCCGAAGGAGCTGTCCTTCGAGGAGGCCGCCTGCCTCCCCACCGCCTGGCTGACCGCCTACCGCATGCTCTTCACCAACGCCGGCGTGCGTCCCGGGGACTCCGTGCTCGTGCAGGGCGCGGGCGGTGGCGTCGCCACCGCCGCGATCGCCCTCGGCAAGGCGGCCGGCCTGCGGGTCTTCGCCACCAGCCGCGACGAGGCCAAGCGCAAGCGGGCCGTCGAGCTCGGCGCCGTCGAGGCGTACGAGCCGGGGGCGCGGCTCCCGCAGCGGGTGGACGCCGTCATCGAGACCGTCGGCGCCGCCACCTGGTCGCACTCGGTCAAGTCGCTGCGGCCCGGCGGCACGCTCGTCATCTCGGGCGCCACGAGCGGCGACCGGCCCTCGCACGCCGAGCTGACCCGGATCTTCTTCCTGGAGCTGAAGGTCGTCGGCTCGACGATGGGCTCCAAGGACGAGCTGGAGGACCTGCTGTCGTTCTGCGCGGCGACGGGCCTCCGGCCGGTGATCGACGAGGTCCTGCCGTTGGACCGGGCGCGGGAGGGCTTCGAGAAGATGGCCTCCGGCGAGCTCTTCGGAAAGATCGTCCTGAAGACCTCGTGACGACCCCTTGATACAGGTCGCTTGACCTGATGGGATCTCCGGCACGCGAAACGTGAACATCGCTCACCTTGTCGTGTCCCCCCGTCGTGCCGGAGGCCCCCTTGTTGCGCACCACCCTCGCGGCGACCGTCGTCGTCGCCTCGCTGCTCGCCCCGACCGCCGCCGCCGGGGCGGAGACCGCCGCCCCGGGAGGGACCGGGGGCGACGGGATCCCCGCCCTCACCGACGCGCGCGGCCGGGTGCTCACCCTGCGCGGCTGGAACCTCGCGGACAAGTCCCACAGCGGCGCCACCGCCCTCTCCGCGATCACCGAGAAGCACCTCCGGGACATGCGGGCCAAGGGCTACAACACCGCCCGGCTCGCGATCTTCTGGGACGACCTGGAGCCCCGCCCCGGCCACTACAGCCAGTCCTACCTCCGCGCGATCGAACGGATCCTGGACTGGGCCGCGAAGCACGACGTCAAGGTCGTCCTCGACGCCCATCAGGACGTCTTCGGGCCCGCGTTCGGCCACCGGGGCGTGCCCGCCTGGGCCACCAGGACCGACGGGCTGCCGTTCACCCCGCACCCCGACGACTGGTTCTCCGAGTACTTCGAGCCCGCCGTCCAGCGCGCCTTCACCCACCTCTACGAGGACGAGGACCTGCGGCGCGCCCAGGCCCGCATGTGGCGGGTGCTCGCCGACCGCTTCGAGGACCACCCGGCCGTGCTCGGCTACGACCCGATCAACGAGCCGATGGGCGAGCTCCGCGAGGGCGAGGACCTCGCGACGGCCGCCCGGCGCATCGAGCGGGACCAGGTCACCCCGATGTACAACCGGATCGCGGACGCGATCCGTTCGGTCGACGAGGACGGGTGGATCTTCGTCGAGCCCACCCCGATCGTGGGCGAGGGCGTGCCCACCGGCCTGGGGAGGATCGACGACCCGAAGGTGGTCTACGCCCCGCACTTCTACAACGGCGTGATGGAGGCGGGCGGCGACTACGACCCGTCGGCCCGCTGGATCGAGAACTACGAGGCGGCGGTCACCCAGTACCCGAAGGAGTACAAGGTGCCCGTGGTCGTGGGGGAGTGGGGGCCGCTGAACAACTCCCTGCCGAACATGAACCGCTTCTACCGCGAGGCCATGGCCTCGCTCGGCCGCTACAGCTCCGGCTGGACCGGCTGGGAGTGGTGCTACGGCGGCGGCTACTGCGCGGTGGACGCCGCGGGGGCCTTCCGCGTGAACAAGGAGCTGACCGCCGAGCCGTACGCCGAGGCGGTCGCCGGCACGGTCCGCTCCACCTCGTACGACCCGGTGACCGGGGTCTACCGCCTCACGTACGACGCGGCCGGCCGGCGCGGCTCCCGCCTCACCGAGCTCTCCCTTCCGTCCGGCGACTGGCGGGTGACCGCCCGCGGAGGCGCGCTGGTGCTCCGCAAGGACCGAGGCCGAGCCTGGGTCCTCGCGTCCCCGGGCGCCCACGTGACGATCACTGCCACCCGCCGCTGACGAAGGGCCCCGGAGCGACCGACCGTCCCTGCGACTGCGACTGCGACTGCGACTGCGACTGCGGCTGCGGGTGCGGGTGGGGCTGCGGGTGGGGCGCCAGGGGCGGCTGACCGTCCCGTGCGGCTGCCCGCGGGGCGCCCGGGGCCGACGGCCCGCCCCCGGTCGGTGACGGCCGGCTGCGCCGACTGTCGGTGGGCCACCCGCGGCTCACCGTGGGGCGACCAGGGCTGACGGCCCGCCAGCCCTCGCGCGTCAGGCTCGGGCGGTCAGGGTTTTCTCTCCGGGGTCAGGAGGCCCTTGATGCCGTGGGCCGCCCTCGACAGGTGGTGGCGGGTCTCGTCCAGCTGGTCCGGGGTCACCCCGTGGTCCCGGGCCGCGTCGCGGATCTCGTCGCGGAAGCGGTCCAGGAGCCGGTCGAGGTCGCGGGCGGGGTCGCCCGTGCCCGCGACGTCCCGCGCCCACTCCGGCGTCTCGTCCGCCGGGGCCGTCGTGAACGGCGGCTCCGGCGCGGCGGCCTTCGGGTGGGTGGTGCCCGCCACCAGGTCACCGAGCTGGGCCGTGATGCCCGAGATCCCCTCCCAGACTCCCTTGGGCCAGTCGCCCCGGGAGAACCGGTCCTGGACCTCTTCCTGCACCTGCTGGGCGATCCGCTGGAACTCCTTCGCCTGCCGCCGCGCCGACCGGGCCTCCTCGCGGGCCTCCCGGGCCTGCTGCTTCCACTCCTGTGTGAAGCGGCGCATCTCCTCCTTGGCCTCGGCGAAGGAGGGCGGATCCACGGTGCGGTTCTGTCCTGCCGCGGCGCGCATCTCGCTGCGCACCCGCCCGGCCGCGCCGCGCACGTCCTCGCGCATCTCCGCCGCCAGCTCGGAGACCGACTCGCGGATCTCCCGCTCCAGGTCGTCCAGTTCGGCGCCGCGCCCGGCCAGCTCGGTGCGGCCCGCGTCGGTGATCGAGTAGACCTTGCGGCCGCCCTCGCTGGCGTGGGTCACGAGGCCCTCGGCCTCCAGCTTCGCGAGGCGCGGGTAGACCGTGCCGGCCGAGGGCGCGTACAGCCCCTGGAAGCGCTCCTCCAGGAGCCGGATCACCTCGTACCCGTGGCGGGGGGCCTCGTCGAGCAGCTTGAGGAGATAGAGGCGAAGACGTCCGTGGGCGAAGACGGGCGGCATGTCAGAGCACCTTTCCGGTCGCGGAGGAGGCGGCGGGCGAAGCGGACGAGGGAGCGCCGTCGGCGTCCTCCGCGGGCTCCGGCCGGCGGAGCAGGGCGATGGATCCGGAGACCGTGGTCGCCTTGAGCGTGCCCCGGCCCGAGCCGAGGGTGCCGGTGATGGACTTGGCGCCCCACTGGCCGCCCACCCTGAGGTCCTCGAAGGCGTTCGACACGGCGCCGCTCGTCGTGCTCGCCTCGACCCGGGCGTCGGCCGGGTGCGGGAGCCGGATGGCTACCTCGCCGGAGACGCTGGTGAGCCGGATGTCGGCGGGCGGGCCGTCGAGCCGGGCCGGGTCGAGGTCGATCACCATGTCGCCGCTGACGGTGTCGGCCTTCACCGAGGAGCCGGCGCCCTCGATCACCGTCACGTCGCCGGTCACGGAGCTGACGCGCAGGGCTCCGGTGACCGACTGGGCCTCCAGGTTCCCCGAGACGCTCTCGGCGCGGACCGGGCCGGAAAGGCCGAGGAGGGTGGTGTCGCCGGTGACGCCGCGCACCTCCGTACGCCCTCTGATCCCCGTGACGACCGCCTCGGCGCCGACCGCCCCGACCTCGACGTCGACCCCGGCCGGGACGGCGACCGAGACGACGGCCCGGCGCCGGAACTCCTGGCGACGCTCGAACCACTTGAGGATGCCCTTCCAGTGCAGGTCCTCGTAGGTCACGGTCAGCGTGGAGCCCTCCTGGGTCACGATCAGCGGCGGACCCTCGATCTCCGAGATCTCCACGCGGGCGGAACTCTCGTCCGTCCCCACCACGTTCACCGTGCCGTTGACGATGCGGACCTGCAGGAGCGTCACGGGGTCGGCCGGAGCCAGCTTCGTCGGCTCGGTGACGGACCACTCTGTCATGGTGCTGACCTCCCGTATCGGCAACGCAACATATCGCGTCTCTCGATGAACACGATATATCGCGGATGAGGGGAGTCAACCCTGACTCTTCCCTGACAGGGTGGGGTGCATCTGCGACGTATGCGAACAAATTGCCCTAGCGTGGGGCCATGAACGCGACATCCGGACCGCACTCCGCCGGAGCACTCCTGCTCTGCCGCGCCGAGCCCCCGGCGGTCCGGCCGGCGGCCCGACTCCTCAGGGAACAGCTGCTCCTCGCTCCCGCGGGAGCCGAGTGGAGCGTGCTCGTACCCGAGGGAAAGCCCTGGGCGCACGGCGGCGAGTCCGTCGAACAGGTCGTCACCGGCTGGGCCACCGCCCTCGCCGTCCCCGCCGCGGGCCGGCCCGTCGTCGCCCTCTGGTGGGACCGCGCCCGGGCCGGTCTCACGCTCGCCGCAGGCTTCCGCCGCACGGTCGGCTACACCTGGCTCGCGAACGGCACCCCCGTCGGCGAGGACGAGGCCATGCGCACCTTCGCCGACCGGCTCGCCCTCGATCCCGTCCTGGACGTACAGGCCCTCGAACCGCTCACCGCGCCCGATCCGGACGCCGACGCCCACGCCCGCCTCGTCGGCGTCGTGGCCGTCCTCTCCCGCGCCGGACTCGCGCTGCCCACCGGGATCGTCCCCGGCGAGAGCGCCGACCGGCTCCGTACCGCCGCCTTCGCCCAGGGCGCGGAGGAGGTCGAGGGCACGGGGGTCCTCGTCGCCCTGACGAAGCCGAAGGCCCGGGGCGGTGCGGTACGGGCGGAGCCGGCCGCGCGGGAGGACGGCCCTCCCGGCCCGCGCCCGGGCGGCGTCGACGCGCGCGTGCTGGGCGGGGCGCAGCTCCTCGTGGGCGTGCCGCTGCTGGTCTGGGGCGCCGGCCGGCGCAGCGGAGGCTGGACGGCGGCCGGCGCGCTGCTCGTCGCGCACGGCGCGCTCGGGCTCGCCCACGACCGGCCGCGGGGGCGGTGACCCCGCCGCCGGAGGGGTGTCCTACTCGTCGTCGTCCTCGTCGTCGTCCAGGCGCGCCAGCCAGGTCGCGAGGCGCTCGACGGGCACCTCGAAGTCGGGGTTGAGGTCGACGAAGGTCCGCAGCTGCTCGGCGAGCCACTCGAAGGTGACCTCCTCCTCGCCGCGCCGCTTCTCCAGTTCCTCGATGCCACGGTCGGTGAAGTACATGCGCTCAGGATAGGCCGTACCCCTCACGTCCCCTGTCGCCCGTCAGCCCCACCGATTAGCCTTCTGGATCCAACATCGCTTCGGGGAGCGGGGGCCGCTGTGGCACACGGGATCGCTCGGATTCGACTGGACGACGGCACACCCGTCTGGGCCAGGGTCAGCGACGCGGAGGAGCTCGGCCGGGGCGGCGGCTTCCAGGACACCGGCGTCCGGGACCGGGTGGTCTCCATGGCGGGCGGGCTCACGGACGTGGTGCGCGGGGTCGTCGGCTCCCTGCGCGCGGGGCTCGACCCGCAGGGGCCGGTGGAGGTCGCCGTCAGCTTCGGCATCGAACTGTCCGCGCAGTCCGGCAAGGTGATCGGCGTCCTGGCGGACGGCGCGGGCAAGGCCTCCGTGAACGTCTCCCTCACCTGGACCGAACCCGGCCCGGCGGCCGCCACGCCCGCGGAGGCGCCGCCCGGAACCGCCGAGCCCGCGGCCGTCTCCCCGCCCGGAGACGCCGGTCCCGCGACGGGCTCCGCACCCGGTACCGCCGCGACGGAGGCGGGGGAGCAACGGCCGGACATCGTCACACAGCGGCGTCCGGCGGCCGATGGCGCCGCATGAGCGCCTTCGACGCGCTGGTGCGCCCCGCGCTCGTACGCATCGGCGCTCCCGACGGCGGGTATGACCCGCACGGCGACCAGTTCTGGGGCACCGGGTTCTTCATCGCCCCCGGCTGGGTGCTGACGTGCGCCCATGTCGTGGCCGAGGGGGGTGGCGAGGTGTGGAGGGGAGAGCCGGCCGTCGGCATCACCTGGCAGGACGGCAAGACCGCGCGCCGGTCCCTCGGCACGGTCGTGCTCGCCCTGCCCAGGCCCGAGGACCACGCCGTACGCCCCGACACCTGGGGCTTCCCCGACGTCGCGCTCGTGCGCGTGCCCGGCACGCGCAAGGCCTCCTGCGTCCTGCTCGCCGAGCGGCCCCCGTCCCGCACCACCGAGGTCGGCCTGCACGGCTGGTCCCGGGAGACCGGGGAGCTCGGCATCCGCCAGGTGCACGGCCGGCTGAGCGGCGTCGACGCCCGGGCCCTCGTGACGGAAGGGGTCCTGCCGGTCGAGGGCTGCTCCGGCGGCCCCGTCGTCGACGACCTCCAGGGCAACGTGATCGGTTTCAACAAGGGACGCTGGTCCGACCAGGGCGCCCTCGTCCCCCTCACCGCCCTGCGCCGCCTGCACGACGCGCCCGGGGGCGAACTCTGGGCCGAGGCCCTGCGCGCCCACGACCGTCACCACCTCGACCACTACCAGCGGTCGCTGGACGACGGATCCGACTGGACGCGCGCGCAGGAGCGGCTCGGCGGCCCGCACCCGCTGAGCCCGAAGCTGCGCACCCGGCTGCGGGGACACCTCGCCGCGCTGCCCCCGCCGATCAACCCCGGCGAGATCATGGACCTGGTCGACCGGGTCAAGGAGTGGATCCGGAACACCACCACCCCGGACGCCTTCGAGGACGACCCGCGGACCTGGAGCGAGGGCGCGGCCCTGCTGTACGGGCTGCGCGCGCCCGACCGCAGCGACCCCGGCGACCCCGGCCTCGACGCCGTGCTCCTGTACGTGGCCCACGTCGTCCGGCGCGTCTCGGGGCGCCCCGGAGGACTCGGCGACGTGGCCGCCTTCCGGAGCTGGATCATCGACCGGGCCGCCGACGCGGGCCCCTTCCTCCGCCGTGAGATCGACGACCTGATCGGTTCGGGACGTGCGGCGGCCCCCGTCG
Source organism: Streptomyces sp. NPDC096079 (assembly GCF_040303145.1). Taxonomy (NCBI): domain Bacteria; kingdom Bacillati; phylum Actinomycetota; class Actinomycetes; order Kitasatosporales; family Streptomycetaceae; genus Streptomyces; species Streptomyces sp. NPDC096079. Next base: position 14,740 of record NZ_JBEOST010000014.1, read on the forward strand.
CCGTCCGCGAGCGCCGGGCACGCGCGGACGTGCTCCTGGAGGTCGACACGCCCCGCTGGGACCGGCGTTACCCCTGGCGCGTGAAGCTGCTCCGCGACGGGCACATGGTCACCCCGCTCACGGGCGACGACCGCGGTGTCGAGCGGGCCCGGCTCAAGGAGACCCTGCGCGGGCCGCTCGCCGAGGCCCTCCGGCTCGGCGACAACGGGCCGCACCTGGCCTCCGTCGAGGCCGTGCTGCCCCGCGAGCTCTTCGACGAGCCGCTCGACACCTGGCGGCTCGAACCCGCGCAGGGCCCCGAGGAGGCGTGGGGGGCCATCACCCTCGGGCAGCGCCGCATCGTGGTCATCCGGGACGCCCGGCGGCACGGCAAGGAGCCGTCGCCCGAGTGGCGGGAGCGCTGGGAGGCCGCGGAGCGGGGGCCGTTGCGCGCGGCCCCGCTGCGCGCCGAGGTGCCCGGCACGGGCCAGGACCCCCACACCGCGCGGGTGGGCCGGGAGACCTGGGCGGAGACGTACGACCGGCTCAGGGAGGCCGAGGACGGCACCGTACCCGTCTTCTGCGGCCCGGTGGGCAGCGGCGACGGGCTCATGGCGATGAACGCGGCCCTGACTGCCGGCCACCCGCTGGCGCTCTGGCGCACCGGGGCGCACGGCCACACCGACTGCGCGGACTTCCACGAGCAGGCCGACCGGCTCCTCGCGGACGCGCTCACGGCCCACGGGCTCGGCAAGCCCGTACGCTCCCTGCGCACCCTCGCACCGGAGCGGCCCGACCTCGCCTGGGCGGACACCATCGCCGTCCTGTACGACCCGCCCGACCGCCCCCCGCACGGCGGCCGCCTGGAGGCCCCGCCCCTGCTCGGCGAGGAGGACGTGTGACGGCGCGCGAGCGCGCCACGGGCCCCGCGCCGACCTTGCGGTGCCTCCCGCGCCCGGCCGGGACGCACCCCGCGCCCCCGGCGGGCCAGGAGACGGGCCGCCGCCTGCCGGGCCCCGCGACCCCGGCGGTCCAGGAGACGGGCCGCCCCCTGCCGGGCCCCGCGACCCCGGCGGGCCGCACCCTGCTGGACCCCCTGACCCCGGACGCCGGCACCCCGCGCCCGCGTGGGCCACGGGACACGTCCGGCCCCCGCGCCGCCCGGCCGTGCGTGCGGACTCCCGCGCCCGCGTGGGCCACGGGAGGCGTCCCGCGCCCCCGTGCCCCCGGCCCCATGTGTCCCTGCGGGTGCGGCAGTTGCCGAGTCCGTACGGGACGACCGGATTGGGGGTCGGCAGGGGCGTCGTGGGGCAGTACGTTCACAGGGCCCGGCCGGCACACCACAGCCAGGAGGAGTTCATCGTGAACGATTGGCGGATCTACCGTGGGGCCGGGCATCCGCACGACGAGATACAGCGGCTGCCCGCCCCGCCGCCCTGGCGCGACTTCTCGACGGGCGGCGCCGACGACACCCTGGCCGGCTCCGACCGGCGGCTCGGCGTCAAGCGCCGGCTCGTCCAGAACCACCATCCCCGGCCCGCCGAGACCGACGCCGTCAACGCCGCCCTGTACCTGCGGCGGCCGCTGCTCGTCACCGGCAACCCCGGGACCGGCAAGTCGACCCTCGCGCACGCCGTCGCCCACGAGCTGCGCCTCGGCCGGGTGCTGCGCTGGCCCATCGTCAGCCGCTCCACCCTCCAGGACGGCCTCTACCGGTACGACGCCATCGGCCGCCTCCAGGACGTCCAGCTGGAGCGCGCCCAGGCCGGCGTGACGGGGTCCCCCGCCGCCGCCCCGGCCGGCATCGGCTCGTACATCCGGCTCGGCCCGCTCGGCACCGCGCTGCTCCCCTCCGAGCAGCCCCGGGTGCTGCTCATCGACGAGCTCGACAAGAGCGACCTCGACCTGCCCAACGACCTCCTGAACGCCTTGGAGGAGGGCGAGTTCGCCATCCCCGAGCTGGAGCGGCTCGCCGACCGGGAACCCGTCGTCGAGGTGCTCAGCGACGACGGCCGCAAGGTGCCGGTGTACGGCGGCCGGATCCGCTGCACCACCTTCCCGTTCATCGTGCTCACCTCCAACGGCGAACGGGACTTCCCCGCCGCCCTGTTGCGCCGCTGCATCCGCCTGGAGCTCGAACCGCCCGGTGAGGAGCAGCTCGGCGCGATGATCGAGGCCCACCTCGGGACCGAGGCCGCCGCGGGCGACGGCGAACAGGGCCTCGTCCAGCGGTTCCTGAACCGCGAGCCGGGCGAGGTCATCGCCACCGACCAGCTGCTCAACGCGCTCTACCTCACCCAGCACGCCTCCCGCGCCGAGCGGGTGACCAGGGAACGCATCGCGGACATGCTCATGCAGCCGCTCGATCAGCCGAGGTGATGACCGGATGCACCGGACGCACCGGATGCCTCTGGAGGAGCTGACCCGCAGACTGCGGGCGGGCGGGGTGGACCCGTCCGCCGAAGCCGTCGCGGACGCGCTCTGGCTGTCCCAGTGGCTGCCGGAACCGGAGACTCCCGATCCGGACCGGACACGCCGCCGGGACGACGGGCCCACGGAGACCGCCCGGACCACCGGAGAGGGGCGAGATCCGGCCAATCGCGAAGAGCCCCCGCGCCCGTCCGGGGGCACCGGCGGCAAGGACTCCGTCGCCCTGCACATGCGCGCCGGAGCCGCCCCGGCGGACGGCACGCGCGCCGGCGGAGGCGGGGGTACGAGCTGGGGCGCCGCCCTGCCCGTCCGCGCGCCCGGCGCCAACGCCCTGCCCGGCCTCCTCGGCCTCCAGAAGGCCCTGCGCCCGCTCCGCGGCTACGCGCCCGCACCGCCGCGCCCCGGCGAAGGCACCCTCGACGAGGAGGCCACGGCCGAACGCAGCGCCGCCGCGGGCATCCTCACGCCCGTTCTGCGCCCCGCCTCCGGCCGCCGCCCCGACATCCAGCTCCTCATGGACACCGGCCCCGCGATGGTCGTCTGGGACCGCATGGTCGAGGAGCTCCGCCAGGCCTGCCAGCAGTCCGGCGCCTTCCGCGACGTCCAGGTGCACCGCCTGTACGACACGGGCGACGGCCCCCCGCTCGTCACCACCACCTCCGGCGCCGACGGCCACCCCCGGCTCCGCCCCGTCGACCAGCTCCACGACCCCACCGGGCGCCGCCTCACCCTCGTCGTCAGCGACTGCGTGGGACCCCTCTGGCAGCGCGGGGCCGCCCAGCGCTTCCTGCGCCAGTGGCCCCACCACTCCCCGCTCGCCCTCGTCCAGCCGCTGCCGCCCCGGCTCTGGCCGCGCACCGCGCTCCCCGCCGAACCGGGCACCTTCCAGCGCTCCGGCAGCCCCGGAGGCCCCGCCGCCTTCCGCTCCGACGACGAGCCCTGGGCCGTGCCCGACCCGGCCCGGCGGGCCGTCCCCGTGCTCACCCCCACCCCCGAGGCCTTCGCCTCCTGGACGCGCCTCCACACCGGCCACGGCGGCAACACCGTCCGCGGCTGGGCCGCCTGGCTCCACCCCGAGCCGGCCGGGCCCCGCGTACCCGGGACACCCCGCGCCCCGCGCGGCGACGAGGAGCTCCTGCGCACCTTCCGGGCGGGCGCCTCCCCGGGGGCGCTCCGGCTGGCCGTCCACCTCGCGGCGGCCCCGCTGTCGCTGCCCGTCATGCAGCTCGTCCAGCGCGCCATGCTGCCCGACACCGGGCCCATGGAGCTGGCCGAGGTCCTCCTCAGCGGGCTCCTGCGCCGGCTGCCCGACCCCGCCCCGTACCCCTGCTTCAGCTACCCGCCGGGCATCCAGCAGCTGCTCCTCGGCTCGCTCGACCACGGCGCCGCCGCCCTCGTCCTCAAGCACTGCTCGGAGTACGTGGAGCGCAACTTCGGCCAGGGCACGCGGAACTTCCCCGCGCTCGCCGCCGCACGGCTCGCCGGCCACGGCCACGGCCCCGCCGGCGACGGCGACGCCGGGCCCGGCCTCACCATCCGGCCCGACGAACCCGGCGACCCCGCCGGCCCCCTGGGCACCGAGGCGGAACTGTTCGCCCGCATCCCCGCGCGCGTGCTCCGCTTCTACCACCCCGACCTCGTCACCCCCGACCCGCTCGTCGAAGCCCGCCGCCTCCTCGACCAGGGACGCGCCCAGTCCGACCCCGCCCTCCTCGCCGCCGCCCGCGAGCGCGCCGAGGAGGCCCTCGGGACCGAGCCCGTCGCCGCCCGGGTGCTCCTCGGCCGCGTCCTGACCGCCGAGGCGGGCACCGGGGCCGCCCGGCGGGCGGGCACCCGCCACGAACTCCTCGGCCGGGCCGCCGACACGCTCGTCCGGGCCGAGCAGCTGGCCCGGCCCGGAGACGACCACTGGGCCGAGGCCCGCCTCGAACGGGCCCTCGTCCACCACGCCCTGTGGCAGGAGACCCAGGACCCGGGACAGCTCGACGCCGCCCTCGCGGCGCTCGCCGGGGACACCGACCGATGGCCCACCGCCGCCCGGCCCGCCCTGCGCCTGCGCCGGGGACGGCTCCTCCTGGCGCGCGGCGACGCCACCGCGGCCGTCGAGGAGCTCACCGCGGCCCTCGCCGACGGGGAGAGCGCCGCCGCCCTGCTCGACCTCGCCGACGCCCTGCACCTCGCCCAGGCCGGACCGGACCGCGTCGCCGCCGTCCTCGGCCGGGCGGAAGCCCTCCTCGGGGACGTGCGGGCCCTGAGACTGCGTCACGCCCTCGCGCTCGCCCGCCTGCACGAGACCACCGGCGACTGGCCGGCCGCCGACGAGGCGTACGAGCGGGCCACCCTGCTCGCCGAGGGCGAGGACCGCGGACGGATCCTGGTCCTCTGGGGCGCGTCCCTGCTGCGCAGAGCCGCCGGCGACACCGGACTGCGACCGGTCGAACGCGCCGAGTCCGTGCTGCGCGAGGGCCTCACCCGCCTCCCCGCCGACGCCCGGGCCCGCGAGCGGGTCCGGATCCTCATCGGCAACGTGCTCGCCCTGCGCTTCGACCGCGCGGGCTTCCTGCCGGACCTGTACGAGAGCCGCCACCTCCTCGACGAGGCCCTCCGCACCACCCGGGACCAGGCGACGCGGGCCGAGGTCCGGCTGCAACTGGGCTGGGTGCAACTGCAGCTGAGCGAGGCCGCGCGGGACGGGCAGCTCATGGACGCCCTCACCGCCTTCCGGCGCGCCGCCGACGACAGCCGCGCCGCCCACGGCGACACCCCGGGCACCGTCACCCTGGCGCGGGCGCTGCACGCCCAGGGAGCCGTGCTGTACCTGATGGACCGGGTCGGCAGCGCCTCGACCGTCCTCCAGGAGGCCGCCGAGCAGTGGCGGCGCCTCGACGGCATGCTCGTGGAGGTCGACTGGGCGGACGTGGAGCGGACCAGGTCCCTGCTCGCCGAGGCCGGAGCCGACCCCCGCCCCCGCCCGGACCTCCTCTCCCGCGAGGAACGGCGCCGGATCGCGCCGCCCTGGTGGGCGTGGCGCGACGGTGACGCGGAACGGCTGGATAACGGGGGCGCGCATGGGCGCAGTTGAGTCGAACGGGTTTCCGCCTTTCAGGGGTCGGGAAGAACCGCTCCGCCGCTACGACCGTGGGGGACAAGGGTCGGTGAGGAGGAGCCGAGGGTGTTGGAGCACACGAAGCGGGTCGCAGGCGTCGACCGGGGCGGCGAACAGCCAGGACGCCTCCCCGACCTCACCGGTGTGGACCTGCGGACCTTGCGCTTCATGGACGATCCCGGGCTGGCCGCCGCCGTCGAGCGGGTGCTCTGGCACCCACAGGAGCTGGCCGATTCCTGGGCGGAGACCGCCGGGGACAAGGTCCACGGCTGACCATCGGTGGAGTGGCCGCGCCGACCGGCTCTTTTCGGTCAGATGCGCACCGCCCGCCGACGGCCCACGGGGACGGCCCGTCCTGGCCGCCGCAGGCCAGGTGCGCCAAGCAGCTCCCGCCGCAGTCCGCTGGAGGCGGGAGTGACCATCGCGCCCCTGCCCCCGCACGTCCTCGCCCGGCTGGCGCGGCTCAGCGCCGCACCGGACGGGCTCATCCTGCTGCGGTCCGCCCTGCACGCCCGGCGGTTGCTGCTGCTCAAGGCGCTCCTGGTGCGCGTCCACCGGGAGCGGGCGTCCGTCGAACCAGGCGCGCTCGGCCGGTTCGAGCGCTCCTGGGAACTGCTCGAACGGGTCGAGCGGCGCCACCCCGCCGTGGTCCGGGACGTCCTCGACTACCCGACGACCGGCGCCTGGCTGGCCGGCGCGCTCGCCGAGCCCGCCGGGCCGGTCTTCGACCGCCTGCTCGGGCACCTCGACCACCTCGCGGTCACCGCAGCCCTGCGCGGCGGTGACCCGCTCGACCTGACCACGGAGACCCCGGGCGGCCTGCTCCCGCTGCCGGGCGTGGGCCGGCTGAGGGTGGCCGCGGACCGTGTCCGGGTCAGCGCGGGCGAGCGGATCGTACGGTTCCACCCGGACGGTGCCCGCCACGCGCTGCCGGCCGTCCTGACCCTGACCGGCCGGCGCCACGGCGTCCTCATCGGCCGCGGGCCCGGCTGGCGCGCGGTCCGTCCCCTGCCCCGGGCCGCGGCACGCCTGGACGACCTCGACCCGTACCGGGTGCCGTCCGGGGCGGGCGGCGGCATGGTGGTCACCGCCGCGGACCCCGCCGACACCGACCACGCCGCCTGGTCCGCCACCTGGCGCGCCGCCCAGGCCCTCCTCGCGCGCACGGACCCCGGCCGGGCGGCCGAGGTGGCCCGCGGCGTCCGCGCGGTCGTCCCGGTCCTTCCCCGCGGGCCCCGGCACCTGGGGGCCACGCTGAGCGCCGCCCCCGGAGCCGTACTGACCTCGCTGCCCGCCGAGGGGCAGGGGATGGCCGAGACGCTCGTGCACGAACTGCACCACAGCAAGCTGGCCACGCTCCACGAGATCGTGCCCCTGTACGGCCGCGGGCGGGACGCGGTGCACCGGGTCGGCTGGCGCTCGGACCCCCGGCCCATCGCCGGCGTCCTGCACGGCGCCTACGCCCATCTGGCCCTGACCGATCTGTGGCGGCGCGCGGTCACCGCCGAAGGGGTGCCCACGGCCTGGCGGCACGCTGCCGGGCAACAGTTCGACGACATCCACGATCAGGTGGGCGTGGCGCTGCGGATCCTGCTTGAATCCGATGAACTGAGCGGGGAGGGAAGGGAGTTCGTGCGGCATATGAGGCTCCATCACGCGAGCCTCGGCGCGACTCCCCCGGCCGCTGGGTAACACTGTGCCCACGGCACATGACACTGCGTTGCGCGGGAGCGGGACGGGAGACTCGACAGATGGCGGAACAGCGAGCGGGCGGTGCGGCGGATCTCGGAGCCAGGAGCGCGCCGGAACACGTCCTCGTGGTCTTCCCCGGCTATCACCGCCCGTGGGCGACCTGGATCAACCAACGGCTCGACGCGTACGGGGTGCGCGCGAGCCTCCAGCGCTGGGACCCGCCGCGCGACGTGCCCCTGGAGGACTCGCTCGGCGACCTGCTGCTCGCCCGCGGCCAGGTGCTGCTCGTCCTCGACGACTGGTTCTTCCAGCTCGGTCCGCGTGCGGCCGGTGAGTGGAACGACGTCCTGCGCGGCTTCGTCGCCGCGCACGCCGAGCGGTTCGCGGCGGTCAACCTCACCAACCGGACCCTGCTCCCGGCCACGGCCGTCCTCGAACCCGTCAGCCTGTGGGGCGTCGGCGAGGAGGAGGCGGAGGTCCGGCTGCTCAGCAGGCTCGGCGTCGAACTCCGCCGCGCCACCGGCCGCCGGCTGCCCGCCGGCTCACTCGTCCGCTTCCCGGACACCCCTCCCGAGGTCTGGGGCGAGATCCCGCGCCGCAACCCGCGCTTCACCGGCCGGGACGACCTGCTCACCGAGCTGCAGGAACGGCTCATGGACGCCGAGCGCGGCAACGCCGCCTGCACGCTGCTCGGCATGTCCGGCATCGGCAAGACCCAGATCGCCGCCGAGTACGCCCACCGCTTCAGCTCCGACTACGACGTCGTCTGGTGGGTCAGCTCCGACGACCGCAACGTGCAGCGCGATCGCTTCGGCGAGCTCGCCACCGAACTCGGCCTCCCCACCGGAAACGAACCCGGCGAGCGCATCCGAGCCGTCCGCGAGGCCCTGCGCCGGGGCGATCCGCACTCCCGCTGGCTCGTCGTCTTCGACGGCTGGGACGACACGGACGGCGCGAACGTCATGCTGCCGCACGGCCCCGGCCACGTCCTCGTCACCTCGCGCAACCGCGGCTGGGGCGACTACACCGACATCGTCGAGGTCCCCGGCTTCGACCGCGCCGAGTCCACCGCCTACCTGATGCGCCGCGCGCCGCACGTCACCGCGCCCGAGGCCGAGGAGGTCGCCGCCGAGTTCGGAGACGTACCGCTGCCGCTGGTCCAGGCCGCGGCCTGGCTCGGCGAGTCCCGCATGGAGGTCTCCGAATACCTCCACATGGTCCGCGAAGGACGGATCTCCGCCGTCGAACCCTCCGGCGACGGCTTCCCCCAGGCGTCCCTGACCTCCTGGTCGATACTGATCAACCGGCTCCGACGCGCCCAGCCGCAGGCCATCGACGTGCTCAGTCTCTGCGCCTCCTTCGCCCCGGGACGCATCCCGCTCGGACTCATCCGCGCCTATCCGCAGGCGGACCTCCCCGAGGACCTGCGCTGGATGGTCACCGACCTCGCCGCCTGGACCCGCGCCCTGGACACCCTGGTCAACTACTCGGTCCTCACCCGCGAGACCCGCGGCCCCGTCAACAACGCCGAGGTCGGGCCGCACCAGGAGTCCGTGCACATGCACCGGCTCGTCCACGACATCGTCGCCCGGCTCACCGAGGGCGACCACCGCGCGGCCCACCGCCAGGCCGTCCGCACCCTGCTCGCCGAAGCGGACCCCGGAAACCCCATGGACAGCCGACACTGGCCCCGCTACGCCGAACTGCTGCCCCACCTGGAGCCCTCCGGCGCGCTCCTCAGCCACAACCCGCGCACCCAGACCGCCGTCCTCAACTGCCTGCGCTACTGCTTCCGCAGCGGCGAGTTCAAGGCCGGCGTCCAGCTCGCCGAGAAGATCAGGGACAACTGGTCCACCTTCATGGAGCCGCTGGACCAGCCCATGCTGGACCTGACCACCCAGCAGGGCAACATCCTGCGCTCCTTCGGCCGCTTCCGCGAGGCCTACGACCTCGACCTCACCCAGCGGGAACGCCTCGCCGACGCCCAGCCCCCCAACGAACTCGGCACCCTGCTCTCCAGCAGCGCCATCTCCAGCGACCTGCGCTTCCTCGGCCAGTACAAGGAGTCGGAACGGCTCCAGCGCCAGGTCCTCGCCGACGCCGAACGCCTCCTCGGCGACAGCGAGTTCTCCACCCTCGTCGCCCGGCACAACCTCGGGGTCACCCTCCGCCAGCTCGGCCGTTTCCGCGAGGCGTACGAATCCGACGCCGAGACCCTCGCCCGGAGCGAGCGGGTGCTCGGCAAACGCCACTCCCACACCCTCAACTCCAGCAACGCCCTCGCGCACGACCTGCGGCTCCTCGGGCAGTACCGCGAAGCCCTCGCCCGGCAGGAGGCCAACGTCCTGCGTCACGTGCAGGTGCTCGGCCCGCAGCACCTGCAGACCCTGTACGCCCGCACCCAGCTGGCCCTGTGCCGCCGCCGGGAGGGCGGATTCCAGCAGGACCTCGGCGCCACCATGGCCAGCCTCCTCGAACAGCTGGAGCAGGTGCACGGCCGCACCCACTACGTGACGCTCTCCTCCCTCAACAACTACGCCAACTACCTCCGCGAGCACGGAGACCTCGACCACGCCCGCGAGCTCAGCCGCGAGGCCGAGGCCGGTTACCGCGCGCTCCTCGGTCCCGCGCACCCGGTCGCCACCGGAGTCCTCGCCAACACGGCCCTCGTCCTCCAGGCGTCCGGCGAACGGGCGGACGCCCTCGCCATCCTGGAGGCCGCGCTCGCCGGACTGACCTCCTCGCTCGGCCCCGACCACCCCTGGGTGCTCGGCTGCGCGCTCAACGCCTGCGCCGCCCGCAACTTCAACGGTCGGGTGCACGACGCGGCCGAACTCAGCCGGGACACCCTGCGCCGGGCCCGGCACATCCTCGGCAACGAGCACCCGCTCACCCTCTCCTGCCAGGTCGCGCTCGCCACCGACCTGCGCGGCCTCAGGGAGACCGAGGAGGCCGGGAAGCTGGAGGAGGACGCCCTGCTCACCCTCACCCGCACCCTGGGGGCCCAGCACCCGCACACCCTCTCGGCGCGCCAGCGCAACCGGCCCTACTGGGACTTCGAGGCCAACCTCGGCTGAGCCCCGTACGGCCGGCGCACACGCCGGAGGCCCGGCACCCCCTCGGGGTGCCGGGCCTCCTTCCGTACGCGTACGGAGTGGTCGGTCAGGCGTCGAAGACCTCGTTGACCAGCTGCTGCTGCTCCGCCTGGTGGCGCTTGGCCGAGCCGACCGCCGGGGAGGAGGAGTGCGGGCGGGAGATCCGGCGCAGGCGCTCGCCCGCCGGGATGTCCGCGCCGACCGCCAGGTCCAGGTGGTCGATCAGGTTGAGCGCGATGAACGGCCAGGCACCCTGGTTCGCCGGCTCCTCCTGGGCCCAGATGTACTTCGCGGCGTTCGGGTACTTGGCGATCTCGGCCTGCAGCTCGGCACCCGGCAGCGGGTACAGGCGCTCCAGACGGATGATCGCGGTCTCCGTGTCACCGCGCTTCTGACGCTCGGCCTCCAGGTCGTAGTAGACCTTGCCGGCGCAGAAGACGACCTTGCGGACGTTCGCCGGGTCGACCGTCGAGTCGCCGATCACCGGGCGGAAGCCGCCGGTGGTGAACTCCTCCACCTTGGACGCCGCGGCCTTCAGACGCAGCATCGACTTCGGGGTGAAGACGATGAGCGGCTTGTGGTGCGGGTTGTGCACCTGCCAGCGCAGGAGGTGGAAGTAGTTCGACGGCAGCGTCGGCATGGCGACCGTCATGTTGTCCTGGGCGCACATCTGGAGGAAGCGCTCCGGGCGCGCGGACGAGTGGTCCGGGCCCTGGCCCTCGTAGCCGTGCGGCAGGAGCAGCGTGACGCCGGAGGTCTGGCCCCACTTCTGCTCGGCCGAGGAGATGAACTCGTCGACGACGGTCTGCGCGCCGTTGACGAAGTCACCGAACTGGGCCTCCCAGATGACCAGGGAGTCCGGGCGGGCCAGCGAGTAGCCGTACTCGAAGCCCATCGCCGCGTACTCGCTGAGCAGCGAGTCGTAGACGTTGTAGTGGGCCTGCTCCTCGGTCAGGTAGAGCAGCGGGGTGTAGTCCTCGCCGGTCTCCTGGTCGACCAGGACCGCGTGGCGCTGACCGAAGGTGCCGCGGCGGGAGTCCTGGCCCGAGAGGCGGACCGGGGTGCCCTCCATCAGCAGGGAGCCGATGGCGAGGGTCTCGCCGAAGCCCCAGTCGATGGTGCCGTCGTCGATGGAGGCGGCACGGCGCTGCATCTGCGGGAGCAGACGCGGGTGGACCGTGATCCGCTCCGGGATGCTGACCTGCGACTCGGCGATCCGCTTCACGACCTCCTGGGAGACCGCGGTGGTGACGCCGACCGGGAACTCGGCCTGCGCGTCCGGCACGGTGGTCGACGCCGGGGCGGCGGTGGCCTCGCGGACCTCCGCGAACACCTTCTCCAGCTGGCCCTGGAAGTCCTGGAGCGCCTGCTCCGCCTCTTCGAGGGTGATGTCGCCGCGACCGATGAGCGACTCGGTGTACAGCTTGCGCACCGAACGCTTCTTGTCGATCAGGTTGTACATCTGCGGGTTGGTGAACTGCGGGTTGTCGCCCTCGTTGTGACCGCGGCGGCGGTAGCAGATGAGGTCGATCACGACGTCCTTGTTGAACGTCTGGCGGAACTCGAAGGCGAGCCGCGCGACGCGGACCACGGCCTCCGGGTCGTCGCCGTTCACGTGGAAGATCGGCGCCTCGATCATGCGGGCCACGTCGGTCGCGTACATCGAGGAACGCGAGGACTCCGGGGCGGCGGTGAAGCCGACCTGGTTGTTGATGACGATGTGGACCGTGCCGCCGGTGCGGTAGCCCCGCAGCTGCGACATGTTCAGCGTCTCGGCGACGACGCCCTGGCCCGCGAAGGCCGCGTCGCCGTGGAGGGCGACGGGCAGGACGGTGAAGTCCGTGCCGCCCTTGTTGATGACGTCCTGCTTGGCGCGGACGATGCCTTCCAGGACCGGGTCGACCGCCTCCAGGTGGGAGGGGTTGGCGGCCAGGGAGACCTTGATCTGCTCGCCGTCGAGGCCCGTGAAGGTGCCCTCGGCGCCCAGGTGGTACTTGACGTCGCCGGAGCCGTGCATCGACTTCGGGTCGAGGTTGCCCTCGAACTCGCGGAAGATCTGCGCGTACGACTTGCCGACGATGTTCGCGAGGACGTTCAGACGGCCGCGGTGGGCCATGCCGATGACGACCTCGTCGAGGCGCGACTCGGCGGCCGAGTCGATGACCGCGTCGAGCAGCGGGATGACGGACTCGCCGCCCTCCAGGGAGAAGCGCTTCTGGCCGACGTACTTCGTCTGCAGGAAGGTCTCGAAGGCCTCGGCGGCGTTCAGCCGGCGGAGGATGCGCAGCTGCTCCTCGCGCTCCACGCGGGAGTGCGGGCGCTCGACGCGGTCCTGGATCCACTTGCGCTGCTTCGGGTCCTGGATGTGCATGAACTCGACGCCGGTGGTGCGGCAGTACGAGTCGCGGAGCACGCCGAGGATGTCGCGGAGCTTCATCATCGACTTGCCGGCGAAGCCGCCGACCGCGAACTCGCGCTCCAGGTCCCACAGGGTGAGGCCGTGCTCGGTGATGTCCAGGTCGGGGTGCTTGCGCTGCTTGTACTCCAGCGGGTCGGTGTCGGCCATGACGTGGCCGCGGACCCGGTAGGAGTGGATCAGCTCGAAGACGCGCGCGGCCTTGGTGACGTCGTCGTCGTGCGAGGCGTCGATGTCCTTGAGCCAGCGGACCGGCTCGTAGGGGATGCGCAGGGCCTTGAAGATGTCGTCGTAGAAGCCCTCCTCGCCGAGGAGGAAGTTGGCGACGACGCGCAGGAACTCGCCGGAGGCGGCGCCCTGGATGACCCGGTGGTCGTACGTCGAGGTCAGGGTCATGACCTTGGAGATGCCCAGCTTGTTCAGGGTGTCCTGGGAGGTGCCCTGGAACTCCGCCGGGTAGTCCATCGAGCCGACGCCCATGATGACCGACTGTCCGGGCATCAGACGCGGCACGGAGTGGACGGTGCCGAGGCCGCCGGGGTTGGTCAGGGAGACCGTGACGCCGGAGAAGTCCTCCATCGTCAGCTTGCCCACGCGGGCGCGCTTGACGATGTCCTCGTAGGCCTGCCAGAACTCGAAGAAGTTGAGCGTCTCGGCCTTCTTGATGCCCGCGACGACGAGCTGGCGGTCGCCGTTGGGCTTGACCAGGTCGATCGCGAGGCCGAAGTTCACGTGCTCCGGCTTGACCAGGGTCGGCTTGCCGTCCTTCTCCGCGAAGGAGTAGTTCATCGACGGCATGGCCTTGATCGCCTGCACCATCGCGTAGCCGATGAGGTGCGTGAAGGAGATCTTCCCGCCCCGGGCGCGCTTCAGGTGGTTGTTGATCACGATCCGGTTGTCGAAGAGCAGCTTCACCGGGACGGCGCGGACGGACGTGGCCGTCGGCACCTCCAGGGAGGCGTTCATGTTCTTCGCGACCGCGGCGGCGGGGCCGCGCAGCGTGATCAGCTCGGGGCCGGCGGGGGCCGCCTTCGCCGGGGTGGCCGGGGAGGCGGGCGCGGCCTTGACCGCGGCCGGAGCGGCGGCGGCGGGCTTCGCGGCGGCCGGCGCGGGGGCCGCGGCCGGCTTCACGGGAGCCGCGGCGGCGACCGGGGCGGGCGCGGGGGCCGGAACGGCCGCCGGCGCGGCAGGCGCGGCCTGTGCGGGGCCCGCCTGCGCCGCGGCGGGCGCGCTCTGAGTGGTGGCGGCCGGGGCGGTCGGGGTCTCCGACGCTCCGGGCTTGTAGTCGGCGAAGAAGTCCCACCAGGCACGATCGACTGAATTCGGGTCCTGGAGGTACTGCTGGTAGATCTCGTCGACGAGCCACTCATTGGCACCGAAGGCGGCTGCGGGGCTCACGCCCTGCCCGTCTTGGTGGGCCGGGGAGCTCGGGGTACTGGGGGACTGAGACGACACGGCGGCAACCGCCCTCTTCCGCTTCGCAAGGTGATGGACAGCGGAAATAAAGGCTACGCCTGTCCGGCCGAGAGGTGCAGGCCAGGCACTCCAACGTTGCGCAAGTCACACTTGACAGCGTGTTTCGCCGCCGTGAATGGCGGGAAACAAGCGTGGTTCCGCATGTGTGAGGGTACGGAAAAGCGCGGGCACGGCCCGGTTCGACCGCATCCCTGATCACGTCCCGCTCACGTACACGCAGAACGTTCCCTTCCGGTTCGAACCCTACGTCAATCCCGCAGGGGAAGGCTGCCCGGAAGAGTGACCCTGATGCGGCAGCCACGTGACGATTCGGCCACCCCGATCCCGCCGCCGTGCAGATCCACCGCCCAGCGGGCGATCGCCAGGCCGAGCCCCGTGCCGCCGTCGCTGCCCGGGCCGTGCCGGTCGGGGGACGAGCCCCGGTTGAACCGCTCGAAGACCTTGTGCCGCTCCGACTCCGGGATGCCGGGACCCTCGTCCTCGACCTCCAGCTCCAGCGAGTCCGGGTACGGACCGCGCCGGGCCCGCACCGTGACCCGGCCGTGCGGCGGGGAGTGCTTCACCGCGTTGTCGATCAGGTTCGCCATCACCTGGTGCAGCCGCTCCGCGTCCGCGACCGCGACCAGCTCGGGCGGCGACACGTCCAGGTGCAGGTGCACGTCCGTACGGCGGTGCAGGCCCGAGGTGGACGAGAGGCCGCGCTGGGACGCCGCCAGGTTCGCCTCCCGCAGCACCCCCGACAGATAGGGCCAGACCTCGAAACGGTTCGCCCGCAGCGCGACGACACCGTTGTCAAGACGTGACAGATCCAGCAGCGTCTCCACCAGCCGGCCCAGCCGCTCCGTCTGCTTCAGCGCCGACCGCATCGTCTCCGGATCGGCCTCCGACACCCCGTCCACCACGTTCTCCAGGACGGCCCGGAGCGCGGCGATCGGCGTGCGCAGCTCGTGCGAGACGTTGGCCACCAGCTCCTTGCGGTGCCGGTCGACGGCCTCCAGGTCGTCCGCCATGCGGTTGATCGTCGAGGCGAGGTCGCCCAGCTCGTCCCGCCGGTCCGCGCCCCGCACCCGGCGGCTGAAGTCCCCGCGCGAGATCGACCCGGCCACCGTGTTCATCTCGTCGAGCGGAGCCGTCAGGGACTGCGCCACGAACTGGGTGATCAGCAGGGTCGCGATCATCGCGAAGATCGTGATGTACCGGAACTCCGTGGACGTGCGGATCGCGACCAGGGCCAGGCAGGAGGTCAGCAGGACCGCCCCGACGACGAGGGCGCCCAGCTTGGTCTTGATCGAGATCGCGATCCGGCGCGGCCGCTGCTCGCCGCGTCCCGCGTGCGGCCTCCCGGGCCCCGGCCGGTTCACGGCGCCGGGGTCTCCAGCGCGTAACCGACGCCGTGGACCGTACGGATCCGCTCGGCCCCGATCTTCCGGCGCAGCGCCTTGATGTGGCTGTCCACGGTCCGGGTGCCGGAGGCGTCCGCCCAGTCCCACACCTCCGCGAGCAGCTGCTCGCGGGAGAGGACCGCGCGGGGCGTGCTCGCCAGGCAGACCAGCAGGTCGAACTCGGTCGGGGTCAGGTGCACGTCCTCCGCGCGGACCCGGACGCGGCGCTGGGCGTGGTCGATCTCCAGCTCGCCGAGGCGGAGGATCCCGCTGCGCGGGGTGACCGCCGCGAGCGCGGCCCGCTCCACCCGGCGCAGCAGCACGTGCACCCGGGCGGCCAGCTCGCGCATCGAGAACGGCTTCGTCATGTAGTCGTCCGCGCCGACTCCGAGGCCGACCAGCATGTCGGTCTCGTCGTCACGGGCGGTGAGCATGAGGACCGGGACGGGGCGCTGGGCCTGGACCCTGCGGCACACCTCAAGGCCGTCGAAACCGGGCAGCATCACGTCCAGGACCATCAGGTCGGGCTGCCAGGCCTCGGCCGCGTCGACGGCCGCGGGGCCGTCGGTCGCGGTCTGGACGAGGAAGCCCTCGGCGCGCAGCCGCGCGGAGATCGCCTCCACGATCGTGGCGTCGTCCTCGACCACAAGGACGCGCCGCTGGGCCCCCGGAGTGGCCGCCGCACCGTGGTGAGTGGTGTGTGTCTGCTCCATTGCCCCGCCTCGCGTCGCCGTTGTCGGCTCAGCAGCCTAGAGGCACCGGCGCCGTCCCGGCTATCCAGGAGTTATCCGGGACGGACCGCGAGGTGGACCACGTCGGGGACGCCCCGGGCAACGGGGATCTCTTCCGTCCGTACCCCGCTGAATCCGGCATTCCGCAACGACCCTTCGAAATCGACGGAGGGTCGGGCGGACCACACGGCGAGGATTCCGCCCGGGTTCAGCCGGGCCGCGCAGGTGGCCAATCCCTCGGCCGAGTACAGGGATTCGTTGTCCTCGGTGACCGTCCAGTCGGGGCCGTTGTCGACGTCGAGGCAGAGGGCGTCGTAGGTGTCGGTGGTGGTGCGGAGGTACGCGACGAGGTCCGTGTGCAGGATCACGGTCCGCGGATCGGCGAGCGCGGCCCCGGAGATGGCCGCGAGGGGCCCCTTCCGGTGCCAGTCGATGATCGCCTGCTCGCGCTCGGCGACCGCGATCCGGCCCCAGCGGGGGTCGGCGGCGGCGTGGGCGAGGGAGAAGCCGACGCCGAGGCCGCCGACGAGGACGGAGGCGCCGGTGCGGGACGGCTCGGGAAGGGCGGCGAGGGCCGCGTCGACGAGGAGCCGCTCGGAGCGCCCGTCGGAGGTGTCCATGAGGAACGTGCCGTTGGCGATGATCTCGTGGTGCTCTCCACGGCGGCGGAGGACGACTTCTCCGTACGGACCTTCGCGGCGGTCGAGGGTGACGGGGCTGGTCATGATCACTCCGTGGCTCGTGTGCGAACGGTTCGTCCCGGCCATCCTGCGCGGCGGCGAACGGCCGGGACAAACCCTTAACGAGCCTTACGGGCGCGGGGCTTCGCGCTCCACGTACCGCTCGATCGCCTTCAGCTCGCGGCGGGCGCCGACCGGGGTGCCGTAGGTGCGGTCCCAGGTCACCGGGGCGATCGTGACGCGGCCCTTGTCGAGCAGCCAGGTGGAGTCGGCGTCCTTCCGCCCCTCGGCGCACTCGCCCTCGCCGGTGCCGTCCAGCGGGCAGAGGCCGAGGGTGATGTCGAAGGAGTCGCCGGTCCCGCGCTGCTCGAAGGCGTGGTAGACGACGGCTCCGTCTCCGACGCGGGTCCAGACCGGGGTCCCGGCCCGCTGCCCGGCGCTGACGTCCGGGTAGTCGACCTTGAGGGCGAACTCCGGGGTGAGCAGGTCGCGCTGCCGGAGGCCGGCGACGAGGCGGGCGCCGAACTCGGCGTTGGCGCGGTAGTTGACCCGGGGGAAGCCGGTGTTCGTCTCGTCGCCGGAGGAGGAGAACGCGATCGCGGGCACGTCCTGGTCGATCGCGGCGACGGCGGCGCCGACCGTTCCGGAGTCGTTCACGCTCGCCGAGACGTTGGGGCCCGAGTTGATGCCGGTCAGGACGAGGTCGGGGGCCTCGGTCCAGCCGGCCTTGGCTCTCAGGCCCGCGCGGAGGGCGAGCTTGACGGTGTCGGCGGGGGTGGCGGACGGGGAGTCCTTGACGCAGGGGCCCTCGGAGAGGCAGACGCCGTAGACCGCGCCGCGGGCGGGGGCCTGGGCGCAGTCGTTCTCGTAGCCGGCGGGCAGGGCGGTACGGCGCTGGGCGGTGAGGACGCCGCCGTTGCTGACGGCCGTGCCCTTGCCGGACTGGACCTGCCAGGGGGCCATGACGACGACGTCGGCGCCGGCGGCGCACATCGCGCGGCGGAGCTCGTACAGGCCGAGGCCGTCGGAGTTGCTCGCCCTGGCCGCCTGCATCGAGTCGTCGTTGGAGATCAGGATCCGCATCCCGGCGAGCGGGAGGGGCTTCTCGGTCCTGTCGGGGGTGGTGGCGTAGGCGGTGGCTCCGGCGGCGGCGAGTACGGCCGTGGCGGCGGACAGCGCGAGGTACGTACGCATACGGGGGCGTCCCTTCATGGGCATGACATTCGGTGCGGGAAAGGGGATCCGGGGCCCAGCCCCCCACGGGAGGGCCCCGGATCCTGCGCGGGGTCGTCAGATGCCCCGCGGTCCTGGGGAGATCTCAGATCTCCAGGCCGTGGCCGTGCGGGAGCACGTCGAGGCCGTGGCCGTGCGGGAACACCGGGTCCAGGGTGTCGTTCGGTACGTCCGGCCGGGACGCCTCCACCGCCGCCATCGAGCGCGGCAGCTCGAACGGCAGCCGGCCCTCCGCCTTCGCCCGGCCGAAGACCACGTCGAGGAGGGCCTCGTCGCTCGCGCCGTAGTCGGCGATCAGCGCCGCCGCGTGCTCGGCGATCTCCGGCAGGACGGCCGGCCGCTCCAGGTTCACGCACACCACCGTGGGGACGGCCCTCAGGAGGGCGAGGACGCCGTCCAGCTCCTCCGGGCGGAAGGCGAGGCTGCCGGAGTGGAAGAAGGACTCGAACCTGTTCGGCCGCTCCTCGTACGGGGTGCGGAGCCGCAGCACCGCGAGCTCGGCCCCGGCCGGGTCGGCGACGACCTCGCCGTACGCCGCCGCGACCGCCGGGTCGACGTTCTCCACGTACAGCCTCGGCCGCCCCGGCAGCGGCAGGGGGCCGTCGGTGAGCACGGTGAGCGAGCGGCGCTGGGCGGCGGCGCCCGCGGCCGTGAAGTCGGCGCGGCCCACCGTCTCCGCGGCTTCGTCGGGGTCGACGTACCGGCGAGCGTCGAAGAGCCCGAGCAGGAACTTCTCCCGCAGCAGCCGTCGTACGGAGTCGTCGATCCGCGCCTCGGAGATCCGGCCCGTGGCGACGAGCTCCACGATCACCTCGGGGCACTCCTCGCCGCCGAACTGGTCCACGCCCGCGTCCAGCGCCTTCGCGGCCCGCTCGGCCACGCTCAGGTGCTCGACGCCCCAGGCGCGGGCCACGTGCGTCTCGCCGAAGATCGGGTGGTCCTGGAGCAGGCCCCAGTCGCTGCAGACGATGCCGGTGAAGCCGAGCTCCTCGCGGAGCAGGCCGGTGACGACACCCTTGTTGAAGCCGAAGCCGACCTCCTCCCAGTCGGTGCCGATCGGCTGCCCGTAGTACGGCATCATCTGCGAGCAGCCGGCGGCGATCGCGGCCTTGAACGGCTCCAGGTGGTGCTCGCGCATCCCGCCCGGGTAGACCTGCTCCTTGCCGTGCGGGAAGTGCGGGTCCTCGCCGTCCTTCTGCGGGCCGCCGCCGGGGAAGTGCTTGACCATCGCGGCCACCGAGTCGGGACCGAGTGCGGGGCCCTGGAGCCCGCGCACGTAGGCCCGCACCAGCTCGCCCGTCAGCTTCGCGTCGGAGCCGAAGGTGCCGGACTGGCGCGACCAGCGGGGTTCGGTCGCGAGGTCGATCTGCGGGTGGAGGGCGGTGCGGAAACCGACGGAGAGGTACTCGCGGCGGACGGTGTCGGCGAACGCGTGGACGAGGTCCGGGTCGCCGATCGCGGCGAGGCCGAGCGCCTCGGGCCAGGCGGAGAAGGCGCCGGCGTTGAAGGAGGCGCCGATGTTGTCGGTGAACGTGTGGCGGGGGTCGGTCGACAGGGAGACCGGGATGCCCAGCCGGGTGCTCGCGGCCATCTCCTGGATCGCGTTGTGCCACAGGGCCATCTCGCGGGCGCCGTAGGTGCCGAGCAGGTTGAAGTGGGTGAGCTGCCGGTCCTCGACGAGCTGCCGGGTGGTGAGCTCGATCGTCTCGCCGTCCGCCTCGGTCACCGGGGTGCCGTCGGCGTTCATCGTCAGCATCGTGTGGAAGAGCTGTCCGGCCTTCTCCTCCGGCGTCATGCGGGAGAGGAGGTCCTCGACGCGCTCGGCGACGGGGCGGGAGGGGTCCTGGTACGGGTGCATGGCTGGCTCCGGGGGCTGACCGACCGGTGGCCAGGGGGAGGGCGCCACCGGTGCCGGGCCGGCGGCGGGGCCGGTCCCGGGCGACCACAGGCTAAGCGCGAAAACCGAGTGACCACTAGGTTTCTGGATTGTGTCCTGGATCACAGGACAAAAGCCCCATCCAGGGCCCGGCTAAGGTGACCGCATGCCGGAGAACACGGGCCGAACGAACCGCAGGACCGCAGGCAGGGGCGGATACGCGGTCGGTGACGCGCGCCGCCAGAAGATCCTGGACACCGCCGTCGAGCACTTCGGGCAGTGGGGCTTCCACGCCTCCTCCCTCGCCCGGATCGCGCACGACTGCGGGATCACCCAGGGCGGCCTGCTGCACCACTTCCGGAGCAAGGAGGACCTGCTCCTCTCGGTCCTCGCGCAGAGCGAACAGCACGACGAGGAGCGACTGTTCGGCGTCGCCCCCGACTCGTACGCCGACTACCTCGAAACCCTCGTCACCCTGATCGAGGAGAACACCCGCCGCCCCGGCATCGTCCGGATGTTCAACGTCCTGGTGGGCGAGTCCGGCGACGTCGCCCACCCCGCGCACGCGTACTTCAAGGAGCGCTACGCGCGCGTGCTCCGGCACACCGTCGACCTCCTGGAGGAGGGCGTCCGGCGCGGCGAACTCCGCGCCGACACCGACTGCCCGTCCGTCGCCCGGGAACAGCTCGCCGTCATGGACGGCCTCCAGATCCAGTGGGCCCTCGACCCGTCCTCGCTGGACATGCCGGCCCGGGTCGGCGCCTACCTCCGCCGCAGGTACGCGGAGATCGCGGCGCCCGGCGGGTGAGGGCAGGTCACCTGCCCGTCGGCGGGCCGCCCTCCGGGAGGGCGGCGAAGACGCGCTGGAGGGCCGGCGGGCGCTCGCCGTCGTCCGCGACGACCAAGCGGTGGCGGTAGGTCACGGAGTACTGGAAGCCGTCCGCGATCGGCTCGCCGGTCGGGCGCTCCGGGACCAGGGCGTACGCGGGGTCCTCCAGGGCCGCCCGCAGCTCGGCGGCCTCGGCGGGGGTCTGGGTCCCGGTCCGCGGCGGCCTGGCGCCCGAGCGGATGGTCCAGGAGCCGTCGTAGTGGACGACGAGCCGGTTGCGGACGCCCGCGAGGCCGCCGTTCACGACCACCTCGACGAGGACCTCGCCCGGCTGCGGGTCCTCCGCCGGCGCCCCCGGTCCCGTCGTGGGGCCCGGCACGGCGGGGGCGCTCGCGCTCGACGGCGAACCGCCGGGCGCGGACGGCGTCCCGGGGCCGCAGCCGCTCACGCCGGCGACCAGAGCCCCCGCCAGCAGCAGGGTCCCGCACCAGGTCCACGTTCCCCGTACGCCTCGCACCATGGAACCGAGCATGCCCCCTCGGGGGCCCCGCGCGCAGCGGGACGGCGGGGATTCCACCCGTCAGCGGCCCTCGGGCCCCTCGGGTCCGGTGCGGACGATCCCGGTGAGCGGTCCCCGGTACCGCCAGTCCAGCGAGTCGTAGAGCGCGAGGCCGTCCGTGGTCGCGGCGAGTATCCCGGTCACGGCACCCGCCTGCGCGGCGGCGGCCTCCAGGGTGCGCATCACGTTCGAGCCGAGCCCCCGGCGCCGGTGCGCGGGATCGGTCTCGATCTGGTCGGCGACGGCGGTGGAGCCCGTCGGGGCGATCTGGCCGCGGGCGGCCAGGGTGCCGTCCGGGGCGAGGATCCGCACCCGGACGACGCCGTCCTCGACCTCGGTGGTCCTGGCGTACCCCTCGGGCGGCGCCGGGCGGACGCCCGGGTCCAGCGGCTTGACCATCATGAAGCCCGGGTCGTCGGGGACGGTCCAGCCCTCGGTGATCCAGGACGCGGCCTCCGCCGGCTCCGCCATCACCTTGAGCCAGCTGTACGGCGCGGTGAGCCGGGCGCAGAGCGCGCCGACGGAGGCCGCGTCGGGGGCGGGCAGGACGTGGCGCACGACGTGCCGGGGCAGGCCGACGTCGATCCGGTAGCCCCAGGGTTCGGGGACGGCGGCGGGGGTGCCCCGGGAGACGGTCCACCCGGCGACCCAGGCATTGGTAATAGCTGCAATATCCATGAGGGCATTACATAGGCTCCACGCGGGCGTGTGGGAGGTGATCGCTCAGAGCGAACGGACGTCCGGGAACATCTTCGGGCTCACAAGCATTGAGTGCGTATAGCTCAACTTGACTGCCGAAGGGGAGATCATGGCTTCTGAGTCCATGGCGTCCGTGCCGCTCACTCTGCCTGTGCTGCCGCTCGACGACGAGGTCGTGCTGCCCGGAATGGTGGTGCCGCTGGACCTGTCCGACAACGACGTACGGGCCGCCGTCGAGGCCGCCCAGGCCGCCGCCCGCACCGGATCGGGCAAGCCCCGCGTGCTCCTCGTGCCGCGGATCGACGGGACCTACGCGGGCACCGGCGTCCTGGGCATCGTCGAGCAGGTCGGCCGCCTGTCCGACGGCGACCCCGGCGCGCTCATCCGCGGCCTCGGCCGCGTCCGCATCGGCGCCGGCACCACCGGCCCCGGCGCCGCCCTCTGGGTCGAGGGCGGCACCGTCGAGGAGACCCTGCCCGACCCGCTGCCCGGTTCCGTGACCGAACTGGTCAAGGAGTACAAGGCGCTGGCCACCAGCTGGCTCAAGAAGCGCGGAGCCTGGCAGGTCGTCGACCGCGTCCAGCAGATCGACGGCGTCGGCGCACTCGCCGACAACTCCGGATACTCGCCCTTCCTCAGCGTCGAGCAGAAGGTCGAACTCCTGGAGACCGCCGACCCGGTCGCCCGCCTCAAGCTCGCCACCGCCCAGCTCCGCGAGCACCTCGCCGAGCAGGACGTCGCCGAGACCATCGCGAAGGACGTCCAGGAGGGCGTCGACAAGCAGCAGCGCGAGTTCCTGCTCCGCCGCCAGCTCGAAGCCGTCCGCAAGGAGCTCCGCGACCTCAACGGCGAGGCCGAGGGCGACGAGTCCGACGACTACCGCGCCCGCGTGGAGGCCGCCGACCTGCCCGAGAAGGTGCGGGAGGCCGCCCTCAAGGAGGTCGAGAAGCTGGAGCGGTCCAGCGACCAGTCCCCCGAGGGCTCCTGGATCCGCACCTGGCTCGACACCGTCCTCGAACTCCCGTGGAACGAGCGGACCGAGGACCGGTACGACATCCGGGGCGCCCGCGCGGTCCTGGACGCCGAGCACGCCGGGCTCGACGACGTGAAGGAACGGATCACCGAGTACCTCGCGGTGCGCAAGCGGCGCTCCGAGCGCGGCCTCGGCGTGGTCGGCGGCCGCCGCGGCGGAGCCGTCCTCGCCCTCGTCGGCCCGCCCGGCGTCGGCAAGACCTCGATCGCGGAATCCGTGGCCCACGCCATGGGCCGCACGTTCGTCCGCGTCGCCCTCGGCGGCGTGCGCGACGAGGCGGAGATCCGCGGCCACCGGCGCACCTACGTCGGCGCCCTGCCCGGCCGGATCGTCCGCGCCGTCAAGGAGGCCGGGTCCATGAACCCGGTGGTCCTGCTCGACGAGATCGACAAGGTCGGCTCCGACTTCCGCGGCGACCCCGCGGCGGCGCTCCTCGAAGTCCTCGACCCCGCGCAGAACCACACCTTCCGCGACCACTACCTGGAGGTCGAGCTCGACCTCTCCGACGTCGTCTTCCTGGCCACGGCCAACGTCCTCGAAGCCATCCCCGACGCGCTCCTCGACCGCATGGAGCTGGTGCGCCTCGACGGCTACACGGAGGACGAGAAGGTCGTCATCGCCCGTGACCACCTGCTGCCGCGCCAGCTGGAGCGGGCCGGTCTGGAGCCGGGCGAGGTCGTCCTTGAGGAGACCGCGCTGCGGAAGCTGGCCGGGGAGTACACCCGCGAGGCCGGCGTCCGCACCCTGGAGCGGTCGATCGCCCGGCTGCTCCGCAAGGTCGCGGCCCAGCACGAACTGGGCGACCGCGAGCTGCCGTTCGCGATCGGCTCCGAGGACCTCCGGGACCTCATCGGGCGGCCGCACCACGTGCCGGAGTCGGCCCAGGACCCGGCGGAGCGGCGGACGGCCGTGCCGGGCGTCGCCACGGGCCTGGCCGTGACCGGCGCGGGCGGTGACGTCCTCTTCGTGGAGGCCTCCCTCGCCGACCCGGAGACGGGCGCCGCCGGGCTCACCCTCACCGGTCAGCTGGGCGACGTGATGAAGGAGTCGGCGCAGATCGCGCTCTCCTTCCTCCGCTCGCACGGCGCGGAGCTGGAGCTGCCCGTCACCGGACTCAAGGACCGGGGCGTGCACATCCACTTCCCGGCGGGCGCGGTGCCCAAGGACGGGCCGAGCGCGGGCGTCACCATGACGACCGCCCTCGCGTCCCTGCTGAGCGGCCGGCTGGTCCGCACGGACGTGGCCATGACCGGCGAGGTCTCCCTCACCGGCCGGGTGCTGCCGATCGGCGGCGTGAAGCAGAAGCTCCTCGCCGCGCACCGGGCGGGCATCACGACGGTCGTGATCCCCAAGCGGAACGAGGCCGACCTGGACGACGTCCCGGCCGAGATCCTGGAGAAGCTGGAGGTCCACCCGGTGACGGACGTCCGGCAGGTCCTGGAGATCGCCCTCGCCCCGGCCGTCGTGCCGGTGGACGTGGCCGCGTAACTCCCCGTTCACCGAAGCGGGGTGCCGATCCGGCACCCCGCTTCGGCGTACCGGGAACCCGGTACCCGGATGTCGGTCGGGACTGGCATGCTCGTACGCATGAACGACGACGCCTTCTGGGCTCTCATCGACGAGTTGAGCCGCAGGCCCGGGGACCGGGACGAGCGACTGGAATGGCTGCGGGCCGAGTTGCTACGGCGCCCGGCGGCCGAGAGCGTGGAGTTCCAGGTGCGTCTGGAGAGGGCGACCGAGACCGCCGACACGCGCGCGCTGTGGGCGGCGGCGGACCTGGTCGAGGGCGGCGACTGCTCGGACGACGGCTTCCACTACTTCACCCTCTGGCTGATCGGCCAGGGGCGGAAGGTGTACGAGTCGGTCCTCGCCGACCCGGACGCGCTGGCCGACGTGCCCGGCGTGCGGGCGCTGGTGGGCCGGCACCGGGACACCTGGGAGGACGACGAGTGGCCCGAGTGGGAGGAGCTCGACTACGTCGCGCAGGACGCGTGGGACGAGCTGACGGGCCAGGAGGGCGACGACGGCGAGGAGTTCCTCGACGCCGTGGAGGAGGCGGAGGACGCCGCGGCCGCGGCGGGGGAGTGGGAAGAGGGCGAGACGTCCCGGGGATCTCTGCCGGAGGGGTGGGCGATACCCCGGCTCACCGCCCTCTTCCCGGCGGGTGCCTCCCGCTCCTAGGAGCGGGAGGGGACGCGGTCGCGGCGCACCGACGCGTCGCGATCGCGGGAGCCGCGGGGCTTCCTCCGTCCGTCGGGCGCGCGCGGACGTCGGCCCGGGGCCGATGCCTCCGCGTCCCCTCGTCCGTCGGGCCAGCGCGGACGTCGGCTCAGGCGCGGATGCCCCCGCGACTGTCGGAGCCCCGCGGCCGTGGGCTCAGGACGCCGACGGGGTGCGGCGGCGGCTCAGGAGCAGGCTGCCGCCGGCGAAGACGGCGAGGGCCGCCGCGCCCGCGAGGGCCGTCGGGAGCGGCGAGGAGGGCGCCTCGGCGGTCTCGGCGGAGAGGGCCGGGGGCTGCTCGTCGCCGCCGTGGCCCGCGTGGCTCACGGTGGAGAGCGAGGCGCCCGCCGCGATCGTGGCCTCCGTCGGGGCCTGGGCCTGCTTCTGGGCCTGGGCGCCCGTCGCCGCGCCGCCGAAGGTGACGTCCGAGCAGCTGTAGAAGGCCTCGGGGCTGTCGTTGCGCTGCCACACCTTGTAGACGACGTGCCGTCCGGTGCGGGCCGGGAGGGTGCCGGTGAAGGCGTAGTAGCCGTCGGTCGCGGTGCGGGTGGTGTTGTAGACGGCGACGGGGGTCGGGTCGAGGTCCGACCACTTCAGGGGCTTGGTCGGGTCGAAGCCCGCCTTGGTGATGTAGAGCGTCATGGTGCCCGAGTGCGCGGCCGTCACCCGGACCTTGAAGTCGAAGGGGCCGGCGGCGACGGCCGTCGAGGGCCAGTCGGTGCGCGCCCAGTCCAGGGCCCGGTACTTCTCGCGGTTGGCCGAGCAGAGCTTGCCGTCCGGGATGAGGGCCTGGTGCTGCCCGGCGGCGTTGGCGATGTTGACCTCGTTCCAGTCGTAGAGCGGCTGGGTGCCGGAGTCGGCGACGAGGTCCTTGCACACCTGGGACTTGGGCGTCTCGGGGCCCTCGGCGTAGCAGGCCGCCACTCGGCTCACGGGGTTGAAGACGGCCCCGTGGGCGCTCGCGGTGGTGGGGGTGAGGCTGACCAGGGCTGCGGCGGCGGACAGGGCGGCGACGCCGGTGGCGGTACGGCGGTAGGGGGCCATGCGGGGGCTCTCTCTCGTGCGTGGGGAGTACGGAACGAGCAACGCGCGGAGGACGCACGGACGTTGGGATCCGGGCGACCGGCGGGAGGAAGCCTCGCATTGGTCCATACCAATGGGCAAGGGGGCGGGTCGAAAAAGCCGCGGCGGCCCCCCGGGGTGCCGCACGCCCGGGAAGCCGCGGCGGCCCCCCGGGGTGCCGCACGCCCGGGAGGCCGTCGGAGGAGAGGAGCGGCCGGGTCAGCCGTTCGCGAGCGCCTGCACCCGCGAGTAGTCGCCGTTGAAGTGGTTGTGGTCGCCGACCGTCGGGCCGGAGGACGTGTACTGCCAGATCGTGTAGTACGGCCAGCCGGCCGGGAGTTCGCCGACCTCGGAGGCGTACCGCGCGATCCACAGCGGGTTGGTGGAGGAGAAGGCCGAGGAGTTGCCGGTGCACTGCTTCCACCAGCTCGTGGCCGTGTAGATCACCGCGTCGCGGCCCGTCCGGGCCTTGTACCGGTTCACGAAGTCCTGGATCCAGGCGACCATCCCGGCCGCCGACTTGCCGTAGCAGGTCGCGCCGTACGGGTTCCACTCGATGTCGAGCACGCCCGGCAGGGTCCTGCCGTCCTTCGACCAGCCCCCGCCGTTGTTGACGAAGTAGTCGGCCTGGGCGGCTCCGGTCGTCGTGTCCGGGGTGGCGAAGTGGTACGTGCCGCGGATCATGCCGACGTTGTAGGAGCCGTTGTACTGCTGCGTGAAGGACGTGTTCTTGTAGTACGTGCCTTCCGTCGCCTTCACGTAGGCCCACTTGACTCCGCTGTTCCACAGCGTGGACCAGGCCACGTTGCCGTTGTGGCTGGAGACGTCGACGCCTTCGGTCTGCGCGGCCAGGCCGGCGGCTCCGCCGGCCCGGGGAGCCTGGCCGTCGTGGGCGATCACGCCCATGCCCATGTGGGCGGAGCCGCGGGCGGGGGTCGCCTGCCGGGCGCCGGGGTCCTGGGCCGCGGTGGCGGTGCCGGAGAGGCCGAGGGGGAGGAGGAGGGCCAGGGCCGCGAGGGTGGCGCCGGCGAGGGTCGTTCCGGATCTGTGCACACGCATTGCGTGCCTCCGAAAGGCTCGGTGGGGGAGCGGTGGCGGCGGGACCCGTGACACGTACTGCAATGGACATGTCATTCAGGGCTGCCGGAGAAGACGCTACGCACGTAGACCCGCCCGATGGAAGGGGGCCTGGTTGCCGCCGTTGGTCTACGCCTGCGAAATACTGAAGGAGCTGCGGCGATGGACGCCGCCGGAAGAAACTTTCAGCGACCGGAAAGCGCGCGGGAGGTGCTGACGTGCACGGAAGCGGTACGGGAAATGAAGGCCGGGTCATCGCCGGAGGTGGTGTGGACCAGGAATTCCTCGCCCTGGAAAGGGAACTGGCCGTCTTCCTGAGGCGCGCCCGCGCCCAGTCCGGCGAGATGGCCCGCGAGGTCCACCCCGAACTGGAGCCCGCCGCCTACGGACTCTTCGTACGCCTCGACGACGCCGGACCCCAGCGGGCCACCGAGCTCGCCGGATACTTCGGCGTCGGCAAGGCCACCATGAGCCGCCAGCTCCGCGCCCTGGAGGACCTCGGGCTCGTCGCCCGCGACCCCGACCCCGCCGACGGCCGCGCCTCGCTCGTCCGCCTCACCGAGGAGGGCCGCGACCGCTTCCGCAGCGTCCGCGACGCCCGGCGCGAACGGTACGTCCGCAAACTCGCCGACTGGGACCGCGCCGAGGTCGCCGAACTCGCCCGCCTCCTGAACCACTTCAACGTCCGCTCGGAGGGCTGAGCGGGGCACGGGCGGTCAGCGGTCCGACAGCTCCGCGTACACCGCCGTCGCGTCGTCGTGCAGCTTCCCGCGGCGCACCCCGCCCGCCCGTGCCGCCTCCGTCTCCAGGGCCCGCACCCGGCGCAGCAGGCCGGCCGGGCCCTCCGCGCGCAGCAGGCCGAAGCAGTCCGCCCAGTCGCCCGCCCCGAACAGCTCCACCCAGCGGCCGGCCCCGTCCGTGAGCGCCGCCAGGGCCCGCACCTCCGCGCGCGGGCTCCTTCCGGTCACCGCCCGCTCCGCGACCGCCGGGTCCGCCGCGGCCGTGAAGAACCCGCCCTCCCGGTTCCGCAGCCGGTCCGTCGCCGCCAGGGAACGCAGCACCTCGTCCGGCACCCGGTCGAGGCGGTCGTCGAGCACGGCCCGTACCGTCCCGTCCGGGGCCTCCAGGAGGAGGGCGGAGTCGGAGAGGACGAGGTGCTCGACCGCCACCTCGTCCCAGCGGGCGAGGACCACGGTCGCCTGCGGCGTTCGCACGTGAGAAAGGTCACAGGTGTCGCGGTGGGCGTCCGCGGTGCGCCGGATTGCCAGCGACAGGATCTCGGACAGCGGCATGTCCCGGCGGGAACCGGACAGTTCGGTCAAAGCCCCGCCGAGTCGCGCGGTGAACCACGGGACCGTGTGCACACAACCGTCATCACCGGCGGGAGGTGTGACGCCGTCCAGCAGGACGACCGTCCCCCCGCTCCCCGCGGCGGGCAGAGCGGCGGCGACCCAGTCCTCATTGGGACGTTCGGGGCTGCCGGGAAGGGAGGCGACGTCGCTGCGCATGGCATCCAGTGTGGCCCGCCCCCGCGCCATCCCCGGCGACATCCTTCACCGGACCTGCAAATGACCTGAAATGGCCTGTACCAACCCCAGGGAAGCGGCGCGCGAGACGGAAGGGACGCCTTCGGCGAACTGCGGGCGCGCATCCTGCCAAAGGCCGCCCGGAAGATCCAACCGGCGCCCCGGAAAGGCCCCCGGCACCCGCCGCCGGAAGTTGTTCCCCAACTACGGAGTGTTGTTCACTCGTTCGGGTGGCGGAGCGGCCGATGCCCGTCCCCTTGCCGGAAGCGCTGGAATGGTCGGAAGCCGTACCAGGGGTGGGGGCGCTCCATGTGACCGGCCGTCACCTCTGCTTCATCGGCGGACGAATCAAGAATGCGAGCACCGGTGCAGAAGAAGCGGCCTCGGAGCAACAACGGCACGCAGAGCCAGACCCCCGGTGAGCCGCAGGCCCCCGCCGGCCGGCCCAAGCGTGTCCGCAACCGGCTGGTCGCCGGCGTCGCCCTCGTCGGCGTCACCGTCCTCGCCGCCGGCGCTCCCGCCGTCCTCGCCGCCTCGACGGAGCTCACCGAGTCCCAGCGCCTCGTCACCCTCGCCGAGCTCGACCGCCAGGCCGTCACCCTCGCGCACTCCCTCGCCGACGAGCGCGACGAGGTCGTCGCGTACATCGCCGCCGGACGCGACGCCCAGAGTGGCGACGCCCGGCACAAGCGGCGGATCACCGACGCGAGGTCGACCCGGGTCGACCGCCAGATCGACGAGATCAGGCCCGCCGCCCCCACCGAGCTCCGCCGCGACCTCGCCGGCCTCCCCTCCGTCCGCCGCGCCGCCCTGACCGGCAAGGGCACGGCCCTGGAGGCGCACAAGGCGTACTCGGACATCATCGGCAAGCTCCAGGCCCTCGCCGGCGAACTCGCCGACAAGACACCGGCCCGCGCCTCCGACGCCGCCCTCACCGAGGCCACCCGCGCCCCCGCCGCCCTCGGCCGCGCCGTCGAACAGGCCTCCGTCACCCGCGGCCTCCTCGTCGCCGCGCTCTCCGTACCGGAGCCCGAGAGCACCGGAGAGCTCCACTACGACGCCGAGAGCGGCACCTACGTCGCCGACGAGCCCGAGGGCGCCGCCGAGGCCGGGCGGGCCCGCGACGGCCTCACCGCCGCCGCCCAGCAGGCCCGCGTCCGCGAACTCGCCGCCCTCGGCGACTTCGACCAGGCCGCCGGGGCCACCGCGCGCGACTCCCTCGCGGCCACCGTCACCGGCCCCGACGTCAAGAGCGCCGAGCTCGCGCTCGCCTCCCTCACCGACCAGCCCCGGCTGACCGAGGCCGAGCGCGGCACGGACCCGGCCGCCCTGGACGCCGCCCTCTCCGCCCGCATCGAGCAGATGCGCGGCGTCGAGTCCGCCCTCGCCACCGAGCGCGTCGAACGGCTCGCCGCACTCCGCGACGACGACGTCGAGGCCCTCGAACTGCGCATCGCCTTCCTCGGCGGCTGCCTCCTCGTCGCCATCGGCGTCTCCACCTACGTCGCCCGCACCCTCACCCGGCCTCTCGCCGTGCTCCGCCTGGGCGCCGCCCGCCTCGCCGCCGCCCCCGAGCCGCACACCGAGGAAGCCGTCCGCTTCACCGGGCGCAACGACGAGTTCGCGCAGGTCGTCCGCTCGCTGAACGCCCTGCACGGCAAGCTCGCCGGCCTCGCCGCGCAGACCGAGCGGCTCACCGACGAGCGCGCCGAACTGACCGCCGCCAAGGAGGCCGTCGGTGCCGAGCTCGCCGCCCAGCGCGCCGACCTCCAGGGCCGGGTCGCCCTCCTGACCGCCGACCTCGAACGGCTCAAGGACACCGTCCACCACACCTTCGTCAACCTCTCGCTGCGCAGCCTCGGTCTCGTCGAGCGGCAGCTCGGCGTCATCGAGAAGCTGGAGGAGCGCGAGCAGGACCCGGACCGCCTCGCGACCCTCTTCAAGCTCGACCACATGGCGACCGTCATGCGCCGCCACAGCGAGAACCTCCTCGTCCTCGCCGGTCACGAGCACGTCCACGGTCACGCCGGACCCGTCCCGCTCGTCGACGTGCTGCGCGCCGCCGTCAGCGAGATCGAGCGGTACGAGCGGGTCACCATCCAGTCCCTGCCGCCGCACGCCCAGGTCGCCGGCTTCGCCGCGGACGACCTGAGCCACCTGGTCGCGGAACTCCTGGAGAACGCCACCTCCTTCTCGCCGCCCGACGCCGAGGTCCAGCTCTCGGGCTGGCTCCTGGAGAGCGGCGAGGTGATGCTCTCCGTGCAGGACTCGGGCATCGGCATGGCCGTGTCCCGCTTCGCCGAACTCAACGCGCGCCTGTCCGAGGCCGACCCCGAGGCCTTCGAGGGCGAGGGGCTCGGCATGCGGGTCGTCGCCCTGCTCGCCGCCCGCCACGGGGTCCGCGTCGAGCTGCGCGAGCAGAAGCCGGGCGGCACGGCGGCCGTGGTGGTCCTGCCGCTGGCCCTGCTGCCCAGCACACCGCCGACGGCCGTGTCGGAGCCCGTACGGGTCGCGGGCGTCACGCCCGTGCTCCAGCTGCCCGGCTCCGCCGCCGAGGCCAACTCCAACACCCTGCCGTCCCGGACCAGGGACCCGCTCGTGCAGGCGGCGGAGGCCGCGTTCCTGGCGGCGGAGACGCAGGAGGCCCGGGAGCACGCCGCCGAGGCCGAGGCCGCGCCGTACGTCTCCGAGGCAGCGGCCCCGGGACAGGCCCCGGGACAGGCCCCGGGACAGGCCCTGGAGTACGCCCCCGAGGCGCAGGCCCCGCGGGAGACTCCGTACGAGGCCGTGGACGAGACCCTGGACGAAGCCCCGCCCGGGGCCCCGTACGAGTCCGTCTCCGAGACCACGCTCCAGGTCCGGCTGCCCGACCCGCCGCCGGAGCCGGACGCCCACGAGCGCGCCGCCGACGGCGAGCAGCCGCCCTCCACCGAGGCCCCGGCCGTCGCGGCACCGGCCTCCGAGGCCCCGGCCGTCGACGGGACCGTGCCCGGACCGCGCCCCGCGCAGTGGGAGCGGGTCACCGACAAGGGCCTGCCCAAGCGCACCCCGCAGGTGGTCCGCCAGCCCGAGGCCGCCGCCAGGCCGCGGCAGGGCGGCGTGGACGCGGAGGCGCTGCGCCGCAGGCTCGGCGGCTTCCACCAGGGCGCCAAGGCCGGGCGCAGGGACGTGGAGGCGGAGCTGGACACGGCGCGCGACGAAGCCGCGAGGACCGCACGTACAGAGGAGATGACGGGGGACACAGTCGAGGAGGCACGCAGTTGACCGCGACGGGAACGTTCGGACTGAGTACGGAAGCCCGCAACCTGCAATGGCTGCTGGGGAATCTGGTGGAGGAGGTCCCGGGTGTCCGCTCGGTGGCCGTCGTCTCCTCCGACGGCCTGATGCTGCTCTCGTCGGACCCGGCCACCCAGCAGGCCGCGACGGAGGCCGCCGGAGCGGGCCGTCCCGGCGGGCCGCGCGGGTCCAGCGCCGACCTGGCCACCATCGTCTCCGGCATCGGCAGCCTCACCGTCGGCGCCGCCCGGCTGATGGACGGCGGCGGGGTCAAGCAGACCATGGTCGCGATGGAGGAGGGCAGCGTCTTCGTCATGTCGATCAGCGACGGCTCGCTGCTCGGCGTGCACGCCACCCCCGACTGCGACATGAGCGTCGTGGCGTACCACATGGCGCTCTTCGTGGGCCGCGCCGGTCATGTGCTCACCCCTGAAGTCCGCAGCGAGCTGCGCAAATCGATGGAGAGCACCCAGTGACCGCGATGTCCTCCGCCGGCGGCGCCTTCACCCTGCCGGTGCGGGGAGAGGGACGGCGCCCCGCGCGCGTGCGCCCGTACTCGCTGACCGGCGGCCGTACCCGCTTCGGGCACATCCTGCTCGTCGAGACCTTCGTGGCCGCACTCGAAGCGCCCGTCGCCCGCAAGGTCCTGACGGACGGCGGGCCCGCCGTCCGCGGCCTGATGCCGGAGATGCGGGCCATCGTCGAGATCTGCCGCCGCATGCGGACCGTCGCGGAGATCGCGGCGCTCCTGAAGATGCCGTTGGGGGTCGTCCGGGTGCTCCTCAGCGACCTGGCCGACCAGGGAAAGATCCGTGTGTACGGGACCGGTCACGGCACCGGCCAGCCCGACCGCGCGCTCCTCGAAAGGGTGCTGAGTGGACTCCGTCGTCTCTGACGCCACCGCCGTCTCCGAAAGCCCGGCGCTCGCCGGGATCCCCGCCCAGCCGGGCGCCGAGGATCCGGTGCCCGACGCCGAAGAGGGCGCCCAGGACTGGCAGCTCGACCACTCCCGCGCGCCGATCGCGACGAAGATCGTGGTCGCGGGCGGCTTCGGCGTCGGCAAGACCACCTTCGTCCGCGCCGTCTCGGAGATCACCCCGCTCCAGACCGAGGCGCTGATGACCCGGGCGAGCGAGGACACCGACGACCTCACCGCCACCCCGGACAAGCTCACCACCACGGTGGCGATGGACTTCGGCCGGATCACCCTCGACAACGACCTGGTGCTGTACGTGTTCGGCACGCCGGGGCAGCAGCGCTTCTGGTTCATGTGGGACGACCTGGTGCGCGGGGCGATCGGGGCGATCGTCCTCGCCGACACGCGGCGGCTGACCGACTGCTTCCCCGCGCTCGACTACTTCGAGAGCTGCGGGCTGCCGTACATCGTGGCGGTCAACCACTTCGAGGGCACGGACCTGTTCGAGGCGGACGACGTCCGGGAGGCGCTGACCGTTCCCCCGCACGTCCCCGTGGTGATCATGGACGCGCGCAAGCGGTACAGCGTGGTCGAGACCCTGCTCGCGATGGTCGCGCACGCCCTCGACGCCACGCCCGAGTAGCGCGCCCCCTTCCCGGAACACCCCCCACCCCCCTCGCACAGTACGACCGTCACGCCAGGAGCCCCGCCCATGCGGAAGATACTCATAGTCGGCGCCGGCCAGTCCGGCCTGCAGCTCGCCCTCGGACTCCAGTCGCAGGGGTACGAGGTCACCCTCATGTCGAACCGGACGGCGGACGAGATCCGCAACGGCCGGGTCATGTCCACCCAGTGCATGTTCGACACCGCCCTCCAGCACGAGCGGGACCTCGGGCTCAACTTCTGGGAGTCCCAGGCCCCGAGGATCGAGGGCCTCGGCGTCTCCGTCGCCGCGCCCGACTCCAGCCGCGCGATCGACTGGGTGGGGAGGCTCGGCGGATACGCCCAGTCCGTCGACCAGCGCGTGAAGATGTCCGGCTGGATGGACACCTTCGCCCAGCGCGGCGGCCAGCTGGTGATACACGGCGCGGCCGTCGGCGACCTGGACTACTTCTCCCGCAGCTACGACCTGGTGCTCGTCGCCGCCGGCAAGGGCGAACTGGTCTCCATGTTCGGCCGGGACGCCGCCCGCTCCCCGTACGGCGAGCCGCAGCGCGCGCTGGCCGTCGCGTACGTCCACGGGCTCGGCCCGCGCCCCGAGCACCCCGAGTTCGACGCGGTCCGCTGCAACATCGTCCCGGGTGTCGGCGAGCTCTTCGTCATGCCGACCCTCACCACCGGCGGCCGCGCCGACATCCTCTTCTGGGAGGGCGTCCCCGGCGGCCCGCTGGACGTCTTCCAGGGCGTCAAGGACCCGTCCGAGCACCTCGCCCTGACGCTGGAGCTCATGGAGAAGTTCCTGCCCTGGGAGTACGCGCGGGCGACGAAGGTCGAGCTGACCGACGCGGGCGGCACCCTGGCCGGCCGGTACGCGCCGACCGTCCGCAACCCCATCGGCCGGCTCCCCGGCGGCGGCCTGGTCCTCGGCGTCGCGGACGTCGTCGTGGCCAACGACCCGATCACCGGCCAGGGCTCCAACTCGGCGTCCAAGTGCGCCGCCGCGTACCTCGCGGCGATCGTCGAGCAGGGCGACAAGCCCTTCGACGAGGAGTGGATGCAGGGCGCCTTCGACCGCTACTGGCAGACGGCGCAGCACGTCACCCGGTGGACGAACGCGATGCTGGCGCCCCCGCCGGAGCACGTCCTGAACCTCCTCGGCGCGGCGGGCGCACTCCAGCCGGTGGCCGACCGCTTCGCGAACGGCTTCGACGACCCGTCCGACTTCGACGACTTCTTCTTCGACCCGGAGAAGACGAGCGCGTACCTGGCCTCGGTCTCCGGCTAGGGGACCCGCTGACGGCCGGTCCCCGGCTGCCGGGGCCGGTCGTACGGGGAGGGCGCGGACTCCCCGCTCGGCGACCGGCGGTCCGCCTCCGCGCGGCGGACGGCGAGCGGGGTCAGGAGGCCGGTCACCGCGAAGAGGGCGCCCACGGCGAACCAGCCGAGGCGGCCCCCGCCGATGCAGAGCGCGATGAGCAGCCCGGGTCCGAGGGCCTCTGCGAGCCCCGCGCCCAGGCCGAAGACGCCCAGGTACTGGCCGGTGGCGTGCGGCGGCGCGAGCGCGTACGACACCTCGAAGCCGCCCGCCGCGTGCCACAGCTCGCCGACCGTGTGGACGACGACGGCGGTCAGGAGCAGGACGACCGCCACCGCGACGGGCGTCCCCGCGGACAGCGAGACGAGGGCGCAGGAGACGAGGAAGGCCGCTCCGGCGCGCCGGTAGGCGCCCCCGGCGGCCCGGGGCGAGTCGATCCCGCGGCTCGCCCGCACCTGGAGGCCGACGACGAGGACGGTGTTGGTGAGCATCGTGCCGGAGACGAGCCAGTGCGGCGCGCTGGTGGACCCCACGAGCCAGAGCGGGATCGCGACGGTGAGCACCTTGAACTGGATCGCCATGACGCCGTCGAGCGCGGTCAGCGCCAGATAGGGCCGGTCCCGCAGCGCGAGCCGGCGGGGGCCGCGCGTCACGGGCGCGGGAGCGGTGGGCGGCAGCAGGAGGAGGACGGCGGCGGAGGCCGCGAACGCGCACGCGTTCCCGGCGACCAGCACCTGGTACGCGCCGAGCGTGCCGACCTGGACCGCCCACCCGGCGAGGAGCGCGCCGAGCGAGATCCCGACGTTGGTCACGGCCCGGAGATAGGCGCGGAACTCCTGCGGCCGGTCGCCTCCGTGGTGCCGGATGAGCGGCGCACGGGCGGCGAGTCCCGCCGCCTTCGCGCCGGTGGCGGTGGAGACGGCCAGCACGAACGGCCAGAAGCCGTCGACGAGGACGAAGGCCGCCGTGGCGAGCGCCTGCAGCGCCAGGGTGGCCACGGACACCCCGCGCGCCCCGTGCCGGTCCGCGAGATGGCCGACGGCGATGCCCACGGCCAGCGAGAGGAGCCCGGCGATGCCGAGCCCGAGCCCCACGGAGGCGGCCGGGAGCCGCACGGCCTGGGTGAAGTACAGGACTCCGGCGGTCAGGAAGAGCCCGCTCCCGACGGCATTGACGAAGTGGGAGGCGGCGAGGGTGCGTTGGGGGCGGCTGTCCGGCAGCGTTCTGGGCATGACGGGGCTCCGTGTCCGGGCAGGCGACCGGTCGGCGACGATCGACCATCGGTAAGGACCCGCATAGCCTTGCGGATATTACGTGCGAGGGCAAGGGGCAAGCACGGAGCGGCAGTTCAGTCGTGGTCGTAGCCCTCGTCCCCGCCGTCCCGCGCCCCCTCGGGGAGCGGCGGCGGGGCGTACGCCTCCAGGGCCGTTCCCCCCGGATCGGGCCGCACGGCACCGAGCAGCGGGTTCGCCGCGAGCGGCGACACCTTCACCTTCCCGCCGGGCCGCGGGGCCTGCACCACCAGGCCCTCGCCGAGATAGAGCGCCACATGGGTCGCGCCCGGGAAGTAGACCACCAGGTCCCCCGGCCGGAGCTCGGCCAGCGGCACCCGGGGGAGGGTCGCCCACTGCTCCTGACTGGTCCTCGGCAGCTCCCGGCCGGCCGCCGCCCACGCCTGCTGGGTCAGCCCCGAGCAGTCGTACGCCTCCGGGCCCTCCGCCCCCCACTCGTACGGCTTGCCGATCTGCCCCACCGCGAAGCGCAGGGCCTCCGCGCCCGCCCGCGACGGGGTCCGGAGGCCGTCCAGGGCCCCGGAGTCGAGCAGCTCGCGCTGCGCGCCCGCGGTCTGGGCGCGGTCGAGCGCGGTGATCCGCGCGAGTTGGTCCGGCGACAGGCCGGCGAGCAGCTTCTCGACGGCGAGCAGCTTGGTCCGCACCTCGTCGCGCCGGACGCGCTGGGCTGCGGCGAGCCGCTGCTGCCGGTCCAGGGCCTTGCGGGAGGCGCTCGCCAGGCCGCCGGCCTGACGCTCGGCCCGGGTGAGCCGGGAGACGGCGCCCGCGCGTTCCCGGGCCGCGCGGTCCATCAGGTGCCCCTCGTCCAGGGCCGACTGGGGGTCGGCGGCGAAGAGCAGCCGCAGGTATCCGGGGTACGAGGAGAGCGCGGACCTGCCCTGGTACTGGTCCCGGGCGATCCGGCCGGCCGCGGCGCGGCCCTGCGCGAGCGCGGTCCGGGCGGCGGTGAGCCGCGCGGTGACCTTCTTGGTGTCGGCGGCCTGGAGCTTCAGGGCCTCCTCGGCCGCGTTGTACCGCTCGGTCGCCTCCTCGGCCTGCCGGTAGAGCGTCCGCAGCCGGGTGAGCAGCGCGCCGACGGAGTCCCCGCCGGAGGGCGGAAGCGCGGCGGCGTCGTCCTCGGCGGCGCCGTCGCCCGCGAGGGGGGAAGCGTCCGAAGGAGGGTCGCCCGCGTCGGGGGACGCGGCGGGGGCATCGCCTTCGGCGGGTGAGGCGGGTGAGGCGGGTGAGGCGGGTGAGGCGGGTGAGGCGGCGGGGGCGGCCGGGGTGGCGTCGCCTGTGACGGGCGGCGCGGCCGGGGTGGTGCCGGCTTCGGCCGGGGGCGTGGCCGGGGTGGCGGCGCCTTCGGCCGGGGGCGTGGTCGCCCGGGGCGGGGTCACGGGGTCCGTCCGGGCGGGGTCCACCGGGCCCACCGGTTCCGCCGCCGGGTCCGCCCAGGCGATCGGGGCCTGCTCGGGCGGGTCCGTGGGCGGGTCCGTGGCGGCGCCCGCCGCCGGGAGCACCCCGGGAAGCGCCCCCGTGACCACCCCGGTGAGCGCCGTCGCCGCGGCGAGCGCCCCCGTGCAGACCGTGCGCAGCAGCCTTCGCGACACGTCACCACCTCCACGGGGATGATGACGGGTCATTTCAACTGATTACCGTACGAATCGGGGCGTGCCCCGAGGTGTCACCCGTTCGGCCTCGGCGTCGGCTTCGACCACGGCCACTTCACCTCCCGACGCTCCCGCCCCTCGGGGGCGTACACGTAGACCCAGCCCCGCTGGAGCCCGAGCCGCTTCGTGTAGCCCGCGGGCTCGCGCCGGTACGTGTGCAGGGTCGGCGGGTGCCCGTCGTGCGCCGGGACCGGGATCTCGTACCACTTCGGAGGGTGGCCGGTCGGGCCGACGAGGATCGGCAGCGCCCGGCCGTCGAGGGGGCCGCCGCGGAAGGGGGTGTTCTCGCTTCTCACCCCCACAGTCTCTCCCGGCGCGCCGCCTCAGAGCAGGTGGGCCGCCTCGCCCACCACCGGGATCACCCGTCGGGCGAGCGCCGCCACAGGTCCCTCGGGGCTCTCCTGCCCGAGCAGCCGCCTCACCACCTCCGCCGTCTCCTCGTCGCTCGCCGAGGTCGCCGCGAGCAGGGCGACGAGATGGTCCACGAGCCACTCCCGCAGCTCCCGCGCGGGCGGCTGCTTCCCCTGGTCGAGCCAGATCAGCGAGGCGGCCTCGACGGCGGCGATCCACGTCCGGACGAGCATCCCGAGCCGGAGGCCCGGCCGCTCCGCCCCGAGGTGGACGAGGATCTGCCCGGCGGCGGCCCGCCTCACCTCGTCCACGATCGCGGAGGTCCGGGAGGTCTCGGCGACGCTGCCGCCGCGCAGCAGGGCGCTGAACCCGGCGTCGTGCTGGTCGACGAACGTCAGATAGCGGTCGAGCACCCGGCCGAGCCGCTCCGTCGGCGCCCCGACGGGCGGTTCGGTGAAGCAGCGGTTCAGGGCGTCGGCGGAGGAGCGCAGGGCCGCCTCGTACAGCTGCTGCTTGCCGCCGGGGAAGTAGCGGTAGACGAGGGGCCGCGAGACGCCCGCCGCCTCGGCGACGTCGTCGAGCGAGACGTCCTCGGGCGCCCGGTGGGCGAAGAGCCCCTGGGCGGTGTCGAGGAGCTGCCCGCGCCGCTCCTCGACGCTCAGCCTGCGGTACGCGGGGGTGGCGGCGCTCGTCATGGACCGCAGCGTAACCGCGGGACGGGGCGAGCGGGCGGGCGGTCCGCAGGACGTCCGGAACCGGCACCCGGCCCCGAGGGGTGCCGGAGCCGTCGGGCCGGGACGGTGGGGCGCGGTCGGGGGAGAAGCGCCGGCAATCCCTCCCGTACGACTTGTTGACGTTCCGTCTACCAGCGTGTGAGCCTGCTGGAAACGGACGGAAGGAGTCGTCAGTGTCGACGCACGACCTCTACGTGAAAGCCCCCGAGGGACCCGTCTGGGAGGTGCCCGCCGCCGGCGCCGCCCGCTTCTCCTGGGACTACGACGACGGCCGCGAGCGCCTCCTCGCCCTCTACCAGAAGGGCAAGGACAAGCAGTGGGACGGCGCCACCCGGATCGACTGGGGCATCGAGGTCGACCCGTACGACCCGCTCGGCACCCCCGACGAGGTCCTCACCCTCCACGGCACCCGGCACTGGGCGAAGATGACCGAGAAGGACAAGGGCGACCTCCGCCGGCACTACTCCTCCTGGCAGTTCAGCCAGTTCCTCCACGGCGAGCAGGGCGCCATGGTCTGCGCCGCCCGGATCGTCGAGTCCGTCCCCGACCTGGACGCCAAGTTCTACTCGGCCACCCAGACCATGGACGAGGCCCGGCACGCCGAGATCTACGGCCGCTTCCTCCACGAGAAGATCGGCATGCTCTACCCGGTCAACGACAACCTCCAGGGCCTCCTCGACGACACCCTGCGCGACTCCCGCTGGGACATGCCCTACCTCGGCATGCAGGTCCTCATCGAAGGCCTCGCCCTCGCCGCCTTCGGCATGATCCGCGACACCACCGACAAGCCGCTGCCCCGGCAGATCCTCGCGTACGTGATGCAGGACGAGGCCCGGCACGTCGCCTTCGGCCGGATGGCGCTGCGCGACTACTACAAGCAGCTCACCGACGCCGAGCTCCGCGAACGCGAGGAGTTCGTCATCGAGGGCTGCCACCTGATGCGCGACCGGCTCCGCGGGGTGGAGGTCCTGGAGAACTTCGGCATCCCGAAGAAGGAGGCCGAGGAGCTCAGCGAGCAGAGCGAGTTCCTGCACCTCTTCCGCAAGCTGCTCTTCAGCAGGATCGTCCCCTGCGTCAAGGACATCGGCCTGTGGGGCGAACGCCTCCAGAAGGCCTACCTGGACATGGGCGTCTTCGACCTCGGCGACTCCAACCTGGACCTGCTGATGAGTCAGGACGAGGAGATCGCGGAAGCACTGGACCGCGAGCGCTTCGCGGCGGAGGAGGCCGAGCGGGTGGCCGAGGTGGAGGCGGCGATCGAGGAGGGCGGCCGCTGAGGCGCGGGTGGCGTTCGCGGGCGGGCCGCGTTCGGAGGTCGGGTCGCCTCCTGGGGGCGGGTCGACTCCGGGGGCGGGTCTCGTGCTGGGGGCGGGTCGTCTCCGAGGGCGGGTCGGGGAGTTGTCGTAGGGGTGACGTAGCGTGCTCGTCATGACCATGCCGTCGTCCTCGCCGACTCCTCCGCCCCACCCGCCGTACGGCGGGCCCGTACCGCCCCCGCAACAGCCCGGCCCGTACGGGGCTCCGCAGGGGTACCCGCCCCACGGCGTTCCGCCGCAGTACCCGGCGGGGCCCGGCGGTTGGGGGCAGCCGCCCATGGGGCCGCCGCCGAAGAAGAAGCTGTCGGCCGGGGCGATCGTCGCCATCGTCGCCGGCTCCCTGGTCGTCGTCGGCGGCATCGGTTACGGGGTCAAGGCCGGGCTCGACGGCGTCACCGGTCCGTTCCCCGAGGCGAAGCACAAGCTGGTCGTCTCGCAGACCGTCCTCGGCGGCGAGTTCACCCTCGTCTCCGACCTGTCCGACACCCAGGGCAAGGAGATCGAGGACACCCCCGACTTCACCGTGAAGGACGCGACGGCGGCGGTCGGGCAGTACAGCGGCAAGGACGGGTCCGTCCTCGTGCTCTCCGGGCTGTACGGGCAGATCAAGAACCCCGGTACCACCCGCTCCTCCATCCTCAAGGGGGCCGCCACGGACAAGGGCTCCACGCTCGTCGTCAAGCCCAGGGACTTCACACCCGCCGGGTACGGAGTGACCGTCAGCTGCCAGGTCACCACGTCGAAGGACGGGCTCAGCACGACGACGCTGCCCATGTGCGCGTGGGGCGACGAGAACACCGCCGCCGCCATCGCCCTCGTCGCCGCCGGGGACGCCACGGCCGACCCGAAGGACATCGACCTGGCCGGACTGGCGGAGAAGACGGCCAAGATCCGCGCGGAGATCCGCAAGCCGATCGGCTGACAGCCGGGGCGTCCGGGGCGTCCGGGGCGTCCGGGGCGTCCGGGGCGTCCGGGGCGTCCGGGGCAGCCAGGGAACCTGGGCGGCCGGGGCGTCCGGGGCAGCCAGGGAACCTGGGCAGCCGGGGAAGCCGGGCAGCCAAGGAACCGGGGCACAGGGGGGAAAGCGCGGCACAGGGGGAAGGCGCGGCACAGGGGGGAAAGCGCGGCAGGTCCGGTTACGGGTTCCGTGCCTCCCCCTCCAGCCTCAGCGCCACCTCCATCACCGCCTTCGCGATCGGCGCCGCGCTGCCGCCCCCGCTGATGTCCGTGCGGGAGGCCTCCGCGTCCTCGACGACGACCGCCACCGCGACCGCCGGCTGGGGCGCGTCGTCCGCCTGCGCCCAGGCGATGAACCAGGCGTACGGGGTGCCCGTGTTGCCGAAGCCGTGCTGGGCGGTGCCCGTCTTGCCGCCCACCCGCGCCCCGGGGATCGCCGCGTTCGTCCCCGTGCCCTCCTCCACGGCCCGCACCATCAGCCGCTGGAGCTGCATGGCCGTCGAGGGGCTCATCGCCTGCCGGTAACTGCGGCGGCCGGTGCGGTCCACGGTCGTGCCGCCGGAGGTCGTGGTGCGGTCGACGAGGTACGGCTGCGCGATCTCCCCGTTGTTGGCGACGGCCGCCGCCACCAGGGCCATCTGCAGCGGCGTCGCCGTCGTGTCGAACTGCCCGATCGACGACAGCGCCAGCTGGTCCGGGCTCATCTCCCGGTCGAAGTTCGACTTCGCCACCCAGGACGGCACCCGGAGCCCCGTGTCGTCGAAGCCGAACCGCTCCACCGCGTCCACCATCCCCGTGAGCCCCACCCGCACCCCGAGCCCGGCCATCACCGTGTTGCAGGACCACTGGATCGCGTACGCGAGGGAGGCGTTCCCGCAGCCCGTCGCCTCGTTGGGCAGCACCTGCCGGGTGCCCGGCAGCACGAACGGGTCAGGGGTGTCCGTCGGCGCGTCCACGTCCCGCACCACCCCCGCGTCCAGGGCCGCCGCCGCCGTCACGATCTTGAACGTGGAGCCCGGCGGATACGTCTGCCGCAGCGCCCGGTTCAGCATCGGCTGGTTCGGTGAGGTGTTGAGCCGCCGCCAGGCGTCCTTGACCGCCCGGCCCGTCCCCGACAGGACCCCCGGGTCGTACGAGGGAGAGCTGACGAGCGCCAGGATCCTGCCGCTGTACGGCTCGACCGCCACGACCGCGCCCCGCTTCCCGTCGAGCCCGCGGAACGCCGCCTCCTGCATCGGCGCGCGGATCGTGGTCACCACGTCGCCGCCGGGCTGCCGGCCCCGGGTGAGGTCGTTCCACAGGGGGAGCGGCGCCAGCATCGGGTCGGTGCCCGCGAGGATGCCGTCCTCCGCGTGCTCGACGAGCGTCGTGCCGTACGTCTGCGAGGAGTAGCCGGTCAGCGGCGCGTACAAGGGGCCCTGCCGGTAGGTCCGTTCCCAGCGCAGCTGCTGCCCGCTGTCCCGGGAACCGGTCACCGGCTTCCCGTCGACGACGATCTCCCCGCGCGGACGCGCGTACCGGTCGATCGCGATCCGCCGGTTGGCCGGGTTGTCGTCGAGGGACTCCGCCTCGAAGACCATCACCCGGGCGGCGTTGACGAGCAGCGCGACCAGAAGGATCAGACAGAGGGCGGCGGCCCTGCGGATGTAGCGGATCACGGCGCGCCTCCCGACGTGCGAACGGCCCCCGTCACCGCGCC
Source organism: Streptomyces sp. NPDC096079 (assembly GCF_040303145.1). NCBI lineage: Bacteria > Bacillati > Actinomycetota > Actinomycetes > Kitasatosporales > Streptomycetaceae > Streptomyces > Streptomyces sp. NPDC096079. Next base: position 58,006 of record NZ_JBEOST010000014.1, read on the forward strand.
CCCTCCCCGACCTTCGCCAGCTCCCCGGTGTCGGCGTCGTCCGGGTGGGGCGCGCGGGCCGAGTCGCTGACCCGGATGAGGAGCGCGACGATCACCCAGTTGGTCACCACGGACGAGCCTCCCTGGGCCAGGAACGGCATCGCCATGCCGGTCAGCGGGATGAGGCCCATCACCCCGCCGGCGATCACGAAGACCTGGAGCGCCACGATCGAGGCGAGGCCGATCGCGAGCAGCCGCCCGAAGGGGTCGCGCAGCGAGAGCCCGGCGCGGTAGCCGCGGGCGACGAGCAGCGCGTACAGCAGGAACAGCGCGGTGAGGCCGACGAGCCCCAGCTCCTCGCCGGCCGTCGCCAGGATGAAGTCCGACTTGGTGGCGAAGCCGATGAGGACGGAGTGGCCGAGACCGAGCCCGGTGCCGAGCATCCCGCCGGCGGCGAAGGCGAACAGCGACTGGGCCAGCTGCCCCGGACCCTCGCCCGCGCGGATCGAGGCGAAGGGGTCGAGCCAGTCCTGCACCCGGCTGTGGACGTGCGGTTCGAGCGAGCCGACGAGGAAGGCGCCGGCGGAGGCCAGGACGAGCCCGACCGCGATCCAGCCGGTCCGGCCCGTCGCCACGTACAGCATGATCACGAAGAGGCCGAAGAAGAGCAGCGAGGTGCCCAGGTCCCGCTCCAGGACCAGGACGCCGACGCTCAGCAGCCAGATCGCCACGATCGGCCCGAGCACCCGGCCCGTCGGGAACTGGAACTTCCAGATCCGGCGGCCGGTGTACGCGAGCGCGTTGCGGTTCGCGGCGAGGTACGCGGCGAAGAAGACCGCGAGCAGGATCTTGGCGAACTCGCCCGGCTGGAAGGAGAACCCGCCGATCCTGATCCAGATCTTCGCGCCGTTCACCGCGGGGAAGAAGATCGGCAGGATCATCAGGCCGAGCGCGGCGGCCACCGACACGTACGCGTACCCCTGGAGCGCCCGGTGGTCGCGCAGCAGCAGGACGACGACGATGAACAGCGCCACCCCGAGCGTCGACCAGACCAGCTGCGTCGCCGCCGCCTGGTCCTTCGGCGTCTCCAGGTCGAGCCGGTAGATCAGCACCAGGCCCAGGCCGTTGAGCAGGACCGCGATCGGCAGCAGCAGCGGATCGGCGTACGGGGCGCGGAACCTGACGGCGAGATGGGCGACCAGTGCGAGGAGCCCGAGCCCCGCCCCGTACCGGAGGGCGTCGGGCGGCACGGCGCCGCTGCGGGCGAGGCCGACCTCCGCGTAACCGAGGACGGAGATCAGGACCGCGCCGATCAGGAGCGACAGCTCCACGCCGCGCCGCTTCGGGACACGGATGCCGGGCGGGGGTGCGTCCGGGCGCCGTGGTGCGGTCATGGCCGCAACGTAGCAAGCGGTATGCCCTATGTCCCTTTTGTGTGACGGTGTGCCGTCACCGCTCGGATTCCGGATCGGTGAGGCGTACGTACTCCGGAAGCCGCAGCCGGGCCTCCGCACCCCCGTCCGGCGCGGTGCCGAAGGCCAGCCCGGCGCCGATCACCTCCGCCTGCCCCACCGCGATGGTCAGCCCGAGGCCGTGCCCCTTGCCCCCGCTCTCGGTACGGAACCGCTGCGGCCCCGACTCCAGGAGGTACGCCGGATACCCCGGCCCGTGGTCCCGCACGGACACCACCGGGCCGTCCACCGTCACCACCACCGGCGGCGCCCCGTGCTTGTGCGCGTTGGCCACCAGATTGCCCAGCACCCGCGCCACCCGCCGCCGGTCCGTCTCCACCGCCGCGTCCCGGACGACCCGCACCTCCGTCTCCGTGCCCGAGGCGCGCACCACCCGCTCGACCAGCGGCCCGAGCTCGTGCACCGCCAGGTCCACCGTCTCGGTGCGGGCGTCGAGCCGCGAGATCTCCAGGAGGTCCTCCGTGAGCCCACGCATCGCCCGCACCCTGTCCCGAACGAGCTCCGAGGGCCGCCCCTCCGGCAGCAGTTCGGCCGCCGCAGAGAGGCCCGTCAGCGGGGTCCGCAGCTCGTGCGCCACGTCGGCCGTGAACCGCTGCTCGCTCTGCAGCTTCCGCTGGAGCGAGGAGGCCATCGTGTCGAGCGCCCCGGAGACCGTCGCCACCTCGTCCTGCGGGCGCGAGGGGTCCTTCGTACGGGGATCGTCCACGCGCGCGTCGAGGTCGCCCGCGCTGATCCGGCGGGCCACCTGCGCGGTGAGGTGCAGCCGGCGGGTCACCCGGGTGACGGCGAAGGCGCCGACGAGCAGGGTCGCCCCGATCGCCAGGACGGAGGAGCCGAGGATCGAGCGGTCGAGCGCGTCGATGGTCTCGGCGCTCTGGGTGTAGTCGAGGTGCACGGCGAGGGCGCGGCCGTCCGCCGGCCCCGCCGCCCACATCGTCGGACGGCCGTCGTACTCCGCCACCATCGTGCCGCGCTCCCCGCGCACGGCGAGTGCCCGCAGGGAGGCCGGGAGCCCGGGCGGGTCCATGCCGGCGAACCGGGGGAGCGGCTCACCCGCCTGGTACAGCCCCGTCACCTCGGTCAGCCGCGCCAGGGCCTTGTCCCGTGAGTCGCTCACCGTCTGGCCGGTCACCGAGACGTGGACGAGGATGCCGAGCAGCGCGGCCAGGGCGCAGCACATCACCGCGATGAAGACCGCGGCCTTCCAGGTGAGCGTCGCGGTCCAGGCCGGCCGCCGGGGCACCCTCACGGGGTCGCCTCCGGGAGTACGGGTGCGGGGGTGACCGTCGGCGTGGGCGTCGGGCTCACCAGACGGGGTGCGGGGACCGTCGAGGGACCCGTGCCGGGCGGCTTCACCCGGATGATCTCGTCCCGGGTCGGCAGCATGCTCCGCTGCTGCTCGTCCCAGGTCCAGGCGGTCCGGTACTCGTACCCGGGGATGCCCGCGGAACCGACCCGCAGGATCAGGTCCCGGCCCGCCAGCTCCACGCTGATGACCTGGTCGACGGTGGCCATGATCCTGGTCAGGCCCCCGTTCTCGGCGAGGTAGACCCGCACCCCGACCTGCTGCTCCGGCATCCGGATCCCCACGATCAGCTCGTCGCGGCCGTTGCCCGTGAGGTCGCGGTAGTACGGCTTCAGGACGGGGCAGGCGGCCGGGGCCGTGCCGCAGGACTCGATCGCCCGGCTGGTCTGCTCGTACAGGCCGTCCGAGCCGGTGTACGTGTCGGGGTGGGCGCGCACCTCGGCCTGGACGACCGCCACCGGGTCGACGGCGTGGACGTCGTTGCCGGGGACCTCGACGCCGGGGACGCGCTCGGTGTCGGACTCGCCGTAGTCGAGCGGCGGGTTCGTGGCGGGCGGCAGGTCGGGCCAGAGCCGGACCGGCCCCGCGGCGGTGGGCGTGGGCCCGGCGGACTTGAGCCCGCCCTCGCGGCCGCCGCAGCCCGAGAGCACGACCGCGAGGCCGAGGGCGCACAGGACGACGCCCGCGGCGCTACGGACTCCGCGCGGTCTCACGCTGCTCCTGCTCCTCGGTCGGTCGATGAGTGTCGGCTCCCAGTAGACCTTATGCGGAGTGACGTCCTTTTTGTCTCATCGTCGGGTTGTCACGACGGTGGACGGGCGTGGAAACGTCGTGACGACGACGGACGGGCGTCGATACGCCGTGACGACGACGGACGGGCGTCGATAACGTGACGACGACGGACGGGCGTCGATACGCCGTGACGACGACCACGGGTCGCCCGGAAGGACACGAGACCTCCGCAGTCAACGGGGGACGCCCGGCTCCCGCGCGCTCACCCGGGGGACGCCCGGCTCCCGTGCGCTCACGCGGAGGACCTCCGCGGCGCCCGCGCGCTCAGAACGTCCCCCGCTCCATCCGGGCCAGCGCCGCCCGGCACAGGGTCAGCAGCTTCTCGTCGACATGGATGTCGTGGCTGCCGGAAGCGCCCTCGCGGGCGTTGTGGCGCCGCCTGCGGGTCAGCTCGGTGAGGATCACCAGCTGCGCCCCGGACGCCGCCGGACCCATCTCCGCGAGGCACTCCGCGATGTCCAGGCGCGCGTGCCGGTTCTCCTCCCAGGCCGCGAGCAGCACCGGCAGCGACGCCGCCGCCTCGCCGGACACCCGCCACAGGGCCGCCGCGCTGCGGACCCGCACCCACAGGTCCCGCGAGGCCAGACCCGGCCGGAGCGCCGGAGCCGCCCCGGCCGCCGCCGGGCCGATCTCGCCGAGCGCCTGCGCGGCGGCGCACCAGTCCGCACCCTGCGTGCCCGGCCGCAGCCACCGCTCCAGGGCCGGCAGCACGTCCCCCCGGTCCCCCTCGGCCGCCCACAGGGCCCGCGCCGCCGTCGTGGCGACCCCGGCCGACTCGGCGGCCAGGAGTCTTCGGATGTCGGGCACGGCCTCCCGGGCGGCGGGCCCGAACGCCGCCAGGGTCCGCAGCGCGGCCTCGCGCACCCAGTCCCGCCGGTTCGCCGGCGCCCCGCGCAGCACCCGCAGCACCTCCGGCAGGGCCTGGGCGCCCCGCACGGCCGCCAGGGCGTACAGCAGCGGCGCCGCCCGGTCGTACAGCCGCTCGTCGAGCTCCACCTCGGCCAGCCGGCGCCGGAGCGGAGGCGCGAGCATCGCCGCCGAGGGGCCGAGGCCGTCCATGGCGTACAGCAGCTCGCGCCGCACCTCGGGCTCCTCCAGGGCGCGGGCGAGCAGCGGGACCGCGCGGGTGTCCCCGGCGCGGGCCAGCGCGAGCAGCGCCCCGTCGCGACCGGACCGCCCGACGAAGCCCTGACCGGGACCCGGAGGCACGGCGCCCGGCCCCGCGGCGAGCCGGGCCGCGAGCGCGTCGGCCGCGGGCGCGCCCAGCTCGAAGAGCCGCTCCAGGAAGGACGTGGCCGCCTCCCGGAGCCGAGGCTCGGGGTCCTGGAGCTGGGCGCCCACGAGCCGGACGACCTCCTCGTACCGCCCGCGCCACACCCGTATCAAACCGCCGCACAACCAGATCGCGTCCGAGCGCTGCCCCCAGTCCGGGCTGCGCAGCTGCGCCAGGATCAGCGCGATCCGGTCGTCGACCCGGTCGTCGAGCGCGGCGTGCAGGATCCGCAGCAGCTCCTCGGTCCAGGGGGCGGGCCGGCCGGCCGCGTGCTCCTCAAGGAGCTCACGGACCTGCCCGATGAGGCTCGGCGTCGCGGCCCGCTCGCCGCCGGGCGGCGCGGCCCGGTGCGCGGAGGTCCTGATCTCCTCCAGGAGCCCGGTCACCCACGGCACGACGTCGTCCGGGATGTCGGCGGGCGCGCAGCGCGCCCGCTGAGCGAGCGCGGCGAGCCGGAGCCCGGGGTCCTGGGCGGCGCGGGCCAGCCAGTCGAGCCACTCGACGGTCTCGGCGCGCAGCGAGGCGTGCCGCAGGGCGATCCGCCCCACGGAGGCCACCAGGGCGAGCCGCACCTCGGTGTCCCGCTCGACGGTGAGGCGCTCCCGCAGCAGGGTCAGCACCCGCTCGGGCTCGGGGTGCAGCGAGGCGAGCGCGCAGGGCGCGGCGAGGCGCACCTCGGGATCGGCGTCCGAGGCGAGCCCGAGGAAGACGTCGGCGCCGGCGGCGATGGCGGCGGCGGCCATCGCGTAGTTCGCCGCGGGGATGAACTCCTCGTCCTCCGAGCCGAGTTCGTCCAGTTCCTCGTCGTCGTCGAGTTCGATCCCGCCGATGCTGGTGAGCAGTTCGACGATGCCGCCCCGGTCCTGCACGCCGGGGTCGGCGACGAGTTCGAGGAGGAAGGGGATGCAGGCCAGCGTCGAGTCGTAGACGTCGCCCTGGTGGTGCACGGCGCCGTACATGCCGTCGAGTGCGGTCTCACGCTCCGCGGGATCGGCGGAGGCGAGTCCGCGGAGCAGCTCCGGCACGTCGTCCGCGGGGCCGTACGCGTGCCCCAGCGAGGCCCAGTCGACCTCCTCGATCCCCGTCAGCATTGCCAGGCCGCCTTCCCCGTGAGCGCTGTGCCAGGCAGCAAGTGTGCACCACAGGACGGACAACAAGGCCGAAGCGGCGACACCTGCCGCACCCGGAGCGCCTGTTGCGACCTCTTTCCGCCATGTACGGTGCGGAGCAGGGCAGTTGCGCACGGTGCCGGAACGGGCGCCACGCCGACGCGCGGACCCCGTAGGCAGCCGGATCCCGGCGCCGTCCCCGTACCGCACGCCGCCGCCGTTCCGGGACCGGCGGCGTCACCCCGTGGCCCGGACGCGGACGAACGCGGCCGTCTCGTGCCGCCCCGCGACCTGGCGCAGCTCGACCGGGAGCGGAGGCTCGACCCACCGCACCGGACCGTGCTCCGGGTCCTCCGCGAGCGGCCCCGCGAGGCCGGCCGCCAGCTCGCCGACCTGGCGGGACTGTGCCGGGGTCAGTCGGGGCGAGGTGATCAGGGCGCGGCCGTCGGGGAGCCGTACGACCAGGGCCCGGGGCCGGTCCGGAGGGCCGACGAGGCCGATCAGGAGGGCGTCGCTGGTGTCGGAGTGCCGGATCTTGCGCCAGGCCCAGGTGGACCCCGCCCGGTACGGCGAGCCGAGCCGCTTCGCGACGACACCCTCGACGCCCGCGTCCCGCAGGTCCCGGAACCAGCCCCGCGCGGTCTCCTCGTCCGAGGTCGCGAGGACCCGCTGGAGCGGCGGCTCGGCCTCCCGCAGGGCGGCCCCGAGCAGCTCCCAACGGTCGCGGAGGGGCAGGGCCCGGACGTCGCGGCCGGGGACGGCGAGCAGGTCGAAGGCGATGTACGAGACGGGCACCCCGGCCCGTACCCGGTCGGCGTGCGAGCGGAGCAGGTCGGTGAAGCTCAGCCGCCCGTCCCGGTAGGCGCACAGCTCGCCGTCGAGGACGATCCCGGGCGGCAGCTGGCGGCCCAGGTGCGCGGCGATGTCGGGGAACTCCGGCGCGAGGTCGCGGCGGGAGCGGGACTGGAGGACGACCCGCCCGGTGTCGAGGACGAAGGCGAGGGCGCGGAACCCGTCCAGCTTGAGGGAGTACTGGAGGTCCCGGGGCGGCTCCGCCTGCGCGGGGATCTCGTCGGCGGACCGGGGCCGCATGACGTCGACGGGCGGCAGCAGCACGGCCCCCGAGGGGCCGCCGCCACCCGGCCCGCTGCCCGGCCCTGCGCCCGGCCCGCTGCCCGGCCCTGCGCCCGGCCCGCCGCCCGCGCGGGCGGCGTCCGTCGGGGACCCGGTCACGGCACGGCTCCCGCCCGCTCGGGCGCCGAGAGGGGCGCCAGGAGGTCCCCGTACCGCTCCAGACGTGGCGCGATGTCGCCCATGAGAAGGACCAGCGCACCGGGACCGGAGGGGCCGCCGGGACCACCGGGACCGCCGGATGGGCCGCCCCGGCTCCCGCGACCGCCCCGGCCCCCGGGCGCGGCGGGGTCGTCGGCGAGGGCGGCGCAGGCCTCGACCTCCTCCCAGGTGACGGGAGCCGAGACGGTGGGCAGGGTCCGCGCGCGCAGGGTGTAGGGGGTGGCGGTGGTCTTGGCGGCGGCGTTCTGGCTGTGGTCGACGAAGACCTTCCCGGAGCGCAGCGCCTTCGCCATCCGGTGCGTGACGAGGCCCGGCAGCGCCGCCTCCGCCTCGACGGCGAGCTGCTTCGCGTACGCCGAGACGCGTGCGGACGGCGTCGGCACCACGGGGACGAGCAGGTGCAGGCCCTTGGAGCCGGAGGTCTTGGCGAAGGCCTCCAGGCCGTCGGCCGCGAGCCGCTCACGCAGGTGCAGGGCGACCCGGCAGCACTCGACGACGCCGGCGGGCGGCCCGGGGTCGAGGTCGAACACGAGCCGGTCGGCGACGGCGGGGGAGGAGGCGCGCCACTGGGGCGTGTGGAACTCCACGACGAGGTTCGCGGCCCACATGAGCGAGGCCAGGTCCTCGATCACCACCTGGCGGGCGCGCGGGTCCTCGGAGCGGGGGACGGGGGTGGTCCTCACCCAGGAGGGTGTGCCGGGCGGCGGATTCTTCGTGAAGAAGAGCTGCCCGTCGGGACCGTCGGGGTAGCGCAGGAAGGACACCGGGCGGTCGCGCAGATGCGGCAGGATCACGGCCCCGAGGGTCGCGTAGTAGTGCAGCACCTCACCCTTGGTGGTGCCGGTGACCGGGTGGAGGACCTTGTCCAGGTTGCTGAGCGCCAGGCGCCGCCCCTCCACCTCTGTGATCGGCGTCATACGATGAGAATCCCACGTTTCAGGACATAAGGGCCCGAAAGGCAGGAATCGTGCGATCCATCTGGAACGGCGCCATCTCCTTCGGGCTCGTCAGCATCCCGATCAAGCTGGTGAACGCCACCGAGAGCCGCTCCGTCTCCTTCCGCCAGATCCACACCGAGGACGGCGGCCGGGTCCGCTACAAGAAGGTGTGCGAGCTGGACGGGGAGGAGGTCCCGCAGGCGGAGATCGGCAAGGCGTACGAGGACGCCGACGGGACCATGATCCCGATCACCGACGAGGACCTGGCCGCGCTGCCGCTGCCCACCGCGAAGACGATCGAGATCGTCGCGTTCGTGCCGGCCGGGGAGATCGACCCGCTCCAGATGGACGCCGCGTACTACCTCTCGGCGAACGGCGTGCCCGCGGCCAAGCCGTACACCCTGCTCCGCGAGGCGCTCAAGCGCAGCGACAAGGTGGCGGTGGCGAAGTACGCCCTCCGGGGGCGGGAGCGGCTCGGCATGCTCCGGGTGGTGGACGACGTGATCGCCATGCACGGTCTGCTCTGGCCGGACGAGATCCGGGCGCCGGAGGGCGTGGCGCCCGAGAGCCCGGTCTCGGTGCGCGAGGCCGAACTGGACCTGGCGGACGCGCTGATGGCCACGCTGGGCGAGGTCGACATCAGCAGCCTGCACGACGACTACCGCACGGCGGTCGAGGAGATGATCGCGGCGAAGGCGGAGGGCGGGGAGGGCGTCGCACCCCCGGAGCCGGGCGAGGAGGCGGGCGGTGGCCGGGTCATCGACCTGATGGCGGCCCTGGAGAGCAGCGTCAGGGCGGCGAAGGAGGCGCGCGGGGAGGACGCGGTGGTGACGGAGCTCAAGCCGCGGGCGACGGCGAAGAAGAAGACGGCGACGGCGAAGAAGACGGCGACCGCGAAGAAGACGGCGGCGAAGAAGACGGCGGCGAAGAAGACCTCGGCGACGGCGAAGAAGACGGCGGCGAAGAAGACGGCCAAGAAGACACCCCCGCGCAAGCGCCCGGCGTGACCCCTGACACCCCTGACACCCCTGACGCCCCGGAGACTCCGCACCACACTCGAACCGCCTGAAAAAACGCCTCAAACACTCGAAACGCCCGAACCATCCGAAGCCCCCCGGTGACCCCTCCGGGGGGCTGTTCGCTGCCCTGATCCGGGCAGGGGGGACGCGGAAGAGGCCCGAACTCCCCGCATAGCGAACAGAGTTATCTGTCCTTCGGACAACACATGGTCAAATTCTTGTTGCAGACCTGTCAAACGGGCGAGCGCGCTGGCACGCTCACACCCGCACCACCCACCCCCACAACCCCCACGCTTTTCAGCGAAGGAGCCCGCGTGACCCGCCAGCAGTCCTCGCACCGCCGTACCACCGCCCGCGCCGCCGCCCTGATCGCATCGGCCGCCATGGTCGTCGTCGGAGTCCAGACCGGATCCGCCAGCGCCGATGCCCAGCGCGAAGCCGGGGCCACCGCGATCCAGCTGACCGGCACCCAGCGCGCCGCCGCCGTCCACGAGGCCCAGGGCGAGGCCGCCGCCACCGCCCGGGCCATCGGCCTGCCCGCCCAGGAGCAGCTGGTCGTCCGCGACGTCGTCAAGGACGCGGACGGCACCGTCCACACGCGCTACGAGCGCACCTACGAAGGCCTCCCGGTCCTCGGTGGCGACCTCGTCGTCCACGTGAGGAAGTCGGGCGCCCGCACCACCACCAAGGCGACCGAGGCCCGGATATCCGTGGCGAGCACCACCGCCGCGGTCCCGGCCGCGACGGCGAAGAAGACGGCCCTCGCGTCCGCCGCGAACGCCGACGAGTCCGCGTCCGGCGCCCGCAAGGTGATCTGGGCGGCCACCGGCAAGCCCGTCCTCGCCTGGGAGACGGTCGTCACCGGCGTCCAGGCCGACGGCACGCCGAGCCGCCGCACCGTCGTCACGGACGCCACCACCGGCAAGGAGCTCTTCGCCGACGAGGCGATCGAGACGGGCGTCGGCAACACGATGTACAGCGGGCAGGTGACGCTCGGCACGGCCCCCTCGTACACCCTCACCGACACCGCGCGCGGCGGCCACAAGACGTACGACCTGAACGGCGGCACGTCGGGCACCGGCACGCTGTTCACCAACTCCACGGACACGTGGGGCAACGGCCTCGCGAGCAACCGCGCGACGGCCGCCGCGGACGCCCACTACGGCGCGGCCGTCACGTGGGACTTCTACAAGAACGAGCTCGGCCGCAACGGCATCCGCGGCGACGGCGTCGCGGCGTACTCCCGCGTCCACTACGGCAACGCGTACGTGAACGCCTTCTGGGACGACTCCTGCTTCTGCATGACGTACGGCGACGGCATCGGCAACACCCACCCGCTCACGTCCCTGGACGTGGCCGGCCACGAGATGTCCCACGGCCTGACGTCCTCCACCGCGAACCTCCGCTACAGCGGCGAGTCCGGCGGCCTGAACGAGGCGACCTCCGACATCTTCGGCACCGCGGTCGAGTTCTACGCCGGCAACGCGTCCGACCAGGGCGACTACCTCATCGGCGAGAAGATCGACATCAACGGCGACGGCTCGCCGCTCCGTTACATGGACAAGCCCAGCAAGGACGGCAAGTCCGCCGACTACTGGTCGAAGTCGGTCGGCCGCCTGAACGTCCACTACTCCTCGGGCCCGGCCAACCACTTCTTCTACCTGCTCTCCGAGGGCAGCGGCACGAAGACGATCAACGGCGTCACCTACAACTCGCCCACGTCGAACGGCTCCACGGTCACCGGCATCGGCCGCCAGGCCGCGTACAAGATCTGGTACAAGGCCCTCACCACGTACATGACGTCCACCACGGGCTACTCGGGCGCCCGCACGGCCACCCTGAACGCGGCCAAGGACCTGTACGGCGCGAACAGCACCCAGTACAACGCGGTCGCCACGGCCTGGACGGCGATCAACGTCAAGTAGCCCCACACCCCAGAAGGCCCCGTCCACCCCACACCCCCCACGGACGGGGCCTTCGGGCACGGGAACTGCTGCTAGGTGTCGAAGTCCGGCGCCACGGTCGGAGCGGCAGGAGCATCCCGACGCCCTTCCCTCGCGGCGAACGCCTCGAAGCCGGGAGACTGGATCTGGTCGGCCACCAGGGCCTCCACCAGAACCGTCTTCGCTTCACGATCCGCGATGACCCCTCGGAAGATCAAGAAGAGCATGGGGACGCACAAGAGGGTCCACGACGCGTCGAGTTTCTCGTTGGCTGCGAAGCTCAGAACGATGCCGGCGAGACCGACGTTGACCTTGAACGATGCCTCTGCGGCCTTGCGGTCGTAGTCGCCGTACAGATCCTGGTTCGCCGCGTAGAGGCGCGTGCGCAGTTCCGGGAGCTCGGAGAGGAGCCGTGTGAGCCCCTCCGCGAGGACGGCCTCGTCTGCCGGCGAGAGTCTCCGGGCCGACTGCGCGAGTCCGAGGCGACTCCTGGCGTACCTCACGAGATCTCTCATCGAGCGACTGGACAGGAGCGGCGAGGAGTACACGATGGGGCCATCGGGAGAGGCCTTCGCCTTGAGGAGATGCCCGCTGGTCAGACGCGCCACCCCTACCGGCGAAAGCTCCAGCATGCTGCCCAGCACGTAGGCGACGAAGATGCTGGCCGCCAAGGTCGCCGGCTTCCCGGCCCATGCGACAAGCTCGTAGAACGGGGCCAGGGCAGGGGGTGCGTCCTTCCGGTCCGGTACGTGCTCGCCCGTGATCAGCAGGAGCGCCATCGCGTAGATGTAGCCCGCGGCCAGAGGCGTGCGCAGTTCCCGGATGCCAGGCAGCAGCGATGTCAGCACGACTGCATGCTCGCCGCGACGGAACGCCGAAGCGCCAGGACACGCGGACCGCCGGGCGGGACGGTGCCCGGCTGATCGATCGCCTTCGGCGTCGGCCCGGGTAATAACGGCTCGATCCTCGCCCCCGCTGGGCGTCAGTCGACGGCACACCCGGACCAACGGTCGAATGATCCGAAAGCCACTCGACTTCCTTGGCGCCGCTGACGCTCCCGAAGCCGCCGCGCGCTCGTACAGCTCGACCTCGAAGGAGATGCGCCCAGGGCCGGCCCTCGCTGAAACACGTCTGCGCGGTTGCCGTGGTGTTCCTGAAGTACGGGCGAGATCGACCGGAAGCTCCCCGCGTCCAAGATCGTGGCCACGCGGAACGGCCCGGTGCCGTTCCTCCGTACATGCCCGCCCGGCCTCACGACCGGCGGCGGACGAACGGGAGTCACACATGCGCACGTGGATGAGCCGAAGGACGGCCGCCGTCCTGACGACGGGGGCCGTGGCGATCACGAGCCTGGCCACCGCCTTGCCGGCGCAGGCCATCGTCGGGGGTACCGAGTCCACCCAGCCGTATTCGTTCATGGTCTCGCTCCAGTACGACGCTCCCCGCCCGGACGGACACCGGTGCGGGGCGGTGCTCATCGCTCCGCAGTGGGCGGTGACCGCAGGGCACTGCGCCAACACGCCGACGGGCTCGAAGGCGGGCGTTCCCCGTGGCTGGAAGGTCCGCGTCGGGTCGCTGGACGTCACCAACGGCGGCGAACTCGCCGAGGTCGACACGTTCTACCGGCGCACAGTCAAGTACGACCCCCCGGGCGAGGACATCGCGTTGCTGCACCTGCGCACCCCGGTGCGGGCCAAACCCGTACGGCTGGCCGAGACCACGCCCGCCGTGGGGACGCCCGTCCGCATCCTCGGCTGGGGCGAGGCCTCGGACGCCTGCGGCGACTTCGACGACCCCACGTGCTTTCCCAGCAGACTGCGCGAAGCCGACACCGAGGTCGTGCCGCTCAAGGAGTGCTGGGACGACGTCGACGCCACGTCGCCCTTGTGCGTCGGCCGCCTCGATCCCCCCGTCGGGCCGGGGATGACGGACTCGGGTGGACCTGCCCTGGTACGCGCGGGCGGAGAGTGGGTGCTGGCGGGGACGGTCATCGGTCCCGGCATCAGGGGCGCCAACTACCCCGCTCTGTACACCGATGTCGCGAAGAACTCCGCCTGGATCAACGGCATCGTGACCGGAACCGATGTGCCGCCCCTCGACCCGATCCCGAACGTGGAGGGCACGGCCAAGGTGGGCGACTGCCTGGGGTCCGTGGTGCGGCCCCCCACCGCGCGCCCCCAGGACCCGGCGTTGGCGCTGACCAACGGCCACTGCGTGCCGAGCGGTCGGCCCGCGCCGGGGAAGGCGCTGGTGGACCGGCCCGCCGATCTGGAGGGCCCGGTCACCATCAACGACTCCGCCGGCTACACCCGGACCACCGCCCGCGCGACCCGGCTGGTGTACGCGACGATGACGGGCACCGACATCGCGCTGTACCGGCTGGACAAGACCTACGCACAGCTGGCCGCGGAGGGCGCGAAGGTCTTCCGGTTGTCCACCACCCCGATGCGCAAGGGCGACCGGCTGTCCATGGCCTACGCCTCCAGCCGTCCGTCGTGCACGGTGGAGGCCGTGGCGCCGCACCTGCGGGAGGACGGCTACCAACAGGACCGCGCGGTGCGCTACGCCACCAGCGACAGCTGCGCCAGCAGGCCGGGCCACTCGGGCAGCGCACTGCTGGCGTCCGACGGGGAGACCGTCGTGGGCATCAACAACACCCACAACCGCGACGGCGAGCAGTGCACCAACAACAACCCCTGCGAGGTCGGCCGGGACGGATCCGTGACCGCGGTGCAGGGCCGCAGCTACGGCCAGCAGGTCCACCAGATCGCTGCCTGCCTCACCACGGGCTCCCGCCTGAAGCTGACCCACCCGAACTGCACACTGACCGGCGCCACGACAGGACGCCGCTAGGCCATCGCTCCGCGGCGAGATGCGGTGCCGGGCGTCGCGGGTCAGGCAAGATCCCTCACAGACAGCCTGGTCGTCTCACTCGCCACGACTCGCGCCCAGTGACACACAACGACAAAGACCCGGACTCAGCGAAACCGAGTCCGGGTCTCTGTGCCTGGCGCTCCTGCCGGTCAGCGACTCGATCACACTCTCCGACCCGAAGCGCCCCCGTCAGAATCCGAACTGCGCACACCGCTACGGAGGGCGCGTGTCGTCAGGGCGTCTATGGAGGTCAGAGGCCTACAAGCTGGTCACCAAGCCTGGCCGGTCCACAAAAAGGCCGCACGCCGCGAAGGCGGCGTCGCACCTCACCCGGTAGTGATGTGGGCACACGGGCTGCGCTGTGGGTATCCGTCGAGCACATCGGCTCTCACGGATTCCCAGAAAGCTATGGCGTCACGGAGATGCCCACCCAAGATGTGCCGGCTCGGCACCGCAACCCGTTTGGGTTTGCCCTGTGGCACACCAGAAGGGACCACGGTCAACCTGGTTCCCATGGGAACGCAGCCCGCCGCTCCACCACCGGATAGCCCCGCCGCTCCGTTGCCACAAGACTTCGTGGCCCGCGTGCGGTCGCTATGGGAGGAATTGCGCGATGAGCGGGCTAACCAGTACGACCGCCTCGACTCCCTCAATGTTGCCACCTCAACGCTGCTCGGCTTTGAGGGAATCTTGATCGTGCTCGTGCCAGGGCTCACGGTGTCGCCAGGGTGGCGAACGGCTGGGATGATTGCACTGGCCATCAGCATCGCCACGCTGCTCTATTGCCTCCTTGATATGCCGCTCCTGGGCCCCAAGGACTGGCGGAAGCGCAGCAAGCGCTCACTTGCGGCCGTCGATCCAGTGGAACTTGATGATTACCTGACGGACACATCGGATCACGTATTGCTACGGCTCTATGTCAATGAAGGGGCCATGGTCATGGAGAACCATGACTGGTTGCTTTTGCCGAAGCGTCGTACGCTGCAAGCAGGCGTTATCCTGTTCGGCGTCGCGTTTGCTCTTCTTGGCGTCGGAGCGCTAGTCCAGCTTTGGAGCTGACAGATGAGCACGGCAAATCCATCAGCCAGTCCCCGCCGACAGGAACAGCGGGAAGAAGCCTCAGATCGGTACCGGCTCGTCGACGTCGCTATGCCTGATGGAACCGTCAAGAAGGTCAAGGTCAAGATGCCAAAGGCCGACCGCAACGTGATCGCCTATGTAGGTGCTGAGCGGCTTCGGCGAGGAAAGCGGCACTAGACGCTCCAGGTCGGCTCCCGCATCCTCGTGTCCTGCGGCAAGCTCGGCTTAGCGACACGCTCATCGGCCAAATGGAGACGGCTACCTTTGGCAGCCCGGCCGCAGTCGGCTGCGCTCCCGGCCACCCATGCCCTGTGACGGTTGCGGTGCCTGTAGCCCGCTTGTTGAGCTGCCCATCAACCCAAGCCGTAGGCGCGCGGCGGGTGCCCTTGACGAGGTAGAGAAATCTGTAACAGCTTGCTCCGATCCCGGCGGTCTTGTCGGCATGGCCGCCAAGTGCTGGCATGTGTGTGGGGACGGCATGCCTGGGGGGCGATCTGTGAGCGATCTGACGGTGAATCCGTGGAAGCGGCACGGCAAGGACCGGCTGTACGTGAACCTGCCGAACGGGGCAGCTGTCGCATGGGCGGATCGAGCGACCAAGGTCGTGACGATCAAGGTTCAGAAGTACCAGGATGAAGCGCTTGCCTTACTGCGGAGACACCTTGGCGATGGCGTCACGGTCGGCTCCTCGTCGGCCGGCGCAGCCCCCTCGGCCCTTGCGCCTCGCGCTCCAGAGCCCTCTCCGGCGCCTGAGCGGCGCGCTCCACGGTCCGCATCCCTCCCGCCACTGGCACCCAGTGAGGACCTGGCGAGGAACCGCCCCGGCGCTCGACTCCTCGGTCTGATCGCCGAGAGGGGCCCTTCAACCGCTCAACGCCTCAAGGCCAAGGTGCTGAGACAGGCTTCCGATTGGGATACCTGGTACACCGGGCTTGACGGGGAGCAACGGGTAGGCCGAGAGCTGGCACGCCTCGCTCCTCTCGGCTGGCGGGTCCTCCACGGCATCGAGAAGAGCAACGGCGGCGACATCGATCACTTGTTGATCGGTCCCGGCGGCGTGTTCAGCATCAACACCAAGACGCATCGGGGCGCTTCGGTCTGGGTCGGCGACACGATGGCCAAGGTCAACGGCGGGAAGCCGCACCCCTATGCAGCCGCGAGCAAGGCTGAGGCCGACTACGTACGAGTAGTGCTGGGGCGCTACTGCGGTTTCGACGTGCCCGTGGAGCCGGTCCTTGTGTTCGTCGGTGTTGAGCGCCTCCAGCGGACGGCCACCCAGTACACGGTCCGCGTCTATCAGGAACGAGAGGTCGCCGCTCTCGGCCCCCTCGCCGGCAAACTCACGTCCGAACAGGTGGAGGCCGTGTACGCCGTCGCGCGTCACCGGCGAGCCTGGCTGAGGACATGACCTTCTCGTCGCGGAGGAGACGGCTTGCGAAGCTCCCCGATCATCGAGCGAGGGGGACTGTCAGTGTGATCGCCTACGCTGCGCTTCCGTTCGGACGGTTCGAATGGGGAGGGGACAGCGATGGGCGGTAACGCGTGGACGCAGACGGTCCCGTATCAGCCTGATCTGGCGGCTGCATTCCGGCAGGCCCAGGAAGCGAGCCTGGCGGAGGACGACCACGGCTTCGGAGGGCGGTCCGTCGAGGAGCTGTGGCGCGATCCGGACTGGCACGAGTACATCTTCACCGGCGGTACGTGCACCGTGCTGGACTTCCCCGACATGATCGATGCCACGGATCGGAGCGACGGTCCGTTCATGCGGCCGCTGACCGACAGCGAAGTGCGTGCCTGGTCCCCGGACGGCCGACCCACCTACGAGGACTGGGACGAGGCTCTCGACACAGGGCGGTTGGAGTTCCCCGACCGTGCCCAGGGGAACTGCACGGTGCTCTACCGCGACGGCCGGCCGGACCTGATCGGTTACTGGGGAGTGACCGCCGACTAGTCGGACCGCGTCGCTCCATCGTGAGGCCCTGGGACCCGTCCGGGGCCTTCGTCGTTTCCGGGCTTCCACCTGCGCCGATGCCCTGAGGATCTGTCCACGAATAGTCCACGGGCCCCGACATACGGCCGCTCAGCGCGGCACACGCCTGCGCATACAACAAGACCCCGTCCTCAGCGTTTCCGCTGATCACGGGGTCTGTGTGGCACTTCCTGCGAAGTGCCCCCGGCAGGATTCGAACCTGCGCACACGGCTCCGGAGGCCGTTGCTCTATCCCCTGAGCTACGGGGGCGTTCGCCGTGTTCTTGGCGACGGGTAGAACCCTACCAGCTCTGTGGGCGTGCCTGTGAACAGGTATTTCCGGGGCGTCACCAGGGGTCGGGTCCCCCGCACGGGTCAGAAGTGGGTAAAACCCGGACGCAGCCGTTCGGGGCCGCCTACTCTCGTTCGTGTGTCAGGCGTGTCCGGTCGGGTGCTCGTTGTCGATGACAACAAGGTGATCCGGCAGTTGATCAGGGTCAATCTCGAACTCGAGGGGTTCGAGGTCGTGACCGCGGCCGATGGTGCCGAGTGTCTGGATGTCGTACATCAGGTCTGTCCTGATGTCGTCACCCTGGACGTCGTCATGCCCCGCTTGGACGGGATCAAGACCGCCGAGCGGCTGCGCGCCGACCCCCGGACCAGTCATCTGCCCGTGGCGATCATCAGTGCCTGCGGCGAGCACGAGGTCGGTGGCGTCGACGCCTTCCTCGCCAAACCCTTCGAGCCCTCGGAGCTGGTGCGCGTCGTGCGGCAGTTGATGCACCGCGAGCGGCGGGAGCGGCCCGAGGGGGCCGGGCAGGGCGGGGCCGGCGGGGCCGAGGGGGCCGACGGGGGAGAGGAGCCTGACTCTGTCGAGTCTGTCGAGCCCCTGCCGGAGTCGGGCCCCCGACCGGCCGGGAGTGCTCACCGGTCCCGACCCCTCGGATGACGCGCCGGCCCCGGTTTAGTGGGTGATGTGCTGTCCCGGTTTCTCGGGTGACCCACCGGTCCCGGTTCCGTGGGTGATGCGCCGGCCCCGGTCCCTCGGGTGATGTGCCCAGTCCCCCCGTCCCTCGTCTGACGCGCTCGCCCGTGCCCTTTCGGCTTTCGGGGGTCGCCGTTCCTCGGGTCGCTCGTCGTTCCTCGTGCGGGGTGCATCCGTCCTCGGTGCCCGCATGGCGAAACCGGTTCGCGTTTCGACCCCCCTCCTCCCCTAGGCTTGTCCCGTGACCCCCGCGGACCTCTCCCTCACCGTGCAGCACGCCGTGCGCCGTGCGGTCGACGACGGTGCGCTGCGGGTCGACGTCCCTTCCCGCGTGAAGGTCGAGCGGGCCCGCCCCGGTGGTACCGGGGACTACGCCAGCAGCGTCGCCCTGGGCCTCGCCCGGTCCGCCGGGCGCAGCGCCCTCGACGTCGCCGGGGTCCTGAAGGAGCGGCTCAAGGGAGCGCCCGGGATCCTCGCCGTCGACATCACGGGGCCCGGGTTCCTGAACTTCACCCTCCGCCGTGACGCCGGCGGCGATCTCGTACGGGCGATCCGCACCGCCGGAGCCGCCTATGGACACGGTTCGGCGCTCTCCGGGAGCGTCCTCCGGTTCGCCGAGGTGACAGAGTCGAGGGCCGAGGTCGTCACGGATGTCGTCCTCCGGTTGCTGCGGAGCCAGGGGGCCGACGCGCGCTTCGGCGGGGACGAGCGGATCCATGTGCGGGGTGGGGCGTACGAGCCTGAGGTGCTCGGTGTCGATGCCGCCCGGTGGTCGCTGCTGCGGGCCGCTCCGCAGGACCGGGCCCTCGACGGGCCGCCCCTCCTCGTCCAGCACGAGCGCAATTCCCTCTTCCGTGTCCGGTACGCCCACGCCCGTGTCCGGCGGCTGCTCGTCAACGGGACGCAGCTCGGGATCACGCCCTCGTACGAGACCGACCTCCACGCCCCCGACCTTCTCGGCGTCCTCGGCGACCACCCCGTCGTCCTCCTCTCCGCCGCCCGCCACCGCGCCCCCGATCGGGTCGCCCGGCACCTCGAAGCCACCGCCGACGCGCTGCTCGCGTTCCAGCACACCGTTCTGCCGCTCGGCGACGAGAAACCCTCGGCCGCCCACCGATCCCGGCTCGCGCTCGCCGAAGCCGCCGGGACGGTGCTCGCCGGTGGCCTCTCCCTGCTCGGCATCAGCGCACCCGACCAGATCTGAAAGACGCAGACCATGAGCCGTTCCGCCCACCCCGCCGGGCCCCGCCACGCCGACGTCCTTCCCGAGGGGCACTACTCCGCTCCGCCCGCCGACCTCAACGCCCTCGACCCGAAGGTGTGGGCCCGGACCGTCACGCGCGACGCGCGCGGGGTCGTGACCGTCGGCGGCATCGGCGTCGACGCCCTCGCCGAGGAGTTCGGCACGCCCGCCTACTTCCTGGACGAGACCGACTTCCGCGCCCGCTGCCGCGCCTGGGCCGAGGCCTTCGGCAGGGACGCCGACGTGTTCTACGCCGGGAAGGCGTTCCTCTCCCGCGCCATCGTGCGGTGGCTCAAGGAGGAGGGGCTGAACCTCGACGTGTGTTCCGGCGGTGAGCTGACCACCGCTCTCTCCGCCGGGATGCCCGCCGAGCGGATCGCCTTCCACGGGAACAACAAGAGCGAGGAGGAGATCCGCACGGCCGTCGAGGCCGGCGTCGGGCGGATCGTGCTCGACTCCTTCCAGGAGATCGTGCGGGTCGCCCACATCGCCCAGGCCCTGGGCAAGCGGCAGCGCGTGCAGATCCGGGTGACCGTGGGTGTGGAGGCGCACACGCACGAGTTCATCGCCACCGCGCACGAGGACCAGAAGTTCGGCATCGCCCTCGCGGGCGGGCAGGCCGCCGAGGCCGTGCGGCGGGCCCTCAAGCTCGACGGTCTCGAGCTCATCGGCATTCATTCGCACATCGGCTCGCAGATCTTCGACATGGCCGGTTTCGAGGTTTCCGCCCGGCGTGTCGTGCAGTTGCTCGCCGAGGTGCGCGACGAGCACGGGGTCGAGCTGCCCGAGATCGACCTCGGCGGCGGGCTGGGGATCGCGTACACCTCGGAGGACGATCCCCGTGAGCCGCACGAGATCGCCAAGGCGCTGAGCGAGATCGTCACCCGGGAGTGCGAGGCCGCGGGGCTGCGGACGCCGCGGATCTCCGTGGAGCCGGGCCGGGCCATCGTGGGCCCGACCGCCTTCACCCTCTACCGGGTCGGCACCGTCAAGCCCCTCGAAGGGCTGCGGACGTACGTGAGCGTCGACGGCGGCATGTCGGACAACATCCGCACGGCCCTGTACGACGCCGAGTACAGCGTCAGCCTCGTCTCGCGGACCAGCGACGCCGAGCCGATGCTCTCCCGCGTCGTCGGCAAGCACTGCGAGAGCGGCGACATCGTCGTACGGGACGCCTTCCTCCCCTCGGACCTGGCGCCCGGCGACCTGATCGCCGTGCCGGCCACCGGCGCGTACTGCCGGTCCATGGCCAGCAACTACAACCACGCCCTCCGGCCGCCCGTCGTCGCCGTGCGCGACGGCGAGGCGCGGGTCATCGTGCGACGGGAGACGGAGGAAGATCTCCTGCGTCTCGACGTGGGCTGATGAAATAGTCGCGTGGTGAAATAGCCGGGTGATGAAATCGATGTCTCAGGATCCGGACGTAGGGCGGAATCCCTCGTCCGGTGAGTGAGACTGGTTCTCCGTAGAGATACGAAACCGTAGAGATACGAAGCAGTACGAGAAACGAGGTCGGATGATGCGTACGCGTCCGCTGAAAGTGGCGCTGCTGGGCTGTGGAGTGGTCGGCTCAGAGGTGGCGCGCATCATGACGACGCACGCCGACGACCTCGCCGCGCGCATCGGCGCGCCGGTCGAGCTCGCCGGCGTGGCCGTCCGCCGGCCCGACAAGGTCCGCGGGGGCGTCCCCGCCGAGCTGATCACCACCGACGCGACGGCCCTCGTGAAACGCGGGGACATCGACGTCGTCGTCGAGGTCATCGGCGGCATCGAGCCGGCCCGCACCCTCATCACCACCGCCTTCGAGCACGGCGCCTCCGTCGTCTCGGCGAACAAGGCGCTGCTCGCCCAGGACGGTGCGAGCCTCTACGCCGCCGCCCAGCAGCACGGGCAGGACCTGTACTACGAGGCCGCCGTCGCCGGCGCCATCCCGCTCATCCGGCCGCTGCGCGAGTCCCTCGCCGGCGACAAGATCAACCGGGTGATGGGCATCGTCAACGGCACGACGAACTTCATCCTCGACAAGATGGACACCTCGGGCGCCGGATACTCCGAGGCGCTCGACGAGGCCACCGCGCTCGGTTACGCCGAGGCCGACCCGACCGCCGACGTCGAGGGCTTCGACGCCGCCGCCAAGGCCGCCATTCTCGCCGGCATCGCCTTCCACACGCGCGTGCGTCTCGACGACGTCTACCGCGAGGGCATGACCGAGGTCACCGCCGCGGACTTCGCCTCCGCCAAGCAGATGGGCTGCACCATCAAGCTGCTCGCGATCTGCGAGCGGGCGGCCGACGGCGGGTCCGTCACCGCGCGCGTGCACCCCGCGATGATCCCGCTCAGCCACCCGCTGGCCTCCGTCCGCGAGGCGTACAACGCCGTCTTCGTGGAGGCGGACGCCGCCGGGCAGCTCATGTTCTACGGCCCCGGGGCGGGCGGCTCGCCGACCGCCTCCGCCGTACTCGGCGACATCGTCGCCGTCTGCCGCAACCGTCTCAACGAGGCGACGGGCCCCGGCGAGTCCGCGTACACCCAGCTGCCCGTGAGCTCCATGGGCGAGGTCGTCACGCGGTACCACATCAGTCTCGACGTGGCCGACAAGCCGGGCGTCCTCGCCCAGGTCGCGACGGTCTTCGCCGAGCACGGCGTATCCATCGATACGGTGCGCCAGAAGGGCAAGGACGGCGAGGCCTCCCTCGTCGTCGTCACCCACCGCGCGCCCGACGCCGCCCTCTCCGGGACCGTCGAGGCGCTGCGCAAGCTCGACACCGTGCGCGGTGTCGCCAGCATCATGCGTGTTGAAGGGGAGTAAGGACCCATGACCCACAAGGGCACCCACCAGTGGCGCGGCATCATCGAGGAGTACCGGGACCGCCTTCCGGTCACGGACACGACGCCGGTCGTCACGCTCCGTGAGGGCGGCACGCCGCTCGTCCCCGCTCAGGTCCTCTCCGAGCGCACGGGCTGCGAGGTGCACCTCAAGGTCGAGGGCGCCAACCCCACCGGCTCCTTCAAGGACCGGGGCATGACCATGGCCATCACCAGGGCCAAGGAGGAGGGCGCGCAGGCCGTCATCTGCGCGTCCACCGGCAACACCTCGGCGTCCGCCGCCGCCTACGCCGTGCGCGCCGGGATGGTCTCCGCCGTCCTCGTGCCGCAGGGCAAGATCGCGCTCGGCAAGATGGGCCAGGCCCTCGTGCACGGCGCGAAGATCCTCCAGGTCGACGGCAACTTCGACGACTGCCTGACGCTGGCCCGGAGCCTCTCCGAGAACTACCCGGTGGCGCTGGTCAATTCGGTCAACCCGGTCCGCATCGAGGGGCAGAAGACCGCCGCGTTCGAGATCGTGGACATGCTGGGCGACGCCCCCGACATCCATGTGCTGCCCGTGGGCAACGCCGGCAACATCACGGCGTACTGGAAGGGGTACCGCGAGTACGCCGCCGACGGGCTCGCCACGCACCGCCCGCGCATGTGGGGCTTCCAGGCCTCCGGCTCCGCCCCGCTCGTGCGCGGCGAGGTCGTCAAGGACCCGTCGACGATCGCGACCGCGATCCGCATCGGCAACCCGGCCTCGTGGGACTACGCGATCGCCGCGCGCGACGAGTCGGGCGGCTTCATCGACGAGGTGACGGACCGTGAGATCCTGCAGGCGTACCGCCTGTTGGCCGCGCAGGAGGGCGTCTTCGTCGAGCCCGCCTCGGCCGCGTCGGTCGCCGGTCTGCTGAAGGCCGCCGCGCAGGGCAAGGTCGACCCCGGTCAGCGGATCGTCTGCACCGTGACCGGAAACGGCCTCAAGGACCCCGACTGGGCCGTCGCCGGCGCGCCGCAGCCGGTGACCGTCCCGGTCGACGCCGCGACCGCCGCCGAGCGCCTCGGTCTGGCCTGATCCACACCCCCCGGGCGGGGGAGCGGCACTGATCGAAACCCGATCAGGAACGTACATAGGCGCACAGGTTGGCGCGCGACACGCATCGTGCGCCTCCTGTGCGCCCTATGTCGCCACAGAACCTTCCTTCGATAGGCTGTACCGAACCCGCCCCGACGCATATGCGCCGTGTCGTTGCCGTTGTCGCCCCCGTGGCCGAAACGGCCCCCGGGTTCCCCGAGTACTTCTCTTGAATACCCGTTGTCTGAAACACCGTTTTCGCGATCAAGGAGAGTCAACGAGCGATGGCCGGTCCAGCGTTCCGCGCCGCCGCCGTACGGGTGCGCGTCCCCGCCACCAGCGCCAACCTCGGCCCGGGCTTCGACGCCTTCGGCCTGTCGCTGGGGCTCTATGACGACGTCGTCGTCAGGGTCGCCGACTCCGGGCTGCACGTCGACATCGCCGGCGAGGGCGCCGAGACGCTTCCGCGCGACGAGAGCCACCTGCTCGTACGCTCCCTGCGCACGGCCTTCGACCTGCTCGGCGGACAGCCGCGCGGCCTGGAGGTCGTCTGCGCCAACCGCATCCCGCACGGCCGCGGCCTCGGCTCCTCCTCCGCCGCCATCTGCGCCGGCATCGTCGCCGCCCGCGCCGTGACCATAGGCGGGGACGCCCGGCTCGACGAGGCCGCCCTGCTGGAGCTGGCCACCGAGATCGAGGGCCACCCCGACAACGTCGCCGCCTGTCTGCTCGGCGGATTCACGCTCGCCTGGACCGAGTCCGGCGCCGCGCGGGCGATCAGGATGGATCCCTCGGATTCCATCGTTCCGGTGGTTTTCGTCCCCGGGAAGCCCGTGCTGACCGAGACCGCCCGCGGACTCCTGCCGCGCACCGTCCCGCACGTGGACGCCGCCGCCAACGCCGGGCGCGCCGCCCTCCTCGTCGAGGCCCTGACCCGCCGCCCCGAGCTGCTGCTGTCGGCCACCGAGGACCGGCTGCACCAGGAGTACCGCGCTCCCGCGATGCCGGAGAGCATCGCCCTGGTGAACCGACTGCGCGCGGACGGCGTCCCCGCGGTCATCTCCGGCGCGGGCCCCACGGTCCTCGCGCTGGCCGAACACGGGACGGCCGACAAGGTCGCCCGCCTCGCGGGCGAGGGATGGGCCGCGAACCGGCTCGACCTCGACGCGTCCGGAGCGAGCGTCCTGCCGCTGGCGCCCTAGGCGCGTGGCGGCCGGGGCGCCGGGCAGCGCCTCGGACAGGAGATTGCCGGTGAGGGAGAGGGGGAATGTTTGTTGGAGCCGGTAGTGTTAACCTCAAGTCTGCACCTGACCTCTTTGTGGAGCGGTGCGGAGTGTCCCCATCAGGGACCACCCATTCTTCCGGGAGCCTCCCCAACTGCCTGAGCAGCCTGCCTGAGCAGTTTCGAGCACGCTCCGGAACCGGCACGACACCCCTCGCTCTTCAGCAGTGAGGGCCGAGCAGGGGGCGCTCGGGCCGGACCCACAGCACGTTTTCTCCCTCCGCCGTACCCGGCGGGACCACCGCCCCGGACACGGTCCACGAACCAGGACCCTGCCGGACAGCACAACCGGTCGCCGAGCCAGATGGCCGACGTCCGCTCCAGGGAAGGACCCTTCGTGAGCGACACCACCGATCTGATGGGCGTGACTGCCGACAACAGTGTCGACAACGCCGCGCCCGCCGCAGGTGCCACCGGCACCGCACGGCGCCGCCGCTCCGGCACCGGCCTCGAGGGCATGGTCCTGGCCGAGCTGCAGCAGGTCGCGTCCGGCCTCGGCATCAGGGGCACCGCGCGGATGCGCAAGAGCCAGCTGATCGAGGTCATCAAGGAGGCGCAGGCCGGAGGCTCCGCCGCCCCCGCCAAG
Organism: Streptomyces sp. NPDC096079; assembly: GCF_040303145.1. Lineage (NCBI taxonomy): Bacteria > Bacillati > Actinomycetota > Actinomycetes > Kitasatosporales > Streptomycetaceae > Streptomyces > Streptomyces sp. NPDC096079. The sequence goes on from NZ_JBEOST010000014.1 coordinate 83,035, forward strand.
GCCGCCGACACCGCCGACGCCAAGCCGAAGCGCCGCGCCACCTCCAAGGCCCGCACGGGCGAGACCGCCGAGGCCGCCGCGCCCAAGGCGGAGAAGGCCGAGAAGGCCGTCGCCCAGCAGCAGATCGACATCCCGGGCCAGCCGGCCGCCGACGACGCCCCGGCCGGCGAGCGCCGCCGCCGTCGCGCCACCGCCCCCGCCGGTTCGCCGGAGGGCGAGGCCAAGGCGGAGGCCGCCCAGGCCGTCAAGACCGAGGCCCGCACCGAGACCCGCGAGGTCAAGGGCGAGCCGCAGGCCGACGCCAAGGCCGAGGCCGCCGTCGACGGCGCCGAGGGCCGTGGCCGCCGTGACCGCGGCGAGCGCGGGGAGCGCGGCGAGCGCCGTGACCGCCGCGACCGCCAGCGTGACCGCAAGGGCGACGACCAGCAGGGCGCCGGCCAGGGCGGCCAGCGCCAGCGTCAGGGTGGCCAGGGCCAGGGCGGCCAGGGCCAGCAGGGCGGCCAGCAGGGTGGCCAGCAGGCCGGCCCGCAGGACGACTACGACGACGAGGCGGGCGGCCGTCGCGGCCGTCGCGGGCGCTACCGCGACCGCCGCGGCCGTCGGGGCCGTGACGACTTCCAGGCCGGCGAGCCGCAGGTCGCCGACGACGACGTCCTGATCCCCGTCGCGGGCATCCTCGACATCCTCGACAACTACGCGTTCATCCGGACCTCCGGCTACCTGCCCGGCCCGAACGACGTGTACGTCTCCCTGGCCCAGGTCCGCAAGAACGGCCTGCGCAAGGGCGACCACGTCACCGGCGCCGTGCGTCAGCCGAAGGAGGGCGAGCGCCGCGAGAAGTTCAACGCGCTGGTCCGCCTGGACTCCGCGAACGGCATGGCCGCCGACTCCGGCCGCGGCCGCCCGGAGTTCAACAAGCTGACCCCGCTGTACCCGCAGGACCGCCTCCGTCTGGAGACGGACCCGGGCGTGCTGACCACCCGCATCATCGACCTCGTGTCGCCGATCGGAAAGGGCCAGCGCGGTCTGATCGTGGCCCCGCCGAAGACCGGCAAGACCATGATCATGCAGGCGATCGCCAACGCGATCACGCACAACAACCCCGAGTGCCACCTGATGGTCGTCCTGGTCGACGAGCGTCCGGAAGAGGTCACCGACATGCAGCGGTCGGTCAAGGGCGAGGTCATCTCCTCGACCTTCGACCGTCCGGCCGAGGACCACACCACCGTCGCCGAGCTGGCCATCGAGCGCGCCAAGCGCCTCGTGGAGCTGGGTCACGACGTGGTCGTCCTGCTCGACTCGATCACCCGCCTGGGCCGCGCGTACAACCTCGCGGCGCCCGCCTCCGGCCGCATCCTGTCCGGTGGTGTCGACTCGACCGCGCTCTACCCGCCGAAGCGCTTCTTCGGTGCCGCGCGCAACATCGAGGACGGCGGCTCGCTGACCATCCTGGCCACCGCGCTGGTCGACACCGGCTCGCGGATGGACGAGGTGATCTTCGAGGAGTTCAAGGGCACCGGCAACATGGAGCTCAAGCTCGACCGGAAGCTCGCCGACAAGCGCATCTTCCCGGCCGTCGACGTCGACGCCTCGGGCACGCGCAAGGAGGAGATCCTCCTCGGCAGCGACGAGCTCGCCGTCACCTGGAAGCTGCGTCGCGTGCTGCACGCGCTCGACCAGCAGCAGGCGATCGAGCTGCTGCTCGACAAGATGAAGCAGACGAAGTCGAACGGCGAGTTCCTGCTCCAGATCCAGAAGACCACTCCTGGAGCCGGCAACAACGACTGACGCGAGAGCTGCGTCACACGACGACAGCGGGGCCCAGGTCCCGTGACCCCGTCGTGACCTGCGTGAACCACTGCGCCCACCGTGTCCGCACGGTGGGCGCAGTGCCGTTTCCGGGCAGAGTTCACCCAAACCTCACAGGGTCGTATGCAACCCTTTCGGGTGGTTCGCCGTCACAGAAGGTGAATCCGACGGGCGAGGGAAGACGATGACCGAGCAGAGCACGAGCGGCCGCGCACGCGGCGCGGGCAGCGGCCGACGCCGCAAGCAGCGCGCCAAACGGCGCAAGGCGCCGATCCTGATAGCGGGGGCCGCCGCGGTCCTCGTCCTCGGCGGCGCCGGACTCGGCTACGTCTACTTCAAGCTCGACGGCAACCTCAAGGGCGTCGACATCAACGCCCAGCTCGGCACCGAGCGCCCCGTCGACGTCGACAACGGCTCCCTCGACATCCTCGTCCTCGGCTCCGACTCACGCTCCGGCGACAACGGCGCCTACGGCAAGGACGAGGGCGGCGCCCGCTCCGACACCGCGATGGTCGTCCACGTCTACGAGGGCCACAAAAAGGCGAGCGTGGTCTCCATACCCCGCGACACCCTCATAGACCGGCCCGCCTGCACCGACGAGAAGGGCACGGCCGTCCCCGGCGAACACCGGGCCATGTTCAACACCGCGTACGAGGTCGGCGGCCCCGCCTGCGCCGTCAAGACCGTCGAGTCGATGTCCGGCATCCGCATGGACCACTACATCGAGGTCGACTTCACGGGCTTCAAGAAGCTCATCGACGAGCTGGGCGGCGTCGAGATCACCACGACGCGGGCCATCGAGGACTCCAAGAGCCACCTCGACCTCACCCCGGGCACGCACACCCTCGACGGCGAGCAGTCCCTCGGCCTCGTCCGCACCCGCAAGAGCGTCGGCGACGGCAGCGACCTCGGCCGCATCCAGCTCCAGCAGGCCTTCATGAAGGCCTTCATCGAGCAGGTCAAGGACGTCGGCGTCTTCTCCAACCCGGCCAAGCTGTACGGTCTCGCCGACGCCGCCACCAAGGCCATCAGGCCCGACTCGGAGCTCGACTCGGTCCAGGAGCTGATGGGCTTCGCCAAGGGCCTCTCCGGCATCGGCGCGCAGAACGTGCACATGGTCACCCTGCCCGTCGAGTACGACCCCCGGGACCCCAACCGCGTCGTCCCCCTCGAAGCCCAGTCGAAGCAGGTCTGGAAGGCGCTCAAGGGCGACCTGCCGATCCCGGCGTCGGCCACGAAGGACACCGCCACCGGGCAGGCCGGCGGCGTCGTGAAGTAGCCCGGGAATACCTCCGGCCCCACCCCCGTTTTGGGAGATGCGGCCGGTCCTGGCAGACTGGTACGTCGGCCCCGGTTCACGCTGTCCGCAACACCGCGGCGGCGACCCGGAGCCCTCCCGAAACTAGGAGACACCTTGAAGCGCGAGATTCACCCCGAGTACGTCGAGACCCAGGTCAGCTGCACCTGCGGTGCGTCGTTCACCACCCGTAGCACCCTCACCGAGGGCACCATCCGTGCCGAGGTCTGCTCCGAGTGCCACCCGTTCTACACGGGCAAGCAGAAGATCCTCGACACCGGCGGCCGCGTGGCCCGCTTCGAGGCCCGCTTCGGCAAGGCCGGCTCCGCCAAGTAGCGAGCCCCTGCGCCGGTCCTCGGCCGCCCCGCGCGGGTGGCCGGGACCGGCGCTTTGCCGTCCCCGTAGCAACTGACGAAAACCCCAGGAGCCCCCGATGTTCGAGGCGGTCGAGGACCTGGTCGGCGAGCACGCCGACCTCGAGACGAAGCTCGCGGACCCTTCGGTCCACGCCGATCAGGCGAACGCGCGCAAGCTCAACAAGCGCTACGCCGAGCTGACCCCGATCGTCGCCACCTACCGCTCCTGGAAGCAGACCGGTGACGACATCGAGACGGCCCGCGAGCTGATGCACGACGACCCCGACTTCGCGGCCGAGGTCAAGGAGCTGGAGAAGCAGCGCGAGGAGCTCACCGACAAGCTCCGCCTGCTCCTCGTTCCGCGTGACCCCAGCGACGACAAGGACGTCATCCTGGAGATCAAGGCGGGAGCCGGCGGCGACGAGTCCGCCCTCTTCGCCGGCGACCTCCTCCGGATGTACCTGCGGTACGCCGAGCGCGTCGGCTGGAAGACCGAGATCATCGACGCCACCGAGTCCGAGCTCGGCGGCTACAAGGACGTCCAGGTCGCCGTGAAGACCAAGGGCGGCAACGGCGCCACCGAGCCCGGCCAGGGCGTCTGGGCACGGCTCAAGTACGAGGGCGGGGTGCACCGCGTCCAGCGCGTGCCCGCCACCGAGTCCGCCGGCCGCATCCACACCTCCGCCGCCGGCGTGCTCGTCACGCCCGAGGCCGAGGAGGTCGACGTCGAGATCCACGCCAACGACCTGCGCATCGACGTCTACCGCTCGTCCGGCCCCGGCGGCCAGTCGGTCAACACCACCGACTCCGCGGTCCGCATCACCCACCTGCCGACCGGCATCGTCGCCTCCTGCCAGAACGAGAAGAGCCAGCTCCAGAACAAGGAGCAGGCCATGCGCATCCTGCGCTCCCGGCTCCTCGCCGCCGCCCAGGAGAAGGCCGAGGCCGAGGCCGCGGACGCGCGCCGCAGCCAGGTCCGCACCGTCGACCGGTCCGAGAAGATCCGTACGTACAACTTCCCGGAGAACCGGATCTCCGACCACCGCGTCGGCTTCAAGGCGTACAACCTGGACCAGGTGCTCGACGGCGACCTGGACACCATGATCCAGGCCTGCGTCGACGCCGACTCGGCGGCGAAGCTCGCCGCAGCGTAAGGCCCCCCTCAAGCCCCACCCCGCACCACGGAGGACCAGCGTGAACCTGCTGCTTGCCGAGGTGGCCCAGGCCACCCAGCGGCTGGCCGACGCCGGCGTTCCCTCACCGCGTTTCGACGCCGAGGAGCTCGCCGCGTTCGTGCACGGCGTCAAGCGGGGGGAGCTGCACAACGTCAAGGACGCGGACTTCGACGCCCGCTACTGGGAGACCGTCGCCCGCCGCGAGGCACGCGAGCCGCTCCAGCACATCACTGGACGTGCGTTCTTCCGCTATCTGGAGCTCCAGGTGGGGCCCGGCGTGTTCGTGCCCCGCCCGGAGACCGAGTCGGTCGTCGGGTGGGCCATAGACGCCGTACGCGCCATGGACGTCGTCGAACCGCTCATCGTCGACCTGTGCACCGGCTCCGGGGCCATCGCCCTCGCCATGGCCCAGGAGGTGCCGCGCTCGCGCGTGCACGCCGTCGAGCTCTCCGACGACGCCCTCGTGTGGACCCGGAAGAACGCCGAGGGATCCCGCGTCACCGTCCACCAGGGCGACGCGCTCACCGCGCTCCCCGAGCTGGACGGCCAGGTCGACCTGGTCATCTCCAACCCGCCGTACATCCCGCTCACCGAGTGGGAGTACGTGGCGCCCGAGGCCCGCGACCACGATCCGGAGATGGCCCTCTTCTCCGGCGAGGACGGCCTCGACACCATCCGCGGCATCGAGCGCACCGCCCACCGGCTGCTGCGCCCCGGCGGCCTCGTCGTCATCGAGCACGCGGACACCCAGGGCGGACAGGTGCCGTGGATCTTCAACGAGGAGGCCGGCTGGGCGGACGCCGCCGACCACCCGGACCTGAACAACCGGCCGCGCTTCGCGACCGCCCGCAAGGCGATGCCATGACCGCCATGACGAACCACGCGTACGAGGAGGCCGGGAACTGATGGCACGGCGATACGACTGCAACGAGGCGACCGATCGCGTGACCGGTCTGCGCGAGGCCGCGTCCGCCGTCCGCCGGGGCGAGCTGGTCGTGCTGCCCACCGACACCGTGTACGGGATCGGGGCGGACGCCTTCAGCAGCGAGGCCGTCGGGGACCTGCTCACCGCCAAGGGCAGCGGCCGCAACGTGCCCACGCCCGTGTTCATCGGCTCCCCGAACACCCTCCACGGGCTCGTCACCGACTTCTCGGAGCAGGCCTGGGAGCTCGTCGACGCCTTCTGGCCCGGCCCGCTGACCCTCGTCGCCCGGCACCAGCCGTCGCTGCAGTGGGACCTCGGCGACAGCCGGGGGACCGTCGCCATCCGGATGCCGCTGCACCCCGTCGCCATCGAACTGCTCACCGAGGTCGGCCCGATGGCCGTCACCTCGGCCAACCTCACCGGCCACCCGGCGCCGGAGGACTGCGACGCGGCGCAGGGCATGCTCGGCGACTCCGTCTCCGTCTACCTCGACGGCGGCCCGATCCCCGGCCTCGTCCCCTCGTCCATCGTGGACGTCACGGGCAAGGTGCCGGTGCTGCTGCGCGAGGGCGCGCTGTCCCCGGAGGAACTCCGGAAGGTCGTACCCGACCTCGAGGTGGCCAGTTGACCGCCCCTGAGGGGCGTGGCATAGCGGGGTACGAAGACAGTGACACCTTCCGCATCCTCCACGTCAGCACCGGCAACGTCTGCCGCTCGCCGATCACCGAGCGGCTGACCCGCCATGCCCTGAGCGACCGCCTCGGCGACCCCCTCGGCGGCGGCCTGATCGTGGAGAGCGCGGGCACCTGGGGCCACGAGGGCGCCCCCATGGAGGCCAACGCGGAGCTGGTCCTCGCCGACTTCGGCGCGGACTACAGCGGCTTCGTCGGCCGCGAGCTCCTCGACGAGCACGTCATCCGCGCCGACCTCGTCCTGACGGCGACCCGCGACCACCGCGCGCAGGTCATCTCGATGGGCCACTCGGCGGGCCTGCGCACCTTCACGCTGAAGGAGTTCACCCGCCTGGTCCGCGCGATCGACCCGGCCACGCTCCCGGACCCGCGCGACGAGGGCATGGTGGAACGCGCCCGCGCCCTGGTCCGCGCGGCCGCGGCTCTACGCGGGTGGCTCCTGGCCCCGTCGGTGGACGCGGACGAGGTGAACGACCCGTACGGAGCCCCGATCACCTTCTTCCGCTCGATCGGCGACGAGATCAACCAGGCGCTGGACCCGGTGGTCACGGCCCTGACGGGGGTCAGCGCGCGGCGTTGAGGGTTCTGCGCGTCAGCGAGAGGCGCCCACACCCCCGGGCGCGGCTCTGACAGGCGGGGGTGCGGGGGCGCGCCTACATTGGTGCCATGCCGGTCACCGCGCCCCCCGATGAGGAACTCGACGTCCTGCGCCGGCAGGACCCCGAGGTCGCCGACGTGCTGCTCGGTGAGGCGCGGCGGCAGGCCGACAGTCTGCAGCTGATCGCCGCCGAGAACTTCACCTCGCCCGCGGTGCTCGCCGCGCTCGGTTCGCCGCTCGCCAACAAGTACGCCGAGGGCTACCCCGGCGCCCGTCACCACGGCGGCTGCGAGTACGCCGACGCCGTCGAACGGATCGCCGTCGAGCGGGCCACCGCGCTCTTCGGAGCCGACCACGCGAACGTACAGGCACACTCGGGCTCCTCGGCCGTCCTGGCGGCGTACGCGGCCCTTCTCAGGCCCGGTGACACGGTTCTGGCCATGGGCCTCGGGCACGGCGGGCACCTCACGCACGGTTCGCCCGCCAATTTCTCCGGGCGGTGGTTCGACTTCGTGCCGTACGGCGTCGACGCCGAGACGGGGCTCGTCGACTACGAGCAGGTCGCCGCGCTCGCCCGGCACCACCGGCCGAAGGCGATCGTCTGCGGTTCGATCTCCTACCCGCGCCACCTCGACTACGCGATCTACCGGGAGATCGCCGACGAGGTCGGCGCGTATCTGATCGCCGACGCCGCCCATCCCATCGGCCTCGTCGCCGGGGGAGCGGCCCCCAGCCCCGTCCCGTACGCCGACGTGGTCTGCGCCACCACGCACAAGGTGCTGCGCGGGCCGCGCGGCGGAATGATCCTGTGCGGCGAGGAGCTCGCGGACCGGATCGACCGCGCGGTGTTCCCGTTCACCCAGGGCGGCGCCCAGATGCACACGATCGCGGCGAAGGCGGTGGCGTTCGGCGAGGCGTCCACCCCGGCGTTCACCGCGTACGCCCATCAGGTGGTCGAACACGCGAGCGTCCTCGCCGCCGCCCTCGCCGCGGAGGGCTTCGCGCTGACCACCGGCGGGACGGACACGCACCTCATCACGGCCGACCCCGCGCCGCTGGGCGTCGACGGCCGCACGGCCCGCGCCCGGCTCGCCGCCGCCGGGATGGTCCTCGACACCTGTGCGCTGCCGTACGGGGAGAGCCGCGGGATCCGGCTCGGCACCGCCGCCGTCACCACCCAGGGCATGGGCTCACCGGAGATGGCGAGAATTGCCGCACTGTTCACCGTCGCGTTGCGGGACGACCCCGGGGAAACGGCCCGGGTACGCGCGGAAGTACGGGAGCTGACCTCCCGATTTCCCCCGTATGGGCCCTGACGGAAGTCCGCGCGCAACCGTTCCGGCGGCCGGTGTGTCTCCAAGCACATGGACGGCACGGCTAGGGTGTGGGGCTGAGATGGCCAGCGATTCCTGTGGGGCAGCCCGTGCGTGATTACCTGCTGACGCTCTGTGTCACGGCCGCGGTGACCTATCTGCTCACCGGTCCGGTGCGGAAGTTCGCCATCGCGACCGGCGCGATGCCGGAGATCCGCGCCCGCGACGTGCACCGAGAACCGACACCGCGGCTCGGTGGCATCGCCATGTTCTTCGGGCTGTGCGCGGGACTCCTCGTCGCCGACCACCTGCAGAACCTGAACAGCGTCTTCGAGCAGTCCAACGAGCCGCGCGCGCTGCTCTCGGGCGCCGCGCTGATCTGGCTGATCGGCGTCCTCGACGACAAGTTCGAGCTGGACGCGCTCATCAAGCTGGGCGCGCAGATGATCTCGGCGGGTGTGATGGTCGCCCAGGGTCTGACGATCCTGTGGCTGCCGATCCCCGGAGTCGGCACGGTCGCCCTCACGCCCTGGCAGGGCACGCTCCTCACGGTCGCCCTGGTGGTCCTCACCATCAACGCCGTGAACTTCGTCGACGGCCTCGACGGCCTCGCCGCCGGCATGGTCTGCATCGCCGCCGCGGCCTTCTTCCTGTACGCGTACCGCCTCTGGTACGGCTACACGATCGAGGCGGCCGCCCCCGCGACCCTGTTCGCCGCCATCCTCATGGGCATGTGCCTGGGCTTCCTGCCGCACAACATGCACCCGGCGCGGATCTTCATGGGCGACTCGGGCTCGATGCTGATCGGCCTGATCCTCGCGGCCTCCGCCATCTCCATCACCGGTCAGGTCGACCCGGACGCGCTGAAGATCTTCGAGGGCTCGACCCGGCAGGCCACGCACGCCGCCCTGCCCGTCTTCATCCCGCTCGTGCTGCCGCTGACGATCATCGCGATCCCGATGGCCGACCTGGTGCTCGCGATCGTGCGCCGTACGTGGAAGGGCCAGTCGCCGTTCGCGGCCGACCGCGGGCACCTGCACCACCGGCTCCTGGAGATCGGGCACTCGCACAGCCGCGCGGTGCTGATCATGTACTTCTGGTCGGCGCTCATCGCCTTCGGCACGCTGGCCTACTCCGTCCACTCGACCTCGATGTGGATCGTCCTCGGGGTCGTCGCGCTGAGCGCGATCGGTCTGGTGCTGCTCCTGCTGCCGCGGTTCACGCCGCGCGCTCCCCGCTGGGCCCAGTCCGTGGTCCCGCCCCGCTACCGGCGCCGCAAGCCGGCCGCCGTCCCGGCCGCCGTGGCCGCCGGGGCCGGGGAGCCGGCCGAGGAGGAGCGGGAGCCCGTGCCCGCCGGGGTCAACGGGGCGACCGCCATCGGTCACCGCTCGCGCTTCTCCGACCGGAGTAAGGCCGGGGCGCGCGGTTGACGAAAGCCCCATCCGGGGTCAATAGCAGACAAGGTGCCTCGCTGTCGCGCACACACGCGCAGGGTCACTCTCATGTGTGACTGTTGGCACACCTTATGGGTAAAGACCTATTCAAATAGTTTGTGATACGGTTCACGAGACCCGGCGACAGTGCCGAAAGACCGTAGTGCGACGGTCTGTTGGCCCCGAGACCCACCTCGGACCGGGCTTACGCTCGTCCATGACGACACCATCGCCCCCTCCAAGAGCAAGCGGAGACACCGCCATGCCGTCGAACGACGCACGCATCCTTCTGCACACCGCCGTACCCACCGCAGCCGTCGGCGCCGTCGCCACGGTCATCAGCGGGGTGGTCGCCGGTGGCAAGGGTGCGCTCGGTGCCGTCGTCGGCACCCTGGTGGTCCTCCTCTTCATGGGGATCGGGCAGCTGGTTCTCCAGCGCACGGCGAAATCGCTTCCGCACCTCTTCCAGGCCATGGGGCTGATGCTCTACACGGCCCAGCTGCTGGTGCTCTTCATCTTCCTGGCCTTGCTCAAGAACACGACGCTGTTCGACTTCAAGGCCTTCGCCTTCACGCTGCTCGCGACGACCGTGGTGTGGGTCGCCGCACAGGCCCGGGCCTACATGAAGGCCAAGATCACGTACATCGACCCCGGAAACTCGGGGCCGAAGTCGTGAAGGGTAGGGCCGGGATAAAGCCGCGTTCGGCTTCCTGCTATCGTCCGGTGCCAACTGCGGCACTGCGGACGCGGGCATCCGAAACGGCGCCTGTCCCAGCGAGAGGCTCGATGCCGAACCGCCGCCCCCTTATCCGTAAGACCAGTCCAGTGCCGACCCGCGGCTGCGCGCCGCGCCGACACAACGAGGTTGCCGTACCTATGCGCCACGCTGAAGGAGCCCGCGGTGAGTGCTGACCAGACGCTTGCCTTCGACCCGGATTGCCACATCTTCAGTGGATGTGGCTTCCCGGCGCCGGGCCTGCACACGTTCATGTACGAGCCCATCGCCACGGTGGCCGGCATCGACATCACCAAGCCGATGCTGCTCGCCGTCCTCGGCTCCATCGTGGTCGTCGGGTTCTTCTGGGCCGCCTTCAACAAGCCCAAGCTGATCCCCGGCAAGATGCAGATGGTCGGCGAGGCCGGTTACGACTTCGTGCGCCGCGGCATCGTCTACGAGATCATCGGCAAGAAGGACGGCGAGAAGTACGTCCCCTTCATGGTGTCGCTGTTCTTCTTCGTCTGGATCATGAACCTCTGGTCGATCATTCCGCTCGCCCAGTTCCCGGTCACCTCGCTGATCGCCTTCCCGGCGGGTCTCGCGCTGATCGTGTACGTCATGTGGATCTCGCTCACCTTCAAGAAGCACGGCTTCGTGGGCGGCTGGAAGAACATCGTCGGCTACGACAAGTCCCTCGGTGCCATCCTCCCGATGGTCGTCGTCCTCGAGTTCTTCTCGAACCTCCTCATCCGGCCCTTCACGCACGCGGTGCGACTGTTCGCGAACATGTTCGCCGGTCACCTGCTGATCGTGATGTTCTCGCTGGCCACCTGGTACCTCATGAACGGCCTCGGCTTCGTCTACGCCGGCGCCTCGTTCGTGATGGTCCTCGTGATGACCGCCTTCGAGCTCTTCATCCAGGCCGTCCAGGCGTACGTCTTCGTCCTCCTGGCCTGCAGCTACGTCCAGGGCGCGCTCTCCGAGCACCACTGAGCCGTCACGGCCCCGTAGCTCCACCCCCGAAACCATCAGTCGTCCGGTGGCCAACCCCCACCGGGTCATTGAAAGAGAAGGAAGTAACGGCATGTCCGCTGCTCTCGACATGGTCAACCTCGCCGCCGGCGCCAAGGAGAACGTCGTCGGCAACGTCGCCTCGATCGGTTACGGCCTCGCCGCGATCGGCCCCGGCGTCGGCGTCGGCATCATCTTCGGTAACGGTACGCAGGCGCTCGCCCGCCAGCCCGAAGCTGCCGGTCTGATCCGCACCAACCAGATCATGGGCTTCGCGTTCTGTGAGGCGCTCGCCCTCATCGGCATCGTCATGGGCTTCGTCTACCAGTAAGCCGGACCGACTGCCCGATTCTTTTACGGAAGGCACTGATGTGAACGCGCTTCTTCTTGCGCAGGCGGAGGAGCCCCAGCCTCCTCTGATCCCGCATCTCGACGAGCTCGTCATCGGCCTGATCGCCTTCGTCATCGTCTTCGGCTTCCTCGCCAAGAAGCTCCTCCCGAACATCAACAAGGTTCTGGAAGAGCGTCGCGAGGCCATCGAGGGTGGCATCGAGAAGGCCGAGTCGGCCCAGATCGAGGCTCAGAGTGTGCTGGAGCAGTACAAGGCCCAGCTCGCCGAGGCCCGCCACGAGGCCGCGCGTCTTCGCCAGGAGGCGACGGAGCAGGGCACCGCGATCATCCAGGAGATGAAGGCGGAAGGCCAGCGCCAGCGCGAGGAGATCATCGCGGCCGGCCACACGCAGATCGAGGCCGACCGCAAGGCCGCGTCCGCGTCGCTGCGTCAGGACGTGGGCAAGCTCGCCACCGACCTGGCCGGCAAGCTGGTCGGCGAGTCCCTTGAGGACACCGCCCGCCAGAGCCGCACCATCGACCGCTTCCTCGACGAGCTCGAGGAGAAGGCCGAGGCTGTCCGATGAACGGAGCGAGCCGCGAGGCACTGTCCGCCGCCCGTGAGTCCCTCGACGCGCTGACCGACAACACGCCGGTCGACGCGACGAAGCTCGCGGACGAGCTGGCCGCAGTCACCGTGCTGCTCGACCGCGAGGTGTCGCTGCGCCGGGTCCTGACCGACCCCGCCCAGTCGGGTGAGGCCAAGGCCGAGCTCGCGCAGCGACTCCTGCGCGGACAGGTGGGCGGCGAGACCGTCGACCTGGTCTCGGGCATGGTCCGCTCCCGCTGGTCGCGCTCGCGTGACCTGGTCGACGCGGCCGAGGAGCTGGCGAACACCGCCGACCTCACCGCGGCGCAGAAGGCGGGCGCCCTCGACGACGTCGAGGACGAGCTGTTCCGGTTCGGCCGGATCGTGTCCTCCAGCAACGAGCTGCGCTCGGCGCTGACGGACAAGGCCGCCACGGCCACCGCCAAGGGCACGCTGCTGCGCAGCCTGCTCGGCGGCAAGGCCCACGCGACCACCGAGCGTCTGGTCGTCCGTCTGGTGACCCAGCCCCGGGGACGTAGCCTGGAAGCGGGACTCGAGTCCCTGTCCAAGCTCGCCGCGGCGCGCCGGGACCGGATGGTCGCCGTCGTCACCTCGGCCGTGCCGCTCTCGGACCGGCAGAAGCAGCGCCTCGGTGGCGCACTGGCGAAGCTGTACGGCCGCGAGATGCACCTGAACCTGGACGTGGACCCCGCGGTCCTCGGCGGGATCACCGTGCGCGTCGGCGACGAGGTCATCGACGGTTCCATCGCGGAGCGCCTCGGCGAGGCGACCCGTCGACTGGCCGGCTGACGGCAGCGACCACAGCAGCACACAGGCAGTACAGCAACACAGCATCACCAGCGGCCCGGTTGGGCCGTGCAGAGATTGCAGAAGATTCCTGGGGGTCGGCCCCCAGACCCCTTAAGAAACTTCGGGCCCAACAAGGAGAGCAGGGAACCCAGATGGCGGAGCTCACGATCCGGCCGGAGGAGATCCGGGACGCACTGGAGAACTTCGTCCAGTCGTACCAGCCGGACGCGGCCTCGCGCGAGGAGGTCGGCACGGTCAGCCTGGCCGGTGACGGTATCGCGAAGGTCGAGGGTCTTCCCTCGGCCATGGCGAACGAGCTGCTGAAGTTCGAGGACGGGACCCTCGGTCTCGCGCTGAACCTCGAAGAGCGCGAGATCGGTGCGATCGTCCTCGGCGAGTTCAGCGGTATCGAGGAGGGACAGTCGGTGCAGCGCACCGGCGAGGTCCTCTCCGTCGGTGTCGGTGAGGGATACCTGGGTCGCGTCGTCGACCCGCTCGGCAACCCGATCGACGGTCTCGGCGAGATCGCGACCGAGGGCCGCCGCGCCCTCGAGCTGCAGGCCCCGGGCGTTATGGCCCGTAAGTCGGTGCACGAGCCGATGGAGACCGGCTACAAGGCCGTCGACGCCATGACGCCGGTCGGCCGTGGTCAGCGTCAGCTGATCATCGGTGACCGTCAGACCGGCAAGACCGCGCTGTGCGTCGACACGATCATCAACCAGCGCGACAACTGGCGCTCGGGCGACGTGAACAAGCAGGTCCGCTGCATCTACGTCGCCGTCGGCCAGAAGGGCTCGACCATCGCGTCCGTTCGCGGCGCCCTGGAAGAGGCCGGTGCGCTCGAGTACACGACGATCGTCGCCGCCCCGGCGTCCGACCCGGCCGGCTTCAAGTACCTGGCGCCGTACACCGGTTCCGCCATCGGTCAGCACTGGATGTACCAGGGCAAGCACGTCCTGATCGTCTTCGACGACCTGTCGAAGCAGGCCGACGCCTACCGCGCCGTGTCGCTTCTGCTGCGCCGCCCGCCGGGCCGTGAGGCCTACCCGGGTGACGTCTTCTACCTGCACTCCCGTCTCCTCGAGCGCTGCGCGAAGCTCTCGGACGAGCTGGGTGCCGGTTCGATGACCGGTCTGCCGATCGTCGAGACGAAGGCCAACGACGTCTCCGCGTTCATCCCGACCAACGTCATCTCCATCACCGACGGCCAGTGCTTCCTGGAGTCCGACCTGTTCAACGCCGGCCAGCGCCCGGCCCTGAACGTCGGTATCTCGGTCTCCCGAGTCGGTGGCTCCGCCCAGCACCCGGCCATGAAGCAGATCGCCGGCCGCCTCCGCGTGGACCTCGCCCAGTTCCGTGAGCTGGAGGCCTTCGCGGCCTTCGGTTCCGACCTGGACGCGGCCTCGAAGGCGCAGCTGGAGCGTGGTCAGCGCATGGTCGAGCTGCTCAAGCAGGCTCAGTACCAGCCGATGCCCACGGAGAACCAGGTCGTCTCGGTCTGGGCCGGCACCACGGGCAAGATGGACGACGTCCCGGTCGCCGACATCCGTCGCTTCGAGGCCGAGCTCCTGGCGTACCTGCGCCAGAACCACTCCGGTCTCATGACCTCCATCCGTGAGGGCAAGAAGATGTCGAACGACACCCTGACGGCCGTCGCCGACGCCATCGCGGAGTTCAAGCAGCAGTTCGAGACCTCTGACGGCAAGCTGCTCGGCGCGGACGCCCCCGCCGTCAACGTCTCGAAGTGACGACGGAAGGGACCTGACTCATGGGAGCGCAGCTCCGGGTCTACAAGCGTCGCATCAAATCCGTCACCGCGACGAAGAAGATCACCAAGGCGATGGAGATGATCGCCGCCTCGCGTGTCGTCAAGGCGCAGCGCAAGGTGCAGGCGTCCACTCCGTACGCGACCGAGCTCACGCGCGCGGTCACGGCGGTGGCGACGGGTGCGAACGACAAGCACCCGCTGACCACCGAGGCGGAGAACCCGAGCCGTGCCGCGGTCCTGCTCCTTTCGAGCGACCGCGGTCTGGCCGGTGCCTTCAACTCCAACGCCATCAAGGCGGTGGAGAAGCTCATCGCGAAGCTGGAGGGCGAGGGCCGCGCGGTCGACATCTATGTCGTCGGCCGCCGTGGTGTCGCGCACTTCAACTTCCGTGAGCGGAAGCTGAGCGACACGTGGACCGGCTTCACGGACGAGCCCACGTACGCGGACGCCAAGAAGATCGCGGCACCGCTGATCGAGGCGATCGAGAAGGACACGGCCGAGGGTGGTGTGGACGAGCTCCACATCGTCTACACCGAGTTCGTCTCGATGATGACCCAGACGGCGGTCGAGGCCCGGCTGCTGCCCCTCAGCCTCGACGAGGTGGCGAAGGAGGCCGGCGAGCCGGACACTCTCCGCCCGCTGTACGACTTCGAGCCGTCGGCGGAGGACGTCCTCGACGCCCTGCTGCCGCGCTACGTCGAGAGCCGGATCTACAACGCGCTGCTCCAGTCGGCTGCCTCCAAGCACGCCGCCACGCGCCGCGCGATGAAGTCGGCCACCGACAACGCGGGAGACTTGATCAACAACCTCTCCCGACTTGCCAACGCGGCCCGCCAGGCCGAAATCACCCAGGAAATCAGCGAGATCGTCGGTGGCACCGCAGCCCTGGCCGACGCGACCGCGGGGAGTGACAAGTAATGACGACCACTGTTGAGACGGCCGCCGCCACGGGCCGCGTCGCCCGGGTCATCGGCCCGGTCGTCGACGTGGAGTTCCCCGTCGACGCGATGCCGGAGATCTACAACGCCCTGCACGTCGAGGTCGCCGACCCGGCCGAGGAGGGCAAGCTCAAGACGCTGACCCTCGAGGTCGCGCAGCACCTCGGTGACGGCATCGTCCGTACCATCTCGATGCAGCCCACCGACGGTCTGGTCCGCCAGGCCCCCGTGGTCGACACCGGCGACGGCATCACCGTCCCCGTCGGTGACGTCACCAAGGGTCGCGTGTTCAACACGCTGGGCCAGATCCTGAACGAGCCCGAGGCCGAGGCCGAGGTCGGCGAGCGCTGGTCCATCCACCGCAAGGCCCCGGCGTTCGCGGACCTCGAGTCGAAGACCGAGATGTTCGAGACCGGCCTCAAGGTCGTCGACCTTCTCACCCCGTACGTCAAGGGTGGAAAGATCGGTCTGTTCGGTGGCGCCGGTGTCGGCAAGACCGTTCTGATCCAGGAAATGATCATGCGTGTGGCCAAGCTGCACGAGGGCGTTTCCGTCTTCGCCGGCGTCGGCGAGCGCACCCGTGAGGGCAACGACCTCATCGCGGAAATGGAAGAGTCCGGCGTTCTGGACAAGACCGCGCTGGTCTTCGGCCAGATGGACGAGCCCCCGGGCACCCGTCTCCGCGTCGCCCTCGCCGGTCTGACCATGGCGGAGTACTTCCGCGATGTGCAGAAGCAGGACGTGCTGTTCTTCATCGACAACATCTTCCGCTTCACGCAGGCCGGTTCCGAGGTCTCGACCCTGCTCGGCCGCATGCCCTCCGCGGTGGGTTACCAGCCGAACCTGGCCGACGAGATGGGTCTCCTCCAGGAGCGCATCACCTCGACCCGTGGTCACTCGATCACCTCGATGCAGGCGATCTACGTCCCCGCGGACGACCTGACCGACCCGGCCCCGGCCACCACCTTCGCCCACCTCGACGCGACGACGGTTCTCTCCCGTCCGATCTCCGAGAAGGGCATCTACCCGGCCGTGGACCCGCTGGACTCCACGTCCCGGATCCTGGACCCGCGCTACATCGCGCAGGACCACTACGACGCCGCCACGCGCGTCAAGGGAATCCTGCAGAAGTACAAGGACCTCCAGGACATCATCGCGATCCTCGGTATCGACGAGCTGAGCGAGGAGGACAAGCTCGTTGTCCACCGCGCCCGCCGTGTCGAGCGCTTCCTGTCCCAGAACACCCACGCGGCGAAGCAGTTCACCGGTGTGGACGGTTCGGACGTTCCGCTCGACGAGTCGATCGCCGCGTTCAACGCGATCTGCGACGGTGAGTTCGACCACTTCCCGGAGCAGGCGTTCTTCATGTGCGGTGGCCTTGAGGACCTCAAGAACAACGCCAAGGAGCTCGGCGTCTCCTGAGCCCCGTGCTCGCCCGAGAGGGGCGGGATCCGTCCCGCCCCTCTCACCACGCCCACTAGAATTGACCCCAACACCCGGCACGACCGCCGGGTGGTGACCCGAGGAGCCACCCTTGGCTGCTGAGCTGCACGTCGAGCTGGTCGCCGCGGACCGGAGTGTCTGGTCCGGCGAGGCCACCCTGGTCATCGCGCGTACCACCTCCGGCGACATCGGCGTCATGCCCGGCCACCAGCCGCTGCTCGGTGTGCTGGAGTCGGGCCCGGTGACCATCCGTACGAGCGAGGGCGCGACCGTCGTCGCCGCCGTCCACGGAGGATTCATCTCGTTCGCCGACGACAAGCTGTCTCTGCTCGCGGAGATCTGCGAGCTGGCGGACGAGATCGACGCCCAGCGCGCCGAGCGCGCGCTGGAGCGTGCGAAGACGGACTCCGACGCCGCCGCCGAGCGGCGCGCCGAGGTCCGGCTGCGCGCGGTATCGGTCCGCTAGCGGACCGCGCCGAGCAGGAGTGCCCTCAGCCGCGGCACGATCCGGAATTTTCCGGACCGTGTCGCGGCTGAGGCGATGCAGATGCAGGTTGTATTCGGTTCTGCCGGCCGTGCCGGCTACGGGACGCAGCGAGGAGGTCGGTGAAGATGTTCCTCGCTCTGCTCGTGTGCGGCCTGGTCGTCGCACTGGTGGTGATCGGGCTCTTCGTCTTCGGCTTGCGCCGGAGACTGATCCAGCGCGCCGGCGGCACCTTCGACTGCTCGCTGCGCTGGGACGTCCCCGACGAGCCGGATCCGACCGGCAAGGGCTGGGTGTACGGCGTCGCCCGCTACAGCGGTGACGAGATCGCCTGGTTCCGTGTCTTCTCGTACGCGCCCCGCCCGCGCCGGGTCCTGGAGCGCTCGTCCATCGTGGCCCTGGAGCGCCGGATGCCGGAGGGCGAGGAGGAGCTCGCGCTGCTCTCCGACGCCGTGATCCAGCCCTGTATGTACGAGGGCGTCCGCCTGGAGCTCGCGATGAGCGAGGACGCCCGGACGGGTTTCATGGCCTGGCTGGAGGCGGCGCCTCCCGGCCAGCGAGTCAATGTCGCGTAGGACGTGAAGAAGCGGGGACGGCGTGCTGCGCCGTCCCCGCTTCTCGTTCTCGCTAGTTCAGGCCGGTGTTGATGGCGCCGACCAGCTCGCCGTTGGTGGTGTCACCGCTGAACTCCCAGAAGAACGCTCCGCCGAGGCCCTGGTTCTTGGCCCAGCTCATCTTCGAGTTCACGGTGGCGGGGGTGTCGTAGCTCCACCAGTTGGTGCCGCAGTGGGCGTACGCGGTGCCCGCGACGGTGCCGTTGGCCGGGCAGGAGTTCTTGAGGACCTTGTAGTCCTCGATGCCCTGCTCGTACGTGCCCTGCGCGGGGCCGGTCGCCGTGCCGCCGGGAGCGGACTGGGTGACGCCGGTCCAGCCGCGGCCGTAGAAGCCGATGCCGAGCAGCAGCTTGTTGGCGGGGACGCCCTTCGCCTTGAACTTGGCGATCGCCTCGGCCGAGTTGAAGCCGGCCTGCGGGATGCCGGCGTACGAGGTGAGCGGGGAGTGCGGGGCCGTCGGACCCTGCGCCGCCCAGGCACCGAAGAAGTCGTACGTCATGACGTTGAACCAGTTCATGTACTGCGCGGCGCCCGCGTAGTCGGCGGCGTCGATCTTGCCGCCGGTGGAGGCGTCGGCCGTGACGGCGGCGGTGACCAGGTTGTTGGCGCCGAACTTGGCGCGCATGGCCTGCATCATGTTCTTGAAGGAGGCCGCGCCGCTGGTGTCGCAGGACAGGCCGCAGGCGTTGGGGTACTCCCAGTCCAGGTCGATGCCGTCGAAGACGTCGGCCCAGCGCGGGTCCTCCACCAGGTCGTAGCAGGACTGGGCGAAGGCGGTCGGGTTCTGGACGGCCTGGCCGAAGCCGCCGGACCAGGTCCAGCCGCCGAAGGACCACAGGATCTTGATGTTCGGGTAGGCCTTCTTCAGCTTGCGGAGCTGGTTGAAGTTGCCGCGGAGCGGCTGGTCCCAGGTGTCGGCGACGCCGTCGACGGACTGGTCGGCGGTGTAGGCCTTGTCGTAGTCGGCGTAGGAGTCGCCGATGGTGCACTTGCCGCCGGTGACGTTGCCGAAGGCGTAGTTGATGTGGGTGATCTTGGACGCGGAGCCCGAGGTCACGATGTTCTTCACGTGGTAGTTGCGCCCGTAGACGCCCCAGTTGGTGAAGTAGCCCATCTTCACGGCGTTCGGGAGGGGCTGGCCGCCGCCTCCGCCCGTGGTGCGGACGGCGACCGGTCCGGCGGCGGGGCCGGTCTGGTCGATGGTGTCGCGGGCCACGACCGTGTACGCGTAGTCGGTGCCGGCGGTGAGGCCGTTGTCCGTGAAGGTGAGGGCGGTGGTGGTGGTCACCTTGGTGCCGTCGCGCAGGACGTCGTAGTTCTTGACGCCCTTGTCGTCGGTGGCGGCGGTCCAGGTGAGCTTCGCCGAGGTGTCGCCGATGTTCGAGGCGACCGGGGTGCCGGGGGCCGAGGGCGGGTTGTCGCCCGGCTGGGTGGTGCCGTCGCAGGCGGCGCCGTTGATCTTACAGCCGCTGGGTGCGCCGGATCCGGTGCCGTTGTAGCCGAAGGAGACGGAGGCGCCGGGGGCGAGGGTGCCGTTCCAGCCGACGTTCTTGGCGGTCCAGTGGGTGCCGGAGCTGGTGACGGACGCGTCCCAGGCGGAGGTGACGGCGGTGCCGGAGGGGTAGTCCCACTCGACGGTCCAGGAGCTGATGGTGGTGGTGCCGGTGTTCTTGATGGTCCAGTTGGCGCCGAAGCCGGTGCCCCAGTCCTGGGTCTTGGTGTAGGTCGCGGTGGCCGAGGTGGCGGCCTCGGCGGGGGAGGCGAGGCCGACCATGGCGGCCAGGGGCAGGATCAGGGCGGTCAGTCCGGCGGCGGTCCGGTGTCTGAACCCTGCTCTGCGCGTCGGTGCTTGAGTGCTCAACGGTGCTCCTCAAGTTGCGGACGGACAAGGTGGGGGTGGTCCGTGAAGATGCGCGCGCCCCGCGAGCGTAGGAAGGTCTGGACCAATCGTCAAGAGGTCCAGACCATCGTCGGCAAAGTTCTTCTAAACCCCCAACTCCTGTGCCAGTACGGCGGCTTGGACCCTGCTGCGCAGTTCCAGCTTCCCCAGCACCTTGCTGACGTGTGTCTTCACCGTCGCCTCCGCCATGTCCAGACGCCCCGCGATCTCCGCGTTCGACAGGCCGAGTCCGAGCGCCGACAGCACCTCGCGCTCCCGGGGCGTCAGCCGCTCCAGCACGGCCGAGTCCGCCGCCGGGCGCCTCGGGGCCGCGAACTCCGCGATCAGCCGCCGCGTCACCGCCGGTGCGATCAGCCCCTCCCCGCGCCCCACCGTCCGCACCGCCGTGATCAGGTCCTTCGCGTCCGTGTCCTTCAGGAGGAAGCCCGAGGCCCCGGCCCGCAGCGCCCCGAAGACGTACTCGTCCAGGTCGAACGTCGTCAGGACGAGCACGTCGGCGAGCCCCTCCGACACCACCAGACGAGTCGCCGTCACCCCGTCCATCCGGGGCATCTGCACATCCATCAGGACCAGGTCGGGGCGCAGTTCCCGGGCCAGCTCCACCGCCTTCTCGCCGTCCGCGGCCTCGCCGACCACCTCGATGTCCGGCGCGCTGCCCAGGATCAGCACGAGCCCCGCCCGTACCGCCGACTGGTCCTCGGCCACGACCACCCGGATCGTCATGCGTTCCCCGCCTTCTCGTCGGCGGGCAGCACGGCCCGCACCTGCCACAGCTCTCCCGCGGCCGCCGCGCGGAACTCCCCGCCGAGCAGTTCCGCGCGCTCCCGCATCCCCACCAGGCCCGAGCCCGTCCCGGGGGCCGACGGGCCCGGCCGCTTCCCGCACGGCGAGTCGACGGCCACGGTCAGGACCCCGTCCCGGCGGCCGACCCGTACGGTGACCGTACCGGGGGAGGCGTGCTTGACCGCGTTGGTCAGCGACTCCTGCACGATCCGGTACGCGGCCAGCTCCACCGGCGCCGGCAGCGCGGCGCCGTCCGCGGGCCGGGTGTCCTCCAGGACGAACACGAGGCCGCCGGACGAGCCGTTCGTCCGGGCCCGGGCGATCAGGCCGTCGAGCGCGTCGAGGCTCGGAACCGCGCCCGGCTCCGCGTCCCCGCTGCTGTCCCGCAGCAGTCCGATGAGCCGTCGCATCTCGGTGAGTCCGGCGACGCTGTTCTCCCGGATCACGGTCAGGGCCCGCCGGGTGGTGGCCGCGTCGTCGAGGGAGAGCGCGGCCGTCGAGTGGATCGCGATCGCCGAGAGGTGGTTCGCGACCATGTCGTGCAGCTCGCGCGCCATCCGGGCGCGCTCGGCCACCACCGCCTGCGCCCGGTCCATCTCGGCGAGCAGCGCGGTCTGTTCGGCCCGCAGCCGGGCGGCGTCCGCCGCCTCGCGGTGGTTGCGGACGACCGCGCCCGTGATCGCGGGGAGGAAGGAGATCATGCCGGTGAGCACCCCGATGAGGAGCGCGAAGGCGTTCTGCCACCAGACGAGGAAGACCGCGGTCACCGCGACCGTGATCAGACCGGTCGTGTACGGGATGCGGCGCGCGGAGGCCGGCGAGCCGTAGACGACGGACGCGTAGACCACGTCCGTGAACATCAGGACCGTCGCCAGGTTCCCGTTGGTGAACTGGTCGGCGACGATCGCGAGGGTGCCGACGACCAGCGCGGTACGGGGGGCGGCGCGGCGCACGGCCTCCGCGCCGGCCATCACGGTCAGCGGGATCAGTGTCGCCCAGCGCTGCCCGAAGACGTGGTCGCCCGACACGTACAGCCCGAACCACCACAGGATCACGCCGCCGACGAGACCGGTGGCGGCGATGAACAGGTCCATGCGGTGCGGGCGGGGGAGTGTCACGTCCTCATCCAACACGCACGCGCGCGCGGGTACCTCCTCGTCCCGGCCGATCCGCGGGTCCGTCTCCCTCCGTCGAAGGATGTAGACGCACTTCGTCAACGGCGACGACGAACCGGGCCCGCTCCCACGGGACGCTGAAGGGGAACCGAAAGGGGAACCGCCGTGATCGTCACGCTGATCGTGCTCTGCGAGGTCGGCTTCTGGGTGCTGCTCGCCGCCGGCCTCGCCACCCGCTACCTCCTGAAGATGCCCCGTACGGGTATGGCGCTGCTGCTGTGCGAGCCGCTCCTGGAGGTCCTGCTCCTCGTCGTCACCGCGATCGACCTCAAGAACGGCGCCGACCCCAGCTGGAAGCACGGCCTCGCCGCGCTGTACATCGGATACACCGTCGGGCACGGCCACCGCACCGTGAAGTGGCTCGACGGCCATGCCGCCCACCGCCTCGCCGGCGGCCCGCCGCCGCCGAAGCCCCCCAAGTACGGGATGGCGCGCGCCCGCCACGAGGGCGCGATCTGGCTCGGCACGCTGGTCGGCGCTGCGGTTGCCGGCGGCCTGCTGCTCCTGGCCATGTGGTACGTCGGTGACGGCGGGAACACCGACAGCCTGCGGAGCTGGATGTACGCCGCGTGGCGGGCCGTCGGCATCCACGGCCTGATCGCGCTCAGCTACCTCGTCTGGCAGAAGAAGGACCCGGGCGCCGGGTCAGCGGTCGCCGCCCGGGACCCAGAGGACGTCCCCGACCTCCTTGTTCGCCGTCCTGGCAAGGATGAAGAGCAGGTCCGATAGCCGGTTGAGGTAGGTGGCGGTCAGGGCGTTCATCGTCTCGCCGTGCACCTCGAGGGCCGCCCAGGTGGAGCGCTCCGCCCGCCGGACCACCGTGCACGCCTGGTGCAGCAGGGCCGCACCGGGCGTGCCGCCCGGCAGGATGAAGGAGCGCAGCTTGTCGAGCCGCTCAAGGAAGCGGTCGCAGTCGGCCTCCAGCTTGTCGACGTAGGCCTGCTCGACGCGGAGCGGCGGGTACTCGGGGTTCTCCACCACCGGGGTGCAGAGGTCCGCGCCCACGTCGAAGAGGTCGTTCTGGATGCGGGTGAGGACCTGGACGAGCTCCTCGTCGAGCCGGCCGAGGGCGATGGCCGTCCCGATGGAGGCGTTGGCCTCGTTGGCGTCGGCGTAGGCCGAGATCCGCAGGTCCGTCTTGGCGGTCCTGCTCATGTCGCCGAGAGCCGTGGTGCCCTTGTCGCCGGTGCGGGTGTAGATGCGCGTCAGATTGACCATGGGCCCAGCCTAGTTACGCTCCGGCGCTCCGGAACGTGCGTGTGCCGACCGTCACGGCGAGCCCCGTCAGTCCGAGGGCGACGAGCACCCCGTACAGCATGGTCGGCGTCGTGTAGTGGCCGACGTACGCCTCCCTGACCGCGTCCACCAGATAGCGGAACGGCATCAGGTGCGAGACCACGTCGAGCCAGCCGGGGGCGAGGGCCATCGGCAGCATCAGGCCGGAGAGCAGCATCGCCGGCATCGCGAGCGTGTTGATCGCGGGCCCGAACTCCTGCGGGGTGCGCAGCTTCAGGGCCAGTGCGTACGAGAGCGAGGCGAGCGCGGCGGAGAGCAGGGCGACGAAGCAGAAGCCGACGAGGATCCCGGCGACCGGTGCCCGCAGGCCCATCGGGATCGCCACCAGGACGAGCAGGACGGCCTGGAAGACGAAGAGGGCGGCGTCCCGCAGCACCCGGCCGAGGAGCAGGGCGAGCCGGCTGACCGGGGTGACCCGCATCCGGTCGAACACGCCCCAGCCCTTCTCCATGATGATCGAGAAGCCGGCGAACGAGGCGCCGAAGAGACCGAGCTGGAGCAGCAGGCCGGGGACGAGGATCTGCCAGGAGTCGCCCTCGCGGCCCAGCGGGAGGCCGGTGAGCAGCGGGCCGAAGAAGAGCAGGTAGAGCAGCGGCATGAGGGCGCCGAAGAAGATCTGGAACGGGGACCGCAGGGTCTGGCGGGCGTAGCGCCCGAAGACGAGCGCGGTGTCACGGAGCAGCATCACGGGTCTCCTAGACCGCTACGGGGGTGGTGTCGACGGGGGCGGGGCCACGGCCGGTGACGGCGAGGAAGGCGTCCTGGAGGGTGGTCACGCCGTGCGCGGCCTTGAGGCCGGCGGGGCTGTCCTCGGCGACGACCGTGCCCTTGTCCACGATCACGAGCCGGTCGGCGAGGGCGTCGGCCTCGTCGAGGTAGTGCGTGGTGAGGACGACGGTGGTGCCGTGCTCGTCGCGCAGCCGCCGCACCAGGGCCCACAGGTCGGCGCGGCTGCCGGGGTCGAGGCCGGTCGTCGGTTCGTCGAGGAAGAGGACCTCCGGGCGGTGGGTGAGCCCCATCGCGAGGTCGAGCCGGCGGCGCTGGCCGCCGGAGAGGGCCGGGGTCCTCCGGTCGAGGAGGTCGGTGAGGCCGAGGTCGGCCGCGAGTTCCTCGGCGCGGGCCGTCGCGGTGGCCCGGTCCAGGCCGTAGAGCCTGCCCTGCAGGACGAGCTCGGAGCGGACGGTCTCCTGGGGGTCGAGGCCGCCGTCCTGGGCGACGTACCCGATGCGCCGGCGTACGGCGGCGGGGTCCCGGACGAGGTCGTGGCCGGCGATGGTGGCGGCGCCGGCGGTGGGCGGCAGGAGCGTGGTGAGCATGCGGAGCGTGGTGGTCTTGCCGGCTCCGTTGGGGCCGAGGAGTCCGAGGATCTCGCCGGGCCCGACGGTCAGGTCGATGCCTCGGACGGCCTCCACGGGGCCGTTCCTGGTCGAGAAGGTCCGGGCGAGCCCGGCCGTGCTGATGATGGGCATGGCGACTACAAAAACAGAGTCACTGAAATTTTGCAACGTCACCAAAAATGCAGGGGTGGCGAAATTTCAGGGAGTCTAGGATGAGGCCATGGCCGAGGGACTCAGGGAACGCAAGAAGCGCGAGACGAAGCAGCGGATCTCGGACATCGCGACCGGACTCTTCCTGGAGCACGGCTTCGTGAGCGTGACCGTCGCGGACGTCGCCGAGGCGGCGGACGTCTCCGTCAACACCGTCTACAACTACTTCCCCGCCAAGGAGGACCTGTTCCTCGACCGGCTGGACGGGGTCACCCAGCGCCTCGCCCGCATGATCCGCGGCCGCGACCGGGGCGAGTCCGCCGCCCAGGCCGTCCTGCGGGAGCTGCGCCAGGACATCGGGGCCGTCTCCCCCGCGTACGGACTCATGGACGGCTTCGACGCCTTCATGAACGTCATCGAGCACGCGCCCACCCTGAAGGCGCGCCTCTTCCACCTGCGGGACCAGGTCCACGAGGCCGTCGTGACCACCCTGCGCGAGCAGACCGGGGCGGCCGCCGACGACCCGCTGCCGCTGCTCGTCGGCGGCCAGCTCGCCTGGATCGAGAACACCGTCGTCGGCTACATCACCGGCGAGATGACCGCCGGACGCAAGGCGACCACCGTCTCCCGCGAAGCCCTCGTCCTCCTCGACGAGATCGAGGAGCTGCTCAGCGAGAAGGTCCTGACGTACGCGGTGCGCGAGGACTGAGGCGCCCGAAGGGGTGTCGCGAGTGTGACGTCCGTCAAAGAGGGCGTGACGCGCGTTACTTCGCGGTCACATGGCGCCCCGTGACCGCTAATCTCCGCCGGAGAGCCAGAAGTGAACAGGTGTAGAGGGGTGGAAGATCGTGGCCAGGAAGCTCGCCGTCATCGGGGCCGGACTCATGGGATCCGGCATCGCGCAGGTCTCGGCACAGGCGGGCTGGGACGTCGTCCTGCGTGACGTCACCGACGCCGCCCTGACCCGCGGCACCGACGGCATCAAGGCGTCGTACGACAAGTTCGTCGCCAAGGGCAAGCTCACCGCGGAGGAAGCCGCGGCCGCGCTCGGCCGGATCACCGCCACCACCGAACTCGACGCCGTCGGCGACGCGGACGTCGTCGTCGAGGCCGTCTTCGAGAACCTCGACGTCAAGCACGAGATCTTCCGCTCGCTCGACAAGATCGCCAAGGACGGCGCCGTCCTCGCCTCCAACACCTCCGCGATCCCGATCACCAAGATCGCCGCGGTGACCGGGCGCCCCGAGGCCGTCGTCGGCGTCCACTTCTTCTCGCCGGTCCCGATGATGCAGCTCGTCGAGCTCGTCCGCGGCTACAAGACCAGCGACGAGACCCTCGCCACCGCCCGCGCGTTCGCCGAGTCCGTCGGCAAGACCTGCATCGTCGTCAACCGCGACGTCGCCGGCTTCGTCACCACCCGCCTCATCTCGGCCCTCGTCGTCGAGGCCGCCAAGCTCCACGAGTCGGGCGTCGCCACCGCCGAGGACATCGACATCGCCTGCAAGCTCGGCTTCGGCCACGCCATGGGCCCGCTCGCCACCGCCGACCTCACCGGCATCGACATCCTGGTGAACGCCGCCAACAACATCTACACCGAGTCCCAGGACGAGAAGTTCGCGCCGCCGGAGGCGATGCGCCGGATGGTGGACGCCGGTGACATCGGCCGCAAGAGCGGGCAGGGCTTCTACAAGTACTGAGCCGGACCCGCCACCCCGCCCTCACTCCGTGGGGTGAATTCCGGTACCGGTTCGCTGACAAGGCGCAACGTATCTGCCAGTGCGGCAGTCAGTTGTTGCGAAGACGGAGCACTCTCGGGGAGCGCATATGCACATCAGGGGCGACCACGTCGAGCTGGTCGTCGGGGGCCGCCTCGACGTCCGCAGCGCGGCGGACGCCCGTACGGTCCTGCACTCGGCCGTCGACGACGGAGTCGGCGACCTGGTGCTCGACCTGACCGGCCTCGACTCCTGGGACGCGACCGGACTCGGCGTCATCATGGGCGCCCACCGGAGGGCCGGCCGCTGCGGCCGGCGCCTCGTCCTGCGCGGGGTGCCGCCCCAGATGCAGCGGCTCCTCGTCGCCACCCGACTGCACCGCATCCTCGCCATCGAGGGCGGCCTCGCCCTGGAGTCCCTGCCCCGCGTGTGACCCGGCCGGGCCCCCGCGGCAGCGGAGCAGCCGGGTGAACCAGGCGTCACGCGCAATCCTCACAAGACCGTGACGTCTTGGTCTCGGGAGCACCCCGGCTGTTCCCGAGCGTCCGGCCACGGTCTAGGGTTCGGTCGCCCGCACCATGACGGACCCGCCTGCCTCGGACGGAACCACCGGCGGGTACCGCACACCGCTTCTTGGGGGCTTGCACCATGGACCCGATCAACCCTGGGTCGGAGGAGTACGGTCACGACACCGAGGGCGAGGAGGCCCGCCAGGGCCGCGGCGTGCCCGCGCAGACACCCGCGCGCGCCCGTGTCGTCCGGCTCGTCTCCGGCGAACTGCTCCTCACCGTCAACCCCGTCGACGGCAGCGAGATCGAACCCTGCCCGCCCGGGCAGGAACCGGCCGCCCCTCGCCCCCGCACCTCCGAGGAGCGCGCCGAGGCCGCCCGCGCCGCCGCCCCGCCCGTCCCGCCGGGCCCCGCCGCACCCGCGCTCCCCCTCCTCGAACGCCAGGAGGAGCGCGAGCGGCTCACCGGCATCCTCGGCAGAGGCCGCTGCGCCCGCCTCCTCGGCGTCCCCGGATCCGGCCGCACCGCCCTCCTCGACGCCGTCGCCGCCGACTGCGCCGACCTCGCCCCCGACGGCGTCGTCCGCCTCTCCGGCCACCACCGCACCCCCACCGAACTGCTCCACGAGCTGTTCACCGCCGTCCGGTACGCCCCCGACCGGCGCCCCGACCGCGCCGGACTCCTCGACCTGCTCGGCGACATCGGCGCCGTGGTCGTCGTCGACGACCTGGAGTTCGGCGGCGCCGCCCTCGACGAGCTCCTCGCCGCCGCCCCCGAGTGCGCCTTCCTCCTCGCCGCCGGCCCCGAGACGCCCGCACCCTCTCCCGACGCCCCCGTCGAGGAGGTCCTCCTCGCCGGACTCGGCCGCGCCGCCGCCCTGCAACTCCTGGAGAACGCCGTCGGCCGCACCCTCACCGACGAGGAGTCCAACTGGGCCGGCGACCTGTGGTTCGAGTCCGAAGGCCTCCCGCTCCGCTTCGTCCAGGCCGGCGCCCTCCTGCGGCAGCGCGACCGGCTCCGCGTCACCCCCGCCGAGTTCGACGCCTTCGGCGCCCTCGAAGAGGCCTTCGGACCCACCGACCCCGCGGCGGCCGCGGCCGTGGCCGCCGCCGCCTTCGACGGCGTCGAGGACCCCGACGTCGAACTGCGCGAGATACCGCTGCCCAGCCTCGGCGAGGGCGCCGCCCCCGCCGCGCTCCTCGCCTCCCGGCTCAGCCGCTCCGCCCAGACGGCCCTGCGCTACGCCGTCGCCCTCGGCGGCGAGGTCCCGCACCAGGCCCATCTGCCGGCCCTCGTCGGCGACACCCACGCCGACGCCGCCCTCGGCGAACTCATGTCCTGCGGACTGCTCTCCCCGGTCGGCCCCCGCTACCGGCTCTCCGCCGGAGTGCTCACCCAGCTCCTCGCCCACGGCTACGAACGCGAGGCCGCCGACCGCGCCCACACCGTCGCCCAGCACTACGCCTGGTGGGCCGCGCACCCCTCCGTCACCCCCGAGCGGGCCGCCGCCGAGTCCGACGCCCTCCTCGCCGCCCTCACCGCGCTGATCCCCGGCACCGGCGACGACGCCGCCGAACACCGGGCCACCGCCGTCCTCCTCGCCCGCGCCGCGGCGCCCGCCTTCGCCGCCGGGCTGCACTGGGGCGCCTGGGAGCGCGCCCTGCGCGCCGGACAGGAAGCCGCCCGGCTCGCCGGCGAGGTCGCCGAGGAGGCGTACTTCCACCACGAGCTCGGCGTCCTCGCGATCTGCGGCGGGAACCTGGAGCGCGCCCGCGCCGAGCTGGAGGCCTCCATCGCCATGCGCGGAGTGCTCGCCGACAAGCGCGGCACCGTCGCCGGCCGCCGGGCCCTCGCCCTCGTCGCCGACCTCTCCGGCGAGCACGCCGCCGCGCCCCCCGCCGAGGAGCCCGTCTCCCCGCCGCGCGGCACCCCCGCCCTGCGCGGCACCACCCCCGCCCTGCGCGGCCCCGCCGCCCGCCCCGCGCTCCCGCGCCCCGAGGCCGTCACCGCGCCGCTGCCAGGCGGGCCCGTCCGCACCCCGGCGAAGCCCGCCGGGCCCGCCTTCCCGGACTTCGCCGCCGACGGGCCCACCCTCATCACCCGCCCCGACACCGCCGAGAGCGGCGACCGCCGCCCCGGCCTCAGGAGCGGCATCCTCGGCGGCGCCCGCCGCAACCTCGTCGCCGTCGGCGCGGGCGCGCTCCTCGTCGCCGTCCTCGGCACCGTCGTCACCCTCGGCGCCACCTCGGGCAACGGCGAGGACCCCGCCACCGACCGCGTCACCTCCGACAGCACCTCCGACGTGAGCGGCATCGACGACGGGCTCGACGGCGAGGAGCCGCCCGCCGACGGCGAGGCCGACCCGGCACAGACCGGCACGGCCACGCACGCGGACTCCCCGAGCCCCTCGGGCTCCGGCAGCGCGTCGCCGTCCGCCTCGACGGACCCGTCGACGTCGGGATCGCCCTCGCCCTCGGACAGCCCGTCCCGGACGACCGGAGCGCCGACGGCGACGACGGCACCGCCGACCGGCCGGCCCACGGCGACGCGTCCGCCGACGCCGACCAGCACGCCGCCGAAGCCGACGACCACCCCGCCGAAGCCGCCGACGACGACCCCCGCGCCGCCGACGACCGAGCCGCCCACGACGGCCCCTCCGACGACGACCGCGCCTCCCGAGACGGGCGAGACGACGACCCTCGGCGCCTCCTCCGGCACCCCCGCCGGCACGGAGGCGCCGGCCTGACCCCGTACGGACACGACGACGGCCCCGGGCGCGCTCACCGCACCCGGGGCCGTCCCCGTGTTCCGTACCGCCGGGCGCGGCTAGGGGGTGTTTCGAAAGTCCTGCACAGCACCCCCTAGAACAGCCGCAGCTTGTCGTCCTCGATGCCGCGCAGCGCGTCGTAGTCGAGGACCACGCAGCCGATCCCGCGGTCCGTCGCGAGGACCCGCGCCTGCGGCTTGATCTCCTGGGCCGCGAAGACGCCCTTCACCGGCGCCAGGTGCGGGTCGCGGTTGAGCAGCTCCAGGTAGCGGGTCAGCTGCTCGACGCCGTCGATCTCGCCGCGCCGCTTGATCTCCACCGCGACCGTCGCCCCGTCGGCGTCCCGGCACAGGATGTCCACCGGGCCGATCGCGGTCGGGTACTCGCGGCGGATCAGGGTGTAGCCCTCGCCGAGGGTCTCGATGCGGTCGGCGAGGAGCTCCTGGAGGTGCGCCTCCACGCCGTCCTTGATGAGACCCGGGTCCACGCCCAGCTCGTGCGAGGAGTCGTGGAGGATCTCCTCCATCGTGATGATCAGTTTCTCGCCCGCTTTGTTGATCACGGTCCAGACGCCCGCCTCACCGTCGACACCCTCCTTCAGCGTGCACGGCGGGGACATCCAGTTGAGCGGTTTGTACGCCCGGTCGTCCGCGTGGATCGAGACGCTGCCGTCTGCTTTGACGAGGATCAGACGGGGTGCGGAGGGCAGGTGGGCCGTGAGCCGGCCCGCGTAGTCCACGGAGCAACGGGCAATGACGAGACGCATGGTCGCCAACGCTACAAGACGGGCGCTCTTCCGCGCGATTCGGGCATCGGACGGGTGCGCGACGGGGGTCGTCGTGAGCCGAACACCCGTCGGTTATCAGCCGGTTGTGTGCCCATTCTTCTGGTGCGGCCCGGACCGCGCGCTTACCGTGGAAGCTGGAGGTCGTCGTCCGTGCACGCTGCGTGTCGTACGGACGGCCCTCGCCCCTGCCCGCAAGACCCCGTCCGCGGGGTCGCGAGAGGAGAACCCATGTCGCTCGACGTCTCACCGGCCCTGTTGGAACAGGCCGAGCGAGGCGAGGTCGACGAAGCCGACTTCGTCGACTGCGTCCGGACCTCCCTGCCCTACGCATGGGAGATGATCAGTTCTCTGGTGGCACAGCTGAAGGTCGACGGCGGAGAGTTCGCCGACAACCAGACGCCGCCGCCGAATGAGCAGGCACGTGGTCAGCTGCTGCGCGCGCTCGCGAGCGATGCCATTCGTGGTGCGCTGCAGCGGCACTTCGGGGTGCGTCTCGCCTTCCAGAACTGCCACCGCGTGGCGGTCTTCCCGCTCGACCCGTCGGTGGACGAGCGACTCGCCCGTTTCACGTCCGTACGGGGACAGCTGCTGAACCAGTCGCCGGAACTCCGCGACTGCTGAGACATGGTGCTGCCGCTCCGCAGCGCGGGAGAACGCGAACGATGCGAGCCGACGCGCATCGCCGCCGAAAGGCGCCGGAGCGGCAGCGCGGTCCCGGACCGGGACCGCCCTCACACCAGGAGCGGCAGGACCTCCGCGCCCAGCCGGCGGACGTTCTCCTCGGTCGCCGCGAGGTCGCCCGAGCCCTCCGCAAGCAGCGCGAAGCGCGTGATGCCCGTGCGCTCGGCCGTCGCCGCGAGCCGGTCCGCGGCGTCTCGGGGCGTGCCCACCGGGTGCAGCCCGCACAGCAGCTCCGTGTACGCGACGGGGTCCCGCATCGCCCGGTGCCGGCCGTCCACCGTCACATGCGCGTCGAGCCCCTGCTTCAGCCAGCCCGGCATCGCCTTCACCAGCGCCTCCGCCGCGTCCGCCCCCCGGTCCGCGAGCTGCACCACACCCGCCGACACATGGCCGGCGCCGATCCGCGCGATCTCGTCCGGATCCCGTCCCGCCTCCCGCGCGCAGCGCGCCCAGGCGGCGACCATCCCGGCCTTGTCCTCGTCGCCGCAGTGCATGCCGAGCAGCATCGGCAGCCCGCGCTCCGCCGCGAGCCGCACGCTCTTCGGCGAGGTGCAGGCCACCACCACCTCGGGGGAGGCGGTCCCGCCGATCAGCTCGTCGGGCCGGGGCACCACGGGCACGTCACGGAAGGCGAACCGTTCCCCCGAGGCGCCGACGCGCGGCTCGGTCAGCCAGCGCAGCAGCAGGTCGAGCGATTCGGGGAACCCCTTCTCGTACGCCTCAAGACCCGCGCCGAAGACCTCCAGATCGACCCACGGCCCGCCCCGGCCCACCCCGAGGGTGAACCGGCCGCCCGAGGTGAGGTGCAGCAGCGCCGCCTGCTCGCCCAGGGCGACCGGGTGGACGGTCGGCAGCACGCTCACCGCCGTGCCCACCCGGAGCCGCCGTGTGCGGCCGAGGAGCAGCGCGGCCAGTGTCACGGCCGAGGGGCACACCCCGTACGGCACGAAATGGTGCTCGGCGAGCCAGACGGAGTCGAGCCCCGCCTCCTCGGCCACCTCGGCGGTCCGCACCGCTCGGTGCAGTGCCTCCCCCTGGCCCTGGCCCGGGAACTGGGCTGCCAGAACGAACGTACCCACGCGCATCGCCTTCTGCCTCCTTGCGGCCGACGCGTATCTCCCCTCGCACAGGCAACAACGTCTGACACGTGCCAAAGGCAACGGCCGTTCATGAAGTTCTTGCGATTTTCGGCTAAGCCGTCCCGGGTGGGGCCCGGGGCACCACATGGCGGCCCGTAGGCTGGAGGGAACGGTCCGTGTTCCCAGCCCCTGTGAGGTGTGCCCGTGTCCCCGCGTCACAACCGCTCCAATGGCGGCGGCAAGCCCGAGCAGCAGGGCGACCACGGCGACCGGTACGGCGGCGCGCAGCGCACCGAGAGCTGGCAGGGCGAGGAGTGGTACGTCCGGCTCGTCGCCGGGGCGAGCGCACCGGGCAAGCGCTACCGCTGCCCGGGCTGCGACCAGGAGATCCCGAGCGGCGCCCCGCACGTGGTCGCCTGGCCGGAGTGGGGCGGGGTCGACGACCGCCGCCACTGGCACAAGGCCTGCTGGAACGCGAAGGACCGCCGCACCAGCAGGGTGCAGCGGTCCCGCAACGCGCCGAGGTACTAGCCGGCGTCCCCCAGGTCAGACGTCCCGGCTGTTCAGCAGGGCGAAGGCGCCGCCCAGGGCCGCCGCCGCGATCGCCGCCATGATCAGCAGCGGCTCCCAGCCCGCCGGGCCCGAGTCGCCGAACGGCGGCCGCTCGCTGTACAGCGCGATCATCTGCGAGGGGATCGCGTAGGTGAAGAGGAACTCCTGCACCGACTTCAGCGCCGGGGAGAACATGAACAGGGCCGCCACCAGCGGCAGCAGCAGCAGACCGATCATCACCGTGATCGCGCCGGCCGAGTGCCGGATCAGCGTCCCCACCGCGAGCGACATCAGACCGAGCACCGCCAGGTAGGCGCCCGCGCCGACCGTCGCCCGCAGCCACTCGCCGCCCGTCGGCTCCGCAGCCGTGTCCACGATGCCGACCTGCGCCAGCGCCACGAGCGTCGCGATCACGGTGGTCACCGAGAAGACCAGCAGGAAGAAGACGATCGCCTTCGCCAGGAGCACCCGGGCCCGGCTCGGGCAGGCCGTCAGGGTCGTACGGATCATGCCCGTGCCGTACTCGGAGGCGATCGTCAGGACGCCGAGCGTGATCACGCAGATCGACGCCGGCAGCATCCCGAAGAAGCCGAAGGCGAGCGCGGACTCCTCGCCCATCGGGGCCTCGGAGGCCGACGCGATGGCGGCGACGCCCAGGCCGATGGCGAACATCAGCAGGATCATGACCCCGAGCGTCCACATCGTCGAGCGCACCGAGCGGATCTTCGTCCACTCCGAGGCGAGCGCGTCACCGAGGTGCGCGGCGCGGACCGGGATGGGGGAGACGTAGGCGTGCGGCGCCGGAGCGTGGTGGGGAGCGGGGGCGGTCATCGGGCGTCCTTCGGGGTGTCGCTCGGCTGCGGGAGGCCCGGCTGCGGGGCGGCCGGAGGGGCGTACGGACCGGGGGCGGCGGCCGGCGGCGCGGCCGGGGCGCCGTACGGACCGGGCGCGGCGGCCGGGGCACCGTACGGACCCGGCGCCGGGGCCTGGCCCTGCGGAGCGCCGCCGTACGGGTTCTGTCCGGGCGGCGGCGGGGCGTACCAGCCCTGCTGCGGCACGTCCTGGACGAGCTGCTGCTGCGGCGGCGCCCCGTACCCCGGCTGACCCGGCTGGAGCGGCGGCTGGAGGTGGGCGAGGCGGTCGTCGGTGGACCGGTAGTCCACGGCGCCCTGCGTCAGCCGCATGTACGCCTCCTCCAGCGAGGCCTGGTGCGGGGACAGCTCCCAGAGCCGTACGTCCGCGCCGTGCGCCAGGTCGCTGATCCGCGGAAGCGGCAGGCCCGTCACGCGGAGCGCGCCGTCCGGCTCCGACAGCACCTGGCCGCCTGCCTCCACCAGGACCGAGGTCAGCTTCTCCCGCTGGGCCGGCTCGGTCCCCGGGGTCCGCACGCGGGCGAAGTCGGCGGAGTTCGCCGAGATGAAGTCCGTGACGCTCATGTCCGCGAGGAGCTGGCCCCGGCCGATCACGATCAGGTGCTCGGCGGTCAGCGCCATCTCGCTCATGAGGTGGCTGGAGACGAAGACCGTGCGGCCCTCGGCGGCCAGCTTCTTCATCAGGTTCCGCACCCAGAGGATGCCCTCGGGGTCCAGACCGTTGACGGGCTCGTCGAAGAGCAGCACCTGGGGGTCGCCGAGCAGGGCCGCCGCGATGCCGAGCCGCTGGCCCATGCCGAGCGAGAAGCCCTTCGAGCGCCGCTTGGCGACGTCCTGGAGGCCGACGACCCCGAGGACCTCGTCGACGCGCTGCGCCGGGATGCCGGCCAGCTGCGCGAGCGACAGCAGGTGGCTGCGGGCGCTCCGGCCGCCGTGCACGGCCTTGGCGTCGAGGAGCGCGCCGACCTGCCGGGGTGCGTTCGGCAGCTGTCGGAAGGGGTGGCCGCCGATGGTGACATGGCCCGCGGTGGGCCGGTCGAGCCCGAGGATCATGCGCATCGTCGTCGACTTGCCGGAGCCGTTGGGCCCCAGGAACCCGGTGACGACACCGGGCCTCACCTGGAAGGAAAGGTTGTACACGGCCGTCTTGGCGCCGTAGCGCTTCGTCAGGCCGACTGCCTCGATCATTCTCCAGCCCCATCGACAGGTCGCTCGCGTGCGTGTCGGGGCGTGGCGGCCGTCGGCCGGAGCCCCCGTATGAGCTAGGAGCTTATCCAGCCGTTGACGGTTCCGGCCAAGCGAAGGAAAACCTCCGGGTGAATCCCTGGACGACCCCTACGGGGCCGGGGTGTCCGGTCCCGAGGGGCCCGACCCTCCCGAGTCGACGGGCCCGGTCGTCCCCGGCCGACGGGCCCGGTCGTCCCGAGCCCGCCGGCTCAGGCGTCCCGGTGCTTCAGCACCAGGTAGCCGCCGAGCAGCGCGGCCGCCACCCAGAGCACCATGATCCCGAGCCCGCCCCAGGGGCCGTACGGCGCCGCCTCCGAGCCCATCGCGTCCGGCACCACCTGCATGATCTTGGAGCCGGCCTGGTCGGGGAAGTACTTGGCGACCTCCTTGGCCTTCGGGACCGCGGAGAGGATCTGCGAGATCAGGAAGAAGAACGGCACCAGGATGCCCAGCGACAGCATCGAGGAACGCAGCATCGTCGCCACGCCCATCGAGAACACCGCGATCAGACCCATGTAGAGGCCGGCGCCGACCACCGCGCGCAGCACGTTGTCGTCACCGATGGAGGCCCGGTGCTCGCCGAGCAGCGCCTGCCCGAGGAAGAAGGAGAGGAAGCTGGTCGCCAGGCCCACGGCCAGGGCGAGCACGCCGGCCACCGCGATCTTCGAGAACAGGAACGTGGCGCGCTGCGGGACCGCCGCCAGCGAGGTGCGGATCATGCCCGAGGAGTACTCGGTGCCGACCACCAGGACGCCGAAGACCACCATCGCCAGCTGGCCGAGGATCATCCCGGAGAAGCTGGCGAACGTCGGGTCGAAGGTGGCCCGCTCCACGTCGCTGAGGTCGTCGAAGGTCGACTTGAACAGGGCGCACAGCGCCGCGCTCATCGCCACCGTGACGAGGAAGGCGCTCGCCAGCGTCCAGACGGTCGACGACACCGTCCGGATCTTGGTCCATTCGGACTGCAGGACCGCGGATGCCGCTGCCATCGATCAGGCTCCCTCGGAGGTCGTGCCCCACTGGGGGCCGGGCGCCGCGGCGCCGCTGTGTACGTCGGTGCCGTGCGCGTGGTACTCCACCGCACCGGCCGTCATCTGCATGAACGCTTCTTCGAGGGAGGCGCGCTGCGCGGACAGCTCGTGCAGCACCAGCCCGTGCTCCGCCGCGAGTTCGCCGAGCTTCTCGGTCGTCGCCCCGTCCACCTCAAGGGTGCCGTTGCCCGCCTCGACCGCGATGAACCCGTTGGTGTGGAGCACGTCCCGCAGCCGCTCCTGCTGCGGAGAGCGCATCCGTACGTAACTCCGGGAATTCTGGTGGATGAAATCCGCCATCGAGGTGTCGGCCAGCAGTTTTCCCTGCCCGATCACGATCAGATGATCGGCCGTCAGGGCCATTTCACTCATCAGATGGCTGGAGACGAAGATCGTCCGGCCTTCGGCCGCCAACGCCTTCATCAGATTGCGGATCCAGTGAATTCCCTCGGGGTCCAGACCATTGACGGGTTCGTCGAACATCAGGATCTCGGGATCCCCGAGAAGAGCCGACGCGATCCCGAGCCGCTGTCCCATACCGAGGGAGAAGCCCTTCGACTTCTTCTTCGCGACCGGCGTCAGACCCACCAGGTCGAGCACCTCGCCCACCCGGCTCGCCGGGATCCGGTTGGACTGCGCCAGACACAGCAGGTTGTTGTACGCGGAGCGGCCGCCGTGCATCGCCTTGGCGTCGAGCAGCGCCCCGATGTACTTGAGCGGCTCGGCCAGCTCCCGGTAGTGCCTGCCGTCGATCCGGACCGTCCCGCTCGTCGGGTTGTCCAGGTCGAGCATCATCCGCATCGTCGTCGACTTGCCCGCCCCGTTCGGCCCGAGGAAGCCGGTGACCACGCCAGGACGCACCTGGAAGGAGAGGTGGTCGACCGCGGTCTTCGTCCCGTAGCGCTTCGTCAGGCCCTCAAGCTCGATCATGCGTCCCAACCTACGGGCGCGCAAAACCCTCCGCCACCGGAATGACGGAGGGTTCCGACGGTTGCCGCCCGTTCGTCACGCGGCCTTCGGGTGCGTCACCGCGACTGCTGGGCCGGGACGCCCGCCGTGCGCTCGTCGTCGATCGGAGAGCCGGCCGCCGCCACCGCGGCACCGGTCAGCGTCGCCAGCATCTCGCGGACGTTGGTCAGCTGCGCGTTGATCGAGTCGCGGCGGTTCGTCAGCGCCGCGAGCTCGCGCTCCGATTCCGAACGGATCCGGTCGGCCTTGGCGTTCGCGTCGGCCACGATGTCCTCGGCCTGGCGCTGCGCGGTCTCCACCGTCTGACGGGCCCGGCGCTCCGCGTCCGTGCGCAGCTTCTCGGCCTCCAGGCGGAGCTGCTCGGCGCGGTGCTCGATCTCGGCGAGACGCTTCTCGGCCTTGGCCTGACGCGAGGCCAGGTCCCGCTCCGACTGCTCGCGGCGCTTCGCCAGGTTCGTCTCGAAGTCCGCGGCGGCCTGGGCGGCCTTGGCGCGGGTCTCCTCGAAGAGGGCGTCCGCCTCCTCACGCTTCGACTGCGCGTCCTTCTGCGCCTCGGCGCGCAGCGAGTTGGCCTCGCCCTGCGCCTTCTCGACGATCCGGACGCCCTCGTCCTCGGCCTTCGCCTTGCGCTCGGCCGCGAACGACTCCGCGTCGTTGCGCACCTGCTGGGCGGCCGACTCGGCCAGCTCGCGGTGCTGCTCGGCGGCGCGACGGGCCTCCTCACGCAGGTCCTTCGCCTCCTCCTCGGCGAGCCGGAGGATCTTCTCGACCCGGGCACCGAGTCCCGCGTACGACGGCTCGGCGTCGGTGACCTGCGCCTGGGCGTTCTGCGTCTCGAGGTGGAGCTCCTCGATGCGCTTCTCCAGCGAGGTGATACGGGACAGGGCGCTGTCGCGGTCGGACACGAGCTTGGTAATGCGGTCGTCCACCTGACCGCGGTCGTAACCGCGCCGCACGAGCTCGAAGCCGAAGGGGGAGGATGTGTCGCTCATGGGTTTCCTGTCGAATGAGACCGGTGAGGTGTTAGAGGGAATCCTAGGGGCCGAAGCGGCGTGTCATCGAGCGTATGCCCGTTTGATCTGGAGAATGTCCAGCCTTTTGAGTGGCTAGCCGTCCTGAGGCTTGCCACCCGTACGAGTGGACCCCGATGACGCACCCGCCTTGACCCCGTCCTTTCCGGCGGACGGCGTCTCGAAAGACTCCAACGCCTCCAGGACGTCCTGGACACGGGAGATCTCCGCATTGATGTCCTTGCGACGCCGCGTCAGGGTCTCCAGCTCGCGCTGTCCTTCCGCGACCGTCTCCTCGGCCTCGGCCGCCGCCTCCGCGCGGATCCGCTCGGCCTCCGCCTTGACGGCCTCGGCCTCCGCGATCAGCGAGGCCTTCTTCTGCGCGGCCTCCTTCAGGAGCCCGTCCGCCTTGCGGACTGCGGCGATCCGGACCTTGCTCGCCTCCGAACTCGCGTCGGAGAGCAGCTCCTTCGCCTTCTCCTCCGCCTCGGCGCGCTGCTCGGTCGCGGCCTTCACCAGCTTGTCGACGCGCTCCCCGGCCGTCTTCATCTGCTCCGCCGTCTCGCGCCGCGCCCGCTCGTGCAGCTCCTCGATCTCCCCCTCGATCCGGCCCCGCAGCTCCTCGGCCCGCTCCCTTATGGCCGTCGCGTCGCTGCGTGCCCCGACCAGGAGCTCGTCCGCGTCCGTACGGGCCTTCTCCACCAGCGAGTTGCCCTCGACGGTCGACTCGGCGACGATCCGCTCGGCCTCCTTGCGGGCCGCGCCGACCATCGTGTCCGCCTGCGACTCGGCCTCCGTGGTGGCGCGCAGCGCCTCCTCCTGGGCCTTGGCGACGAGCTGGTCGGCCTGCTCGGCCGCGTCGGCACGCTTGCGGGCGCCGGCCTCCCGGGCCTCGTCGAGCGTCCGGTCCGCCTCCGCGCGGGCCTCGGCGCGCATCTGCT
The DNA here is from genome assembly GCF_040303145.1 of Streptomyces sp. NPDC096079. NCBI lineage: Bacteria > Bacillati > Actinomycetota > Actinomycetes > Kitasatosporales > Streptomycetaceae > Streptomyces > Streptomyces sp. NPDC096079. Next base: position 122,119 of record NZ_JBEOST010000014.1, read on the forward strand.
CGCCCGCCGCCGCGGCGTCGGCCTTCACCCGCTCGGACTCGGTACGGATCCGCTCGGCGTCCCGCAGGGCCTCGGCGATCGCCTCGGCGCCCTCGGCGCGCAGCCGCTCGGCCTCCTCCGCGGCCGCGCCGACGGTCTGGGCGGCCTCGGCGCGGGCGTCCGCGCCCACCGAATCGGCCAGCTCGGCCGCCTCGTTCACGATCCGCTCGGCCTCGGCGGTGGCCTCGCCGACGAGGGTGTCGGCCTGCCCGGCGGCGTCGGTACGGCGCTTGTCGGCGGCCTTGCGGGCCTCGTCCAGGATCTGGTCGGCGTCGGCGAGCGCGGCGTTGCGCAGGGCCTGCGCGTGCGCCTCGCCGTCCGCCTTGACCTGCTCGGCCTCCGTGCGCAGCCGCTCGGAGTCCCGCTCGGTCGTCTCGCGCAGCTCGGCGGCCTCGGCCGCGATCCGCTCGGCCTCGGCGGTGGCCTCGCCGACGAGGGTGTCGGCCTGCTCGGCGGCGTCGGTACGGCGCTTGTCGGCGGCCTTGCGGGCCTCGTCGAGGACCTGCTCGCCCTCGGCGCGGGCCTCCGCGCGCAGCGCCTCGGCCTGCGCCTCGCCGTCGGCCTTGACCTGCTCCGCCTCGGCCCGCAGGCGCAGGGCGTCCTGCTCGGTCGTCTCCATCAGCTCGACCGCCTCGGCGGTGAGCCGCTCGGCCTCGGCGGTGGCCTCGCCGACGAGGGTGTCGGCCTGCTCGGCGGCGTCGGTGCGGCGCTTGTCGGCGGCCTTGCGGGCCTCGTCGAGGACCTGCTCGCCCTCGGCGCGGGCCTCCGCGCGCAGCGCCTCGGCCTGTGCCACGCCGTCGGCCTTGACCTGCTCGGCCTCGGCACGCAGCTCGGCGGCCTCCGCGCCGATCCGCTCGGCCTCGGTGGTGGCCTCGCCGATGAGGGTGTCGGCCTGCTCGGCGGCGTCGGTACGGCGCTTGTCGGCGGCCTTGCGGGCCTCGTCGAGGACCTGCTCGGCCTCCGCCCCGATGCGCTCGGCCTCGGCCCGCGCCTCGCCGACCGCCGACTCGGCGCGCTCGGCGGCCTCCGAACGGATCCGGTTGGCGTCGTCCCGGGCGTCCGCGCGCGTGCGGGCCGCGTCCTGCTCCGCCGAGGCGAGCGCGTCCGTCGCCTCGGTCCGTACCCGCTGCGCGTACTCGGCGGTGTCCGTCCGCAGCTTCTCCGCCTCGGCGAGCGCGTCCGTGACCGTCCGCTCCGCCAGCGCCTTCGCGGCCTCCGACTCCTCCTGAGCACGCTCGCGCGTGCGGACGGCGTCCTCCGACGCCCGCTCCCGCTCCTCGTACGCGTCGGCGCGGACCCGGTCCGCCTCCTCCTGCGCCTCGGTCCGCGTCCGCTCGGCCGCGTGCTCGGCGGCGCTGCGCAGCCCGGCGATCTCCTCCTCGGCCTGCTCGCGCAGCCCGGCCACCGAGTCCCGCACCTCCTGGGCGGTGTGCTCGGCCACGGCGACCATCTCGGTCGCCCGGGCGTCCGCCTCCTCGACCAGGCGCTGCGCCTCGGCCTGCGCCTCCTCGACCCGCTTGCGCGCGGCGGCGAGGAGCTCCTCGGACTGCTCGCGGGCGTGCTCGCGCTCCCGGCCGGCCTCGGAGCGGGCCGATTCGAGCGTCTCCTCGGCCTCCCGGCGGCGCCGGACGGCCTCCTCCTGCGCGGCGGCGAGCGCCTCGGCGGCCTCGGCGGCGACCCGCTCGGCGGCGGCCGCCGCCTCGGCCCGCACCCGGTCGGCGGTCTCCTGGGCCTCCGAGCGCAGACGCTCGGACTCCTCGGCGGCCTCCGTGCGCAGCCGTACCGCCGCCGCCTCGGCCTCGGTGCGCGCGGTGGACGCGTCCGACGCGGCCTCGGCCCGCAGCCGCTCGGCCTCACGCTCGGCCTGTTCCTGGAGGGACCGGATCCGCTCGGCGGCCTCGGTCCGCAGCCGCTCGGTCTCCTCGGCGGCCTCGCGCCGGATCCGCTCGCCCTCGGCCCGGGCGTCGGTGAGCTCCTCGCCGGCGGCGGCGACCTTCGCCTCGGCGTCGGTGTGCAGCCGGGTCAGCTCGTCGGCGGCCTCGGCGCGGCGCGCCTCGGCGGCCCGCTCGGCGTCCGCGCGCAGTCCGGCGGCGGCCTCCTCGGCCGCGCCCTTCACGGACTCGGCCTGCTCCTCGGCCTCGGCGCGCAGCCGCTCGGCCTCGGCGCGGGTGCGCTCCAGGGTCTCCTCGGCCTGGGTGCGGAGCGTCTGGGCGCGCTCCATCGCCTCCGACTTGACCCGCTCGCTCTCGGCGCCGGCCTTGGTGCGCTGCTCCTCGGCGTCCGTGCGGGCCTTGGTGAGGAGCTCCTCGGCGGTCCTGGCCGCCTCCTCGATCTGCTGGAGGGCCTCGCGGCGGGCCTCGGAGCGGATCCGCTCGCCCTCGTCGACGGCCTCGGCGCGCAGCGCCTCGGCCTCGCCGCGCAGCCGGCGGGCCTCCTCCTGGAGCTCGACGGTCTTGGCGCGGTACTCCTTGGTGTCGTCCTTCGCCGAGCCGAGCAGTTCGTCGGCCTGCTCCCCGGCCTCGGCGCGCAGCCGGTCGGCCTCGGTCTCGGCCTCGCGGCGGACCCGCTCGGCCTCCTCGGAGGCCTTGCGGGTGGTCTCCCGGGCGTCCTCGGAGGCCTTGGTGAGGATCTCCTCGGCGTTGCGCGCGGCCTTGGCGAGCGCGGCGGCGGAGTCCTCGGCGGCGGCCGTGACGGCCTTCTCGGTCGCGTCGGTGACGAGCTTCTCCGCCTGGGCGGTGGCCTCGCGGAGCTTCTCCTCGGCCTCGGCCTTGAGCGCCTCGGCCTCCTTGGTGGCCTCGCCGACGAGGCGGGCGATCTCGGCCTTGGCGGTGCGGGTGCGCTGCTCGTTGACGGACTCGGCGCCGGCGAGCTGCTTGGCCGCGGCCTCCTTGGCCTCGCCGAGGGCCTTCTCGGCCTCGGCGCGGGCGACCCGCAGCTTCTCCTCGGCCTCCTGCAGGCGCTGCTCGGCGGCGCGCGACAGCTCGGTGGCCTGGCGGCGGGCCTGGTCGGTCTCGACGGCGGCGGTGGAGCGGAGCTGCTCGGCGTGGGTGGTGGCCTCCTGCGCCTGGCTGGAGGCGGCGCCGATGAGCCGCTCGGCGTCCTTGCGGGCGCGCAGCAGAATCGCTTCGGCCTCGGCTCGGGCGGACTCCGCCTCGGCGCCGACGCGGCGGCTGGTCTCCTCGGCGAGGCGGGTGGCCTCGGCGCGGGCGGTGGCGAGCGACTGCTCGGCCTCCGCCCGGGACTCCTCCATCAGACGGCGGGCCTGGGACTCGGTGCGGGCGCGCAGCTGTTCGGCCCAGGCGACGTTCTCGTTGACGTGCGCCTCGACGGTCTGGCGGCGCTCGTTGAGTTCCTGGTCGAGCTGCTGGCGGCGCTGGACGGCCTCGTTGTGCAGCTCGGCCTGGAGCCGGGCCTGGTGCTCGGCGTGCTCCTGGAGGATGCGCTGGGTCTGGGCGCGGGCCTCGCGCAGCTCGCGCTCGGCGTCCTGGCGGAGCTGCTCGGCCTGCGCCTGCGCGTTGCGCAGCATCTGCTCGGCCTGGTAGCCGATGTCGGCGCTGTCGTAGGCGGGCCGGGACGCGATGGTGCGGCGCGCCTCGTGGAGCTTGGCGCGCAAGACCTCGACCTGGTAGCCGAGGTCCTCGGCGTGCTGGACGGCCTTCTCGCGTTCGGTCTTCAGCCGGTCCATCTCGGCTTCGAACCTGGCGAGATGGTCGTCTTCAGCTCGGTGGCTCTCCTGGCGTTCGTAGCCCCGCACTGCGCGGTCCCATCCTTCCCCGAAGCTCTTCGAGCAGGGGAGACCCCAACCCTGGTCGCAACTCCAACGAGCACGCCCTCACGGCCGAGGACGGGCCCCCGGGGAATCGTGGCAGATCGGACGACCCCGACAACCCGACTTCGGTGCCGCACGGAGTGGCCCCGACCGGCCCCGGCCCGGAGCCGCCCACTCTACCGGGCCAGGAATCCGGAGGTCAGTGCTCCGCTGAGGAGTGGTCAGCGGACGGCTCGGCCGAAGTGACCAGTTCCGTGAGGACGCCGTGGCAGTCCTTGGGGTGGAGGAAGGTGATGCGGGAGCCCATGGAGCCGATCCGCGGCTCGTCGTAGAGGACCCGGACGCCCTTGCCGCGGATGGCCTCGGCGTCCCCGTCGACGTCCGCCGTGCCGAAGGCGATGTGGTGCACGCCCTCGCCGTTCTTGGCGAGCCACTTGCCCACCGCGGAGTCCTCGCGGGTGGGCTCCAGGAGCTGGAGGTAGGAGGCCCCGCCGTCGTCGGTGGCGTTGATCCTGAGCATGGCCTCGCGGACGCCCTGCTCCTCGTTGACCTCGGAGTGGTAGACCTCGAACCCGTACGTGGCACGGTAGAACTCGACGGTCTTGTCCAGGTCGAAACAGGCGATCCCGATGTGGTCGATACGCGTCAGCATGCCTCCAGTCCACCGCTGAACAGGTGGTTACGCAACGTGCGCGCGATCACACCATCCGGCCGGTGACCGCGCGCGGCGCCTCTCAGTACATTGGCGGTAAACCCTCGTTCACTCCTCATCCCAAGGGGCCGTGCCTCATGTCTGGAACGACCGGTACCACCTCAGTGATCGTCGCGGGCGCCCGCACGCCCATGGGTCGCCTGCTCGGCTCGCTCAAGTCCTTCTCGGGCGCCGACCTGGGCGGCTTCGCCATCAAGGCGGCCCTCGACCGGGCCGGCATCGGCGGCGACCAGGTGCAGTACGTGATCATGGGCCAGGTGCTCCAGGCGGGCGCCGGGCAGATCCCCGCCCGCCAGGCCGCCGTCAAGGCGGGCATTCCGATGAGCGTCCCCGCGCTCACCATCAACAAGGTGTGTCTCTCGGGTCTCGACGCGATCGCCCTCGCCGACCAGCTGATCCGCGCCGGTGAGTTCGACGTGGTCGTCGCCGGCGGCCAGGAGTCCATGACGAACGCCCCGCACCTGCTGCCGAAGTCCCGCGAGGGCTTCAAGTACGGCGCGATCGAGATGCTCGACGCGATGGCGTACGACGGCCTGACCGACTCCTTCGAGGGCATCGCCATGGGCGAGTCCACGGAGAAGCACAACACCCGCCTCGGCATCGGCCGCGAGGTGCAGGACGAGCTCGCCGCCCTCTCGCACCAGCGCGCCGCCGCGGCCCAGAAGAACGGCATCTTCGAGGCCGAGATCACCCCGGTCGAGATCCCGCAGCGCAAGGGCGACCCGGTGATCTTCTCGAAGGACGAGGGCATCCGCGCGGAGACCACCGCCGAGTCCCTCGGCAAGCTCCGTCCGGCCTTCGCCAAGGACGGCACCATCACCGCCGGCACCGCCTCGCAGATCTCCGACGGCGCCGCCGCCGTGGTCGTCATGAGCAAGGCCAAGGCGGAGGAGCTGGGCCTGGAGTGGATCGCCGAGATCGGCGCCCACGGCAATGTGGCCGGCCCGGACAACTCGCTCCAGTCGCAGCCGTCCAACGCGATCGCGCACGCCCTCAAGAAGGAGGGCCTGGGCGTCGAGGACCTCGACCTGATCGAGATCAACGAGGCCTTCGCCGCCGTCTCGCACCAGTCCATGAAGGACCTCGGCGTCACCCCCGAAAAGGTGAACGTCAACGGTGGTGCCATCGCGCTCGGCCACCCGATCGGCATGTCCGGCGCCCGTCTGGTGCTGCACCTGGCCCTGGAGCTCAAGCGGCGCGGCGGCGGTGTCGGCGCGGCGGCCCTGTGCGGTGGTGGCGGCCAGGGCGACGCGCTGATCGTGCGCGTCCCCGGCAACGGCAAGTAAGCACCCGGCTCAGGCAAGGAGCAGCGCAGATGGTGGACGTCCCCGAACTCGTCGCCCAGGCACGGGAGGGCAGGCCGCGGGCCGTGGCCCGGCTGATCTCGCTCGTGGAGGGGGCGTCCCCGCAGCTGCGCGAGGTGATGGCGGCGCTCGCGCCGCTGACCGGCGGCGCGTACGTGGTGGGCCTGACCGGCTCGCCGGGCGTGGGCAAGTCGACGTCGACGTCCGCGCTGGTCTCCGCGTACCGCAGGGCGGGCAAGCGGGTGGGTGTCCTGGCCGTCGACCCGTCCTCCCCGTTCAGCGGGGGAGCGCTGCTCGGCGACCGGGTCCGGATGTCGGAGCACGCCTCCGACCCGGGCGTCTACATCCGCTCGATGGCCACCCGCGGCCATCTGGGCGGGCTCGCCTGGTCAGCCCCGCAGGCCATCCGCGTCCTCGACGCGGCCGGCTGCGAGGTGATCCTGGTGGAGACCGTCGGTGTCGGGCAGTCGGAGGTCGAGATCGCCTCCCAGGCCGACACCTCGGTCGTGCTCCTCGCGCCCGGCATGGGCGACGGGATCCAGGCCGCGAAGGCGGGCATCCTGGAGATCGGCGACCTGTACGTGGTGAACAAGGCCGACCGGGACGGCGCGGACGCCACCGCCCGGGAGCTCAACCACATGCTGGGCCTCGGCGAGGCGCGGGCCGCGGGCGACTGGCGGCCGCCGATCGTGAAGACGGTCGCGGCGCGCGGCGAGGGCATCGACGAGGTCGTGGAGGCCCTGGAGAAGCACCGCGCCTGGATGGAGGAGCACGGGGTCCTGGCGGAGCGCCGCCGGGCCCGTGCGGCGCGCGAGGTGGAGACCATCGCGGTGACGGCCCTGCGCGAGCGCATCGGCGATCTGCACGGCGACCGGCGTCTCGACGCCCTCGCGGAGCGGATCACGGCGGGGGCCCTCGATCCGTACGCGGCCTCGGACGAGCTGGTCGCGAGCCTGACCGGAAACTGATCCCCGTACGTACGCGAAGGGCCTCCCCGGTCACCCGGGGAGGCCCTTCGCGTCTATGTCAGGTCAGGGCTTGCCGCGGCGGCCGCGGAGCTGTTCGGCGATCGGCTTCAGGGACTCGTGGAGGTCGCCGAGGGCCTCGCCGCTGAGCTGGTCGATGAAGTGCCTGCGCACCGACTCGACGTGGTGCGGGGCGACCTTGCGCATGGTCTCCATGCCGTCGTCGGTCAGCACGGCGTAGAGCCCGCGCCGGTCCGACTCGCAGTTCTCGCGGCGTACGAGCCCGGCGTTCTCCATGCGGGTGATCTGGTGGGAGAGCCGGCTCTTCGACTGGAGGGTGGCGGCGGCGAGGTCGCTCATGCGCAGCCGCCGTTCCGCCGACTCCGAGAGGTTCACCAGGATCTCGTAGTCGTTCATGGTCAGGCCGAAGGGCTGGAGGTCCCGCTCCAGCTGGTACGTCAGCATTCTCTGGACGTCCAGGAACGTGCGCCAGGCGCACTGCTCGCCGTCGGTGAGCCAGGGTGTGGCCGTCTCGGTGTCCATGTATGGATTCTACCTAAGAAGTTGAATACTTGACGAAGTCGGGGAGTGTGACGCCGCGCACCGCGTCGGGCGGTCCGGGCCTTCAGGCGTCAGCCACCGGTGCAGACGTTCGAGGACGTCACACTCCGCAGACTACCGGCTACAGGCCGAAGCGACGCTGGAGGTCACCGAGCTGGCCGGGAAGGCGCGGTACCGATCCCAGGGCCCCCTGGCCGGAACCAGGCGCCCCGTGTCCGCCCGGGACACCCGCCTGCGCCGGCGGCGCGCCGATCGCCCGCTCCGCCATCAGCAGCTCGGTCGACTGGAGCAGCACCGTGCCCGCGCCCACGAACTCGAACTGGTGCTCCTCGCCCGAGGTGCCGCCGATGCCCGTCAGCGCCCGGACGCCGCCCATCACGCCCGTCATGTACCCGTGGTCGTAATGGTGACAGGGCGAGGGGCAGTCCGCCCACCCGACGAGCGCCTGCGGATCCACCCGCATGGGCGGCTCCATGAAGACCACCGGGCCGTTCGAGGCCGCCACGAACTTGCCCGTGCCGATCAGCGTCACGAAGCCCGGCACGATCGACTGCTTCAGCGCCAGCGTCGGCTGGTAGGCCAGCAGGTTCCCGGAGCGGATCGTCAGATTGCCCTCGTCCAGGTCGTACGAGTTCACGTCGAACGCCCGGTCCGCGAGCAGCATCTTCCCGCTGCCCTCCGCCACCACCCAGTCGCTCGCGTGCAGCGGCGAGTGGAAGGACGTCCGCACCAGCCGGTCGAGACGGCCGTGCCCGATGCCGTTGAACTCGATCCGCCCGTAGTAGGCGATCATCTTCCCCTTCTGCAGGAACCACTGGGAGCCCTTGAGCTCCACGCAGAAGGTGTACGGATTGACGTTGTCGTCCGACGGCAGGGAGTGCGGGTCGTGGATGACAGGGGTGCTCACAGCTTCTCCTCCGAGGCCTGGACGTACACCGCGCCGCTGCCGCTCAGCTCCAGCTGGAACGCCTCGCCCGAGCCGCGCCCCACCATGTCGCGCCAGCCCAGCGCCGTGGAGAGCTTGTTCCGCACGTCGCCGTGGTGCGCCACGTACGCCTGCGGGTCGACGTGGACCGGGCGGCCCGGGGTGATCGGCAGCTCGATGACGCCGCCGTGCGCCATGACGGCCACCGAGCCGTGACCCTTCAGGGTCGTCGTGAACAGGCCCTGGCCCGTCACCTGGCCGCGGACCATGCCCATGACGCCGCCCTGCGAGCCCATGAACATCGTGCCCTGCTCCAGGGTCCCGTCGAAGGCGAGCAGCCGGTCGGCCTCCACGTACAGGGTGTCGCCGGTCAGCGCGATCACCTGGATGTGGTGACCGCCGTGCCCGAACATCACCGTGCCGTTGCCCTCGACGGTCATCAGCGGGGTCGCCTCACCGGCCACCCGGCGGCCGATCATCGACATCAGGCCGCCCTGGCCGCCCGCCATGTTCGGCGTGAAACTGACGTCGCCGCGGTACGCGAGCATCGCGCCGCGCTGGCTGAACATCCGCTGCCCCGGGATGACGGTCGCCTCGACCATCTTCGAGTTGATCTCGCGGAACGGCATCAGACGTCACCGCCGATCGTGTTCCGCTCGCTCGGCTGGACGTACACGAGGCCCTCGCCCTCGAAGCGGATCTGGAACGCCTCGCCGCCCCCCTCGCCCATCAGGGTGCGGAAGGTCACCCCGGACTGGAAGTGCTGCTGGAGGTTGCCCTGGTGGGCGATGTACGCGCCGGGGTCGACCTGGAGCGGGTACTGCGGGGTCACCCGCAGCACCACGGCGGGACCGTCCGACATGATCGCCGCCTGGCCCGTGCCCTCGACGGTCGTGGTGAAGAGCCCGTTGCCGGTGGCGCCGCCGCGCAGACCCGTGAAGGTCGTGCCGGTGCGCAGCCCCGCGTCGGTGCAGAGCAGATTGCTCGCCTCCACCCAGAGCTTGTCGCCGTGCAGCGAGACGAGGTTGATCTCGGAGGCGCGGTCGGCGAACCAGCAGGTCCCCTGGCCCCGGACCTCCATCACCTCCATCTGCTCACCCGTGAGCCGGCGGGTCACCATGCCGCGCAGGCCCTCACCACCGCCGCTCATCTTCTTGAACGCCATCTGGCCGTCGTAGGCGACCATCGAGCCGTTCTTCGCCTTGACGGCGTCGCCGGTCATGGAGACGGCGAGCACTTTGCTGCCTTGGAGTCGGAACGTTGCCACCCGAGGAAGGTACTGGGCCCCCGGCTAAAGAGACAGCAAAGTCGCCGTGCACAATGGACGGGCCCTTGTGCATCCGTTCACAAGATCGAACGAAGGTGACCCCCTCCGTGGACATCAAGACCGCTTCCTCCCTCCACCGGCTCCGGCTCGTCTCCGCGCCGGAGGCCGTCTCGTTCCTGCTCCTGCTGGTCTGCTCGGTGCTCAAGCGGACGACGGACTTCAACGCGGTGCCGGTGATGGGCGCGATCCACGGCATTCTCTTCGTCCTGTACGTCCTCTTCTGGCTGGACGCCTGGAACCGCACCAAGTGGAGCTTCGGGACGGCCGCCCTCTACTTCGTCCTCTCGGTGCTGCCCCTGGGCGGCTTCTACGCCGAGCGGAAGCTGAAGCGCGAGGCCGCGGACGCGGTCATCGCCTCCCGCGCCCGCGCCGAGCAGGCCCAGGGTGCGGTGAAGGCATGATCGTCGCCTTCTCCGTGACCCCCCTCGGTGTGGGGGAGGAGGTCGGCGAGTACGTCGCCGACGCGGTCCGGGTCGTGCGCGAGTCGGGGCTCCCGAACCGCACCGACGCGATGTTCACCTCGGTCGAGGGCGAGTGGGACGAGGTGATGGACGTCGTGAAGCGCGCCGTCGCCGCCGTCGAGGCCCGCGCCCCGCGCGTCTCGGTGGTGATGAAGGCCGACATCCGCCCGGGCGTGACGGACGGCCTGACCTCGAAGGTCGAGACGGTGGAGCGCCACCTCGGAGCCTGACGCCCCCGTTCGCGTACGACGAGCCCCCGGTCCTGGATCCAGGACCGGGGGCTTCTTCGTGACCGCCGGTTGAGCGAGTGCTCAAAATCCGCTACCTTCCCTCCCGAGGCAGTTTTGAGCAGTCGCTCAAAATGCTGGATGAGCAGGGGGAACGCCCATGGGGCTCTACATCGAGACGCGGATACGCGCCGACCTGGAGACCCTCTGGGAGCGCACCCAGGAGCCCGACCGCCACCAGCGGTGGGACCTGCGGTTCACGGAGATCTCGTACCTCCCGCGCGCCGACGGCGAGCCCCGGCACTTCCGCTACGCGACCCGCGTCCTGCCCTTCCTGGTCGTCGCCGGCACCGGTGTCTCCGCGGGGGAGCGCCACCGGGCCGGCGGCGACCGGGTCTCCGCCCTCCGGTTCGCCTCGCCGTACCCGCTCTCGCTCCTCGCCGAGGGCAGCGGCTACTGGCGCTACGTCCCCACCGACGACGGCGTCCGCTTCCTCACCGGCTACGACTACCGGCCCCGCTGGGGCCGCCTCGGCCGCGTCGCCGACCGGCTCCTCTTCCGTCCCCTCATGGGCTGGGCCACCGCCTGGTCCTTCGACCGGCTGCGGCTCTGGTGCGAGCGGGGCATCACCCCCGAGCGCTCCCGCGACCGCTGGCTCCTCGAAACCACCGCCCGGATGCTGCTCGTGGCCCTGCCCTGGCTCGCCACCGTCCTGCCGCTCGGACCCGTGTCGCTCGCCGGCGTCCCCCTCACCGTCCTCGGGCTCGCCGCCGCCATCCTCGTACCGCCCTCGTCGCGCACCCCCGCCGCCCGGCGCTGCGCGCGCACCCCGCCCGCCCGCCACCGGGAGCCCCGGCTCCTCGCCACCCTGGAGCAGCCATGACCTCGATCTTCCGCACCGCCATGGGGGACGCCGAGTTCGAACGGCTGCACCCCGAGCTCCAGCGGCGCTTCTCGGTCGGGCTCGCCGGCGGCGAGCTGTGCGTCGGACGGGGCGTCATGGACCACATCTGGCACGGCCCGGCGTTCGTGAAGCCCTTCCTCGCGCTCGGCGGACTGCGGAACATCCTGCTGCCCCGCACCGGCCGTGACATCCCCTTCACCATCGAGAACGTGCCCTACCTCGACTCGTACGGACGCGAGACCGTCACCTTCGTCCGCACCTTCGACCTGCCCGGCGGCCCCCGGCGCTTCGACGCCACCATGGTCCACAGCCCCGAGCGCGACTGCGTCCTCGACTACCTCGGCACCCACCAGCACCTCGCGAGCGACCTGCACCCCACCGCCGAACCCGACGGCTCGCTCCTCATCACCTCCGGCGAACACCGCTTCCGCGAAGGCCCGCTCGACGTGCGCGTCCCCGCACTCGTGGGCGCCCGGGCCGAGGTGCGGGAGTCCTACGACGAACGCGCCGGCCGCTTCCGCATCGACGTCCGGGTGGTCAACCGGTACTTCGGTCCGCTCTTCGGCTACCGGGGGTCCTTCACCGCCACCTACGCCGACGTAGGCTCCCACGGGGTGCGCGCGGGGCTGCGCCCGGTGCGCGAGGAGGTACGGGCATGAGCGGGCGGACGGCCGGGGGCGTGAAGGCCCAGGAGGCGAGGAGCCAGGAGACCCGCGAGAAGCTCCTCGACGGCGCCCTGCGCACCCTCGTCGACCAGGGCATCGCCAAGGCCTCCGCGCGCGCCATCGCGACCGCCGCCGGGGTCAACCAGGCCCTCGTCTTCTACCACTTCGGCTCCGTCGACGAGCTGCTCTCCGCCGCCTGCCGGCACGGCGCCGAGCAGCGGGTGGCCCGCCACCGGGAGCGGCTCCGCGCCGTCACCAGCCTCTCCGAACTCCTGGCCTTCGGCCGCGAGATGCACACCGAGGAGCGGGACGCCGGCCACGTCGCCGTCCTCGGGCAGCTGCTCGCCGGCGCCCAGACCCACCCCCGGCTCGCCCCCGCCACCGCCGCCGGGCTCGACCTGTGGATCGCCGAGATCGAGCAGGTGCTCGTCCGCGTCCTCGCCGGGACCCCCCTCGCCGGGTTCACCGACCCCGCGGGCCTCGCCCGCGCGGTCGCCGCCTCCTTCGTCGGGCTCGAACTCTACGAAGGCGTCGACCCGGCGGGCGCGGAGGCCGCGCTCACCGCGCTCGAACAGCTCGGCGCCCTGATGGCCGCGGTCGAGGAACTGAACCCGGTGGCCCGCAGGGCCGTCACGTACACCCTGCGACGGCGCCTCGACGCGCCCTAGGGGGTCTCGGGCCGCGACACCGCGATGCCCAGCGGGGTCCGCTCGTACAGCACCTGGTGGCCGTACCGCCGTGACGTGAGCAGCCCCGCGTCCCGCAGCACCGACAGGTGCGAGGACACGGACGAGGGCGCCCGGCCGAGGAGATGGGCCAGCGCCGTCGTCCCCATCGGCTCGTCGAGCGCGCACAGCACGTCCGCGCGCACCGGGCCGAGCAGCCGGGCCAGCACCTCCGGGGTGCGGCCCCCGGCCTCCGTCCAGAGCCCGCCGATCCCGCGCGCCGGATAGACCACCGTCGGCTGCCACGGCGGATCGAAGCCGCTCACCACGTCGGGCCAGGTGAACACCGACGGCATCAGGACGAGCCCCTGCCCCTCCAGCGGCCGGATGTGCTCACCGGCGTACGCCACGGTGAGCGTCGAGGTCCCCGCGTCCCAGGCGAAGGCCGGGTGCAGCTCGCCCAGGAGCCGTTCGAGCCCGCCCTCCGCGAGCCGCCGCGAGTGGTACGCCACGTCCGCCTCCAGGAGCGCGCGCAGCCGGGGCCAGTGCGGGGCGATCAGCGCCTCCCACGCGGCCCGGAGCAGCGTGGCGAGCCGCTCCACCGCCCCGGCGGGGTCGGCGAGCATCCGGCGCCCCTCGGCGGTGTCCGCCGCCCCCGGCGTCTCGGCGAGCGCCCGCTCGAAGTCGCCCAGGGCCAGCGCCGGATCGGTCTCGCGGACGGCCCGGATCTCGTCCTCGATCGCGGCGGCGGGGCCGAGCGGCGGCGGGTAGAGGAAGTCCGGGCTGTGCCCGCGCAGCGGCATCAGCAGCTGGAGCGGTGCGAGGTCGACTCCGCGCGCGGCGTCCGCGATCCGCCGCATCCACGGCAGGTGGTACCCCTGCTTGGCGGGCCGCGCGAGCACCCGCACGGCGGAGTGCGTCTCCCAGAGCGGCGAGATCGCGAACCGGATGCGCAGCGGGTCGGCCTCGCCGAAGTGCAGGTGGTACGGCACGGGCCCTCCCCGGACATTCGTCTGGAGCCGAAAGTCTAGGGCGTGGCTCGCGTGCCCGGCAGGCTGCGCCCATGCCCGAGAACGACACCCGGGCGCCGTCCCAGGCGCCCGCGCCCACCCCTGCCCACGCGCCCCCCACCGGAGAGCGCACGCCCGGGGCGGCGACCGGGACACCACCCGAGGCCGGCCCCGGGCCGGCGCGCGAGACCACGACCGGGCCCGAGGCCGGGGCTTCGCCCGCGCCCGTGGCCGGGGCTTCGCCCGCGCCCGGGGCCGCGCCCGAGGTCGCGCCGGCTGTGCCCGCGCCCGAGGTCGCGCCGGCTGTGCCCGCGCGGGCGTCGGCCGCTCCCGTTGCCGTGCCGGCCGGCCCCGCACCCGACGCCCCGGCTGCGCCGCCCGCACCCGACGCCCCGGCCGTGCCGCCGGTGCTGCCCGCGCCCGCGCTGCCCGCGCCCGCCGCCGCGCCGGCCTCGCCCGCACCCGACGCCCCGGCCGTGCCGCCGGCGCTGCCCGCGCCCGTCGTGGCCGCCTCCCCCGCCCCCGGATACCGCGCCGTCTTCGCCGTCCGGGAGTTCCGGTTCGTGTTCGTGGCGCATCTGTTCTCGCTGCTCGGGGTCGTCGTCAGCGAGCTCGCGCTCACCGTGCTCGTCTACGACATGACCCGGTCCCCGCTGCTCTCCTCGCTCACCTTCGCGCTCGGGTTCCTGCCCTACCTCCTCGGCGGCACCCTCCTCGCCGGGCTCACCGACCGGCTCCCGCCCCGTCGGATCCTCGTCGTCTGCGACCTCGTCTGCGCCGGCTGCGTCGCGGTCATGGCCGCGCCCGTCACCCCCGTCGCCGTCCTGCTGGCGCTGCGCTGCGCCATCGCCGTCGTCTCGCCCGTCTTCAACGGCACCCGCATGGCGACCCTCGCCGACATCCTCGGCGAGGGCGACCTCTTCGTGCTCGGGCGCTCGCTCCTGCGGATCGTGTCGCAGAGCGCGCTGCTCACCGGCTACGCCGCCGCCGGTGTCCTCCTCACCGTCGTCCCGCCGCGCGGCGCCCTCGTCGTCACCGCCGCCACGTTCCTCGCCTCCGCGCTGCTCCTCCGGCTCGGCACCGCCCGCCGCCCCGCCCGCGCGGGCGGCGAGGCGAGCGGGCTGTCGGGGACCTTCGCCGTGCTGCGGAACCGGCGCGTGCGGGCCCTGATGCTGATGTTCTGGGTGCCGCCGCTCTTCGCCGTCGTCCCCGAGGCCCTCGCCGCCCCCTACGCCGACGAGATCGGCGTCTCCACCGCCGCCCTCGGCCTCCTCATGTGCGCCCTGCCCGTCGGCACCATCGCGGGCGAACTCCTCGCCGGGTCGTTCCTGTCGGCCGCGACCCGCTCCCGGATCGTGCTGCCGCTCGCCGTCGCGAGTGTCGTGCCCTACCTGCTGTACGCCCCCCGGCCCGGCGTCGCCCTCGCGGCCGTCGCGCTCCTCCTGGCGGGCGCCACCGGCGCGTACACCCTCGGTCTCGACGCCTGGTTCGTCGCGGCCGTCCCGGAGGAGCAGCGGGGGAGGGCGATGACCCTGATGACGGCGGGGATGATGACCGTCCAGGGCGTGGGCATGGCCGGGGCCGGGATCGCGGCCGAGTTCGCCCCCGTGCACACGGTCGTGGCCGGTACCGGCGTCCTCGGAACGGTGTGCCTCCTGGCCGCCGCCGCCGAGCTGAGGGCCACCGGGCCGCGACCGAAAGGCGAGACGGGGCTGACCGGCATATGACCAGTCGGTATGGTCGACGGGTGCCGAAGCCGCTCAGTCTCCCCTTCGACCCCATCGCCCGCGCCGACGAACTCTGGCAGAAGCGCTGGGGCCCGGTCCCCTCGATGGCCGCGATCACCTCGATCATGCGCGCCCACCAGATCCTCCTCGCGGAGGTCGACGCGGTCGTCAAGCCGTACGGCCTGACCTTCGCGCGGTACGAGGCCCTGGTCCTGCTCACCTTCTCCAAGGCGGGCGAGCTGCCGATGTCGAAGATCGGCGAGCGGCTGATGGTCCACCCCACCTCGGTGACGAACACGGTGGACCGGCTCGTGAGGTCCGGGCTCGTCGACAAGCGGCCGAACCCCAACGACGGGCGCGGCACCCTCGCCTCCATCACGGACAAGGGCCGCGAGGTGGTCGAGGCGGCGACCCGGGACCTGATGGAGATGGAGTTCGGGCTCGGCGCGTACGACGCCGAGGAGTGCGCGGAGATCTTCGCGATGCTGCGCCCGCTGCGGGTCTCCGCGCACGACTTCGACGAGGGCTGACCCGGAACGGGGCCCCCGCGAAGATCGCCCGGAACGTGCCGTTACGCTCGGAGCCATGAAATCCAGCGTGCTGACCCGCTACCGCGTCATGGCGTACGTGACCGCCGTCATGCTGCTCGTGCTGTGCACCTGCATGGTCTTCAAGTACGGGTTCGACATGGGCGAGGACGTGACCTTCGCGGTCTCCCAGGCCCACGGCGTCCTCTACATCATCTACCTGGTCTTCGCCTTCGACCTGGGCTCCAAGGCGAAGTGGCCGTTCGGCAGGCTCCTGTGGGTGCTGCTGTCCGGGACCATTCCCTTCGCCGCGTTCTTCGTCGAGCGCAAGGTCGTCCGCGACACGCTCCCGCTGGTCAGCGGCGTGCGGCCGGAGCCGGTCAAGGCCTGAGGACTCACCCCCGCACTGATGTGCGGGGGTTTCCCATCGACATTTACTAGGACGTCCTAGTAAATTCGAAGCATGGACGCTGACGCCATCGAGGAAGGCCGCCGTCGCTGGCAGGCCCGTTACGACAAGGCCCGCAAGCGGGACGCCGACTTCACCACGCTCTCCGGCGACGCCGTCGAGCCCGTCTACGGGCCCCGGCCCGGCGACACCTACGAGGGGTTCGAGCGCATCGGCTGGCCCGGTGAGTACCCCTTCACCCGGGGACTCCACCCGACCGGCTACCGCGGCCGGACCTGGACCATCCGCCAGTTCGCCGGCTTCGGCAACGCCGAGCAGACCAACGAGCGCTACAAGATGATCCTGGCCGCCGGCGGCGGCGGCCTCTCCGTCGCCTTCGACATGCCGACCCTCATGGGCCGCGACTCCGACGACCCCCGCTCCCTCGGCGAGGTCGGCCACTGCGGCGTCGCCATCGACTCCGCCGCCGACATGGAGGTCCTCTTCAAGGACATCCCCCTCGGCGACGTCACGACGTCGATGACGATCTCCGGGCCCGCCGTCCCCGTCTTCTGCATGTACCTGGTCGCCGCCGAGCGCCAGGGCGTCGACCCGGCCGTCCTCAACGGCACGCTCCAGACCGACATCTTCAAGGAGTACATCGCGCAGAAGGAGTGGCTCTTCGAGCCCGAGCCCCACCTGCGCCTGATCGGCGACCTGATGGAGCACTGCGCGGCGAACATCCCCGCGTACAAGCCGCTCTCCGTCTCCGGCTACCACATCCGCGAGGCCGGCGCGACGGCCGCGCAGGAGCTCGCGTACACCCTCGCCGACGGCTTCGGCTACGTGGAGCTCGGCCTCTCCCGCGGCCTCGACGTCGACGTCTTCGCCCCCGGCCTCTCCTTCTTCTTCGACGCGCACCTCGACTTCTTCGAGGAGATCGCCAAGTTCCGCGCCGCCCGCCGGATCTGGGCCCGCTGGATGAAGGAGGTCTACGGCGCCACGACCGACAAGGCGCAGTGGCTCCGCTTCCACACCCAGACCGCCGGCGTCTCCCTGACCGCCCAGCAGCCGTACAACAACGTCGTGCGGACCGCGGTCGAGGCCCTCTCCGCCGTCCTCGGCGGCACCAACTCCCTCCACACCAACGCCCTCGACGAGACCCTCGCGCTCCCCAGCGAGCAGGCCGCCGAGATCGCGCTGCGCACCCAGCAGGTGCTCATGGAGGAGACCGGCGTCGCCAACGTCGCCGACCCGCTGGGCGGCTCCTGGTACGTCGAGCAGCTCACCGACCGCATCGAGGCCGACGCCGAGAAGATCTTCGACCAGATCAAGGAGCGCGGCCGCCGCGCCCACCCGGACGGGCAGCACCCCATCGGCCCGATCACCTCCGGCATCCTGCGCGGCATCGAGGACGGCTGGTTCACCGGCGAGATCGCCGAGTCCGCCTTCCAGTACCAGCGCTCCCTGGAGAAGGGCGACAAGCGGGTCGTCGGTGTCAACGTGCACCACGGCTCCGTCACCGGCGACCTGGAGATCCTGCGGGTCAGCCACGAGGTCGAGTGGGAGCAGGTCCGCGTCCTCGGCGAGCGCAAGGGCCGCCGCGACGACGCCAAGGTCCGCGCCTCGATCGACGCGATGCTGGCCGCCGCCCGCGACGGCTCCAACATGATCGCCCCGATGCTGGAGGCCGTACGGGCCGAGGCGACGCTCGGCGAGATCTGCGACGCCCTGCGCGACGAGTGGGGCGTCTACACGGAGCCCCCGGGCTTCTAGGACCCCGCACACGGAAGGGGCGGTACGGGACCTCCCGTACCGCCCCTCAGCCGTCCCCGCTCAGAGGCCGGCCGTCGCCGCCGCGCCCAGGCCGCCCACCAGGAGCGCGGAGAGCCGGGCCACCCACGGGGCGTCGACCGGCTCGGCGCTGACCAGCGCGCGGTGCACGACCGCGCCCGCGATGACGTCGAAGATCAGGTCGTCGGTGGCGTCCACCGCCACCGGGTCGCGGCCCGGGGGGAGTTCGCCGCGCACCTGCGCCCGCTCACGGCCCGCCAGGACCAGCCGCTTCTGCCGGTCGACTATGGAGGCGCGGATCCGCTCGCGCAGCGGCTCGTCCCGGGTCGACTCGGCCACCACCGCCATCAGCGCCGTCTTGGTCTCGGGCCGTTCGAGGAGGGCCGCGAACTGGAGCACGACGTGCTCGATGTCGGCCTGCAGGGAACCCAGGTCGGGCAGTTCGAGTTCGTCGAAGAGGACGGCGACCGCGTCCACCACGAGCTCGTTCTTGTTCGCCCAGCGGCGGTAGAGCGTCGTCTTCGCAACCCCCGCGCGGCCGGCCACGTCCCCCATCGTGAGCTTGGACCAGCCGAGATCGACCAGGGCCGCTCGGGTCGCCTCCAGGATGGCCGTGTCGGCCTCGGTGGAGCGGGGGCGCCCGGTACGGCTGCGGCGGGGGTTGGTGCGGCTACACATGGAAAGCGACCATACCCGCCGGTAGGTATACCGCCAGAGGTCGGTGATGTGAGGCAGTTCACCGTGCGGATCGCGTCCGCGGCCTCCCCCCGGATCCGTCCCTGGAGTTACGCTACGACCTGTAGCGAAAGGCATTGAGCGGCCTGAGCGACAACCGCAAGCACCGGGTGGGGACCTGGTGCGACCGAAGGTGCCGGATGGGGATCCGGCGCCACCGAAGACGAAGAACCGTGTCGTCCACGCGTCTCGCACACCGGCGGGAGATCCGCGGACGGCACGGTTCAGCCATGGCTTACCGGTTACGCGCGCGGAAGGGGGAGGATGTATCCATGCAGCCCCGAAACATGTCCATGAGCGGCGTCGTCGACCTCGCCGCGGTGAAGGCGGCCGGAGAGGCCAAGGCGAAGGCGGAGCAGGTGCGCGCCGAAGCCGCCCGGCAGGGCGGAACCGCCGCCGTGCCCCCGTCGGCCCTGGTGATCGACGTCGACGAGGCCGGCTTCGAGCGCGATGTGCTCCAGCGCTCCGCCGAGGTTCCGGTCGTCCTCGACTTCTGGGCCGAGTGGTGCGAGCCCTGCAAGCAGCTCGGCCCCCTCCTGGAGCGCCTCGCCGTCGAGTACAACGGCCGCTTCCTGCTCGCGAAGATCGACGTCGACGCCAACCAGATGCTGATGCAGCAGTTCGGCATCCAGGGAATTCCGGCCGTTTTCGCGGTGGTCGCCGGTCAGGCGCTGCCGCTCTTCCAGGGCGCGGTGCCCGAGGCGCAGATCCGGGAGACCCTCGACCAGCTCATCCAGGTCGGCGAGGAGCGCTTCGGCCTCACCGGCATCGCCGTCGACGCGGACGCCGACGCCTCGGCCCCCGCCGCGCGGCAGGCCGGTCCGTACGACGCCCTGCTCGAAGCGGCCATGTCCGCGCTCGACGCGGGCGATCTGGCCGGCGCCGTCCAGGCGTACAAGAACGTGCTCGCCGACGACCCGGCCCACCCCGAGGCGAAGCTCGGCCTGGCGCAGGCCGAACTGCTCACCCGCGTGCAGGATCTGGACCCCGGCGCCGTCCGCAGGAACGCGGCGGACAATCCGGCGGACGTCGCCGCGCAGATCGCCGCCGCCGACCTCGATCTGGTGGGCGGTCACGTGCAGGACGCCTTCGGCCGTCTCGTGGAGACCGTGCGCCGCACGGCGGGCGAGGACCGGAACGCGGCGCGGCTGCGGCTCCTGGAGCTGTTCGAGGTGATCGGCACCGACGACCCGCGGGTGACGGCGGCGCGACAGGCTCTCGCGCGGGTGCTGTTCTAGCGCTCCGGAGGTGCCGGATCGTCCGACGATTTGGCAGCAGGGTGACAAAACGCGGCCGCGCTTTACCAAAACTTGGTAATCGCGGCCGCTGTTACTTGCAGTAAATCGAACCCGACGTTCTGTCCGCATTTATCCGATGATCTCCTGACATTCCCTGTCGCTCAAACGTACCCAGCGTGCCCGTTCGGTCCCGCCCCGCCATGGCGTGGTTATCCACCCGTTACTAGCCAGTAACGAACCCCCTTGTGCGGGGGCCCGGAATGGACCACGATCGGCCACGCTCGGTCCGAACCGCACCACCCCGGCAACCAACCGGGTCGGCGGCGAGGGTCCCCACCGAGTGGACCGGTGTTCCGGCACCGGTCGTGGACAGGGGGGTTCCCGCTCTCACCGAACGGGGCCTGTCCAATCAGGCCGTGCCCGATGGCGCGGCCCATGGTTGTCGCTCGGGGGTGATCGCCGGTGATTCGGACGCGCATCGCGCCGCCTGATGCCTCGGCGCTCTCCTTCCCGAGGACGTAGCTCTTCTCCCATCCCAGGGTGGCCCCCCGGGGGTCCCTCCGGAGATGTACGTCCGAGAAGGAGGAATTCTCATGCAGTCCCAGGTTCGTGGCGGGACCAGATGGAAGCGGTTCGCCGTCGTCATGGTCCCGAGCGTGGCCGCGACGGCCGCGATCGGTGTGGGTCTGGCCCAGGGCGCGCTGGCCGCGTCCTTCAGCATTTCCGGCCAGGAGTTCAAGGTCTCGGCTCAGAGCCTTGAGGGTAACGACTTCGTCCAGTACGGCAGCGTGGACGGCGGCAAGACCCTGGAGGGCAAGGACTTCGCGGCCCCCGTGGCGGTCTCCGGCTTCTCCGAGGCCTGGATCACCAAGATGTGCCAGTCGGTCGTCACGCCGAAGGTGCCGTTCATCAACGACTCGGTCACCCTCCGCCTGGAGGCCGGCAACAAGGCCGCCTCGTCCGGCGACAAGAAGGACGCGGTCTACGCGAAGGACATCTACCTCGATGTCTCCGACCTCAAGTCCGACGCCGAGTTCGGCAACATCGACATCGGCGTGGCGGCCGGTCAGCTCAACGTGGGCCCCGATGGCAAGCCGATTCCGGGCAAGCCGGGCATCCAGCCCAACACCAAGGCCAACCCGTACGGCTTCGGTCAGCGCGCCCAGACGGCGACGCTGAGGAACGTGGAGCAGAAGGCCTGGGCGACCACGGCCGGCACCTTCAAGCTCCCCGGCCTGCACCTGTCCCTGTCCAAGGGCACGGCGGACGAGTGCTACTAGGAGCGACCGGTCCGTGAGGACCGATCCGTCCTGAGGGTGGGGCCGTTGCGTGCGGTCCCACCCCCCAGGTTCCTTCTCTTCATCTTTTCTCAGCAACACCGCTTCCAGGGAGCTGTTCCATGAGCGCCGAGTACCCCGCCTCCCGCGAAGTCACCAAGAAGGAGAACCGGTTCAAGGTCTGGCGGCAGACCCGGCCCTTCTGGGCGGGACTGTTCACCATGATCGGCGGCGTACCGATCGCCTACCTCCCCTACGGGGACATGCGGCTCGGCAACATGACGCTCGCCATGCAGACCACCGCCGGGTCGGCCGCGCTGATCATCGGCGTCCTGCTCATCACGCTCGGACTGACGATGTGGTTCCAGCCCATCGTCCGAGTGTTCGCGGGGGTTGCGTCGATCGTCCTGGCACTCGTCTCCATCCCGGTGTCGAACTTCGGCGGCCTCGTCGTCGGATACCTCTTCGCCCTCATCGGAGGCGCCATGTCCGCCTCCTGGGCCCCCGCGCCTGTGGTCGAGGAGACCGAGGACGCACAGCACGACGGTCACCCCGAGGCCTCCTACGAGGCCGGTGCGGAGCCCGAGACGCAGGCCGTGCCGGCGGCCGCGTTCCCGGAGCAGCGCGAGGCGGAGCACCTGGCGACCGAAACCACGACCGACGCCAACGGCGGGAGGAACAGTGCGGGGTGACGAGAATCAGTCGGCGCTCGCGAAGGAGGGCCCGCGGCACGCGGCCCCGCGCAAGTCGCTGCTGAACAGGATCCAGGGCCCCGCCGGGAAGGCGATGGCACTGGCCGCCATGCCGACCGCGGTGCTCGTGGGCATGGGCCTCACGCCCAAGCTCGCCCTCGCGGACGACAAGGACATCCCCTTCGCCCCCGGCCCCTGTGTGACCCGCTCCGACGAGCCGACGCCGGAGGCCTCGGAGACGCCGAAGCCGGAGGAGAGCGCCAAGCCCACCGCGACGGCCACGCCGACGGACACCCCGTCGGCGACCGCCACGCCGACGGCCACCGCGACGCCGCCCGCGACCCCGACGCCCACCGCGACGGCGACCGGGCAGACGGCCGCGCCGCAGGGTCAGCCGCAGGCGACGACCGCCCCCGCGCCGACGGCCACGCCCACCCCGACGAAGTCCAAGAACCCGCTGGACCCGCTGGGCCTGGGCGACGCCCTGAAGGACCTCTTCGACGGCCCGGACAAGACGCCGACGGCGACGCCCACGACGGCGGCGCCGACGACCCCCGCGCCGCAGCAGACGGAGGCCCCCGCGGGCAAGACGCCGGCGACCGACGCCCCGACGCCGACCGCTACGGCGTCCACGAAGCCGAAGCCGGCGGAGGACCCGGACGCCGACCGGACGAGGAAGGCGATCGAGAAGGCCGCCGCCGAGGCCGGCGCCAAGGTCGAAGAGCTTCCCGAGAGCGCCAAGGGCCTCGACGCCAAGCCGGACACGGACATACCCGACGGGGCCAAGCCCCGCTTCCCGTGCCCCGAGCTCGACGAGAAGGCGCTCGCCGACGCCCAACTGGAGCCGGGCATCCCGCTGCTCCCGGACGAGCCGTGGCGCCTGGAGAGCTCGGTGCTCACGCTGCACGGCCTGAAGTACCACGGCATCGTCGAGGTGAAGACCGGTAGCGGCAAGATCAAGAAGGTCCTCAAGTTCACCGCCAGTGGGGTCGGCATCAAGGACCTGCACCAGATGACGGACCACTCCGAGGGCCGCACGGCCCACATCCGTTCGGAGAAGGGGTCGACCTCGACCATCACCGGCGGCACGGTGACCATGTACACGGAGGAACTGAAGGGCAACCTCCTCGGGATCATCCCGATCACCTTCAGCCCGCAGTCCCCGCCTCCGCTGAACCTCCCGGAGGTCCTCTTCACCAGCGTGAAGCTGAAGCAGGCGGGCCAGTTCGGCGGCACCCTCAAGGTCAAGGGCCTCCGTAACACGATCGAGCCCAGCTGACCCCCGCAGCCCTCCGGGAGCCGCACGACGACGGCCTCCCCCTCCCGACCGGGAGGGGGAGGCCGTCGCTCTTGTGTTCCGGCGTCAGCCGAGCGCCACGGAGGCGGCCCTCCGGATGCGCTTGGTGCGCCCCGCCGCCGCCAGCACGCGCAGCACCGACGGGTCGGACACCTCGGTGGCGATCCGCAGCTGCAGCCAGTCACTCCAGCCGTTGACCAGCTCGGGGCCGAACTCCCGCACCCCCGCGCCGGACCGCAGATCCTCCAGGGTCCCCAGTTCCTGGGCCCGGCGCGTACTGAAGGCTCGAACCGCAGGAGCGAGTGCCCGCACCCAGGACTCCCGCTCGGCACGCGGCACCCGTTCCAGGGCCTCGCCGACGACACCCGACGCGAGTGCCGCGTCGGACTCCGCCCCGACCGCGGCCAGCAGGACCGGCCGTGCCGCGTCGGAGGCCAGAGCCGCGCGGTACAGCTCCCACCGGGCGTGGCCGTCCGCCAGGTCGCGAACGGCGGTGCCGGTCAGCGCCTCTAGACGCCGTACGGCGTCCCGGAGGGCGGGGGGCACGTCAGCATCCGTCATTGGCCTTGAACCTTTCCATGGCGACTCGGATGTTCTCCCTGATGGTACGGAGGTTGTTGTCGACGACGGCCTTCTCGCGCTCGCGGGCCGCGTTCCCCCGTTCCCGGGCAGCGTTCGCCTTCTCCGGCCTCGGCTATGCCGCGCTGCCGCTTGGCCTCGGCCGCAACCGTCTTGGCCGAAAAAGAACGGCGGTGGCCCGCACCCTCGACCAAGGGTGCGGGCCACCGCCGTCATGCGTCCCGGAGGGTCAGGCCTGCTGTGCGCCGCCCAGGTGGTGGACGCGGACCATGTTCGTCGTGCCGGGGACGCCGGGGGGCGAGCCGGCGGTGATGATCATGGTGTCGCCGGCGTTGTGGCGCTGGAGCTTGAGGAGCTCGGCGTCCACGAGGTCGACCATGGCGTCCGTGTTGTCCACGAACGGGACCAGGAAGGACTCGACGCCCCAGCTCAGGGTGAGCTGGTTGCGGGTGCCCTCGTCCGTCGTGAAGGCGAGGATCGGCTGCTGCGTGCGGTAGCGCGAGAGGCGGCGGGCCGTGTCGCCGGACTGGGTGAAGGCGATGAGCGCCTTGCCGTCGAGGAAGTCCGCGATCTCGCAGGCCGCGCGGGCGACGGAGCCGCCCTGGGTGCGCGGCTTCTTGCCGGGGACCAGGGGCTGGAGGCCCTTGGAGAGGAGCTCCTCCTCGGCCGCGGCGACGATCTTCGACATCGTCTTCACGGTCTCGATCGGGTACGCGCCGACCGAGGACTCGGCGGACAGCATGACCGCGTCCGCGCCGTCCAGGATCGCGTTGGCGACGTCGCTCGCCTCGGCGCGGGTCGGCCGCGAGTTGGTGATCATCGACTCCATCATCTGGGTGGCGACGATGACGGGCTTGGCGTTGCGGCGGCACATCTCCACGAGGCGCTTCTGCACCATCGGGACCTTCTCCAGCGGGTACTCCACGGCGAGGTCGCCACGGGCCACCATGACCGCGTCGAAGGCGGCGACGACGTCGGCCATGTTCTCCACGGCCTGCGGCTTCTCGACCTTGGCGATGACGGGGACCCGGCGGCCCTCCTCGTCCATCACCTTGTGGACGTCCTTGACGTCGTTCGCGTCGCGGACGAAGGAGAGGGCGACCATGTCGCAGCCCATCCGGAGGGCGAAGCGCAGGTCGTCGACGTCCTTCTCCGACAGGGCGGGGACGTTGACCGCCGCGCCGGGCAGGTTGATGCCCTTGTGGTCGGAGATGACACCGCCCTCGACGACGATGGTCTTCACCCGGGGGCCGTCGACCTCGACGACCCGCAGCTCGACGTTGCCGTCGTTGATGAGGACCTGGTCGCCCTTGGACACGTCGCCGGGCAGACCCTTGTACGTGGTGCCGCAGATCGACTTGTCGCCGGGGACGTCCTCGGTGGTGATGGTGAACTCGTCACCGCGCACCAGCTCGACGGGTCCCTCGGCGAAGGTCTCGAGACGGATCTTCGGGCCCTGGAGGTCGGCGAGGACGCCGACGGCGCGCCCGGTGTCCGCGGAGACCTGCCGGACGCGGTCGTACCGCTCCTGGTGCTCTGCCTGGGACCCGTGGCTGAAGTTGAATCGGGCCACGTTCATGCCGGCCTCGATGAGAGCCTTCAGCTGCTCATACGAGTCGACGGCGGGGCCCAGCGTGCAGACGATTTTGGAACGGCGCATGAGGCGGATCCTATCGGTTTGTTTCACTGCGGAATATTCCGTCTGGCGGAAAGTACAAATGGGCGCGGGTCCGCTCAAGCGTTCACTCGTTCGAGCCCGCCCCCTCCAGAACGAGCGCGTAGCTCTGGCGCGCGATCTCCAGCTCCTCGTCCGTCGGCACCACCGCGACCGCCACCCGCGCGTACACCGGCGAGATGATCCGGGCCTCGTCGGAACGCACCGCGTTGAGGTCCGCGTCCACCGCGAGCCCCAGCTCCTCCAGGCCCGCGATCGCAGCCTCCCGCACCGGGGCCGCGTTCTCGCCGACCCCCGCCGTGAACGCCACCGCGTCCACCCGGCCGAGCACCGCGTAGTACGCCCCGATGTACTTCTTCAGACGGTGGACGTAGATGTCGAAGGCGAGCGCCGCCCGCTCGTCGCCCTCGTCGATCCGCCGGCGGATCTCCCGCATGTCGTTGTCGCCGCAGAGCCCGACCAGACCGGACCTCTTGTTCAGCAGCACGTCGATCTCGTCCGCCGACATCCCCGCCACCCGCTTGAGGTGGAAGGTCACCGCCGGGTCGATGTCCCCCGAGCGGGTGCCCATGACCAGGCCCTCCAGGGGCGTCAGGCCCATCGAGGTGTCCACGCAGCGGCCGCCCCGTACCGCCGAGGCGGAGGCGCCGTTCCCCAGGTGCAGCACGATCACGTTCACCTCCTCCGGCTCCTTCCCGAGCAGCCGCGCGGTCTCGCGGGAGACGTACGCGTGCGAGGTGCCGTGGAAGCCGTACCGGCGGATCTGGTGCGCGTCGGCGGTCTCCACGTCGATCGCGTACCGCGCCGCCGCCTCCGGCATCGTGGTGTGGAACGCGGTGTCGAAGACCGCCACCTGCGGCAGGTCCGGGCGCAGCGTCGTCGCCGTACGGATCCCGAGCAGGTTCGCCGGGTTGTGCAGCGGCGCCACCGGCACGAGCCGCTCGATCTCCGCGAGCACCTCCTCGTCGATGACCGTCGGCTCGGTGAACCGCAGCCCGCCGTGCACCACCCGGTGGCCGATCGCCGCCAGTTCGGGGGAGTCGAGCCCCAGACCGTCGGCCGCCAGCTCCTCCGCGACGGCCTTCAGCGCGGCCGCGTGGTCCGGGATCGGCCCGGTCTTCTCCCGCTTCTGGCCTCCCCCGCCCTGCAGCGGGGTGTGCACGAGCCGGGAGGTGTCCTCGCCGATCCGCTCGACCAGGCCCTGCGCGAGCCGGCTGTCGTCCTTCATGTCGAGCAGCTGGTACTTCACCGACGAGGAGCCGGAGTTGAGGACGAGTACACGGGTGGGGGTCGTCATGCCGGGAGCTCCTGGGCCTGGGACTGGATCGCCGTGATGGCGACCGTGTTGACGATGTCGCTGACGAGCGCGCCGCGCGAGAGGTCGTTCACGGGCTTGCGCAGACCCTGCAGCACCGGGCCGACGGCCACGGCGCCGGCCGAACGCTGCACGGCCTTGTAGGTGTTGTTGCCCGTGTTGAGGTCCGGGAAGATCAGTACGGTCGCCTGGCCCGCCACCTCCGAACCCGGCAGCTTCGTCGCCGCGACGGAGGGCTCGACGGCCGCGTCGTACTGGATGGGGCCCTCGATCCGCAGCTCCGGATGCGCCTCGCGGACCAGCTTCGTCGCCTCCCGCACCTTGTCGACGTCGGCGCCCGAGCCCGAGGTGCCGGTGGAGTACGAGAGCATCGCGATCCGCGGCTCCACGCCGAAGCGGGCCGCGGTGGCCGCCGACTGGGCGGCGATGTCCGCGAGCTGCTCGGCGTTCGGGTCCGGGTTGACCGCGCAGTCGCCGTACACGAGCACCTTGTCGGCGAGGCACATGAAGAAGACGGAGGACACGATCGACGCGTCCGGCTTCGTCTTGATGATCTCGAACGCGGGCCGGATCGTCGCCGCCGTGGAGTGCACGGACCCCGAGACCATGCCGTCGGCCAGGCCCTCCTGGACCATCAGCGTGCCGAAGTAGTTCACGTCGGCCACGACGTCGTACGCCAGCTCGACCGTGACGCCCTTGTGGGCCCGCAGCGCCGCGTACTTCTCCGCGAACGCGTCGCGCAGCTCCGAGGTCTGCGGGTCGATCAGCTGCGTGTCGCCGAGGTCCACGCTCAGGTCGGCGGCCTTCTTGCGGATGGCCTCGACCTCGCCGAGCAGGGTCAGATCGCAGACGTCACGGCGGATCAGCACGTCCGCGGCGCGCAGCACCCGCTCCTCGCTGCCCTCCGGGAGCACCACCCGGCGCCGGTCGGCCCGCGCCTGTTCGAGCAGCTCGTGCTCGAACATCATCGGGGTGACCCGGCCGCTGCGCGCGACCGAGACCCGCTTGAGCAGGTCGGCCGTGTCCACGTGCCGTTCGAACAGGCCGAGGGCGGTCTCCGCCTTGCGCGGGGTGGCCGCGTTCAGCTTGCCCTCCAGGGCGAACAGCTCGGCCGCGGTCGGGAAGCTGTTGCCGGCCACGGAGATCACCGGAGTGCCGGGCGCGAGCCGGGCCGCCAGGGTCAGGATCTCCTCGCTGGGCCGCTCGTTCAGGGTGAGCAGCACGCCCGCGATCGGCGGGGTGCCGGCCGAGTGGGCGGCGAGCGCCCCGACGACCAGGTCGGCCCGGTCCCCGGGGGTGACGACCAGACAGCCCGGCGTCAGCGCGTTGAGGAAGTTCGGCAGCATCGCGCCGCCGAAGACGAAGTCGAGCGCGTCCCGCGCGAGCCCCGCGTCGTCGCCGAGGACGACGGTGGCGCCGAGCGCGTGGGTGATCTGGGCGACCGTGGGCGCGGCGAGCGCCGGCTCGTCCGGGAGGACGTAGCAGGGCACGGGGAGCCGGGCCGTGAGCCGCTCGGCGATGGCCTCGCGGTCCTCGCCCGCCACCCGGTTGACGACCATCGCGAGCACGTCGCAGCCGAGACCGTCGTACGCCCGGAAGGCGTTGCGCGCCTCGGCCCGCACGGACTCGGCGGTCTGGCCCTTGCCGCCGACCACCGGGATCACGGAGGCGCCGAACTCGTTGGCGAGGCGCGCGTTCAGCGCGAGCTCGTCGGGGAGCTGGGTGGCGGCGAAGTCGGTGCCCAGGACGAGGACGACCTCGTAGTCGCGGGCCACGTCGTGGAAGCGGTCGACGAGCCGGGACACCAGCTCGTCGGTGCCCCGCTCGGCCTGGAGCGCGGAGGCCTCGTGATAGTCCATGCCGTAGACCGTCGCGGCGTCCTGCGAGAGCCGGTAGCGGGCGCGCAGCAGGTCGAAGAGCCGGTCCGGGCCGTCGTGCACCAGCGGCCGGAACACCCCGACCCGGTCCACCTGGCGGGTGAGGAGCTCCATGACTCCCAGCTCGACGACCTGGCGGCCGTCACCGCGGTCGATCCCGGTCACGTACACGCTGCGCGTCACGCCGTGGTCTCCTGTCCAGTCCTGCGGAAGGGGCCGAGCGGTGCCCTCGCGGCACCTCTTGCGCGGCCCGTGCGTCAATCGACAGTGCTCAGAAAGCCCCGATAGGGCGGCATTACCCCCTTGACAATACCCCCGCCAGTGGTTAGGTCGCCCGCCGGACGAAGGGCCCGTGGACCTGGGACGAAAGGCCTCCGCGGAGCCGCCGGGAGGGACGCGCGGACCGCCGGCGAGCACGCCGCCCGAGCGGAGCGTGTGAGAATTGCGGTGGCTCATAACGGACCGCGACCGAGCAGGAGACACAGCACGATGCGCATCGGAGTTCTCACCGCAGGCGGCGACTGCCCCGGCCTGAACGCAGTGATCCGGTCGGTCGTGCACCGGGCCGTCACCAACTACGGCGACGAGGTCATCGGCTTCGAGGACGGCTACGCGGGCCTCCTCGACGGCCGCTACCGCCCCCTCGACCTCAATGCCGTCAGCGGCATCCTCGCCCGTGGCGGCACCATCCTCGGCTCCTCCCGCCTGGAGCGCGACCGCTTCCGCGCGGCCTGCGACAACGCCAAGGAGCTCATCGAGAAGAGCGGCTTCGACGCGCTGATCCCGATCGGCGGCGAGGGCACCCTGACCGCGGCCCGGATGCTCCACGAGGCCGGCGTGCCCGTCGTCGGCGTCCCCAAGACCATCGACAACGACATCTCCTCCACCGACCGCACCTTCGGCTTCGACACCGCCGTCGGCGTCGCCACCGAGGCCATGGACCGGCTCAAGACCACCGCCGAGTCCCACCAGCGCGTCATGGTCGTCGAGGTGATGGGCCGGCACGCCGGCTGGATCGCCCTGGAGTCCGGCATGGCCGGCGGCGCCCACGGCATCTGCCTGCCCGAGCGCCCCTTCGACCCGGCCGACCTGGTCAAGATGGTCGAGGAGCGCTTCTCCCGCGGCAAGAAGTTCGCCGTCATCTGCGTCGCCGAGGGCGCCCACCCCGCCGCAGGCACGATGGACTACACCAAGGGCGAGATCGACCAGTTCGGCCACGAGCGCTTCCAGGGCATCGGCACGGCCCTGGCGTACGAGCTGGAGCGCCGCCTCGGCAAGGAGGCCCGCCCGGTCATCCTCGGCCACGTCCAGCGCGGCGGCACGCCCACCGCGTACGACCGGGTGCTCGCGACCCGCTTCGGCTGGCACGCGGTGGAGGCCGTGCACCGCGGTGACTTCGGCCGGATGACGGCGCTGCGCGGCACGAACGTCGAGATGGTGCCGCTGGCCGAGGCCGTCACCCAGCTCAAGACGGTCCCGGAGGACCGGATGCGCGAGGCGGAGTCGGTCTTCTAGAGCGGGCACCCGGAGCCCGGACCCGGAACGATCCGAGTGGCCCCGACCATCCCCCCGTGGACGGTCGGGGCCACTCGCGTCCCGCACGGCATCACCCCCGGAAATGCCGGTTTCCACTCTTGAGCCCCGGCGCGAGATCAACAAGGCTGGGGCCTGTCCCGGACATGTCCCAACCCAGTCCGGCGGAAGGGGGAGGCGCGGATGACGCCGGGGAAGCAGGCTCCCGATCCACGGGAGGCACGGACCCCCGCCGAGTTCCTGGTGTGCCTCCAGGCGGTCAAGGAGCGCTCGGGCCTCACCTACCGCGAGCTGTCGGCGCGGGCGGCGTCGCACGGCGACGTCCTGCCCCGGTCGACGGTGGCGAACATGCTGTCCCGTCCGACCCTGCCCCGCGAGGAACTCCTCACGGTCTTCCTCCGCGCGTGCGGGGTCGCACCGGACGAGGCGGAGGCCTGGCGGACGGTACGGGGGGAACTCGCGCTCCGGGGGGTGTACGAGCCCGAGGGGGCCGAGCCGGGCCCCGCGACCACGGGGGACCGGGAGCGGGACCGCGCCGAGGGGGCCACGGACGGTCGCGTCGAGCCGGTCCCCGGCGGCGACCCGGACGAGGACTCGGCCGGCGCGGGCGAAGGGCCGGCCGGCGAGGCCGAGGATTCGCGGGGTGCGGGCGGCGGCAGCGGAGGCGTGCCCGTCTGGCCCGGGGGTGTCCACGGGGACGGGGAGCGCGCCGGGACCCCGTCCCGGATACGGCGCGGCCTCGTCGCGGCGGTCGCGCTCGCCGGGCTCGTGCTCGCCGGTGTCAGCGTCGTCGCCTTCCTGAGGGACGGCCACGCCGGGCATCCGCCCCGTACCCCCACCGCACCCGCCGCCGGGGACGTCCGCGTCCGGGTGGCCGGTACCGAGTTCTGCCTCGGGGAGCGGCGCGGCACCCGCAGCGGCCAGGTCCACCAGCTGCCGTGCGCCGCCGCGGGCGTCCCGCACTACTCCCTGGCGGAGCTGGGCGGCGGCCGGTGGAGGATCGTTTCCGACCATCCCGACTTCGGCCCCGGCTGCTCCGGCATACCCTCCGGCGGCCGGATACCCGACGCCGCCTACGAGGACTCCGAGTGCGGCGACCCGACCCGGGTCGAGTCCTTCACCCTGGAGGCGTTCGGCACCCCGGTCGAGGGGTACCGGATCGTCCCCGTCGGCTCCGCCACCCCCGGCAGCTGCGTCACCGTCGTCGGTGACCGCTCGGCCGCCTGGGCGCGGCTCGCCCAGGCGCCCTGCGCACCGGACGCGGCCGGCCAGCTCTTCGACTTCGACCGGCGCGACTGACGGGCCCTAGCGCACGGCGGCGAGCGCGGTCCGGGCGATGCCCGCGGCCTCCGACTCGCAGGCGGAGCCGGTCTTCTTCCCGCCGCCGACGGAGACGCGGATCACGAGGTTCCCGTCGCGCACGCGCAGCAGACAGTCCTCGTAGGCGGTGGTCGCCGCCCAGTACGCCTCGTCGCCGAGGCCCCCGCCGGCCGGGCGGCCGCCCTTCGACTGCTCGGCGAGCTCGGCACGTTGGCGGTTCGTCGCGTTGCCGTGCGTGCCGCTGGTGAGCTTGAGGTTCCACCAGACGTCGGCAGTCCCGCCCGACTCCCCGGTCCAGTAGCAGCGGGTCTCCGGGCCGTCGGCGCGGACGAGGGAGAAGTCCTGCTTCGTCTCCCGCTCGTACGAGGGCACGCGGACGGCGGCCTGCGCGCACGTCGGCAACGTCCGGTACGCGTCGGAGGGGTTCCGCCACTCCTGCAGCAGGTAGTACCCGCCGACGCCCGTCCCCGCGACCACGAGCAGCCCCGCCGCGACGAGGGCGACGGTCCGCCCGCGCCCCCGGCGCCGCGCGGGCTCCTCGGGAGCGGGCGGAGTGGCGGCCGTGAGGGCGGGCTCCTCCGGAGCGGGCGGAGTGGCGGCCGTGAGCGCGGGCTCCGTCGCCCTGGCCGTCGCGGGCGCCGGCGGGAGCGCGGGCCCCCGGGCCGTCACCGGCACCGTGTCGCCCGGTGCCGCGGCCGTCGCGGGCTCCGGGGCCTCGCCCAGCAACGTCCCGATGCGGGAGCGCTGTTCGGCGACCATCGCGTGCACGGCCGGGGGCCAGACGCGGGCCGCCGGGGCGACCGGGCCGAGGAGCTCGATCAGCCGGGCCGGGGTGGGCCGGGCGGCCGGGTCCTTGGCGAGGCACTCCTCGACGATCCCGCGGAGCCCGACCGGCACGCCGCTCACGTCGGGCACCCCGTGCACGACGTTGTAGAGGGTCTGGAAGGTCGACGTCCCGGCGAACGGGGACTCGCCCGTCAGCGCGAGCACCAGGATCGCCCCGAGCGAGAACACGTCGCTCGCCGGCGTGAGTTCCCGGCTCTCCGCCTGCTCCGGTGACATGAAGGGAGGCGAGCCGATGACCCAGCCCGTCTGCGTGAGCCGCGTCGGCTCGGCCGCCCCGGTGGCCTGTGCCGCCCGTGCGATGCCGAAGTCGATGACGCGGACTCCGTCCTCCGCGAGCAGGACGTTCTCCGGCTTCAGGTCGCGGTGGATCAGCCCCACCCGGTGGATCTCGACCAGCGCCGTCGCCAGGCCGAGCGCGAGCCGCCGCGCGGCCGCCTCGGGCAGCGGCCCCGCCTCCCGCACCGCGGCTCCCAGCGAGGGCCCGGTGACGAACACCGAGGCGAGCCAGGGAAGTTCCGCGCCCGCGTCGGCGTCCATCACGGCCGCCGTGTACGCACCGGACACCCGGCGGGAGGCGGCGACCTCGCGCCGGAACCGCGCCCGGAAGTCGGCGTCCGCGGCGAACCGGCCGTGCACCTGCTTGACGGCGGCGAGCCTGCCGTCGTGGGCCGCGCCCAGGAGCACACGGCCCATGCCGCCGCTGCCGAGCACGGCGAGGAGCCGGTAGGGACCGACCGAGGTCGGTTCGGAGTCGTCGAGCGGTTCCATCACAGCCCCCCACGGGCGCCCGCGCGCCCTCCGTCCGCCGAGATCCTACTGACCCCGGCGGCCCGGGGGACGCGGCCCGGTGGGAGCGGCTAAGGAGCTTCTACCAGGCGCGCCCTGAGCGCCGTCACCACCGCCGGGTCGAGCCCGACGTGGCCGGTGACGTACCCGTACACCGAGCCGTACCGCGCGCGCAGGTCCGTCAGGAACAGCCGGATGACGTCGGCGGGCGCCCGGCCGTAGCCCGGCCAGCGCGGCTCCCGGCCGGGGTGCGCGGCCCGCCAGTCGCCGATCAGCCGCTCCGTGGCCAGTTCGGTGAGCGCGAAGTCCGCGTGGATCTCCTCGTCCGGAACCTCCAGGAGGGCGAGGACGACGGCCGCGAGGAGGCCCGTACGGTCCTTCCCCGAGGCGCAGTGGAAGACGAGTGGTCCCTCGGCGGCGGCGATCAGCTCCAGGGCCGCCCGCAGCTCCTCCGCGCCGTCCTCGGCGACCTCGGCGAAGCGGTCGGCGAGGTAGCGCCAGGGGTCGAGGGCGGGGTCGATCGCCTCCTGGTCGTAGGGGCGGTGCTCGACGGAGAGGTTGTGCCAGGCGATGTCCCCGGTCTCCGGCAGGCGGCCCTTGCCGGCGATCTCCCACGGGTAGCGCAGGTCGATCACGGTGGCCACGCCCAGCGCCCGGAAGCGCTCCAGGTCGGCCGGGCCGGCGTCCGCGAGCTTGCCGAGGGAGTCGGAGCGGTAGAGGGTCTCCCACCGCACGGTGCCGCCGTCCGCGGTCCGATAGCCGCCCAGGTCACGGAAGTTGTGGAGTCGGTCGAAGGGTATGTGTCGTCTCACGCCGCCAATGTACGCGCGGCCGTCACGGCGCCACGGCGCCACGGCGCCACGGTCGTCATGGGCCGACCGCCGCCCAGAAGCGCGCGGTGACCTCCTCCAGGTAGGCGCGTCCCTCGTCGCCGGTCGCTCCGGAGGCGCCCCAGCTGCTGGTCGCCACCATCCGCGCGTGGTACTCCGTGTGCAGCCGCTGGAGCGCGGACTCCACGATCCGCTTGGGCAGCGGCACCATCTTCACCGTCGGTTTCACGTACGCCTGCCAGCGCGTGGTCGCCGCGTCGCGCAGCAGCTCGGCCAGGGCCTCGTCGCCGCCCGTCGCGGTGATCAGCTCGCGCGGCCCGAGGCCGAGCACCTCGGCGAGGGCGGCGGTCTGGCGTTCGGTGCCGCGCCAGCGGCCCTCGTCCTCCATCCGCTGGTACGCGGAGGGCGACACGCCCACCCGCCGGGAGAGCTCCTCGGCGGAGAGCCCGCGCGCCACCCGGTGCTCCCGCAGGGTGGACGCGGCGGCGATCAGGTCCGCGGGGGCGCACCACAGGACGCCCGCGAGCGCGGTGAGCTCCTGCTCGCTCGGGACCGTCAGGCCGCGTTCCCAGGCGACCACGTGGTCGGGGTCGACGAGGATGCCGTACTGCGCCCGCAGTCCGTAGGCGACGTGGCCCGGGGCCATACCGAGGCCCTCGCGGAGCCGGCGTGCGGCCTGGGCGTCGAAGGGTGGGGAGGGTTGGTGCACCCGGCCAACGTAGGTGCGGAGGGTGACGGCTGGCTACGGTGCGTTCGCCCAACGTGCGGCGTCGTAGGAACAGGGGAACTGATCAGTAACCGGGGCGGGTGCTCAGTGTCCGCGCGCGGCGCCGTCGAGCCAGCGGTACTGGAGCTCGGGCCGTCCGACCTGCCCGTACTGCGGGGCGCGCACGGCCCGCCCTTCCGTGACCAGGTGCTCCAGGTAGCGGCGCGCGGTGATCCGGGAGATCCCGACGGCAGCGCCCGCCTCGGCCGCGGTGAGCCCCGCCGGGGTGGCGCGGAGGCTGCGGGTGACGGCTTCCAGCGTCGGGCCGCTCAGCCCCTTGGGGAGGGTGGCGGGGTGCGGGGCGCGGAGCGTGGCGAGGGCCCGGTCGACCTCGTCCTGCCCCGAGGCCTCGCCGGCGGTCGCCCGGAACTCGGCGTAGCGGACGAGCCGGTCCCGGAGCGTGGCGAAGGCGAACGGCTTCAGGACGTACTGGACGACGCCGAGGGACACGCCCTCGCGGACCACCGCGAGGTCACGGGCGGAGGTCACGGCGATGACGTCGGCGGCGTGCCCGGCGGCCCGCAGGGCGCGCAGCAGCTGGAGGCCGTGACCGTCGGGCAGGTAGAGGTCGAGCAGGATCAGGTCGACCGGCGTCCGGTCGAGGATCCGTACGGCCTCGGCGCGCGAGTGCGCGACCCCGACGACCCGGAAGCCCTCGACGCGCCCCGCGTAGAGCGCGTGGGCGTCGGCCGCGACGGGATCGTCCTCGACGACGAGGACCCGCAGGGGGCTCGTACTCACCCGGTCACCTCCTCGTCCACAGAAGCCGCCGCCGCCGCCGCAGCCGCAGCCGCAGCCGCAGCCGCAGCCGCAGCCGCCGGCTCCGCGCCCGCAGCCGGAGCCGGAGCCGGAGCCGAAGCCGGAGCCGCAGCCGGAGCCGTCGGCTCCGGCCGCGGTCCCGGTACCGCCTCCGGCAGGGGCAGTCGTACGGTGAACTCCGCGCCGCCCTCCTCCGCGTCCGTCAGGGTCAGCGTGCCCGAGGCACGGGTGACCGCCTGGCCCACCAGGGCGAGGCCGAGGCCCCGGCCGGGACCCCGGGTGGACCAGCCCCGCCCGAGGACGGCCTCCCGGTCGGCGGCGCGGACGCCCGGGCCGCTGTCGCCGACCCGGAGCAGCAGCTCGGCGCCGCCCGCGGGCGCGGCGACCGTGACCGTCACGCGGGCGTGCGGCGTCCCGCCGACCGCTTCCACCGCGTTGTCGATGAGGTTGCCCAGGATCGTCACCAGGTCCCGGGAGGGCAGGGCCGCCGGCATCCGGCCGTCGTCGATGCGGCTGTCCTCGGTGAGGACCAGCTCCACGCCCCGCTCGTTGGCCTGGGCCGCCTTGCCGAGCAGCAGCGCCGCGAGGACCGGTTCGCCGACGGCGTCGACGACCCGGTCGGTCAGCGCCTGCGCCAGCTCCAGTTCCGCAGTGGCGAACTCCACGGCCTCGGCCACCCGGCCCAGTTCGATCAGCGACACGACCGTGTGCAGCCGGTTCGCCGCCTCGTGGGCCTGGGAGCGGAGCGCCTGCGTGAAGCCGCGCTCGGAGTCCAGCTCGCCGGAGAGCGCCTGGAGTTCGGTGCGGTCCCGGAGCGTGACGACGGTGCCGCGCCGCTCTCCGCCCACCACCGGGCGGGTGTTGACCACGAGGACCCGCTCGGCCGTCAGGTGCGTCTCGTCGACCCGCGGCTCCGAGGAGAGCAGCGCGCCGGTCAGCGCGGCGGGCAGGCCGAGTTCCGCGGCCGGCCGGCCGACGACCCCGTCGTCCAGGCCGAGGAGCTCCCGGGCGCCGTCGTTGATGAGGGCGATCCGCCGCCGTCCGTCGAGCATCACGAGCCCCTCCCGCACCGCGTGCAGCGCGGCCTCGTGGTAGTCGTGCATGCGGCTCAGCTCGGTCGCGTTCATGCCGTGCGTGTGGCGGCGCAGGCGCGCGTTCACGACGTACGTCCCCGCTCCGCCGAGCGCGAGCGCCGCGCCCGCCATGACGAGCAGGGCGGCCACCTGCTCCCGTACCTGCTCGCTGATCTTGTCGATCGTGATGCCCGCGCTGACCAGCGCGACGACCCGGCCGCCGTCGAAGACGGGCGCGACCGTGCGGACGGAGGGACCGAGGACGCCGAGGTGGGTCTCCGAGTAGAGCCGGCCCCGCCGGGCCTCCTCGATGTGCCCGAGGTACGTGCGGCCGATCTGCGCCGGCTCGGGATGCGTCCAGCGGGTGCCGTCCGGGGCCATGATCACGACGAAGGCGACGCCCGCGTGCCGCCGCAGCGACTCCGCGTACGGCTGGAGGGCGGCCGTCGGATCGGCGCTCCGCGCGGCGGCGACCACGGACGGCGAGTCGGCCACGGCGGCGGCGGTCGCCGTGGCCTGGCGGCGGGCGGTCTCCTCGGCCTGCGCCCGGTCC
This sequence comes from Streptomyces sp. NPDC096079, assembly GCF_040303145.1. Lineage (NCBI taxonomy): Bacteria > Bacillati > Actinomycetota > Actinomycetes > Kitasatosporales > Streptomycetaceae > Streptomyces > Streptomyces sp. NPDC096079. Next base: position 159,240 of record NZ_JBEOST010000014.1, read on the forward strand.
GTCACGTAGGCGAAGGCCGCGCACCCCGCCACGACGACGGCCACGAGCACGACCTGCATCGCGAAGAGCTGGCCTGCCAGGCTGCGGGGGCGGGGGAGGGGGAGGCGCATGCGGGTAAGTGTGCACGTGGGAACGTGCGCGGGCGGCACCCCGTTCCCGAATCGTGCTGTTCCGCACCGGGGCCCCGGCGCCTCGGCCGTGAACGAAACGCACGCAACCGTGACCCGGGTCACAGGCTGATGGATAGTCGCGGAGGTCCACCGGGACGTGGACACCCATCAGCACGAGGAGGACCCCGTGGCCGCACGCCGGGACCGTACCCACTATCTGTATCTGGCCGTCATCGGCGCCGTCCTGCTCGGCATCGCGGTCGGGTTCCTGGCGCCGGGCGTCGCCGTCGAGCTCAAGCCGCTGGGTACCGGCTTCGTCAACCTGATCAAGATGATGATCTCGCCGATCATCTTCTGCACGATCGTGCTCGGCGTCGGCTCGGTCCGGAAGGCCGCGAAGGTCGGCGCCGTCGGCGGCCTCGCCCTCGGCTACTTCCTCGTGATGTCGACCGTCGCGCTCGCGATCGGTCTGCTCGTCGGCAACCTCCTGGAGCCCGGCTCCGGACTCCACCTCACCAAGGAGATCGCCGAGGCCGGTGCCAAGCAGGCCGAGGGCGCGAGCGAGTCGACCTCCGACTTCCTGCTCGGGATCATCCCGACCACCCTCGTCTCGGCCTTCACCGGCGGAGAGGTCCTCCAGACCCTCCTCGTCGCCCTCCTCGCGGGCTTCGCCCTCCAGGCGATGGGCACCGCGGGGGAGCCCGTCCTGCGCGGCATCGGACACATCCAGCGGCTCGTCTTCCGCATCCTCGGCATGATCATGTGGGCCGCTCCGGTCGGCGCCTTCGGCGCGATCGCGGCCGTCGTCGGCGCGACGGGCGCCGCGGCGCTGAAGTCGCTGGCCGTCATCATGATCGGCTTCTACGTGACCTGCGGGCTCTTCGTCTTCGTCGTCCTCGGCGCGCTGCTCCGCCTGATCGCCGGCATCAACATCTGGTCGCTCCTGAAGTACCTGGGCCGCGAGTTCCTCCTGATCCTCTCCACCTCCTCCTCGGAGTCCGCGCTGCCCCGGCTCATCGCGAAGATGGAGCACCTCGGCGTCAGCAAGCCCGTCGTCGGCATCACCGTCCCGACCGGCTACTCCTTCAACCTCGACGGCACCGCGATCTACCTGACGATGGCCTCGCTCTTCACCGCCGAGGCGATGGGCGACCCGCTGTCGATCGGCGAGCAGATCTCGCTCCTCGTCTTCATGATCATCGCCTCGAAGGGCGCGGCGGGCGTCACCGGCGCGGGGCTCGCCACCCTCGCGGGCGGCCTCCAGTCGCACCGGCCCGAACTGGTCGACGGGGTGGGCCTGATCGTCGGCATCGACCGCTTCATGAGCGAGGCGCGCGCCCTCACCAACTTCGCGGGCAACGCCGTCGCGACGGTGCTCGTCGGCACGTGGACCAAGGAGATCGACCGGGCCCGTGTCACCGAGGTGCTGGCGGGGCGGATCCCCTTCGACGAGCAGACCCTGGTCGACGACCACGGCGCGGCGGGGGTTCCGGACCAGCGCGCGGACGAGGGCGAGGAGCGCGCCCGCGCGGGCGTCTGACCGGGCCCGGCGCCCCGGGAGGGCGAAGAGCCGCCCCGGGAGGGCGAAGAGCCGCCCCGGGAGGGCGAAGAGCCGCCCCGGGAGCGGGCGGAGCGCCTGCCCGTGACGGGGCCATTAAGTTCCGGGTCCCGGGTCTTGAGCCGGATCCGGGGGTCGGGGGGAGGGCGGCACCGGCGGCGGCCGGTGCCGCCCTCCCGTACTCAGCGGTCGCCGTCCAGCGACGAACGCTCCGCCTCCGTGAGCGTCAGCGACGCCGCCCCCGCCGAGTCCCGGACCGTCTCGGGGCGGCTCGCGCCCGGGATCGGGAGGACCGTGTCCGAGCGGGACAGCAGCCAGGCGAGCGCGACCCGCTGCGGGCTGACGCCCCGCGCCCGTGCCACCCGGTGGAACGCGCCGAACTGCGGGTCCTCCTCCTGCGCGGACGTCCCGTCCAGGGAGCTGCGCGAGATCCCGCCCAGTGGGCTCCACGGCAGGAAGGCGAGGCCGAGTTCGGCGCAGAGCCGCAGCTCCGCCTCGCCGTCCCGTACGGCGGGGGAGTAGCGGTTCTGCACGGAGACCAGCCGGTCGCCGAGCGCCTCTCGGGCCAGCCGGATCTGCGCGGCGTCGACGTTCGAGATCCCCGCCAGCCGTACCGTGCCCGCGTCCAGCAACTCCCGTACCGCGCCGAGGGATTCGGCGTACGGGACGGCCGGGTCCGGCTTGTGCAGCTGGTACAGGCCGATCGCGTCGCCGCCGAGCCGCCGCGCCGAGCCCTCCGCCGCCCGCCGCAGGTGCTCGGGCCGGCCGTCCACGGTCCAGCCGCCGTCGGGCGTGCGCCCCCGGCCGCCCTTGGTCGCCACGAGCACGTCGTCCGTGCGGCCGCCGTACGAGGCGAGGGCCCGTGCCACGAGGAGTTCGCCCTCGCCCGGTGTGCCGCCGGGCGGGTGGTAGGAGTCGGCGGTGTCGAGAAGGGTCACCCCCGCGTCGAGGGCCGCGTGCACGGTGGCGACGGCCCGGGCCTCGTCCGGCCGCCCCTCGATGGACAGCGGCATCGTGCCGAAGCCGATCGCCCCGACCCGTACGTCCCCCAGCATCCGGTGGCTCGTCATCGCGGCACCCCCACCGTCTCCGCGACGGCCCGGGCGAGCCACTCGCGGGAGTGGCTGAAGGAGTAACCGAGTCCGGTCGCGCGGGAGTTGTCCATGGCGTACGAGCGGGCGAAGGAGAACGGCGAGACCTCGCCGACCTCCACCTCCCGGAACACGGCGCGGCCGCCCACCAGTCGCTCGATCTCGGCGCAGATGTCGGCCGTGGTGAGCGGTCCGTGCGCGTGCGCGTTCACCGGCCCGGTGAAGTCCGCCCCGGCCGCCCAGGCGAGGAACGCGGCGATCTCCTCCACGTACACGTACGTCGCCGGGTGGTTGACCACCGGAACGGAGATCGGCTCGCCCGCCCGGATCCGCCGCGCGTAGTGGTCGATCCGTCCGGTGAAGTCGTCCGCGCCGCCGAGGACGTGGGCCACGCGCACCGAGGCCCAGGCGAACGGCGTGCCCGCCGCGAAGACCGCCTCGGCCTGCCGCTTCCCCTCCCCGTAGTGGGCGTCGAGGAACTCCGGGTCCTCCCACGGCAGTCCGGTGTCGACGGTCACCGAGGCCAGGTCGAGGGCGGATTCGGCGACGGGCACGGCCGAGTCCTCGTACCCGTACACCTCCACGGTCGAGGTCATCAGATAGCGCCGGGTCCGCGTCGCGAACACCCGCCGGGCGATCTCCGCCTGGCGCGGGGTGTAGCAGACCTGGTCCACGACGACGTCGAAGGAGCGGCCCGCGAGGACGGCCGCGAGCGCCTCCTCGTCGTCACGGTCGGCGACCAGCCGCTCGATTCCCTCCGGCGCGGCGGAGGAGCCCCGGTTGAGCACCGTGATCCGGTGCCCGGATTCCCGGAGCAGCGCGATGAGCCGCTTCCCGAAATAGCGGTTCCCGCCGATGACCAGAACGTCCATGGATCCCATCTCCCCCAACTCCCTTGCTTTCGAGGACAAGTGTTACCTTGTGCGCTCGCCGATCGAAGGGGGAAACATGGGAGTGCAGGCCGTCCCGCCGAAGGAACCACGGTATTCGCGCGCCGCGGCCGACGAAACCTCGGCGGCCCTCTTCGACCCCATCGACCGGCAGATCCTGGACCTCCTGCAGACCGACGGCCGCATCAAGCTCAGCGAGCTCGGCCGCCGCGTCCGGCTCAGCCCCGCGGCCGTCACCGAACGCGTCCGCCGTCTGGAGGCGAGCGGCGCGGTCACCGGCTACGGCGCGCACGTCTCGCCGGCCCTGCTCGGCTACGGCATCCAGGCGTTCATCCGGGTGAACCCGCACGGCGGCTACACCCTCAAGCACCCCCGCACCCTGGAGCTGACCGCGCGCCCCGAGGTCCTGGAGGCGCACCACGTGGTCGGCGAGGACTGCTGGATCCTCAAGGTCGCCGTCACCGACACGATCCACCTGGAGGAGATCCTGGAGCAGACCTCCGCCCTGGGCCGGACCACGACCTCGATCGTGCTGTCCTCCCCGGTGGTCCGCAAACCCCTGCTGCCGCCCGCCGCACCGCACTGACGCCGAAGGCTCCGCAGGGCATAAGGAAAAGCCCCGACTAGAATTGACAGTCGGGGCTTTGTCTCGCGTATATTTGAGGATTCCGTGTCCGGACACACCACGAACACGGAGAAGTTCAATAAACGCACTGTATCGCGCCGGGAGTCGAATTGTCAACCGAGGAATTTCGGAATGAGCAGCAATTCATCACCGATCTCTACGCACGACTCGACGACCTCAGGGACCAGGCCGAGGCGGCCGTCGAGCAGGCGCTGCGCACCCCCGGGGTCGGCAGCAGCCAGGGGCGCCTCGAACGGGACGTGATGGTCGCCGAGCAGTCCGGGCTGCTCTCCGCGCTCAACGCGGGGGAGAGCGGGCTCTGCTTCGGCCGGCTCGTCTTCAAGGACGGCCGCGACCACCACATCGGCCGGCTCGGCATCCGCGAGGACGACCCGAACCGCACCCCGCTCGTCGTCGACTGGCGCGCCGAGATCGCCCGACCCTTCTACCTCGCCACCGGGTACGAGCCGATGGGCCTCACCCGCCGCCGCCACCTCACCACCCAGGGCCGCGAGGTCGTCTCCCTCCACGACGAGGTCCTCGACCTCGCCGACGCCACCCGCACCGGCCACGAGAGCCGCGACGCCGACGAGGTGCTCCTCGCCGCGCTCGACGCCGCCCGCACCGGCCGCATGCACGACATCGTGCAGACCATCCAGGCCGAGCAGGACGCCATCATCCGGTCCCCGCACCGCGGCGTCCTCGTCGTCGAGGGCGGCCCCGGCACCGGCAAGACCGCCGTCGCCCTGCACCGCGCCGCGTACCTGCTCTACGCGCACCGCGAGCAGCTCGCCAAGCGGGCCGTCCTCATCGTCGGCCCCAACCCCGCCTTCCTCGGCTACATCGGCAACGTCCTGCCCTCCCTCGGCGAGACCGGCGTCCTCCTCGCGACCCCCGCCGAGCTCTTCCCCGGCGTCCGCGCCACCGGCACCGACACCCCCCGCGCCGCGGCCGTGAAGGGCGCCGCCGCCATGGCCGACGCCCTCGCCGCCGCCGTACGGGACCACCAGCGGGTGCCCGAGCGCGGCGAACCGCTGATCGTCCCCCACGAGGACGGCGACCTGGTCATCGACTGGGACATGGCCCTCGAAGCACGCCACAAGGCCCGCGAGACCCAGCTCCCGCACAACCTCGCCCGCCCCTACTTCGTCTTCCGGATCCTCGACGCGCTCGCCGAACAGCTCGCCGACCGCATCGGCGCCGACCCCTACGGCGGCCCCAACTTCCTCGGCCCCGACGACGTCGCCCTGCTCGCCAAGGGCATCGCCGCCAACTCCGAGGTGCACGCGGCCGTCGACACCCTCTGGCCCGCGCTCACCCCGCGGGAGTTCCTCGCCGGCTACCTCGCCGACCCCACCCACCTCGCCGAGGACGACGCCGACGCGATCCGCCGCGACGGCGGACCCTGGACCCCCGCCGACGTACCGCTGCTCGACGAGGCCGCCGAACTCCTCGGCGAGGACGACTCCGCGCTCCGCGCCGCCGAGGAGGCCGAACGCCAGAAGCAGATCCAGTACGCCCAGGGCGTCCTCGACGTCTCCTTCGCCTCCCGCACCTACGAGTTCGAGGACAAGGAGGAACTCGACAAGGACGCCTCCGAGGTCCTCTCCGCCCACGACATCATCGACGCCGAACGCTTCGCCGAGCGCCACGAGGAGGCCGACCACCGCACCGCCGCCGAGCGGGCCGCCGCCGACCGCACCTGGGCCTTCGGGCACATCATCGTCGACGAGGCCCAGGAGCTCTCCGCCATGGCCTGGCGGCTCCTCATGCGGCGCAGCCCCAGCCGCTCCATGACCCTGGTCGGCGACCCCGCCCAGACCGGCGACCCGGCCGGCGTCGGCGCCTGGGAGCGGATCCTCGGCCCGTACGTCGAGGACCGCTGGGACCACGTCCGCCTCGGCGTCAACTACCGGACGCCCGCCGAGATCATGGCCGTCGCCGCCGAGGCCCGGCGGGCCGCCGACCCGGGCTTCGAACCGCCCCGCTCGGTGCGCTCCACCGGCGTCGAGCCGTGGGACCGCACCGTCGAGGACCCGGTCAAGGAGGTCGCCGACGCGGTCGCCGCCGACCTCGGCGGGGAGGGCCGGACCGCCGTCATCGCCCCGGCCGGTCTCCACGCCGCCCTGGCCGCCGCCCTTCCGGAGGCCTCCCGCGGACCGGAGCCCGACCTCACCCGCCCGGTCGTCCTCCTCGACCCCCGGCAGGCCAAGGGCCTCGAATTCGACACCGTCCTCGTCGTCGACCCCGACGGGATCAGGGAGAGCGCCCCGCACGGGGTCAACGACCTGTACGTGGCGCTCACCCGGGCCACTCAGCGGATGGGCGTCGTCAGGCCGGCTGTCACGCGGGCCTGAGCCACACCGTCGCCAGCGGGGGCAGCGTCATCCGCACGCTCGTCTCACGGCCGTGCCACGGCACCGACTCGGTCTTCACCGGGTCGGTGCCGACGACGTCCGAGCCGCCGTACCCGGCCGCGTCCGTGTTCAGGACCTCCGCCCAGGCCGCGCAGGTGTCCGGGACCCCCAGCCGGTAGTCGTGCCGCACCACCGGGGAGAAGTTGGACACCGCGAGCAGCGGCGAACCGCAGGCGTCGTACCGGAGGAACGCGAAGACGTTGTCGTCGGCCGCGTCCCCCACCACCCACTGGAACCCCTCGGGAGCGGTGTCCCTCTCCCACAGCGAGGGCGTCGCCGCGTACACCGTGTTCAGGTCGCGGACCAGATCCCGGACCCCCCGGTGGTCCGCCTCCGCCCCGTACGCCGGATCCAGCAGCCACCAGTCGGGGCCGTGGTCCGCCGACCACTCCGCGCCCTGCGCGAACTCCTGCCCCATGTAGAGCAGCTGCTTGCCGGGATGGGCCCACATGAAGCCCAGATACGCGCGGTGGTTGGCGCGCTGCTGCCACCAGTCGCCCGGCATCTTCGAGACCAGCGACCGCTTGCCGTGCACGACCTCGTCGTGCGAGATCGGCAGGATGTAGTTCTCGCTGTACGCGTACACCATCGAGAACGTCATCTCGTGGTGGTGGTACTTGCGGTGCACCGGCTCCTTCTGCACGTACTCCAGGGAGTCGTGCATCCAGCCCATGTTCCACTTCATGCCGAAGCCGAGACCGCCGTGGCCGCCCGGACCCACCTGGTCCGTCGCCCGCGTCACCCCGTCCCAGGCCGTCGACTCCTCGGCGAAGGTGACGACGCCGGGGCAGCGGCGGTAGACCGTGGCGTTCATCTCCTGGAGGAAGCGCACCGCGTCCAGGTTCTCCCTGCCTCCGAACTCGTTCGGCAGCCACTCGCCGTGCTCCCGCGAGTAGTCGAGGTAGAGCATCGACGCCACCGCGTCCACCCGGAGACCGTCCACGTGGAACTCCTGGCACCAGTACACGGCGTTGGCGACGAGGAAGTTCCGCACCTCCTTGCGGCCGTAGTCGAACTCCAGGGTCCCCCAGTCCGGATGGTGCGAACGGCGCGGGTCCTCGTGCTCGTACAGCGGACGCCCGTCGAACTCCGCCAGCGCCCAGTCGTCCTTCGGGAAGTGCGCCGGAACCCAGTCCATCAGCACCCCGATCCCCGCCCGGTGCAGCGCGTCGACGAGGAACCGGAAGTCGTCCGGCGTGCCCATGCGGGCCGTCGGCGCGTAGAACCCCGTGACCTGATAGCCCCAGGAACCCCCGAAGGGATGCTCGGTGACCGGCATGAACTCCACGTGCGTGAAACCGAGATCACGCACGTACCCGGGCAGCTGCTCGGCGAGCTCCCGATAGGTCAGCCCCGGCCGCCAGGACGGCAGGTGCACCTCGTAGACGGAGATCGGCGCCTCGTGCGGCGGACGCGCCCCGCGCCGCTCCATCCACTCCGCGTCGTCCCACACGTGGTGCGAGGCGGTCACGATCGACGCGGTGTTCGGAGGGCACTCCGTACGGCGGGCCATCGGGTCCGCGCGGACGGTGTGCGAGCCGTCGGGCCGCGCGATGTCGAACTTGTAGACGGCGCCCTCGCCGATCCCCGGCACGAACAGCTCCCACACGCCCGCCGAGCCCAGCGAGCGCATCGGCAGCGCCGTGCCGTCCCAGTGCGTGAAGTCACCCGTGACCCGCACGCCGCGCGCGTTCGGCGCCCACACGGCGAACCGGGTCCCGTCGACGCCTCCGTGGGTCGTCGGGTGCGCGCCGAGCGCCGTCCACAGCTCCTCGTGCCGGCCCTCGCCGATCAGATGCAGGTCGAGGTCGCCGAGCGAGGGCAGGAAGCGGTACGGGTCCTGCACGGGCGTCTCGTCGCCGTCGTACCGCACCCGCAGCTCGTACGCCGGGACCTTCCGCAGGAGCGGGACGAACACCGAGAAGAGGCCGTCGCCGTCGTCGTCCATCGCCAGGCGCCTGCCCTTGACGACGACGGCGACCTCCTGCGCCCACGGGCGCAGCGCCCTGATGACGACCCCGCCCCTGACCGGGTGCGCGCCGAGCACGCCGTGCGGGTCGTGATGCTCCCCGGCCAGCAGCCGGGCCCGGTCGCCGGGGTCGAGCGGGGGCGCCTTTCGGGGCGTCTTGCCGGCCGTCTTGCCTGCGGGTCGGGGGGTCACGGGGGTGCCTCCTGGGGGGTACGGGGGGTACGCATGCGCAACGGTGGCGCGGGGGGTGGGGAAACTCGGCCGAACGGGGCCCGTTCGGTGGGGGAGGGGGCCGTGGCGGGCGGTGCCGCCGCGCCCGGGCGGGCGGGCGGCCCCTGGCGGAACGCATGCCCACCACGGGCGTGGCGGGACGGTCACGGCGCGGCCAGGCGTTCGATCGCCGACATCGGGACCGGGAGCCAGTCCGGGCGGTGGCGGGCCTCGTACACGACCTCGTACACCGCCTTGTCCGTCTCGTACGCGCGGAGCAGCGCCGGGTCCGCCCGTGGGTCGACGCCCGCCGCCTCCGCGTAGCCCGTGCAGTAGGCCGCCCGGCAGCGCGCGGCCCAGGCGGCGTTCCACGGCCGGTGCGTGCGGGCGGCGTAGTCGAAGGAGCGCAGCATTCCGGCGACGTCGCGGACGGTGGGCTGCGGGCTGCGCCGCTCGTCCAGCGGCTTGGCCGGTTCGCCTTCGAAGTCGATGACGGCCCAGGCGCCGTCGGAGCCGCGCAGGGTCTGCCCGAGGTGGAGGTCCCCGTGGATGCGCTGGACCTCGGCGCCGCCGCTCGCCGCCGCGAACACGGCGCGGAGGCCGGGGACGTGGGGCAGGAGCGCGGGTACGGCCTGGGCGGCCGTGTGCAGCCGTCGGTCCATCGCCGCCGCCAGCTGCTCGGTCTCCGCGCGGGCCAGGCGCCGCGTGGGGAGGGCCGAGGCCAGCGCCAGGTGGACCTCGGCGGTCGCGCGGCCGAGGGCCCGCGCCTCGGTCGTGAACTCCCGCCCGTCGGCCAGCGCGTCGAGGGCGAGCCGCCAGCCGTCCCGGGAGCCGCGGAGGTAGGGCTGGAGGACGCCGAGGGTGGAGGCCCCGGACTCGAACCAGGCCACGGGGGCGGGGACCCGGGCGCAGCCGGCGCCGGCGAGGGCGAGCGGCAGTTCCAGGTCGGGGTTCGCCCCGGGGCTGACCCGGCGGAAGATCTTCAGGATGAACGAATCTCCGAAGACCAGTGAGGAGTTGGACTGTTCGGCGTCGAGCATGCGGGGCGCCAGGGCCGGTGGCAGGGGCGCGGTGGCATGGAACCGCAGCGGTCCCGTGCGGCCCGGGGCGCGCAGGCGCTCGTACAGGAGCCCCGCGAGGCGCGGGTCGCGCAGGCCCTCGTACACCGCCCGTCCGGCGAGCGGCCCCTGCCGGATCCGTCCGATGAGGGCGGGGGCGAGGCGGGGCGGGAGCTGGCTCCTCACGCCCAGGAGCAGTTGGTAGCAGTCGGCGGGCGTCCCGGCCGGACGGCCGGGCTGTTCGACCCGTAGGAGCAGATGGAGGAGGCCGGGTCCCGCGCCGTCCAGGGGCAGCAGCTCGGTGGCCGCGTCCAGCGTGAATCCGGTGACCCGGCGGCCCTTGCCCGCGAACCAGCGCTGCCGTGGCAGCCATTCGTGGAGCAGGGGGGTGAGGGACGGAAGGAGGGCGTCCGGGGCCCGGGTGGTGGATGCGGTCTCCGGCATGGCATCGCGTCCTTTCCCCGGGGTGCGCACGTGGCTTTCGTAAGCGTTCAAATGCGCAGAGTGTCCCGGATTGCGGCTGTGGCTGTCCGGATGTGCGGGACGTGTCGGAAAGGGAAGATCCGTACGGGTCGGGCGAGTGAACCCGTATGGACCTGAATCGTGTGTCGTTCACAGTGCCCAGGGTGGGACGGGGGAAACCGGCCCACCCGGGACGAATGTCGAACTCGGTGTCGCTCAGGCCTTCTTGAGACGGAACCAGTAGAAGCCGTGCCCCGCAAGGGTCAGGAGGTAGGGCAGCTGGCCGATGGCCGGGAACCGCACCCCGCCGATCAGCTCCACGGGCCGGGTGCCGTCGAAGCGGCGCAGGTCGAGCTCGGTCGGCTGCGCGAACCGCGAGAAGTTGTTCACGCAGAGGACCAGGTCGTCGCCGTCCTCCCGGAGGAAGGCGAGCACCGCCGGGTTGGAGGCGGGGAGTTCCGTGTACGTCCCCGTCCCGAAGGCCCGGTTCTGCTTACGGATCTCGATCATCCGCTTCGTCCAGTGGAGGAGCGAGGAGGGGGACGCCATGCCCGCCTCGACGTTCGTCACCTGGTAGCCGTGGACCGGGTCCATGATGGTCGGCAGATAGAGCCGTCCCGGGTCGCAGGAGGAGAAGCCCGCGTTCCGGTCGGGGGTCCACTGCATGGGGGTGCGCACCCCGTCGCGGTCGCCGAGCCAGATGTTGTCGCCCATGCCGATCTCGTCGCCGTAGTAGAGCACCGGCGAGCCGGGCAGCGAGAAGAGCAGCGCGGTGAACAGCTCCATCTGGTTGCGGTCGTTGTCGAGGAGCGGGGCGAGCCGCCGGCGGATGCCGATGTTGGCCCGCATGCGCGGGTCCTTGGCGTACTCGGCGTACATGTAGTCGCGCTCTTCGTCCGTGACCATCTCGAGCGTCAGCTCGTCGTGGTTGCGCAGGAAGATGCCCCACTGGCAGCCGGAGGGGATCTCCGGGGTCTTCGCCAGGATCTCGGAGACCGGGTAGCGGGACTCGCGCCGGACGGCCATGAAGATGCGCGGCATGACCGGGAAGTGGAAGGCCATGTGGCACTCGTCGCCGCCGGAGCGGAAGTCCCCGAAGTAGTCGACGACGTCCTCGGGCCACTGGTTGGCCTCGGCGAGCAGCACCGTGTCCGGATAGTGGTCGTCGATCTCCTTGCGCACCCGCTTGAGGAAGGCGTGGGTGGCGGGCAGGTTCTCGCAGTTGGTGCCCTCCTGCTGGTACAGGTACGGCACCGCGTCGAGGCGGAAGCCGTCGATGCCCAGGTCGAGCCAGAACTTCAGCGCGGAGAGGATCTCCTCCTGCACCGCCGGGTTCTCGTAGTTGAGGTCGGGCTGGTGCGAGAAGAAGCGGTGCCAGTAGTACTGCTTGCGGACCGGGTCGAAGGTCCAGTTGGAGGACTCGGTGTCGACGAAGATGATCCGGGCGTCCGCGTACTGCTTGTCGTCGTCCGCCCAGACGTAGTAGTCGCCGTACGGTCCCTCCGGGTCGCGCCGCGACTCCTGGAACCACGGGTGCTGGTCGCTGGTGTGGTTCATGACGAAGTCGATGACCACGCGCATGCCGCGCTGGTGGGCCGCGTCGACGAACTCCACGAAGTCGGCCAGGTCGCCGAACTCGGGGAGCACCGAGGTGTAGTCGGCGACGTCGTAGCCGCCGTCCCGCAGCGGGGACTTGAAGAACGGCGGCAGCCAGAGGCAGTCGACGCCCAGCCACTGGAGGTAGTCCAGCTTGGACGTGATGCCCTTCAGGTCGCCGACGCCGTCGCCGTTGCTGTCCTGGAAGGAGCGGACGAGGACCTCGTAGAACACGGCCCGCTTGAACCAGTCGGGATCGCGGTCCTTGGCGGGGGTGTCCTCGAAGGTGTCGGGGACGGGCTCGTTGACAGTCATGAGGTGGGTGACCCTCCGGTCTGCGGGGACGGTCGCAGGACGAGCACGTGCGCGGGCGTGACACCCGGTTCCAGGCGCACGTAGGCGTTCCTGCCCCAGTGATAGGTCTCGCCGGTGAGCTCGTCGCGCACCGGCACGGTCTCGTGCCAGTCGAGGCCGAGTTCCGGCATGTCCAACGAGAGTGAAGCCTCCTGGGTGTGGTGCGGGTCGAGGTTGACGACCACCAGAACGGTGTTCGAACCCGAGCGCTTGCTGTACGCGATCACCTGCGGGTTGCCGGTGTCATGGAAGGACAGGTTCCGCAGCCGGCGGAGGGCCGGGTTGCGGCGCCTGATCCGGTTCAGGGCGGTGATCAGCGGGGTGATCGTCGTCCCCGCGCGCTCCGCCGACTCCCAGTCCCTCGGCCTCAGTTCGTACTTCTCCGAGTCCAGGTACTCCTCGCTGCCGTCCCGCAGCGCGGTGTTCTCGCACAGTTCGTACCCGGCGTACACGCCCCAGGAAGGCGACAGCGTCGCCGCGAGCACCGCCCGCGCCTCGAACGCGGGCCGGCCGCCCTCCTGGAGGTAGGCGTGCAGGATGTCGGGGGTGTTCACGAAGAGGTTCGGCCGCATCTGCGCGGCGGTCTCCCCGGACAGCTCGGTGAGGTACTCCGTCAGCTCCTCCTTGGTGTTGCGCCAGGTGAAGTACGTGTACGACTGCTGGAAGCCGATCGCGCCGAGCGTCCGCATCATCGCCGGCCGGGTGAACGCCTCCGCCAGGAAGATCACGTCCGGGTCCGCCCGGTTGACCTCGCCGATCACCCGCTCCCAGAACACCACCGGCTTGGTGTGCGGGTTGTCCACGCGGAAGATCCGGATGCCGTGGTCCATCCAGTGCCTCAGCACCCGCACGGTCTCGGCGACGATCCCGTCCATGTCGGCGTCGAACGCGATCGGATAGATGTCCTGGTACTTCTTCGGCGGGTTCTCCGCGTACGCGATCGAACCGTCCGGCCGGTGGTGGAACCACTCCGGGTGCTTCTCCACCCACGGGTGGTCGGGGGAGCACTGCAGCGCGAAGTCCAGGGCGATCTCCAGCCGCAGCTCGCGGGCCCGCGCCACGAAGGCGTCGAAGTCCTCGAAGGTGCCCAGGTCCGGGTGGAGCGCGTCGTGCCCGCCCTCCGGCGAGCCGATCGCCCACGGCACGCCGACGTCCTGCGGCGACGCCGACAGGGAGTTGTTCGGCCCCTTGCGGTGGGTCTCGCCGATCGGATGCACCGGCGGCAGGTAGACGACGTCGAAGCCCATCGCCGCGATCGCGGGGAGCCGTTCGGCCGCGGTGCGGAAGTTCCCCGGGACCGTGCGGCCCTTCACCTTCCGCACGCCCTCCGAGCGCGGGAAGAACTCGTACCACGAGCCGTACAGCGCCCGCTCGCGCTCCACCTGGAGCGGCAACGCGGGCGAGGCGGAGAGCAGTTCGCGCAGCGGGTGGCGGTCCAGGGCCTCGACGACCCGCGGGGCGAGGGCCGCGGCGAGCCGCACGGCCGCCGGACGGGTCACGTCGCGCAGCGCGTCCGCCGCCGCGAGCACGGCCTCCCGGCCGCCGCCCTTCTTCGGGACGCCCTTCGCGGCCCGCTCGTGCAGCGCGGCGCCCTCGGCGAGGACCAGTTCGGAGTCGATCCCGGCCGGGATCTTGATCCTCGCCGCGTGCCGCCAGGTGGCCACCGGGTCGCTCCACGCCTCGACGGTGTACGTCCACGGGCCCTCCGCGTCCGGGGTGACCTCGGCACCCCAGCGGTCGGTGCCCGGGGCCAGTTCGCGCATCGGGGTCCAGGGGCCGGGGCGGCCGGAGGGGCCGCGCAGCACGACATTGGCGGCGACCGCGTCGTGTCCCTCGCGGAAGACGGTCGCCGTCACCTCGAAGGTCTCTCCGGCCACCGCCTTCGCGGGGCGCCGGCCACAGTCGACCAGCGGGCGGACGTCCAGTACGGGAATGCGTCCCATGAGCGGATTCACGGCATCACCTGACGGGTTACGGGGGTGCGGGTGGTGGTGCGCTCTTTCTAGCTCCGTCGACGGCCGGCGGGTTGCGGGCATGACGGCTCCTGTCCGCGTTCACTCGGATGGCGGGTCCACAGGGATGAACAGAGAGGAACAAGGGTCACGAGGGGACGGGTTCGGGGGTGTACCGGAGGAGCCTTCCCACGGTTCTCGGGTGGGCAATCCGGCGCTTTGTTAACTACTCGGGCGTAGCCCCCTCGGCAAGCACCCGACCCGGACAACAATCGAGCCCCGCCTTTGTGGGGCGGGGCTCGATGCGCACGTGGCGTCAGGCGCGCGGCGAGGCGTCCGGTTCCTCCGCCTCCGTCGCCCACACCTGCCAGGGCTGGCGGGCCACCCACTCCTCCACCGGGGCCGGTTCCAGGCCCAGGACCTCCGAGGACACCCCGTCGTCGTCGGCCATCAGCAGCGGATCCGCGCCGCTCGCCATGAAGTGGTAGATCCCCGCGACCCCGGCCGCCGACTCCGGGCCGAGCAGCCGCGCCAGGCCCCGCTCGAAGACGGCCGGATCCAGCTCCTCGTACCGCACCGCCCGGCCGAGACCCCGCCCGAACGCCGCCGCGAGCTCCCGGCCCGTCAGGGCGCGGTCGCCGCCGATGTCGAAGGTCCTGCCCTCCAGGCCCTCCCCGGCCAGCGCCGCCAGCGCCGCCTCCGCCAGGCCCCGGTGCGACAGCCACGCCGTCCGCGCGGACTCCGGCAGCGGATAGGCGAGGACGCCGTCGTCGACCAGGTCCGGTCCGTTCCACGGCGAGAACAGGTTGTCCAGGTACACCGGTGGCCTGAGCACCACCAGCGGCACCCCGCTGTCCCGCAGCACCCGCTCCGCGAGCCGCCGCGTCTCGAAGGCCGCGACGTCCGTCGGGCCCAGCGGGAGCCGGGTGTTGGCGTTGAACACCAGACGTTCCGTGCCCGTCGCCAGGGCGGCCTCCGCGATGTTCCGCGCGTACGCCTCCACCCGCGTCTCGTCGTACACCAGCGGCATCGTGACGAACGCGTGCGTGGTCCCCGCGAAGAGCCGCCGCACATCGCCCGGGACCCCCAGGTCCCCGGAGAGGAAGAAGGCCCCCGGCAGCGGCGGCCGGTCCGCCTCCGCCCGCCGGGTCAGGGTCCGCACCCGGTGGTGGCGCTCGGCGAGCAGGCGGGCCACCGCACCGCCCTGGAAGCCGGTCGCGCCCACGACCGCCACCCGCATCGGAATCTCACTGTCCATGTGTGTCCAAGGCCCTTCGATAGGCTGTCACCGCTGCCGTGTCTGCGTCCCTCCAGGCTCGCCGCGGCGGCTTCGGCCGTTCAATTAACAAACCGGGGCGGAAGTTGAAGGATCGTCCATGGAAACCGTGGGAACCGACCGTCACGACCAGCACGACCCCCTCGACCCTCCTCGCGAGGGCGAGCACGAGGACCTGCTGAGCGAACTCCTCAAACCCCTCCGGCTCACCGGCGTCTTCGACAGCCGCTGGCACGTCCGCGCCCCCTGGGCCATCGAGGGAGACGCCGAACGCAGCTGCGCCGTCCTCCACTACGTCGTCGAGGGCGACTGCTGGATCACCACCGACGACGAGGCACCCCTCGAACTGCACGCCGGCGACCTCGTCGTCTTCCCCACCGGCGCCGCACACCGCCTCTCCGACCGGCCCGAACGCCAGGGCGTCCCGCTCAAGGCCGTCCTGCCCGAACGGCAGCCCGGCACCTCCGGCGAGATCGTCATCGACGGCAGCGGCCCCGAGAGCCGCCTGCTGTGCGCCGGGCTCCACTACGACGCGAGCGCCGCCACCGGCCTCTACACCTCCCTGCCCTGGGCCCTCGTCCTCGACGGCCCCCAGGTCGACCGGGAACCGCTGCTCCGCGACACCCTCCGGCTGCTCGCCGCCCCCGACCGGCCCGTCGGCCCCGGCGACCGCCTCATCACCCTCCGCGCCTTCGAGATGGCGCTGGTCCTGGCGCTCCGCCCGCTGCTCCGCGAACTCGCCGGGAACCCGGCCTCACTGCCGCTGCTCCGCCACCCCGGGATCAGCCGCGCCGTCATCATGATGGCGACCCGCTTCGCCGAACCGTGGACCATCGACACCCTCGCCCGCGAGGTCGGCATGTCCCGCTCGGCGTTCACCGCCGCCTTCCGTGACCTCGTCGGCGACTCCCCGGCCCGCTACCTCGCCGGCCGCCGCATGCAGGAGGCCGGCCGGCTCCTCACCGAGACCTCCCTGCCGCAGTCGGCGCTCCCCGCCCGCGTCGGCTACCGCAGCGCCGTCGGCTTCCACCTCGCCTTCCGCAAGTGGTTCGGGGTGACCCCCGGCGAGTACCGCGCCGGGGAGGTCAGAGCCGCCTGATCCGGCCGACCTGACATCTTCGGGAGCCCCTGGACGGATCTTAAGGACCCCTGGACGGACGTTCATTGTCCGGCCGGGGCGCCCCGGACAGGCTCGGGACCGGCAGAGCCGTGGCACCCGAGGAGAGGCGACACACCGGTGACGAGGTCCGGGCAGGAGTATCTGGAGGGACTGCGCGACGGGCGCGAGGTCTGGCTCGACGGGGAGCGGGTCAAGGACGTCACGGCCCACCCCGCCTTCCGGGCCTCCGCGGCCTCCTTCGCCGGCCTGTACGACCTCGCCGACGACCCCGTGCACCGCCCCGTCCTCGTCCGGGGCGGGATCCGCCGCGCCGGTGCGGTGCCCCGCTCCTACGAGGACCTCGTCGCCCGCCGCCGCGCCTTCCGCACCACCGCCCGGGCGAGCTACGGCTTCCTCGGCCGCACGCCCGACTACATGGCCGCCGGCGCGGCCGGATTCGCCGCCGCGCCCGCCGTCTTCACCGGCGGGACCTTCGACGGCGCCGGCCACGCCCTCGCCTTCCACCGCCGGCTCGCCGAGGGCGACCTGCACGTCGCGTTCACCCTCGGCAACCCGGCGTCCGGCCCCGGAGAGGACGACCTCGCCCTCAGGGTCGTCGGGGAACGCGACGGAGGGATCGTCGTCCGCGGCGCCAAGACCATCGGCACCGGCGCCGTCTTCGCCGACGAACTCCTCGTCGGCACCATCGAGCCGCTCGCCGCCGACGACACCGGGCACGCCGTCACCTTCTCCGTGCGCCTCGACACCCCCGGCCTCCGGCTGATCTCCCGCACCTCCTACGAGGAACGCGCCCGCTCCGTCTTCGACCACCCGCTCTCCTCCCGCTACGACGAGAACGACGCGATGCTCGTCTGCGAGGACGTCTTCGTCCCCTGGGAACGGGTCCTCACCTACCGGGACCCGGCCACCACCGGCGCGATCTGGTGGCAGACCCCCGCCTACCTGAACTTCGTCCACCAGGCCGCGACGCGGTTCTGGACCAAGCTGGAGTTCCTCACCGGCCTCGCGCTCCTCCTCACCCGCGCGAACGGCACCGAGAAGCTGCCGCCCGTCACCCAGGCGCTCGGCCGGCTCCTCGGCATGGTCGCCCAGGCCAAGGCCTTCGTCCTCGCCGCCGAAGCCTCGTACGAGCAGGTCGACGGCGGGCGCGGCGGCGTCCGCCCCGGGCAGGACATCTCCTTCGCCCAGCGGATCATGGCCGGCGAGCTCTACCCGCGGGCCGTCCAGGACATCAAGCTCCTCGCCGGCGGCGCCCTCGTCCAGCTCCCCGCGAGCGGCCGCGACCTCCTCCACCCCGAACTGGGCCCGCTGGTCCGCCGCTACTTCGCGTCCCCCGGCCACCCCGCGGAGGACCGCGTGAAGCTCCTCAAACTCGTCTGGGACGCCCTCGGTTCGGAGTTCGCCGGCCGGCACGAGCAGTACGAGCGCTTCTACCACGGCGCCCCGCACGTCTACCTGACCATGCAGACCTGGGCCGGCTCGGCGGAGGAGTGCGAGAGCCTCGCCCAGGCCTGCCTCGACGGCTACGGCCTGGGGACGAACCGGTGACGACGGCGCCGCCACCACCGGGCCCGCGACGCGGCGCGCTCGCCCTGCTCGCCTCCACCCAACTCCTGCTGATCATGGACACCGCGATCGTCAACGTCGCGCTGCCCTCCGTCGGCGAGGACCTCGGCACCGGCGCCGACGGCCTCTCCTGGGTCGCCAACGCCTACCTCATCACCTTCGGCGGACTGCTCCTCCTCGGCGGACGCGTCGCCGACCTCCTCGGCCACCGGCGGGTCTTCCTCGGCGGCCTCGGCCTGCTCGCCGTCGCCTCCGCCGCCGGTGGTCTCGCGCCCGGCGCCGACACCCTCGTCGCGGCCCGCGCCGCCCAGGGCGTCGGCGCCGCGCTCGCCGCGGCCGCCGCCTTCGCCCTGCTGCTCCTGCTCTTCCCCGACGGCCCCGCCCGGCACAAGGCCCTCGGCGCCTTCGCCGCCATGGGAGGCCTCGGCGGCGTCCTCGGCACGGTCCTCGGCGGCGTCCTCACCGACCTCCTCGGCTGGCGCGCCACGTTCTGGCTGAACGTGCTCCTCGCCGCCGTCCTCGCCGTCCTCGCAGTCCGCGTCCTCGCCCCCCGCACCGGCGCGGCCCTCCGCGGCGGCTTCGACCTGACCGGGGCGCTCACCGCCACCGCCGGCCTCGGCCTCGTCGCCTACGCCCTCGTCGGCGGCGCCGAGGCGGGATGGCTCTCCGCCCGCACCCTGAGCGCCGCGGGAGCCGGCCTGGCACTGCTGCTCGCCTTCGCCGCCGTCGAGACCCGGGCCGCCGCACCGCTCGTCCCGCCCGCCGTCCTCGGCCGGCCCGCGCTCCGCCTGTCCAACGTCCTCGCCGGGCTCGCCCAGACCACGCTGTTCCCGATGTTCTTCCTGGTCAGCCTCTACCTCCAGAGCGTCCTCGGGTACGCGCCCCTGGGCGGCGGCCTCGGCCTGCTGCCGCTGTCCCTCGTCGTCGTCGCCGTCGCCCCGCAGACCGGCCGGATCATCTTCCGCGTCGGACTGCACCGGACCATGACCCTCGGCTTCGTCCTGCTCTGCGCCGGGACCCTCTGGCTGGCCCTCGCCCTCACCCCCGACGGCGGCTTCGCGCGCACCGTCCTCGCCCCCAGCCTCCTCCTCGGCGCCGCCCTGCCCCTCGTCATGGTCACCACCAACGTGGCCGCCACGGCCGAGGCCACGCCCGAGGAGACCGGCCTCGCCTCCGGACTCGTCAACACCAGCCAGCAGTTCGGCTCCGTCCTCGGCCTCGCCGTCCTCGTCGCCGTCGCCACCACCCGTACCGGAGACACCACCGGGGCCGGTGCCGCCGCCCGGGCCGCCGCCGAGACCGCCGGCTTCCGCG
The DNA here is from genome assembly GCF_040303145.1 of Streptomyces sp. NPDC096079. Taxonomy (NCBI): domain Bacteria; kingdom Bacillati; phylum Actinomycetota; class Actinomycetes; order Kitasatosporales; family Streptomycetaceae; genus Streptomyces; species Streptomyces sp. NPDC096079. The sequence continues at coordinate 178,808 of NZ_JBEOST010000014.1, forward strand.
CCGCCCTGCTCACCGGCGCCGTCCTCGCCGCCCTCGCCGCGCTGCTCTCCCTGCGCCTCCACCTCCCCGAGCGGGCCGCGGCACCGGACGACCGCGTGCCCGATCCGTACTGACCGGAGCCGCACCGCGACGCCCACGACCAGCCCCGGATGAAGAGGAGCCCGCCTTGCTCGGCGACCCGCGTCACACGACCGAGGAGATACGAGCCGCCGACCCGCTGGGCGCCGACGCCCTGCTCGCCGCGGTGCCCGCGATGAACGCGCGGGCCGACGCAGCGGCCCTGACCGTCGCCCTGCGCGCGCTCGTCCCCGACCTCGACCGCGCCGCGCACTGGAACGTCGGCGGCGCCCTCGCCGCGATGCGGGACCTCGGCATCCTCCTCGGTTCCCTCAAACGCCACGGCGTGCAGCCGCTGGCCGCCGTCCCCGAGGCGCTGCCCGTCCTCGAACTCCTCGGCCGCCGCACCGACATGATCCCCCGGGACACCGTCCACCACTACACGAGCTGGAACCCCAAGGGCCCCCGCCGGCGCACCTACACCGGCCACCCCACCGAGGCCCTCCTCCAGGACGCGGTCCGCATGGTCTTCCCCGGACTCGTCGCCGCCCTCGACGACTGCGCCCGCGTCGCCCGCCTCGAACCGTACGACCCCGGATTCGCCGCCGCCCTCCACCGCATCGCCGGCCATGTGCGCACCATGGTGGAGTCCATCGACCTCACCGTCGCCCGGGTCCCGCCCGCCTACTTCGCCGTCACCCTCCGCCCGTACTTCGAGGAGATCGACATCGACGGCCGTGACTACCTCGGCCCGGCCGCCGCACAGGTCCCGCTCTGGCTCGTCGACCTGACCCTGTGGCAGTGCGACCGCTCCGACCCCGCCTACGACGCCTTCCTCGCCGAATCCCTCCCGTACGCCCTGCCGTCCTGGCGCGCCTTCCACGCCCGGCACCGCGGCGGGATCTCCGCCGTCGGCAAACTGTCCGCGGCCGTCAGCTGGGAGGGCGCCGACCGGCTGCCGCCCGCGCTCACCGACTCGGCGGAGGCCCTCGGCCGCGTCCTGCGCCTGCTGAAGACCTTCCGGGCCCGGCACCTCGGCATCGCCCGCAAGGCGTACAGCGACGACCTCCGCCTGTACGAGGAGGGCAGCGGCGGGGCCCCCGTCGCGCTGCTGCGCTCCATCCTGGACCTGACCAGGGAGAACGAGACCATGGTGCGCCGCGCGACCGCGCAGCGCCGTCCCGCCGGGGCTCCCGTCGGCCCTCCGGCCGCGTAGACAGGCCCCACCGGCGCGAAGGAGCAGTCGAGATGTCCCCCCACCCCCCGTACGGCCCCCCTTACGGACACAGCCCGCACATCGTGATCGCCGGCGGCGGCATCGCCGGACTCACCGCCGCCCTCGCCCTCCACGCCGCCGGCTTCGAACGGGTGACGGTCGTCGAGGCGGCCGCGGCCGTCCGCCCCGTCGGCGCCGGACTCAACCTGATGCCGAACGCCGTCCGCGAGCTCGACGCCCTCGGCCTGCTCGACGCCCTGGAGGCCGGCGCCCTGCGCACCCGCGAACTGCGCTACTACCACCGCTCCGGCGGCCTGATATCCCGCGAACCCCGCGGCCTCGCAGCCGGCTACCGCTGGCCCCAGCTGTCCGTCCACCGCGGCCACCTCCAGCAGGTCCTGGCCGGCGCCGTCCGCGCCCGGCTCGGGACCGCCGCCCTCGTCACCGGCGTCAAGGTCACCGGCGTCGAACCGCTCCCGGACGGCCGGCCCCGGCTCCTCCTCGAACACCGGGAAGGCGCCGTCAAGGGCCGGGCCTCCCTCGAACCCGACGTCCTCGTCGGCGCCGACGGCGTCCGCTCCGCCGTCCGCGCCGCGCTGAACCCGGCCGAGGGCGGCCCCCCGTGGAACGGGATGCTCGTGTGGCGGGGCGTGTCCCGGATGCCCGCGCGGGCCGTCGGCTCCTTCATGTTCATCGCCGGCGACGACCGGCAGAAGGCCGTCGTCTACCCCATGGGACGGCCCACCGGACCCGGCCGCGAGGTCCTCGTCAACTGGGCGCTCGCACGCCCCGCCGACACCCCCCGCCCCGCCTGCGGGGAGGGCCCGCCCGGCGACTGGAACCGCGCCGTCCCCGTCGAGGGCTTCCTCCCGTACTACGAGGGCTGGGAGTTCGACGGCGTCAGCGTCCCCGACGTGCTGCGCGCCGCCGACACCGCCCACGAGTACCCGATGGTCGACCGCGACCCCCTCGACCGGTGGACCCACGGCCGCACCACCCTCATCGGCGACGCCGCCCACGCCATGTACCCCATCGGCTCCAACGGGGCCACCCAGTCCATCGTCGACGCCCGCGCGCTCGCCCACGCCCTCGCCCGCCACCCCGACCCCGCCGAGGGCCTCGCCGCCTACGAGCGGGAGCGCCGCCCCGCCATGACCGCCCTCCAGCGCGCCAACCGGCAGCTCGGCCCCGAGGTCGTCATCGACCTCGCCCACGCGCGCGCCCCCCAGGGCTTCACCGACATCCACCAGGTCATCCCCGCCGAGGAGCTCGCCGCCATCGCCGGCCGGTACGCCGCCACCGGGGCCTTCGACCCGGCCACCGTCAACCGGGGCTCCCCGTACGAGGCCGCCGTCCCCTCGCCCTGACGCCCCGTGGTCCGCCGGGCGGGCGTGCCCTACGGTCTTGGTGGCACACAGCGTGGTGCGCCCGCTCCGGTCCGTACTCGCCTGCGAAGGTGGACAGCGTGAAGGCAATCCGTCGATTCACCGTGCGTCCCGTCCTCCCCGACACCCTTCGACCCCTCGCCGACCTCGCGCACAACCTGCGCTGGTCCTGGCACGAGCCCACCCGGGCGCTCTTCGCGTCCCTCGCCCCCGAGAACCTGGCCGGCGCCGATCCCGTCCGGGTCCTCGGCGCCCTCGAAGCGCCGCGGCTCGCCGCCCTCGCCGCCGACGAGGAGTTCCTGACCCGGCTGCGCGCCGCCGCCGACGACCTCGACCGCTATCTGCGGGAACCCCGCTGGTACCAGGGGTGCGCGAACGACGCCCCCGCCGCCGTCGCCTACTTCTCGCCCGAGTTCGGCGTCGCCGCCGCCCTGCCCCAGTACTCCGGCGGCCTCGGCATCCTCGCCGGCGACCACCTCAAGTCCGCCAGCGACCTCGGCGTCCCCCTCGTCGGCGTCGGACTGCTCTACCGGCACGGCTACTTCCGGCAGTCCCTCGGCCGGGACGGCTGGCAGCAGGAGCAGTACCCCGTCCTCGACCCCGGCGAACTGCCCGTCACCCTGCTCCGCGAGTCCGACGGCACCCCCGCCCGGATCACCCTCGCCCTGCCCGGCGGCCGCAGCCTCCACGCCCACCTGTGGATCGCCCGGGTCGGCCGCGTCCCGCTCCTCATGCTCGACTCCGACGTCGAGGAGAACGCCCCCGGCGAACGGTCCGTCACCGACCGGCTCTACGGCGGCGGCAGCGAGCACCGGCTCCTCCAGGAGATGCTCCTCGGCATCGGCGGCGTCCGCGCCGTCCGCACCTACACCCGGCTCACCGGCCACCCCGCGCCCGAGGTCTTCCACACCAACGAGGGCCACGCCGGCTTCCTCGGACTCGAACGCGTCCGTGAACTCCAGTGCGAGGGGCTCGACTTCGACAGCGCCCTGGAGACCGTCCGCGCCGGGACCGTCTTCACCACCCACACCCCCGTCCCGGCCGGCATCGACCGCTTCGACCGCGCCCTCGTCGCCCGCCACCTCGGCGACGACGGCGCCCTCCCGGGCGTCGACCTCAACCGGATCCTCGCCCTCGGCGACGAGACCCCGCTCGGCGGCGAGACCGGCGTCTTCAACATGGCCGCCATGGGCCTGCGCCTCGCCCAGCGCGCCAACGGCGTCTCCACCCTCCACGGCGCCGTCAGCCGCTCCATGTTCGCCGGACTCTGGCCGGGCTTCGACGCCGACGAGGTCCCCATCACCTCCATCACCAACGGCGTCCACGCCCCCACCTGGGTCGCCCCCGAGGTCGGCCGGCTCTCCCCGGACGCGAGCGACCGGGAGCTGTGGGAGCTGCGCCGCACCCTGCGCGAACGGCTCGTCGCCGACGTCCGGGACCGGCTGCGGGCCTCCTGGCGGCAGCGCGGCGCCGCCGCCGCCGAACTCGGCTGGACCGAGACCGTCCTCGACCCCGACGTCCTCACCATCGGCTTCGCCCGCCGCGTCCCCTCGTACAAGCGGCTCACCCTGATGCTGCGCGACAAGGACCGGCTGCGGGCGCTGCTCCTCCACCCCGAGCGGCCCGTGCAGCTCGTCGTCGCCGGCAAGGCGCACCCCGCCGACGACGGCGGGAAGCGGCTCGTGCAGGAACTCGTCCGGTTCGCCGACGACGCCCGTGTCCGCCACCGCATCGTCTTCCTGCCCGACTACGGCATGGAGATGGCCCGCGGCCTCTACCCCGGCTGCGACGTCTGGCTGAACAACCCCCTGCGCCCCCTGGAGGCCTGCGGCACCAGCGGCATGAAGGCCGCCCTCAACGGCTGCCTCAACCTCTCCGTCCTCGACGGCTGGTGGGACGAGTGGTTCCGGCCCGACTTCGGCTGGGCCATCCCCACCGCCGACGGCGCGGCCGCCGCCGACGAGGACCGCCGCGACGACCTGGAGGCCGCCGCCCTCTACGAACTGATCGAGCGCCGGGTCGCCCCCCGCTTCTACGACCGCGGCCCCGACGGGGTGCCGGCCGGCTGGACGGCCATGGTCCGGCGCACCCTCGCCGACCTCGGCCCGAAGGTCCTCGCCGACCGGATGGTCCGCGAGTACGTCGAGCGGCTGTACGTCCCCGCGGCCGCCGCCCACCGGGCCCTCCGCCCTGACCGGGCACGGGACCTCGCCCGCTGGAAGGCCCGCGTCCGGGAGGCCTGGCCCGCGGTGGCCGTGGACCACGTGGAGCTGGGCGACGACCTCGCCGAGGAGGACGCCGAGCTGGGCGCCACGCCCGTCGTCCGCGTCCGGGTCGCGCTCGGCGCGCTCGGCCCCGACGACGTCGAGGTGCAGGCCGTCACCGGCCGCGTCGACGCCGACGACACCCTCACCGCCACCCGGACCGTCACCCTCAAACCGGCGGGCGGCCCCGACCTGGAGGGACGGCTGCCCTACGCGGGCACCCTGGAGCTCGACCGGACCGGCTCCTTCGGCTGCACCGTCCGCGTGCTGCCCGCCCACCCGCTGCTCGCCCACCCGGCCGAACTCGGCCTCGCGGCGCTGCCGTCGGCGACGACGGGCGAGGGGGCGGGGGTGCTGCTGAGGTGACGCCCTGAGCTACGGCACCTCGGCCTTGCCGGCGAGGTGCCCGTCGACGAAGCACAGCCGGTACACCGGGATCTCGGCCAGCATCTCGGACCGGTAGTACCGGCACTCGTCCATGCCGGGCGGCTGCGCCGGTGCGCGCTGCGGCGGGCCGTCCAGCGGGCGGTCGGGCCAGTCGTCGGTGGTCCCGGCGATCTCCGTGAGCGACTGCCCGATCCGCAGCCGGGCGTAGTCCTCCGGCTCCAGGTACGACTGGTGCTGGGTCCAGAGCGCGACCCCCGCCATCAGCGCCCCGAGCCCGACGAGGAGCGCGAGCGGGATCCAGATCGCGCGCGCGAGGCCCTTGCGGACCTCCCGGCGGGCCCGGTCCAGCGCCCTCGCCGAGGTCGGCGCGGCCGGCAGCGGCGCCGGGGGGTCCTTCGGCAGGACGGCCTCCAGGAGGAACCCGCCGTCCCCGGTGACCCGGTGCTCCAGCGCACCGCCCGCCAGCCGCACCCGCTCGTCGAGCCCGACCAGACCGCTGCCGCCGGAGGGCCCCGGCGCGCCGCCCGTGCCGGGGCCGCTCACCACCCGGACCCGTACGTCCTCGGGGTCCTGGTCGACCGCGACCGAGACCGCCGCGCCCGGCGCGTGCTTCGCCGCGTTCGTCAGGCCCTCCTGGACGACCCGGTGCAGGGCCAGGCCCGACATGCCCGGGAGCGTCGGCACCGGCACCGGGGAGAGCGTGACGTCGAGGCCCGACGCCCGCGCCCGCGCCGTCAGCTCCTCCACGGTCTCCCCGGGCGGCGTCGTCGGCGGCCCCGCGTCGTCCTCCCGCAGCACCCCGATGATGTCCCGCAGCCGGGCCGTCGCCTCCGCCGCCGCGCGCCGCAGCTCGCCCGCGGCGTGCTGCTGCGCGGGGCCCAGCGCCGGATCGACCTCCAGGGCGCCCGCGCGGACCGCGATCAGGGCCAGGTCGTGGCCGAGGGAGTCGTGCATGTCGCCCGCGATCCTGGACCGCTCCCGCAGCCGCTCCCGGTCGGCGACCGCGGCCTGCTCCCGCTCCATCCGGTCGGCCAGCTCCCAGCCGCTGCGCACCAGCCGGTCGTACTGCCGCATGTAGCGGCCGATCAGCCAGGGCGCGACGACCCCGAGGGCCAGCGTGAGCAGCAGCGTGAACCACTGGCCGAGGGACGCGTTCGTGACCGCCGTCAGGAGCAGCCCCGCCGCCGCGACCGCACCGAACAGCCACAGCGCCCGCGCGGTCCGCTCCTCCCGCCGTCCCGCGAGATAGCCGAAGGCGAGCAGCGCCGGGCTGTACGAGGCGGTGAACAGCTCCGGGTCGGCGGAGAGGCTGACCGCGACCACGAGCGCGATCGGCACCGGCGGCCACCGCCGGGCGACCGCGACGCAGCCGCCGAGCACCACCACGCCGATCGCGACCTCGGCCCAGCTGCCGCCGTCGTTCGGGTCCGACTTCAGCAGGACGGGTACGCAGAGCAGCAGCCAGAGCCCCAGGTCGAGGAGGCGCTCACGGACCCGCTCAGGCATCGGGGACCAGGCCCGCCTCGTACGCCAGGACCGCCAGCTGCACCCGGTTGCGCAGGCCCAGCCTGCCGAGGACCGCGCTCACGTGCGCCTTCACGGTGCCCTCGACGACGTACATGCGGTCGGCGATCTCCTGGTTGGAGAGCCCCGCGCCGAGCAGCGCGACGACCTCCCGCTCCCGGCCCGTGAGGGGCTCCAGGCGGGACCGTGCCTCCGCCGCGCGGGTGAACCGCTCGCCGCCGAGGGTGTCGAGGACCCGTCGCGCGACCGTGGGGGACAGCGCGGCGCCGCCCCCGGCCACCGCCCGGACCCCGGCGATCAGCTCCCGCGGGTCCCCGGACTTGAGGAGGAAGCCGCTCACGCCGCTGCCCAGCGCCCGCGCGATGGAGGCGTCCTCCGAGAAGGTGGTGAGCATGACGACGGCCGTGCCGGGCACGGCCGCGCGCAGCTCCTCGGCGGCGCCGAGCCCGTCGAGCCGGGGCATCCGGATGTCGAGGAGGACCACGTCGGGGCGGTGTTCGCGGGCGAGTTCCACGGCCTCGTGGCCGTCGCCGGCCTCGGCCACCACCTCGATCCCGGGGTCGGTGGTGAGGATGGCCCGCACCCCGGCCCTGATCATCGTCTCGTCGTCGGCAAGCAGGACCCTGATCATGCGGTCCAGGGTATGCAGAAGCGCGGGCGCCCGGAGGGAAGGTTCCCTCCGGGCGCCCGTTGCTTCGTTCCGGCCTTACGGGAAGGTCAGCTTGAAGCTGTTGATGTAGCCGGTGTCGATCGACGCCTTGTCCTGGACGCGGAGCTTCCAGACGCCGTTGGCGACCTCGGAGGAGGCGTTCACGGTGTAGGTCTGGTTGATGTTGTCCGCGCTGCCGCCGGCCCGGTTGCTCAGGCTGTAGACGGAGCCGTCGGGGGCGATGAGGTCGACGACCAGGTCACCGATGTAGGTGTGGACGATGTCCACGCCGACCTTGAGCGTCGAGGGCGCGTTGCCCGTGACGCCGGAGACCGTCAGCGACGAGGTGACCGCGGCGCCGTTGTCCGGGATGGAGACGTCGGCGTCGTTGGTGAACACCGTGCCGCCGCCGGGGCCGCCGGGGCGGGAGCCGACGTTGATCGCGGCCCAGGCGTTCTCGACGGCCGCGACCTCGGCGCTGCCCGCGCCGTACAGCTCGGTGGCCGCCGCGACGGTGCCGGTGCGGGCGCCGGCGTAGTTGGTGGAGGAGTTCCACTTGGTGGTGAGCGCCTTGAACCAGATCAGGCGGGCCTTGTCGATGCCTATGCCGGTGACCGGCAGGCCGTCGGAGGTCGGCGAGTTGTAGCTCACGCCGTTGACGACCTTGGCGCCGCTGCCCTCGGAGAGCAGGTAGAAGAAGTGGTTCGCCGGGCCCGAGGAGTAGTGGACGTCGATGGAGCCGATGCCCGAGTACCACGAGTCCTTGGACGCGCCGTCCTTGCTCGGCTTGTCCATGTAGCGCAGCGGGCTGCCGTCGCCGTTGATGTCGATCTTCTCGCCGACGAGGTAGTCGCCCTTGTCGTTGGCGTTGTTGGCGTAGAACTCGACCGCCGCGGCGAAGATGTCCGAGGTGGCCTCGTTGAGGCCGCCGGACTCGCCGCTGTAGGTCAGGTTGGCGGTCGCGGCGGTGACGCCGTGCGTCATCTCGTGCGCGGCCACGTCGATGGACGTGAGCGGCTTGCTGTTGCCCGAGCCGTCGCCGTACGTCATGCAGAAGCAGCTGTCCTGCCAGAACGCGTTGACGTAGGCGTTGCCGTAGTGGACCCGGGAGTACGCGCCGACGCCGTCACCGCGGATGCCGGAGCGGCCGTGCACGTTCTTGTAGTAGTCCCAGGTGAGGGCGGCACCGTAGTGCGCGTCCGCGCCGGCCGTCTCCTTGTTGGAGGGCAGGCCGTTGCCCCACGTGTCCGTGCTGTTGGTGAACAGCGTGCCGGTGCCGGACGAACCACCGTTGAGGTTGTACGTCTTGTGGTTGCCGCGGCCGGTGTCGGTCAGCGTGTACGAGGGCGCGGTGCCGAGGGTCACCTGGCCGCTGTACTGCGTGTTGCCGATGCCGTTCTCGACGGCCTGCCACTCGTAGAGCTTCGCGCCGCTCTTCGCGTCGGTGACGACGTGCAGCTCGTTCGGGGTGCCGTCGTGCTGGAGGCCGCCGACGACGGTCTCGTACGCGAGGACGGGGGCGCCCTGGGCCATCCAGACGACCTTGCGCGGGGCGCGGTCGGCGGCGGCCTTCTTCGAGCCCTCCGCGACGGCGCGGCCCAGGGCCTGCTTCTCGGCGGCGGCCGGGGCGACGTCGGCGGCGAGGTCGACGTTCTTCAGCTCGGCGCGGTTCGCCTTGAGGACGCCGGTGGTGGCGCCGGCCTTCGACTCGGCGACGATCAGGTCACCGCCGAGGACGGGCAGTCCGGCGTAGGTGCGCTCGTAGCGCGTGTGGGTCGTGCCGTCGCGGTCCTGGACGACGTCGCGGACGACCAGCTTCTCCTGGGCGCCGAGCCCGAGGGACTTGGCCGTGGCGGCCTTGTCCGCGTCCGCCGCCTTGATCAGCGCGGCGCGCTGGGCGGGGGAGAGGTCGGCCGGGAGCTTGCCCGGGTTGGCCTTGCCGGCGGACAGCGCCTTGGGGGCGGCCGCGAAGGTGTCGATGTCGGCCGAGGCGCTGCCGGCCTGCACACCGAGGGTGAGCATGGCAGCGGCGGCGATCAGAGCGCCGGTCGCGGTGGCGCGACGGCTGGGCGTGGATCTCACGCAGACTCCTTATGCGAGGGGGGTACCGGCGGGCTTGGGTGAGTCCGTCCGGGCGGTGCAAGGAGAGCTGTGGAGCAACGCCGAACGGGTTCGGGGGCCTACTTGTGACGCCGAACTCGTCCGGGTGACGCGGTGAACTGTGGTGCGAAGAACCGGGGAGAGAGTGACAGGAATGACGGGGACCTGTCAGGACCGCGTCAGGAAGTTGGCCGGAAATCGTCCGGTGCTCGCATGACCGTGTTCGTTAACCGGACGTTTCGTCGATCATGGCGGCGATGCCGTCCAACGTTCGCTGGAGCCCGAATTCGAAGAGCGTCTCCAGGCTCAGCTCGAAGCCTCCGTCACGGGTGACCTCGTCGAGGAGGGGGTACGGGCGACCCGACTGCGCCGCGTCGAAGCGTGGCTCGTTCTGTTCCATCCACTCGTCGCCCGAGAGGCCCGTGTCGAGCCGCGCCTGCTCCTCCAGGTCGTCCGCGAGCGCCAGCCCCTGGACGAAGGCGAACAGCGTCAGATGCGTGTGCAGCTTCTGCGACGACGTCATGGGCGTCCCCCGCAGCACCGCGAGCACCCACTCCGTGTACGCCATCGCGTTCGGCGAGGCCACCGGGCGCGTGAACGACGCCATCGCCTGCGCCATCCAGCGGTGCCGCGCGTACACCTCGCGCAGCCAGCGGGCCGCCCGCTCCAGACCCGGCCGCCAGTGCGCCGGCACCGGACCCAGCGGGACCTCCCCGCACGCCTCGTCCGCCATCAGCCGCACCAGCTCGCCCTTGCCCGGCACATGCCGGTAGAGCGCCATCGCCGAGGTGTCCAGCACCGTCGCGAGCCGGCGCATCGTCAGGGCGTTCAGGCCCTCCGCGTCCGCCAGCTCCAGCGCCGCGCGGACGACCCTCCGGCGGGTGAGGGGTTCCGGCCGCGTGTCCCCGCTCCGGGCCGCGACCAGCGTGCCCACGCCCGGCTCCACCCGGACCAGGCCCTCCCGGCGCAGCACCGCGAGCGCCTTCGTCGCGGTGGCCATCGCCACGCCCCACTCGCGCGTGACCGCCCGCGTCGACGGCACCGGGTCGCCCGGGGCCAGCTCCCCGGACCGGATCCGGCGTCGGATCGCGGCGGCGATGGTCAGGTAGGGCGGCTCCGGCGTCACGGAGGGGGAGTGTACTAGTGCACCTGGGCGGTGTATACGCGGCTTGAACTGGGCTTTCTCGGGAAATCGAGGAAGGTGGGTGCGGTGCACTAGGGCGTTCGTGGCGCTGTACGCCTCCGCGTTGCTTCGCTCAGCGCATGACACTCACCGCAGGCCCCTCGACGGCCGCAGGACCCGCCCGTGCCGGCCGGCGCGAATGGACCGCCCTCGGCGTCCTCATGCTGCCCCTGCTCCTCGTCTCCATGGACGTCTCCGTCCTCTACTTCGCGATCCCCTCCATCGCCGCCGACCTCCGGCCCGGCGCGATCCAGCAGCTGTGGATCCTCGACACGTACGGCTTCGTCCTCGCCGGACTCCTCGTCACCATGGGCGCCCTCGGCGACCGCGTCGGGCGCCGCAGACTCCTGCTCCTCGGCGCCGCCCTCTTCGGCGCCGCGTCCCTCGGCGCCGCCTACGCCCACAGCCCCGGCGTCCTCATCGGGGCCCGCGCGCTCCTCGGCGTCGCCGGGGCCTGCCTCATGCCGTCCACCCTCGCCCTGATCCGCACCCTCTTCCAGGACCCGGCCCAGCGCGCCAAGGCCGTCACCCTGTGGACCACCGTCATGGCGGCCGGCATCTCCCTCGGACCCGTCGTCAGCGGGGCCCTGCTCGAACACTTCTGGTGGGGATCGGTGTTCCTCGTCAACCTGCCCGCGATGGTGCTGCTGCTCGTCCTCGCGCCGTTGCTCCTCGGGGAGTCCAAGGGGGGAGCCGCGCACGGGCGGTTCGACGTGCTCAGCGCCGGGCTCTCCCTCGGCGCGCTGCTGCCCCTGATCTACGGGATCAAGGAACTCGCCAAGGACGGGTGGGACGCCGTGCCCGTCCTCGCCGTGGTCGTGGGGCTGCTGCTCGCCGTCGTCTTCGTGCGCCGGCAGGCCCGGCTCCCCGAGCCCATGGTCGACCTGCGGCTCCTGCGGAACCCCGCGTACGGCGGGTCCCTGCTGGCGAACCTGCTCGCCATGGTCGCCACCGTCGGGTTCGCCGTCTTCCTCACCCAGTACCTGCAGTCCGTGCTCGGGCAGAGCCCGCTCGAAGCCGCCCTGTGGAGCCTCGTCCCCGCCGGTGGCGTCATGGTCGCCGCTCCCGTCGCCGCGGTGCTCGCCCAGCGCACCGACCGGGCGTTCGTCATGGCCGGCGGGTTCCTCCTGGCGGCCGGAGGGTTCGCCTGGCTCGCCTCGGTCGAACGCGGCACGCCGTTCTGGGCCGTCCTGGTGGCCAGTGCCGTCTACGCCTCCGGGCTCGTCTCCGCGATGACCCTCGCCAACGAACTCGCCCTCGGCGCCGCGCCGCCCGAGCGGGCCGGCGCCGCCGCCGCCGTCCTCGAATCCGGCTCCGAGCTGGGCGGGGCCCTCGGGATGGCCCTCCTGGGAGCCGTGGGCGCCGCCGTCTACACCGGGGCCATGCCCTCCTCGGCACCCGCCGTCGCCCGGGAGACGCTGGGAGGCGCGCTGGGGTTCGGGCCCGAGGTCGTCGACGCCGCCCGGAGCGCCTTCGTCGACGCCATGGGCGGGGCGGCCCTGGGGGCCGCCCTGCTCATGCTGTCGGCCGCGGCGGTGTCGGCGCTGTGGCTGCGGCGGAGGGGCTGAGGGGCTGAGGGGCTGAGGGGCCCCTCCCTCAGCCCACCAGGCTCTCCCGCCACGCCTGGTGCAGGCCCGCGTAGTGGCCCTCGCCCTGCACCAGGGCGGACGGGCGGCCGTCCTCGACGATCCGGCCCGCCTCCATCACCAGGACCCGGTCCGCCACCTCGACCGTGGACAGGCGGTGGGCGATCACCACCGCCGTACGGCCCTCCAGGACCGTGTCCATCGCCCGCTGCACCGCCCGCTCGCCCGGGACGTCGAGGGAGCTCGTGGCCTCGTCCAGGATCAGGACCGCCGGGTCCGCGAGGAGGGCGCGGGCGAACGCCACCAGCTGGCGCTGACCGGCGGAGATCCGGCCGCCGCGCTTGCGGACGTCCGTGTCGTAGCCGTCCGGGAGCGTGGTGATGAAGTCGTGCGCCCCGATCGCCTTCGCCGCGTTCTCGATCTCCGCCCGGGTCGCGTCCGGGCGGCCGATCGCGATGTTGTCCGCGACCGTGCCCGAGAAGAGGAACGCCTCCTGGGTGACCATCACCACGTTGCGGCGGAGGTCGGGCGTCGCGAGGTCCCGGAGGTCCACGCCGTCCAGCCGCACCTGACCCTCGGTGGGGTCGTAGAAGCGCGCCAGGAGTTTCGCCAGGGTCGACTTGCCCGCGCCCGTCGCACCGACCACGGCCACCGTCTGGCCCGCGGGGATCGTCAGGTCGAAGGCGGGGAGCACCTCGCCCCCCGTGCGGTAGGCGAACCCGACGCCGGTGAACGTGATCTCCCGGCCGGCCCCGCCGGGCGGGAGCTCCTTCGGAGTCCTCGTCTCCGGGACCCCCGGTTCCTGGGCCAGGAGGCCGGCGATCTTGGTGAGGGACGCCGCCGCCGACTCGTACGAGTTCAGGAACATGCCGAGGCGGTCGATCGGGTCGTACAGACGGCGCATGTAGAGCACCGCCGCCGCCAGGACGCCGAGTGCGAGGGTGCCCGTCGCCACCCGGTAGGCGCCCCACAGGCACATGCCGGCCACCGCCGTGTTCGCCACGAGCCGGGAGCCCACCACGTAGCGCGCCATCTCCAGGAGGGCGTCGCCGTTGCTGCGCTCGTGGCGGTGGTTGAGGGTCTCGAACTCCGCGTCGTTGGCCCGCTCGCGGCGGAACGCCCGGACCGGGCGGATGCCGTTCATCGTCTCCGCGAACTTCACGATCACGCCCGCGATCGCCGTGGAGCGTTCCGCGTAGACCCTGCCCGCGCGCCGCTGGTAGAGGCGCACGAGGAGGTACAGGGGCAGGAAGCTCGCCACCGCCACCGCGCCGACGCCCCAGTCGAGCCAGAGGAGGATCGCCGCGATGGAGAGGAAGGAGAGGGCCACCCCGATCAGTTCCTGCAGGCCCTCCTGGAGCAGCTCCCGCAGGGACTCCACGTCCGTGGTCGAGCGGGAGATCAGACGGCCCGAGGTGTACCGCTCGTGGAAGTCGACGCTGAGCAGCTGGGCGTGCCGGAAGATGCGGCCGCGCAGGTCCAGGAGAACGTCCTGGTTGATCCGCGCCGCGCCGCGCACGAACGCGTACTGCAGGACGCCCGAGAGGCTCGCGCAGAGGAGGTAGCCGAGCGCCACGGCGATCACCGGGCCGTGGTCCCCCGCCCGGAAGGCCGGGACCCCCCGGTCGATGGCGTACGCGACGAGCAGCGGGCCCGCCTGGAGCGCCGCCTCCCGGACGAGGAGGACCAGGGCCGCGACCACGAGGCGGGCGCGGTGGCCGGCCAGCAGGGAGCGGAGCAGGGCGCCCGTCGCTCCCCGGGGGGCCGGGAGGTCGTCGCGGTCGAAGGGGTCGGCCGGAGTGTCCGTCATCGGTTCTCGGTCCCTTCGCCGGACATCAGCCAGGCGTACTCGGTGCTGGTGCGCAGCAGTTCCTGATGGGTGCCCACGGCCGTGATCCGGCCCTCGGAGAGCAGCGCGACCCGGTCGGCGAGCATCACCGTCGACGGGCGGTGCGCCACGACCAGGGCCGTCGTGTCCCTGAGGACCTCGCGCAGGGCCGCCTCGACCCGGGCCTCCGTGTGGACGTCGAGTGCCGAGAGCGGGTCGTCCAGGACCAGGAAGCGGGGCCTGCCGACGACCGCGCGGGCCAGGGCGAGGCGCTGGCGCTGGCCGCCCGACAGGCTGAGGCCCTGCTCGCCGACCTGGGTCGCCGTGCCGTCCGGGAGCCGGTCGACGAAGCCGTCGGCCTGGGCGACGCCGAGGGCGCGCCGGAGTTCCGGGTCTCCGGCTCCTTCCGCGCCCATGAGCACGTTGTCGCCGACGCTCGCCGAGAACAGCGTGGGCTCCTCGAAGGCCATGGAGACGAGGGAGCGGAGCTTCTGCCGCTCCATGAGGGCGATGTCCTCGCCGTCGAGGAGGATGCGGCCCGCCGTCGTCTCGTGCAGCCGCGGCACGAGGGCGGTGAGCGTCGTCTTGCCGGACCCCGTGCCGCCGACCAGGGCCAGGGTCTCGCCCGGGCGGATGTGCAGGTCGACGCCGTCCAGGACGGGGGCCGTTCCATCGGGGGCGTCGGGGTAGCGGAAGGTGACGTTCTCGAAGCGGACCCCGTCCCGGGCGGCCCAGGCGGCAGTGCCGCGGGGTGTCTCCGGCTCCTCCTCCGCGTCCATCACCTCGAAGTAGCGTTCCGTCGCCGTCGCCGCCTCCTGGGTCATCGCCAGCAGGAAGCCGATCGACTCGACCGGCCAGCGCAGGGCGAGGGCCGTCGACAGGAACGCGACGAGGGTGCCCGCCGACAGGCCGCCGTCGGCGACCTGGACCGTGCCGAGCACGAGGGCGGCGCCGATGGCCAGTTCCGGCAGGGTGGTGATGACCGCCCAGATCAGGGCGAGGAGACGTGCCTTGGCCAGTTCCGTGCCGCGCAGTCGTCCGGCGAGTTCGTGGAACGCCCTCGCCTGGCTGCGGTGCCGGCCGAAGCCCTTCACGATCCGGATGCCGAGGACGCTCTCCTCGACGACCGTCGTCAGGTCGCCGACCTGGTCCTGCGCGGTGCGCGCCGCGCGTCCGTACCGCCGCTCGAACAGGTTGGAGACGATCACGAGCGGGATGACGGGGGTGAGCAGCACCAGGCCGAGGGACCAGTCCTGGGCGAGCAGGAGGACATAACCGGCGAGGATCGTCACGCCGTTGACCAGGAGGAACGTCAGCGGGAAGGCCAGGAACATCCGGACCAGCATCAGGTCCGTGGTGCCGCGCGAGAGCAGCTGTCCGGACGCCCAGCGGTCGTGGAAGGCGATCGGGAGGCGCTGGAGCCTGGCGAACAGGTCCGCGCGCATCCGGGCCTCCACGGAGGACAGCGGGCGGGCCACCAGCCAGCGGCGGTAGCCGAACAGGACGGCCTCGGCGATTCCCAGGAGGAGGAGGTACAGGGCTCCGAGCCACACGCCCCCGGGGTCCCGGTCCGCGACGGGGCCGTCCACCAGCCACTTGAGGACGAGGGGGATCACCAGCGACAGACAGGAGGCGACGATCGCGACGAAGGCGGCGGTGAACAACCGGCCCCGTACGGGCCGCACGTACGGCCAGAGACGGAGCAGGACGCGGACCGTCGAGCGGTCCGGGTGCGGGGGCGTTGGTTTCTCGGGCATCAGGCCCGACCATACGGTTCGCCACTGTCGCCGCTCACCCGGTTTTCGGTCGTGGCCCGGCATCGACCGATCGGCTGATGCCGGTTCGAGCGTGATGGCCGATGGGCGGGGACGGCCGCGCTCGGACCCGGTTCGGGAAGCTGTCCGGAGGCCAGAAGCAGCGGCTGTTCATCGCCCTCGCGCTCCTCGGCGGCCCCCGGGTCGCCGTCCTCGACTCGCCCGGCGGACTGATCGGGCGCACCTCCGCCGCCACGGAGATCCCGTTCGACGCGGGCACCCCGCTCGACCCGGAGGCGCTGCGGTCCCTGCCCGGCGCCGTGTCCTTCGCGGCGGCGGAGGGCCGCACGGTCCTCTCTCCGGCCGTCGCGTCACGGCTCGTCACCACGGTCCGCGCGCCGCAGGCCGGCGCGCTGTCCGCCCGGGAGCACGAGATCCTGACGCTCGTCGCGAAGGGCACGGCGAACCGGGCGATCGCGGCGGAGCTCTTCATCAGCGAGGCGACGGTGAAGACGCACCTCACCACCTCTACGCCAAGCTCGGCGTCAACGACCGGGCGTCCGCGGTCGCGACGGCCTACGACCGCGGCATCCTGGGCGGCGGCCCCTGAACGGGCCGCCCCGGCCCCTCACGTCTTCACCCGCAGCAGCACCACCGACCGCGCCCCCACCGTGATCGTGCTCCCGCCCCGGTGTTCCGTGGACGGCGGCTCCGACTGGTCCTCTCTCGTCGTGTCCACGATGAGTTCGTACGTCTCCGCCCACGGCGGGCCCGGGAGGCGGAACTCCAGGGGGCGGGGGCCCGCGTGCAGGACCGCGAGGAAGCTGTCGTCGGTGATCTGCTCGCCCCGCTCGTCCCGGCCGGGGATGTCGCGGCCCGACAGGTAGAGGCCGAGCGTGGCCGTCGGCGCGTACCAGTCGCGCTCGGTCATCTCGGTGCCCTCGGCGGTGAACCAGGCCAGGTCCCGCAGCCCGTCCGCGGCCTGCGGCCGGCCGGAGAAGAAGGCCCGGCGGCGGAGGACCGGGTGGCGGTGGCGCAGGGCGAGGAGCCGGCGGGTCAGGGCGAGGAGGCCGTGCCGGCCCGGGTCGTCGGGGAGGGACCAGTCCAGCCAGCCCAGCGCGTTGTCCTGGCAGTACGCGTTGTTGTTGCCGCCCTGGGTGCGGCCCGTCTCGTCGCCGGCGACGAGCATCGGGACCCCGGTCGACAGGAGCAGGGTGGTGAGGAGGTTGCGCTGCTGCCGCAGGCGGAGGGCGTTGATGGCGGGGTCGTCCGTCTCGCCCTCCGTGCCGCAGTTCCAGGAGCGGTTGTCGTGGGTGCCGTCCCGGTTGCCCTCGCCGTTGGCCTCGTTGTGCTTGCGCTCGTACGTGACGAGGTCGCGGAGGGTGAAGCCGTCGTGGGCGGTGACGAAGTTGACGGAGGCGTACGGACGGCGCCCGCCCCAGGCGTACAGGTCGCTGGAGCCGGACAGCCGGTAGCCGAGGTCCCGGACGTCGGGCAGCGCCCCGCGCCAGAAGTCCCGCACGGCGTCGCGGTAGCGGTCGTTCCATTCCGTCCACAGGGGAGGGAAGGCGCCCACCTGGTAGCCGCCGTTGCCCACGTCCCACGGCTCGGCGATGAGCTTCACGCGGCGCAGGACGGGGTCCTGGGCGATGACCGCGAGGAAGGGGGAGAGCATGTCGACGTCGTGCATCGAGCGGGCGAGCGCCGCCGCCAGGTCGAAGCGGAAGCCGTCGACGCCCATCTCCGTGACCCAGTAGCGCAGCGAGTCGGTGATGAGGCGCAGGACCTGCGGCTGGACGACGTGCAGCGTGTTGCCGCAGCCCGTGTAGTCGGCGTACCGGCGGGCGTCCGACTGGAGGCGGTAGTAGCCGCGGTTGTCGATGCCCTTCAGGGAGAGGGTGGGGCCGAGCTCGCCCGCCTCCGCCGTGTGGTTGTAGACGACGTCGAGGATCACCTCGATCCCGGCCGCGTGCAGCGCCCGCACCATCCGTTTGAACTCGCCGACCTGCTGCCCGGCCGTCCCCGAGGAGGAGTAGCCGGCGTGCGGGGCGAAGTAGCCGACGGAGTTGTAGCCCCAGTAGTTGCGCAGCCCGCGCCGCAGGAGGTGGTCCTCGTGCGCGAACTGGTGCACCGGGAGCAGTTCGACCGCCGTCACGCCGAGCCGGACCAGGTGGTCGATCGCGGCCGGGTGCGCGAGGCCCGCGTAGGTGCCGCGCAGGTGCTCGGGGATGCCCGGGTGGAGCCGGGTGAAGCCCTTGACGTGCAGCTCGTAGATGACCGAGTCCTGCCAGGGCGTCTTGGGCCTGCGGTCGTCGGACCAGTCGTCGTCGTCATGGACGACGACGCCCTTGGGGACGTACGGGGCGGAGTCCCGCTCGTCGCGGACGGTGTCGGCCACGTGCTGCTGGGGCCAGTCCCGGACGTGTCCGTACACCTCGGGCGGCAGCGCGAAGTCGCCGTCGACGGCCCGCGCGTACGGATCGAGGAGCAGCTTCGCCGGGTTCCACCGGGCGCCCGTCCACGGGTCCCAGCGGCCCCGGACCCGGTAGCCGTACCGCTGTCCCGGTCCGACGCCCGGCACGAAGCCGTGCCAGATCTCGTGGGTCAGCTCGGTCAGCGGGAGCCGGGTCTCGGTCCCCCCGGCGTCGAAGAGGCACAGCTCCACGGCCTCCGCCCCGCCCGCCCACAGGGCGAAGTTGGTGCCCGCGACCCCGCCGGGCCCGACCCGGCAGCGGGCCCCCAACGGGGTCGGCGCCCCGGGCCACACCGGTGGCCCGGCCCGCTCCAGGGCATGCTGCTGTACCGCCTCCTGCTCGGCTGCGCTCGCCACCGTCCCGGCCTCCCGCGGCTCGTCGGGCCCGCACCCGGGGGAGCGGCGGCGTCCCGGCCGCCGCTCCCGCGGGTGGTCCTCCCCCTGTTCTGCCCGCACGGCCGTGCTCCCAACATGACCCGCACGCACGTTTCCCCCGGAGGGTGGCCGTCGTTGGGCCGAGCGTGACATGTGTATGGATGCGGGCGAGGCGCGCCCTGGTGGCGGCGGGACTGACGGCGGGGCTGGCGACGGGGCTCGCGGGCTGCACCGGAGCGGACGGCGGCGGGGGTGTCGGCATCAGCCTGCCGGGCAAGGCGAGGGCTCCGGGTGACGTCATCCGGGTGAGTCCGGAGGACGGCAGCCGGGCGGTGCCGGCGGACGGACGCGTCGAGGTGAGGGTGGACAGCGGGCGGCTCGAACGGGTGACCGTCGTGCAGGTCGAGGACGGCCGGCGGGCCGGGGTCGCGGGGGAGATCTCGGCGGACGGGCTGCGCTGGCGGCCCCGCCCGGACACCCGGCTGGCGCTGGCCGCGAAGTACAGCGTGGACGCGGTCGCGCTCGACGCGCACGGTCGCCGCTCGGCCCGGCACACCACGTTCACGACCGCCGTCCCCGAGTCCAGATTCATCGGCTACTTCAAGCCGGAGAACCGTTCCACGGTCGGCACCGGGATGATCGTGTCGTTCGGCTTCAACATGCCGATCGAGAACCGGGCCGCGGTGGAGCGCGCGATCCGCGTCACCTCCGAGCCGCCGGTGGAGGTCGTCGGCCACTGGTTCGGCAAGGAGCGGCTCGACTTCCGGCCCGCCGCGTACTGGCGGCCCGGGACGAAGGTGACCGTCGAGCTGGGGCTGCGGGACGTCGAGGGGGCGCCGGGGGTGTACGGCATCCAGCGGAAGACGGTCGGGTTCACCGTGGGCCGCTCCCAGGTGTCCCTGGTCGACGCGGCGGCGCACACCATGGAGGTGCGGCGGGACGGCGAGCTCCTCACCACCGTGCCGGTCACCGCGGGGGCGCCGAAGACCACCACGTACAACGGGAAGATGGTGGTGACGGAGCTGTACGACGTGACGCGGATGGACGGCAGGACGGTCGGCTTCGGCGGCGAGTACGACATCAAGGACGTGCCGCACGCGATGCGCCTGACCGATTCGGGGACCTTCCTGCACGGCAACTACTGGGCCGACGCGTCCACCTTCGGCTCCGCGAACGTCAGCCACGGCTGTGTGGGCCTCAGGGACGAGAAGGGCGGCAGCGCGGACTCGCCCGCCGGCTGGTTCTTCGACCGGACCCTCATCGGGGACGTGGTGGAGGTGGTGAACTCCCGGGACAAGGAGGTCGACCCCGACAACGGTCTCGGCGGCTGGAACCTGGACTGGACGCGGTGGAAGGAGGGCTCCGCGCTGGACTGATCCCGGGGATCCCTCCTATCACGTCGACTGGTGCCGAACGGTGACATTCACGAGGAACTTTCGTGTCCTGCGGTGTGATTATCTAGCGCTGTGTGTGCGAGTGGATGCGCACGGGGGTGGGGCCCAGGCATGGCCGGGCCGTCCGAGGGGAGAAGACCACAGTGAACGGGCAGCCGATATCGGGGGCATCGGTCAGGAGCGGGCGTCGGCGCGGGGGCGTCCGGCTGCAGGCGCTGGCGGCGGGGGCGCTGCTCCTGGTGCTCACCGCCTGCGGTGGCGGGGAGACGGCCACCGGCGGTGGCGCGGGGGGCCAGGGCCCGGCGGCCCAGGGCGGCGGCAAGCAGGAGAACGCGGCCTCCCAGGCGGTCGTGACGATCCTTCCGAAGGACGGCGCCGACTCGGTCGCCACCAGCGGGGCCCTGAAGGTCTCCGCCTCGCAGGGCAAGCTGACCACGGTCACGGTCGCCGACTCCAAGGGCGCCGAGATCGAGGGGAAGATCGCCGCCGACGGCGCGAGCTGGTCGCCGACCGCGCATCTGGCCGCGGCCACCCAGTACAAGGTCCACGCGATCGCGAAGGACGCGGACGGCCGTGAGTCGGCGAAGGACACCACCTTCACCACCCTCGTCCCGAAGAACACCTTCATCGGCCAGTACACGCCGGAGGACGGTTCGACCGTCGGCGTCGGCATGCCGGTGTCCATCAACTTCACCCGGGGCATCACCGACCCCGAGGCCGTCGAGAAGGCCATCAAGGTGACGGCCGTGCCGGCTGTCCAGATCGAGGGCCACTGGTTCGGCAACGACCGGCTCGACTTCCGTCCCAAGGACTACTGGGCCGCCGGCACCAAGGTCACGGTGGCGCTGAACCTGGACGGCGTCGAGGGCCGCCCCGGGGTGTACGGCAAGCAGAAGAAGACGATCAGCTTCACCATCGGCCGCCGTCAGGTCTCCACGGTCGACGCGAGCGCGAAGACGATGAAGGTCGAGCGGGACGGCGCGATCATCAAGACGATCCCGATCACCGCGGGCGCGCCGGCCACGACCACGTACAACGGTCAGATGGTCATCAGCGAGAAGTACAAGGTGACCCGCATGAACGGCGCCACGGTCGGCTTCGGCGGCGAGTACGACATCAAGGACGTGCCGCACGCGATGCGCCTGTCCAACTCGGGCACGTTCGTGCACGGCAACTACTGGGCGCCGTCCTCCACCTTCGGTTCCAGCAACGTGAGCCACGGCTGCGTCGGCCTGGAGGACGCGCGGGGCGCGGGCGACAGCTCGACTCCGGCGGCCTGGTTCTACGACCGCTCGATCATCGGCGACGTCGTGATCGTGAAGAACTCCAAGGACAAGCAGATCACGCCGGAGAACGGCCTCAACGGCTGGAACATGGACTGGTCGGAGTGGATCGCCTAGTCGTACGCGACGGAGCGCGGGCCCGGTGCTGTGAGCAACAGCACCGGGCCCGCCGGCGTTAACGGACACTAACCTTTCCCCATGACTGTGAACCTCGAAGTCGCCGAAGGCGTCGGCACGATCCGCCTCGACCGCCCCCCGATGAACGCCCTGGACGTCGCCACCCAGGACCGGATCCGCGAGCTGGCGCAGGAGGCGACCGACCGCGACGACGTGCGGGCCGTGGTCCTGTACGGCGGCGAGAAGGTGTTCGCGGCCGGCGCGGACATCAAGGAGATGCAGGTCATGGACCACGTGGCCATGGTCAAGCGCTCGCGTGCCCTCCAGGACTCCTTCACCGCCGTCGCCCGGATCCCCAAGCCGGTCGTCGCCGCGATCACCGGGTACGCGCTCGGCGGCGGCTGCGAGCTCGCGCTCTGCGCCGACTACCGGATCGCCGCCGACAACGCCAAGCTGGGCCAGCCGGAGATCCTGCTCGGTCTGATCCCCGGCGCCGGCGGCACCCAGCGCCTGGCCCGGCTCGTCGGCCCCGCCAAGGCCAAGGACCTGATCTTCACCGGGCGGATGGTGAAGGCCGACGAGGCCCTGACGCTCGGCCTGGTCGACCGGGTCGTCCCGGCCGCCGAGGTGTACGAGCAGGCGCACGCCTGGGCCGCCAGGCTGGCGCAGGGCCCGGCCGTCGCCCTGCGGGCCGCGAAGGAGGCGATCGACCAGGGTCTGGAGACGGACATCGACACCGGGCTCGCCATCGAGCGCACCTGGTTCGCCGGGCTCTTCGCCACCGAGGACCGCGAGCGCGGGATGCGCAGCTTCGTCGAGGAGGGTCCGGGCAAGGCGAAGTTCGCCTGACGGTCCTCCTCCGGGGGGCGAGTGAGGGTTCGTCAACACGGGGCGACGGACCCTCACCCTTCGGGTGACGGAACCTCGCGGGCGGATGACGATCTTCACGGACAAGGTGACGAACCTTCACGGGTGGGGGCCGTTTCCCTCGGAACGGCCCCCGCGGACGTCTCCGTGCGGCCATGATGGGGGGCATGTCGGGCCTGGAGGGTAGGGAACAACCGCGGCAGCGCGCGAGCGCCGCCGCGCCGCGGTGGTCACCGGCCGCGGACGACGAACAGGCCGCCGAACAAGTGGAGTTGTACGGCAACCCGGCCGAGGAGGACGTCCGCCTGCCGTCCCGCCCCGAGTCCGCGTGGGTGGCCCGCAGGCTCACCCAGCACGTCGTGCTGCGGCAGTGGGCGCTGGGCCCGCAGATCGCCGAGCACGCGGTGCTCCTCGTCTCCGAGCTCGTCGGGAACGCCGTCCGGCACACCGGCGCCCGGGTCTTCGCGCTGCGGTTGCAGCGGCGCCGGGGCTGGATCCGGATCGAGGTGCGCGACCCCTCGCGCGGGCTGCCCTGCCTGATGCCCGTGCACGAGCTCGACGTCAGCGGCCGCGGGCTCTTCCTCGTCGACAAGCTCGCCGACCGCTGGGGCGTGGATCTGGCGCCGCGCGGCAAGACGACCTGGTTCGAGATGCGGGTCGCGGACCGGCCCTGAGGTGACCGCCCCCGGACGCACGGAAGCCCCCGTGCGTCCATGGTGAGGCGCGTGGGGGCTTCCGTGTGATGCGCCGTGGACGGGGGGGGTGTATCCACGGCCGCTATGTCGACCTGGCCCGGGTCAATGGGGGTCGTGTCTCCGACTATGGCAGACGGGTGGCCTTGTCGCCAAAAGTCCCTACTGGGGCAAGGTGGGTCAAAAGCGGACAGTTCAACAGTGAATCGTTGGTGACGTGCAGCACCCACCTTGTAAACAGTGAATGGCTATGCGGTTCATCGGGTGTTTCCCGGGGTCGTCCGCATGCTGGACGCCTGGCGTGCGCCCGTAAACGTCCTGAATTGGCCTAATCGTGACCAATCGGCCTAGACCCCCCTTAAATGGTCGCGTGAAGCCGACCGACCGCCGAGGAGCGCTCCGGGCGGGCGCGGCCGCCGCCCTCGCGGGAGCCCTCGCCACCGCCTGCGGCACGGACCCCCGCCCCGCCCCCGCCGCCGGGCACCGCCCCGCCGGGCACAGCCCCGCCCCCGCGCCCGTCGCCGCCCCGGCCCCACGACGCTTCCCCGGACAGCCGGACGAGATCAGCCACGGCCCGCGCGACCGGCCGAGGATCGCCCTCACCTTCCACGGCCAGGGCGACCCCGCCCTCGCCCGGCGGCTCCTCGCCGAGGCCGAGCGGGCCGGCGCCCGCGTCACCGTCCTCGCCGTCGGCAGCTGGCTCGACGAACACCCCGACCTGGCCCGCCGCGTCCTCGACGGCGGCCACGACCTCGGCAACCACACCCAGCACCACATCGACGTCAACGCCATGGACGAGGACGCCGCCCTCGCCGAGATCGAGGCCTGCGCCGCACGGCTGCGCCGGCTCACCGGCTCCGTCGGCACCTGGTTCCGCCCCTCCCGCACCCAGCACGCCGCCCCCGCCGTCCTGCGCGCCGCCCGGCGCGCCGGATACCCGCACGTCCTCTCGTACGACGTCGACTCCCTCGACTTCACCTCGCCCGGCGCCGCGGCCGTCGTCCGCAACGTCACCGGGCCGCTCCGCGCCGGATCCGTCGTCAGCCTGCACTTCGGCTACCCGGACACCGCCGCCGCGCTGCCCCTCCTCCTCGCCGACCTCGACCGCCGCGGCCTGAGCGCGGTCACCACCACGGAGCTGCTGAGCTGATGGCACACGTCACGAAGAGAACACGCACCCTCCTCGCCGCCGTCCTCCTCGCCGGCCTCGCCGGCTGCGGGACCGCGAGCCACCCCGAGGGCGCCACCCCCGTGAAGAAGGCCGCCGCCCCCGCCGTGCCCAAGCCGGCCGCCGCCCCCGCCGGACTGCCCGGGATGCCGCCACCGCTCGACGCCCACGACGTCTACGCCGCCGACCGGCCGAACCGGCTCTCCCCGGTGGTGCGGAACTTCCCCTCCCGGGTCTACGTCCCCAACACCAACTCCAACACCGTCTCGGTCATCGACCCCACGACCTACCAGGTCGTCGAGACCATCCCGGTCGGGGTCCAGCCCCAGCACGTCGTGCCCTCCTGGGACATGAAGACCCTCTGGGTCAACAACAACCGGGGCCACACGCTCACCCCCATCGACCCCGCCACCGGCGTCGCCGGCAAGCCCGTCGAGGTCCACGACCCGTACAACCTGTACTTCACGCCGAACGGCAAGTACGCCATCGTCATGGCCTCGCTCGACCGCGAGCTCGTCTTCCGCGACCCGCACACCATGGAACGGAAGAAGTCCGTCCCGGTCAGCTGCTACGGCGTCAACCACGCCGACTTCTCCGCCGACGGACGCTACTTCGTCGTCTCCTGCGAGTTCTCCGGCGAACTCCTGAAGGTCGACACCGAGAAGATGGAGGTGATCGGCCAGCAGAAACTGCCCTTCGACGGCGCCATGCCCCAGGACGTCAAGATCTCCCCCGACGGCAAGACCTTCTACATCGCCGACATGATGGCCCACGGCATGTGGGTCCTGGACGGCGAGAAGTTCACCACCCCCACGCTGCTCCCCACCGGCAAGGGCTGCCACGGCCTCTACGTCAGCAGGGACTCCCGGGAGATGTACGTCTCCAACCGGGGCGAGGGCTCGGTCTCCGTCTTCGACTTCGAGCAGAACAAGCTCACCAAGAAGTGGTGGCTCCCGGGCGGCGGCTCCCCCGACATGGGCGGCGTCTCCGCCGACGGCAAGGTCCTGTGGCTCTCCGGACGCTACGACTCCGAGGTCTACGCCCTCGACACCACCACCGGCAAGCAGCTCGCCCGGATCCCCGTCGGCAGCGGCCCCCACGGCCTCGCCGTCTACCCCCAGCCCGGCCGCTACTCCCTCGGTCACACGGGGATCTTCCGCTAGTGCTGTGGCCGGAAAGGTTTGCCGGGTCGCGGCGTCCGGTGCGGTGCATCGCAAGGCGGAGGGCCTCGGCTCGTACTGGACGTACTCGCG
>NZ_JBEOST010000015.1:0-105119 GCF_040303145.1 Streptomyces sp. NPDC096079
AGACCGTCGACGGCGGAGAACTGCCCCGTGACACCGATCGCGGCGCGCACGGCCTGCGGGGCGGTGGCGAGCGGGTGGCCCGCCACCGTGACCCGGCCGCCGTCGGCGGTGATCAGCGTGGACAGGATCTTCACGGCGGTGGTCTTGCCCGCGCCGTTCGGGCCCAGCAGGGCGAAGACGGAGCCCTCCGGGACGGTCAGGTCGATGCCGTCCAGGACGGTCTTGTCGCCGTAGGACTTGCGCAGCCCGCTCGCTGCGATGGCCGGGGTGGTCATGGTGCGTTCTCCTGAAGGGCTGCGGTGCGGGGCGGGTTACAGGCTGCGGGCGGCGATGTCGCCGTACGCGGTGGTGGCGTGGACGGCCAGGCCGGGAGTGCCGTCGTTCTTGAGGGAGTTGACGACGCGGCCGTAGGCGGTGCCGGCGTCGAGGGTGGCGGAGACGCCGGTCGCGGCGGCGACCACGATGTCGCCCTTCTGCGTGGTCAGGGTGAGGGTGCCGCGGACGGCTTCGGCGACGCGGATGTCGCCGCGGGCGGTGGTGATCTCCGCGGAGCCGGTCAGCCGGCCGACCTCGACGTCTCCGTCGGTGGCGGTGAGGCGCAGGCTCGCGGCCTCGTCGATCGTGATCCGCCGGTAGGCGCCCTCGAAGGTGACGTCGCCGAGGCGTCCGGCGGTGGTCAGTTCGGCGGCGGCGGCCGAGGCCTCGACGCGGGAGCCGGCGGGGAGCTGGACGGTCACCTCGATGGAGCCGGTGTCGCCGAGGACGCCGTTCTTCGTCTTGGGGACCTCGATGCGCAGGACGCCGTCGGCGTAGGCGACTTCGGTCCGCTCGGCCGTCTTCACGTCGCGGCTCTTGGAGGCGTCCGCGGGCCGGATGTCGACGGTGGTGTCGGCGCGGTCGGCGGCGACGATCCGGATGCGTCCGGCGGGGACGGCGAGGGTGGTGACGATGGCGGCGGCGGTGTCGAACTTCTGCATGGTGCTTCTCCTTCTTCGTAGCGGGCGGTTGTTCGCCTCGCTGTTTCCGATGAAGGAAAAGCTACGTTGCGTTCGAGGTTCCAGCAAGCATGTCATTGCGTGAAAACCATGTATTCGCAGGTCAGTTACAGGATTTCATTGCAATGGTTCTGAACCTAACGCAACAACACTCCACCCCTTCGTTGCAATGGATTGGTGGTGAACGCTATGCTGGCGGCACCAGACGACGAAGGAGACCGCGATGCCCGGAGGCAGGCTCACCCAGCCCGAACGCCAGCAGATCGCCACGGGGTTGGCCGATGGACTCGCCTACGCGGAGATCGCCCGACGCCTCGACCGCCCGACCTCCACCATCACCCGGGAGGTCATGCGCAACGGCGGCCCCACCGCCTACCGCGCCGACCTCGCCCACCGCGCCACCGAGCACCGCGCCCACCGCCGGAAGCCGGCCGCTCCCCGGGGAACGGCCGGCGTCCCCCAGGCCCACGGGCGTGACCCCGAGGCCGTGCGCGCCTTCGAGGAGACGTTCACCACCGTCATGATGGCCTCGGGCATGCCCAAGATGATGGCCCGCGTCATGGCCTGTCTCACCCTCGCGGA
This sequence comes from Streptomyces sp. NPDC096079, assembly GCF_040303145.1. Classification (NCBI taxonomy): domain Bacteria; kingdom Bacillati; phylum Actinomycetota; class Actinomycetes; order Kitasatosporales; family Streptomycetaceae; genus Streptomyces; species Streptomyces sp. NPDC096079. Next base: position 1,578 of record NZ_JBEOST010000015.1, read on the forward strand.
CTCGGGCAGCCTCACCGCGTCCGAACTCGCCGACCGCCTCCAGGTCAGTCCGGCGTCCATCTCCAAGGCCGTCGCGTTCCTCGACAGCCAGGACCTCATCCGCCGGGAGCGCGACGACCGCCGCCGCGAGCGCTACACCGTCGACGACGACGTCTGGTACCAGTCGATGATGGCCTCCGCCCGGGCCATCGCGCAGATCGTGGACACCGCGCGGCAGGGCGTCGGCGTCCTCGGTTCCGACACCCCGGCCGGCCACCGCCTGGAGAACGTCGCCCGCTTCCTCGACTTCGTCTCCGAGACGACGTCCCGGGCCGCCGAACAGGCCCGGGCCGTCCTCCACACCAAGCCTCCGGTCACGGAGGAGACCCCTACAGCCCCAGGCGGTAGCGGATCTTCTTGACGAGCTCCGCCAGATCCGGCCGGCGGAGCAGGCCGTAATGGTCCGCGTCGAGCTCCACGACCGTCGGCGGCCGGGTGGACCAGCCCGTGGCGCCCTCCAGGAACGAGTAGTCGTCGCCCGCCGCCTTGAAGAGCGTCACCGGGCAGCTCACCTGCCGCTCCGTCAGCTCGCGGAAGGTGTACGTGAACTCGAAGGTCTCCTCGACGATCGCGACGATCCGGCCGATCAGGTCCGGGTCCAGGGCCGGGAAGTCCGCCGCCACGCGCGCCACGAAGCTGCGCCGGTCCGGGGCCCGTACGCCCGGGTCGATCGCGCCCGCGAAGACCGAGTACAGGATCGTCACGAACCCCGGATTGCCGTACGTCGCCCCGCCCGTCTCCGAGGACCGGACCCTCGGGGAACCGGGTGCGATCAGGAAGAGGTTCTCCACCTGCTCCCCCGCCGCCTCCAGGAGGTGCGCCGACTCGAAGGCGACGCGGGCGCCGAAGGAGTAACCCCACAGCGTGTACGGGCCGGTGGGCTGCCGGCGGCGGATCGCGGCCACGTCGGCCGCGGCCGTCTCCCGGATCGTGGCGTACGGCTCCTCACCCCGGTTGATCCCGTGCGCCTGCACCCCGTAGAAGGGCCGGTCGATGCCGATCTCCTCGGCCAGGTGCCGCAGGTTCATGGTGTACCCGCCGAGCCCCGGCCAGCAGAACACGGGCGACCGCGCGCCCGCCGCGTGGAGCCGTACGAGACGCGAGGCCGGGGTGGCGGCGGCGCCGTCCAGCCGGTGGGCGAGCTTCTCGATCGTCGGACGCTCGAAGAGGACCTGGAGCGGCAGCGAGGCGTCGAACTCCCGGTTGATCCGGGTGACCAGCGCGACCGCGATCAGCGAGTTGCCACCGGACTCGAAGAAGTCGTCCAGGACCGAGACCGCCTCGACGTCCTCGTACTTGAGGGCCGCCGCCCAGACCTCCGCGAGCCTGCCCTCCGTGCGCGTACGGGGCGGCACGTGCGGACGGCCGTGCAGACCCGCGTTGACCACGGCCAGATCGGCGAGGGCCTTCGCGTCGACCTTGCCGTTCGCCGACAGCGGCAGCCGGTCGAGGACCACCACCCGGTTCGGGAGCATGTAGTCCGGCAGGTGCCGCGCGAGGTCGTCGCGGATCATCTCCGCCGGGCCCTTCATGTGGACCGTGTCCTCGTGCATCCCCTCGCTCAGCCTCTGCTCCTCGCTCACCCGGCCGCCGACGGAGAAGTACGAGGGCCCGGTGGCCCGCCCCGCCGCCGCCAGGACCTCGTCCACGCGGCGCGCGGCGGGGAGCGGGTGACCGCTCTTCGAGCTGTAACCGGAGGACATGAACCCGAGCCCGTGGCCCCCGAGCTGGAGGCGCTGGAGCGTCCGGCCGAGATCGACGTAGGCGCGGTCCGCGTCCGCCGTCCGGCTCACGACGGTGACGCCGAGCGAGGCCCGCTCGTACACCGCCTGGTTGATCGCGATGACGTGCCTCCGCTCCACGAGGCCGGACGAGACCGGGGTCAGGCGGCCGTCCGCGTAGAGGTACTGGGCCTGCGGAAGGTCCCGGACGCCGTCCCCGTGGGCCTGGACGTAGACGTCCACCTCGGGGTCGGGCCGGGCCCCCTCGTCGTACGGGACGACCTCCCACGCCCCGTCCCCGCACGCCCTGATGTCGAGGCCGTACCCCGGCAGGACCTCCTCGAAGAGGCCCACCATGTGACCCGTCTCGATCTCCAGGACCTCCTGGATGTTGTTCCGGTAGACCGGCTCGATCGCGGCCCGCTTCCCCGGGAAGCGGAACCGCAGCAGCGCCTCGCCCCCGGCCGGGAGCGGCGCCGTCCGGTACAGGCGGTGCCGGACCGGGTGGTAGTAGTACGCGCCCGGTTCGAGCCCCGCGATCCCGCGCGCCTCCACGGACAGCTGCGTCGCGTACAGCGCGCCCGGTGAGGCGTACCCGTACTTCGGGAGGAGCCGCTCCTCGCTCGTGAACCGGCCGAACCAGCGGAGGAGTTCACCGAGGTCCGCCACCGTGAGACTGCCGACCCGCCGGGATCCGACGCCCTCCGGGCGGCGGGCCAGCGCCGCGAGGACATCGGCGCGGGTGACCTCGCCGCCCTCGTAGAAGCGGTACGTCTTGCGGGCGAAGACCGTACGGCGCATCCGCGCGGTCGGCGTCGCGCCCGGCAGCTCCACCACCGGGCAGCCCGCGAGCTCGGCGTCCTCGCGGGTGCCGGCGTTCGACAGTTGGGCCTTCACCTGGAGCTTCGACTCCTTCGACTGGTGGTGGGCGCCGTGGTTGCCCTGGTCCATCAGGGCCGCCTCCTTCGGCGACAGCTCCACACACGCGACGAGGTTCTGGAAGCCGGTGCGGGGCTCGTCCTTGACGATGACCGCCGCGTTCTTCACCCAGTCGTGGTCCTCGATCGCCAGCGCGATCTCGTCCAGCTCCACCCGGAAGCCGCGCAGCTTGATCTGGTTGTCCGCCCGGCCGGCGAACCGGACCGTGCCGTCGGCGTCGACCTCGGCGAGGTCCCCCGTGCGGTACAGCCGCTCGCCGGTCCCGCTCGTGACGAACCGCTCGGCGGTCAGCTCGGGACGGTCCAGGTACCCCCGCGCCACCTGGACCCCGCCGACGCACAGCTCGCCGTCGCGTATGTGGAACGTCGTGTCGTACGCCGGTCTGCCGATCGGTATCGCCGCCGGGCCTTCGGCGACCGTCGCGCGGTCCACCGTGTGCGAGGAGGCGTTGATGGTGCACTCCGTCGGACCGTAGAGGTTGACCAGCTCGGCCGCCGGGAGCTCGGCGAGGAGCTGCACCGCGAGGTTCCTGGAGAGGATCTCGCCGCCCGAGTACACCCGCTGGAGGCTGGCGCAGGTGCCGAGCCGCTCGGTGTCGACCAGCGCCTGCAGGAGGGTCGGCACGCCCTGGAGCATCGTCGCGCCGTGCGCGCGGACCGTGTCGATCAGGCCCTCGGGGTCCCGGTAGACCCCCGGCGGGCCGACGGCCACCCTGGCCCCGACCGCCGGGGCGAGGATCTCCCACTGCGCCGCGTCGAAGCTCATCGGGGTCTTCTGGACGACGACGGCCCCCGGGCCGAGGCGGTGCTCCGCCGCCATCCAGCGCATCTGGGAGACGATCGAACGGTGCTCGACCATCACGCCCTTCGGCTTCCCCGTGGAGCCGGAGGTGTAGATGACATAGGCGAGGTGGTGGCCGGCGGGCGCGCCCGGCCCGGTCCCGGCCGGCTCCCCCTCCCCGGGGACGACGACGGTCGTACCCGGCGGGGCGAGGGCCGTCACCCGGTCCCGGAAGCGGTCCTGGGTCACGACGACCCGGGACCCGCTGTCCTCGATCATGTAGCGGAGACGCTCCTCGGGGTACTCCGGGGAGAGCGGCACGTACGCCCCGCCGGAGAGCACGACGCCCCAGACCCCGGTCATCAGGCCGAGCGACGGCTCGACGAACACCCCGACCCGGTCGTCGGGCCGGACACCGAGCTCGCGCAGGCGTGCGCCGAGGGCGGCGGCGGTGTCGTACAGCTCCCGGAAGGTGAGCGACTCGTCGCCGAAGACGACGGCCGGGGTGTGGGGGTGTGTGTCCGCGCACGCGCGGAGCAGGCGGTCGAGCGTGGCCATGGGGGGTCCCTTCGGGTCGGTGAGACCGCGCCCGGTCGCGGGCCTGCGCCCCGCCGTCGTGGGCAGCACCGCAGGGCTCGGGTCAGCGGTAGATGAGGAGTTCGTGTTCCGTCGCGCCCGTCAGTTCGTAGCGCGTCCGGACCAGGGGCCGTCCCGCGTAGATCCGGATCAGCGTCGCCGCGTCGCCGTGGAAGCGCGCGGCCGGACGGCCCTCGACCGGGTTGCCGAGGGCCACCGGGCCGTCCCGGCCGGACAGCTCCCCGATGAGGCGCGGGGTCTCCCGGCGGCGGCTGGTCACCGAGAGGAGCGGGAGGGCCAGGTCGAGCGCCGCGCCGCAGTACGCGCCGGGCTCCCCGAAGGCCTCCCGTACGTCCCCGGCGTGGACCCACTCGCCCAGGGCCACCGCGTCGAGCCGGCCGTCCTCGCGGGACGCGATGACGGGGCCGGCCTCGGTGAGACCGCGTTCGAGTTCGTCGAGGATCCGGCCGATGGGCCAGTCCTCGCGTTCGGCGACGTCGCAGGCGTTGGCCTCGGGCAGGAAGACGCCTTCCTCCAGGCGGTCCTCGACGATCCGGACGAGCGCCGCGCCGCAGTGGGCGAGGACCTGCCGTGCGGTCCAGCCGGGGCACGCGGTGCGGAGCTCGTACGCCTCCTCCGGTGTGCGCCGCAGGAGCGGCATCAGCAGGTCCCGCTCCGTGCGGAGGAGACGGTCCGGGAGCCAGGGGTCACGGGTGTCGTCGGTACACATCTCAGTAGCGGTAGTGGTCCGGCTTGAAGGGGCCCTCGACCTCGACGCCGATGTAGGCGGCCTGCTCGGGGCGGAGGGTCGTCAGGCGGACGCCGAGGGCGTCGAGGTGGAGGCGGGCGACCTTCTCGTCCAGGTGCTTGGGGAGGGTGTACACGCCCACCGGGTACTCCGCCGTCTTCGTGAAGAGCTCGATCTGGGCCAGGGTCTGGTCCGCGAAGGAGTTCGACATCACGAAGGAGGGGTGCCCGGTCGCGTTGCCGAGGTTCAGCAGGCGGCCCTCGGACAGCACGATGACGACCTTGCCGTCCTCGAACGTCCACGTGTGGACCTGCGGCTTCACCTCGTCCTTGACGATCCCGGGGATCCGCGCGAGGCCGGCCATGTCGATCTCGTTGTCGAAGTGGCCGATGTTCCCGACGATCGCCTGGTGCTTCATGCGGGCGATGTCGGACGCCATGATGATGTCCTTGTTGCCGGTGGTGGTGATGAAGAGGTCGGCCGTCTCCACCACGTCCTCCAGGGTGGCGACCTGGTAGCCGTCCATCACGGCCTGGAGCGCGCAGATCGGGTCGATCTCGGTGACGATGACGCGGGCGCCCTGGCCGCGCAGCGACTCCGCCGAGCCCTTGCCGACGTCGCCGTAGCCGCAGACGACGGCCGTCTTGCCGCCGATGAGGACGTCGGTGGCGCGGTTGATGCCGTCGATGAGGGAGTGCCGGCAGCCGTACTTGTTGTCGAACTTCGACTTCGTCACGGCGTCGTTCACGTTGATCGCCGGGAAGAGGAGCGCGCCCTCGCGGTGCATCTCGTACAGGCGGTGGACGCCCGTCGTCGTCTCCTCCGTGACACCTCGGATGCCCCCGGCGATCGCCGACCAGTCCAGGGCCGTGGTCTCCAGGAGGGCGCGGACGACGGCCAGCTCCTCGTTGGACGCCTCCGGCAGCACGCCCGTCTTCTGGTACTCCACACCCTTGTGGACGAGGAGCGTCGCGTCACCGCCGTCGTCCAGGATCATGTTGGGTCCGTCGGCGTCCGGCCAGGTCAGGGCCTGCTCGGTGCACCACCAGTACTCCTCCAGGGTCTCGCCCTTCCAGGCGAAGACGGGGATCCCGGCGGCGGCGACCGCGGCGGCCGCGTGGTCCTGGGTGGAGTAGATGTTGCAGGACACCCAGCGGACCTCGGCGCCGAGGGCGACCAGCGTCTCGATGAGGACGGCGGTCTGCACCGTCATGTGCAGGGAGCCGGTGATCCGGGCGCCGGTGAGCGGCCGGGTCTCGGCGTACTCGCGGCGGATCGCCATCAGGCCCGGCATCTCGTGCTCGGCCAGGGTGATCTCCTTGCGGCCGAAGGCGGCCAGCGAGAGGTCGGCGACCTTGAAGTCGGTGAACTCAGACATGTGCGGCAACTCTCCTTGCGCTGAGGACGGTCCGGTGGATTTCCAGAGCCGCCGTCGACTTGTTGAGCGTGATGTAGTGCAGGCCCGGCGCACCCTCGTCGAGCAGCCGCAGGCCCATCGCGGTCGCGTGCTCGACGCCGATCCGGTAGGAGGCCGCCGGGTCGTCCTTGGCCGCCTCCAGGCGGTGCGCCAGGTCCTCGGGGAAGGCCGCGTCGGACAGCTCGGCGAAGCGCCGGATCTGGCGCACGTCGGTGGCCGGCATGATCTCCGGGATGATCGGGGTGTCGCAGCCGGCGGCGGCGACCCGGTCGCGCAGCCGCAGGTAGTCCTCGGGGTCGAAGAACATCTGCGTGATGGCGTAGTCGGCGCCCGCCCGGCACTTGGCGACGAAGTGCGCGAGGTCGGCGGCGGCGCTCTCCGAGCGGGGATGACCTTCCGGGAAGGCCGCCACACCGATCCTGAACTCACCTAGCGAGCGGACCAGTTCGACGAGTTCGTACGCGTGCCGGAAGCCGTCCGGATGCGGGGTCCACGCCCCCCGGGGATCGCCCGGCGGGTCGCCGCGCAGGACGAGGACGTCCCGGACGCCGACGTCCGCGTAGGCGCCGATGATGGCGCGCAGTTCGGCGACGGAGTGTCCGACGGCCGTGAGGTGCGCGACCGGCCGCAGCGTCGTCTCCGTCACGATCCGCTTCGTCACGTCGACGGTCCGGTCGCGGGACGAGCCGCCCGCCCCGTACGTCACGGAGACGAAGTCCGGCCCGAGCGCCTCCACGCGGCGGATCGCGTCCCAGAGCGTCTGCTCGCCCTTGTCGGTCTTCGGCGGGAAGAACTCGAAGGAGTACGTGGGGCTCACCTGCGGCCTCCCGCGTTGAAGTAGCTCGCCTCGGGGTGGTGGACGACGATCGCGTCGGTGGACTGCTCGGGGTGCAGCTGGAACTCCTCGGAGAGGTGGACGCCGATCCGCTCCGGGCGCAGCAGGTCCGCGATCTTCGCGCGGTCCTCCAGGTCGGGGCAGGCCGGATAGCCGAGGGAGTAGCGGCAGCCCTGGTACTCGGTGCGCAGCATGCCGTCGAGACCGGCGGGGTCGGCGCCGCCGATGCCCCAGTCCTCGCGGACCCTGGCGTGCCAGTACTCGGCGAGGGCCTCCGCGAGCTGGACGGAGAGGCCGTGGAGTTCGAGGTAGTCGCGGTAGGCGTCGGCGGCGAAGAGCCGGGCCGTCTCCTCGCCGATCCGGGAGCCGACGGTGACGACCTGGAGGGCGACCGCGTCCACTTCACCGGAGTCCTCGGCACGGTGGAAGTCGGCCAGGCAGAGGCGGCGGCCCCGCTGCTGGCGGGGGAAGGAGAAGCGGGTCCGCTCGCCTCCGTCCTCGTCCAGGACGATCAGGTCGTCGCCCTTGGACACACAGGGGAACCAGCCGTGGACGACGGCTGCTTCGACGAGGCCCTCGCGTTCGATCCGGTCGAGCAGCGCGCGCAGCCGCGGGCGGCCCTCCGTCTCGATGGTCGAGGCGTCCTTCAGTCCCCACTGGCCCTTGAAGAGGGCGGTCTCGTCGAGCCAGGGGGCGTACGCGGCGAGCGGGATGCCGGTGGTGACCCTCGTCCCGAGGAAGGGGGGCTCGGGTACGGGGTTGTCGGCGGCGACGTCGGAGCGGCCGGCGGGCTCGGGCTCGCGCACCTCCACGGCCTGTTGCCGCCGTGCCACCCGGCGCTGCTTGAGCGGGGGCAGTGCGGCTCCGGGGACGCCGCGCTTGACGCCCATCAGGGCGTCCATGAGGCGCAGGCCCTCGAAGGCGTCGCGGGCGTAGCGGACCTCGCCCTGGTAGATCTCGTGGAGGTCCTGCTCGACGTACGCCCTGGTCAGGGCGGCGCCGCCGAGGATGACGGGGAAGCGGGAGGCGAGCCCCCGGCCGTTCAGCTCCTCCAGGTTCTCCTTCATGATCACGGTGGACTTCACGAGGAGGCCGGACATCCCGATGACGTCGGCGTCGTGCTCCTCGGCGGCTTCGAGGATCGCGGAGACCGGCTGCTTGATGCCGATGTTGACGACGTTGTAGCCGTTGTTGGACAGGATGATGTCGACGAGGTTCTTGCCGATGTCGTGGACGTCGCCCCGGACGGTGGCGAGGACGATCGTGCCCTTGCCCTCGGCGTCCGACTTCTCCATGTGCGGCTCCAGGTGGGCCACCGCGGTCTTCATGACCTCGGCGGACTGGAGCACGAACGGCAGCTGCATCTGACCGGAGCCGAACAGCTCGCCGACCGTCTTCATGCCGTCGAGCAGCACGTCGTTGACGATCTCCAGGGCCGGGCGCTCGCCGAGCGCCGTGTCGAGGTCGGCCTCCAGGCCGTTCTTCTCCCCGTCGACGATCCGCCGCTTGAGGCGCTCGTCCAGCGGGAGGGCGAGGAGTTCCTCCGCCTTCCCCGCCTTCAGGGACTTCGCCGTCGCTCCCTCGAACAGTTCCAGCAGGCGTTGCAGCGGGTCGTAGCCCTCCCGGCGCCGGTCGTGGATGAGGTCGAGGGCGACCTCGACCTGCTCCGGTTCCAGGCGGGCGATCGGCAGGATCTTCGAGGCGTGCACGATCGCCGAGTCCAGGCCGGCCTTCACGCACTCGTCGAGGAAGACCGAGTTGAGGACGATCCGGGCGGCCGGGTTGAGGCCGAAGGAGATGTTGGACAGGCCCAGGGTCGTCTGGACGTCCGGGTGGCGGCGCTTCAGCTCGCGGATCGCCTCGATCGTCGCGATGCCGTCCTTCCGGGACTCCTCCTGGCCGGTGCAGATCGTGAAGGTCAGGGTGTCGATGAGGATGTCCGACTCCCTGATCCCCCAGTTGCCGGTGAGGTCCGCGATGAGCCGTTCGGCGATCGCGACCTTCGCCCCGGCCGTCCGCGCCTGGCCCTCCTCGTCGATGGTCAGCGCCATCAGCGCCGCGCCGTGCTCCTTCGCGAGGGCCGTGACCTGCGCGAAGCGTGACTCGGGTCCGTCGCCGTCCTCGTAGTTGACGGAGTTGACGACGGCCCGGCCGCCCAGCTTCTCCAGGCCGGCGCGGAGCACCCCGACCTCGGTGGAGTCCAGGACGATCGGCAGGGTGGAGGCGGTCGCGAACCGGCCCGCCAGCTCCGCCATGTCGGCGACGCCGTCCCGGCCCACGTAGTCCACGCACAGGTCGAGCAGGTGCGCGCCCTCGCGGATCTGGTCGCGGGCCATCTCGACGCAGTCGTCCCAGCGGCCTTCGAGCATGGCCTCGCGGAACTTCTTCGAGCCGTTGGCGTTGGTCCGCTCGCCGATCGCCAGGTACGCGGTGTCCTGCCGGAACGGCACGTGGCTGTACAGGGAGGAAGCGCCCGGCTCCGCCACCGGCTGCCGTTGGAGGACGGCCGCGCCCCGGACGCGCTCCACGATCTCCCGCAGGTGCTCCGGGGTCGTGCCGCAGCAGCCGCCGACCAGCGCGGGACCGTACTCCCGGACGAACTGCTCCTGTGCGTCGGCGAGTTCGGACGGCGACAGCGGGTAGTGCGCGCCGTCCTTGGTGAGGACGGGCAGGCCCGCGTTCGGCATGACCGAGATCGGGATCCGGGCGTGCCGGGACAGGTGCCGCAGGTGCTCGGCCATCTCGACCGGCCCCGTCGCGCAGTTCAGGCCGATCATGTCGACGCCGAGCGGCTCCAGGGCCGTCAGGGCCGCGCCGATCTCGGAGCCGAGCAGCATCGTGCCGGTCGTCTCCACCGTGACCTGCACGATGACCGGCAGGTCCACGCCGACCCAGTCCAGGGCCCGGCGGGCGCCGATGACGGCCGCCTTCGTCTGGAGCAGGTCCTGCGAGGTCTCGATGAGCAGGGCGTCGGCGCCGCCCCGGATCAGGCCCTCCGCGTTCTGCCGGAAGGCCTCGCGCAGGGGCTCGTACGTGACGTGGCCGAGGGTCGGCAGTTTCGTGCCGGGGCCCATGGAGCCGAGGACCCAGCGGGGGCGGCCGTCGAGGGCCGTGTGGGCGTCGGCGGAGGCGCGGGCGATCCTGGCGCCGGCCTCGGACAGCTCGTACACCTGGTTCTCGATGCCGTACTCGGCGAGCGCGGCCAGGTTCGCCCCGAAGGTGTTGGTCTCGACGCAGTCCACGCCCACCGAGAAGTAGGCGTCGTGGACGGAGGCGACGATGTCGGGACGCGTGAGGTTGAGGATCTCGTTGCAGCCCTCCAGGTTCCGGAAGTCGTCCATCGACGGGTCGGCGGCCTGGAGCATGGTGCCCATGGCGCCGTCGGCGACGACGACCCTCCGCGTGAACTCCTCCCGTAGCGACGGCCTCATGTCAGTCCCCTCAGACGGGTGACGAGGGCGGCCGTGCAGCCCACCCCGTACGTCGTCCTGATCCGGTCCAGGAGGGAGTCCCGGTCCGGCCGGTACTCCTGCGTCCCCACCGAGTCGAGGACGGCCGCCGCGAGCGCGCAGCCCAGCTGCGCCGCGCACCTCTCGGGCACGCCCCACAGCGTCCCGGCGAGGAACCCGGACCGGAAGGCGTCGCCGACGCCGGTCGGGTCGACGACGGCGGGGACCTCCACGGCGGGCACGGCCAGCGGGTCGCGGCCCGCGCCGCGGACGCGGACGCCGGCCTCGCCGTGGGTGGTGATCCAGGTGCCGACGCGGCCCAGCACCTCCGCATCCGTCCAGCCGGACTTCTCCAGGAGGAGGGCCGTCTCGTACTCGTTGGTGAACAGGAACCGGGCCCCGTCCACCAGCTCCCGCACCTCGGCCCCGTCGAGCCGCGCCAGCTGCTGCGACGGATCGGCGGCGAAGGGGATCCCCAGGTCACGGCAGGTGCGGGTGTGCCGGAGCATGGCCTGGGGGTCGTCCGGGGAGACCAGGACCAGTTCCAGGCGGCCGGTGCGCGCGGCGACCTCGCGGAGGTCGATCTCCCGCGCCTCGGCCATCGCCCCCGCGTAGAAGGTGGCGATCTGGTTCTGGTCCCGGTCGGTGGTACAGACGAAGCGGGCGGTGTGGAGCGACGCGCTGACGCGCACCGAGTCGGTGTCCACCCCGTGGTCCTTGAGCCAGACCCGGTACGGCTCGAAGTCCGCGCCGACAGCGCCGACGAGGACGGGCCGCAGGCCGAGGACGCCGAGTCCGAAGGCGATGTTCGCTGCCACTCCGCCGCGCCTGACCTCAAGGTTGTCGGCGAGGAACGACAGGGAGACCCGGTCGAGCCGGTCGGCGATGAGCTGCTCGCTGAACCGGCCGGGGAAGGTCATCAGATGGTCGGTCGCGATGGATCCCGTGACAGCGATGCGCATGGGTCAGACCCCCGCTGCCTTCTTCAGGGCCTCCACCCGGTCCGTGCGCTCCCAGGTGAACTCGGGGAGCTCGCGGCCGAAGTGGCCGTACGCCGCGGTCGCCGCGTAGACCGGCCGCTTGAGGTCCAGGTCGCGGATGATCGCCGCCGGCCGCAGGTCGAAGACCTCGCTCACGGCCTGCTGGATCCGCTCGTCCGGCAGGGTGCCGGTGCCGAAGGTCTCCACGAAGAGGCCGACCGGCTCCGCCTTGCCGATCGCGTACGCGACCTGCACCTCGCAGCGGCGGGCGAGCCCGGCCGCGACGACGTTCTTCGCGACCCAGCGCATGGCGTACGCCGCCGAGCGGTCGACCTTCGACGGGTCCTTGCCGGAGAAGGCTCCGCCGCCGTGCCGGGCCATCCCGCCATACGTGTCGATGATGATCTTCCGGCCGGTGAGTCCGGCGTCGCCCATCGGGCCGCCGACCTCGAAGCGCCCGGTCGGGTTGACCAGGAGCCGGTAGCCGTCGGACTCCAGGCTGACGCCCTCCTCGACGAGCTGCTTCAGGACGTGCTCCACGACGTACTCGCGGACGTCCGGGGTGAGCAGGCCGTCGACGGAGATGTCGGCCGCGTGCTGCGAGGAGACGACGACGGTGTCGAGGCGGACCGGGCGGTCCCCGTCGTACTCGATGGTGACCTGCGTCTTGCCGTCCGGCCGCAGGTACGGCACGGTGCCGTCCTTGCGGACCTCGGTGAGCCGCCGCGACAGGCGGTGGGCGAGCGCGATCGGCAGCGGCATCAGCTCGGCGGTGTCGTCGCAGGCGTACCCGAACATCAGGCCCTGGTCGCCGGCGCCCTGGGCCGCCAGCTCGTCGTCCACGCCGTCCACACGGGCCTCGTGCGCGGTGTCGACGCCCTGCGCGATGTCCGGCGACTGGGCGCCGATGGACACCGAGACGCCGCAGGAGGCGCCGTCGAAGCCCTTCGCGGAGGAGTCGTAGCCGATGTCGAGGACGGCGTCGCGCACCAGCTGGGCTATCGGCGCGTACGCGGAGGTGGTGACCTCGCCGGCGATGTGGACCTGACCGGTGGTGATCAGCGTCTCCACGGCGACCCGGGAGTGCGGGTCCTCGGCGAGCAGGGCGTCGAGGATCGTGTCGCTGATCCGGTCGGCGATCTTGTCGGGGTGCCCCTCGGTGACGGACTCCGAGGTGAACAGGCGGCGGCTCATGCCTGGGCCTCCGCCGGGGTCTTGAAGAAGTGCTGCTCGATGGCGCCGAGGGTGCGGATGGAGTCGACCTCCAGGGTCTCCATCTGGATGGCGGTGCCGCTCTCCTGCTCCAGGAGGAAGACGAACTCGACGAAGGACAGCGAGTCGATGAGGCGGTTCTCGATCAGGTCCAGGTCGGACGCGATGTCGTCGCGCTCGGGGTGACGCTCCAGGATCCAGTTCTTCACCGTCTGCAGGCCGTCGGCCATGGTTGCTCTCCTTGTTAGCTGCTGCTGGATACGTAGGGGGTGGGGGCGATGATCGGCGCGGCGACCGCGACCGCGTAGTCCACGTCGTGGCTGATGGACACGGTGATCTCGGTGATGCCGGACTCCGCCGCCATCTCGGCGGCCGTCCGGTGCAGCTCCACGAGCGGCCAGCCGCCCTCGGAGCGCCGCACGACGATGTCCGGCCAGGGCAGGAACCTGCCGCGGACCCGTAAGGTCTTGAACGCCGCTTCCTTGGCCGCGATCCGCCCGCACAGGCTCAGTACGTCGAGCCCGGAGGAGGTACGGCAGTCGGCGAGCTCGCCGGGAGTGAGCATCCGCTCGAAGAAACGCTCCCCGTACTGGGCGAGGAGCCTGCGGACACGGTTGACGGACACGATGTCCATGCCGAGGTTCGCCCACCCCAGGCCGCCCGCCGGCGGGGCGGCGGGACGGGCCGGCACGTCAGATCACCGGCCCGGCCGCGCCGCTCGCACCGGCCGACGCCCCGCGGGTGACGTCGAGCACCGCCCGGGTGGCGGCCTCCCAGCCGCCGTGGCGGCGGGTGAGCGCCGACAGCCACCGCTCCAGGCCGAAGGCGACGCAGCTGGTGAAGGCGGGGCCGCCGGTCGACTCCAGGGTGATGTCGCAGCGCTCGCCGAAGAAGTTCCGGTGCGTGTTGACCGAGGCGATCGCCAGGTCCTCGTACAGGAACTCGTGCTTCACCGGGGTGAGGCGCTGGAGGACCGCCTTGGAGCTGCCCTTGTCGAAGAAGGGGTCGCAGGCGGCCTCCCGGCTCAGCGGCAGGTCGAGCGCCTTCGCGAAGGACTGGATGCGGGTGGTGAACTCGGCGAGGTGGTTCTCCGCGTGCTCACGGCCGCCGAGGGCGACGATCTCCCGCATGCGGAAGCCGAGCTGGCGCCGCATGCCCTCGTAGTGGGTCTCCTTGCGGAAGCACCAGGAGCAGATCGTGACGAGGGTGTCGTCGGCGACCCGGGTGCCCTGGTGGGTCAGGTAGACGGCGTAGCAGGACGCCGAGGGCAGGCCGAGCGCGGCGGGTTCGAGCGCCTCGCTCGGGAAGCAGCCGGTGTCGGCGGAGAAGGGCGTGGTCGCGCGGCGCTCCAGGTCGAGCGGGGCCGCGACGACGGCCTGGTGGGGGAAGTTGTCGTAGTAGTCGAGCCTGGCCAGGTCGGCGGCCGGGAGGAGCGGGGGCATGGTCATGGGGCGGGCGCCCGCGGCCACCCCCCAGCCCTCGAAGGTGTCGTCGAGGAGCCGGAGCAGGCGGGTCGCCTCCGGGCCGAGGGTGGGCAGGCCCCTGGTCTCCCCGACGGTCTCGGGGGTCGTCAAGGTCATGGTCGGTGCACCTCTCAGGTGAGGGCTCTCGGGTGAGGGGGTCGCTCAGAGGACGGGCAGGGTGTCGTCCGCGAAGATCCCGGTCTTCAGGAAGAAGCCGAGCGGCTTGCGGATCGCCTTGCGCTCGTGGGCGCGGCGGGAGCCGTCGGCGATCAGGGCGTTGCGCAGGCCGAGCGGGTCGGCGATGCCGGCGTCCTTGTACACGTGCGGGTTGTACAGCGAGTTGATGCTGTAGACGACGTAGCGCTTGAGGTACGCCTCGACCTCGCGGACCCGCTCGGCGCTCACGGCCTGGCACATCCGCTGGTACAGCAGGGAGACCAGCTCGCGCCCGAAGGCGATGTGGCGGGACTCGTCCTGGTGGTGGATGCGGTTGACCTCGCGGATGGTGTGGCAGAGGGAGGTGTCCTTCGCCATCCGGGAGTTGTAGTGGTCGACGAGCTCCTCGAAGAAGAGGATGCGGGTGAAGACGAGGAAGTTCTCGACCTCGGGCTCCCAGGCGGCGTCGGCGCGCATGGCGGTGGAGCCGTAGATCTTGTGGCCGTAGCGCCGGCAGAACTCGGAGAAGAACCACATGTGTTCGTTCTCCTCGCCGATGAAGTGGTGGAAGAAGTCCGAGGGGACCTCGAAGCCGGGCATGTGGATGCGGCCGACGACCTCGATGAGGAGCTCGCGGATGCCGTGCACATTGAGGCTGTAGAAGTTGACGGACTCCCACTTCGACAGGCGCTGAAGCGTTTCCTCGCCGAGGGTGTCGTAGTGCTCGGTGCCGTAGACGGTGAGCAGCTCCGGCGTCATCCAGAGGCGGTCCTCCTCCAGCGTCTCGGGCCACTGGAAGGTCTGGTACGGGTTGTAGTAGTCCTCGACGGAACGCTCGCTGAGGCGTGCGAGGACTTCCATGAAGCGGTCGGTGACGGGCAGGGCGGCAACGCCCATGATCTCGCTCCTTCGGAGTCGGGGTTACGGGCGCACTTCGTAGACCGCGTTGACCGGGGTCTCGGTGGCACGCCGCCAGCGGGTGAAGCCGGCCTCCTCGGCGATGGCCCGGAAGGCCTTCTCGCCCGAGTGGTTGCCGAGGGCGTGCGGGCCGCGCTGGGCGACCGCGACCGGCAGGCACATCACGGCGGACAGGGCCATGAACATGCGGGCCGCGGGGGTCTGGGTGTCGATGTCCTGCGGGGAGACGTTGGACTCGACGAGCATCCAGGTGCCGTCCGCGTCGAGGGACTTGTGGACGTGCTGGGCGGCGGCGACCGGGTCGCCCATGTCGTGCAGGGCGTTGAAGAAGCACACCAGGTCGTAGCCGGAGCCGGGGTAGTCGTCGGCGGAGGCGACCTCGAAGACGACGCGATCGGAGAGACCGGCCTCCTCGGCGAGCTCCCGCGCGATCGAGATGGCCTCCTCGGAGTAGTCGAAGCCGTGGACGGTGGCGTTCGGGAAGGCCTCGGCGATGAGGAGGGTGGTGTGGCCGACGCCGCAGCCGACGTCCGCGACGGTGCCGCCGTCCGCCAGCTTGTCCGTGACCTGGTGGAGCGACGGCAGCCAGTCCGGCACGAGCTTGTGCTCGTACGTGGGCTGGAAGAAGGAGCCCATGCCGGTGTCGAGGGCCGCGTCGTGCTCGGCCCAGCCGACGCCGTCGCCGGTGCGGTACGCGTCGACGAGCAGGTCCTCGGTGGCGTACAGCGCCTTGAGGGCGGTGAAGAACCCGGCGGCGTACGTGACGGCCTTGGGGTCGGCGAGGACCTCGACGTGGTCGGCGGGGAGCGTGTACGTGAGGGAGCTGGGGTGCCGCTCGACGTACCCGGCGGAGAGCTGCGCGTGCAGCCACTCCTCGACGTACCGCTCGTCCGTGCCGGTCCGCTCGGCGAGCTGTCCGGCGGTCAGCGGGCCGTCGGCGGCCAGCGCACGGTAGAGGCCGAGGCGCTCGCCGAGCGCGACGGTGAGACCGCGGACGGCGGCGCCGGCGTCGGTGATGACCCTCTGGTGGAAGTCGTGGGCGCTCATCCGGCCGTCTCCTCCTCGTACGTCGGCAGGTCACAGGTGAACAGGAAGGAGCGGGGGACGCGCGGCACCGAGCGGGCCGGCACCGGGTAGGGCCAGCGGTCGAAGGCGGCGCCCTCCTCACCGGGCTGCCTGACCTCCCGTACGGCCCAGCCGCAGTCGGCGAGCAGCGCCTCGGGCTCCTCGGTGCCGAAGAGCCACGGGTTGCCGTCCTCCTTGAGCGCGCTCATGAAGGTGCGGGCCAGCGGGTTCTCCAGGGCGGACTTCGAGATGACGTCGCCGAGCAGCACGGAGCCGGGCGCCGCGTGCGCGGAGAGCGTCGAGATCAGGGTCCGTACGGCCTGCTCGGGCAGGAAGAACAGCAGGCCCTCGACCACCCACAGGACGGGCTCCTCGCTCTTCCAGCCGGCCTCCTTCAGGGGGCCGGTCCAGTCCTGGGTGAGGTCGACGGGCACGGTGATCCGGGTGCGTCCCGCGGGCTGCGGCTCGTCCTTGAGCATCTCGGCCTTGGCCTCCAGGAGGGCCGGGCGGTCGAGCTCGTAGACGGTGACGCCGTCGGGCCAGGGCAGCCGGAAGAAGCGGGTGTCCATGCCGGCGGCGAGGAAGACGACCTGACGGATGCCGCGCTCCTCCACCGCCTTCACGACGGCCCGGTCGAGGTAGGTGGTGCGGATGGCGAGGAACGGCACGATGCCGCCGCCGTCGTAGCGCGCGAGCAGTTCGAAGCCGATCTCGTCGGCGACGGTGCGCGCGTAGGGATCGGCGAACAGCCGGTCCTCGCGCTCGGTCTCCAGGGCGCGCGCGGCGGCGGTCCACTGGGCGGTGCGGGATACGGCCTCCACAGGAGGTCTCCCTTCACTCGGGATACGGGATGCGGGGGGGGGTGACACGGACGGCCGTGCTCAGGGGCCCGACGAAGAACGGTTCGTCAGGCGCTCATGACCGGGACACAGCTCTTGGCCGGTCGCGCGCAGGCGACGGGGTCCTCGGCCGCGGGCATCGACGACAGATGGCCGGCCTCGGCGTCGGCGGGGCGCCGGCGGAAGATGCTGTGCAGGATCATGCTGAACACGGCCGTCCCGTCGGGGGCCACGAGCGTGCACCGCGGCTTGACGGTGCCGGTGGCGGGGTTGAACGGCGACGGGGTGGAACCGAGGATCTCGACGCGGGCGGTGAGGACGTCACCCGGGCGGACGGGCCGCAGATAGCGGACCTCGTCGATGCCGGGCGAGCCCGTACAGGCGCTGTAGGCGAGCAGTCCGTCGACGTAGCGCCGCATGAACAGCGCCTGGGTGTGGAACCCGCTCGCGATCAGACCGCCGAACGGGGAGTCCTTCGCGCGCTCGGGGTCCGTGTGGAAGGGCTGCGGGTCGAAGCGCCTGCCGAACTCCAGCACCTCCTCCGCCGTGACGGTGACGGTGCCCAGCTCGTGGACGTCGCCGGGCCGGAAGTCCTCGAAGTAGCGCATCGCGCGCCCCCCTTGACCTAGGAGTGGTCTTTCCCTGGCACCTCCAAATCTACGAATTACTCCTTTATTTTGTCAACCCAAAAGAAGGCTCACGCGAGGGCCTGTTCGACGTCGGACCAGAGGTCCTCGACGTCCTCGATGCCGACGGACATCCGCACCAGCCCGGGAGCGATGCCCGCGGCCGTCAACTCCTCCTCGTCCAGCTCGCGGTGGGAGGTGGAGGCCGGGTGCGCGACGAGCGTCTCCACGCCGCCGAGCGAGAGCGCGAGCTTCGCCAGCCGTACGCGCTCGATGAACGCCCGGCCCGCCTCCCGGCCCCCGGCCAGCCGGAACGAGAGCAGCCCGCCGCCGCCCGCCAGGACCTTCCGCGCGATGCCGTACGAGGGATGGTCCGGGCGCCACGGGTAGTGCACGGCCCGCACGTCGGCGCGGGCGGCGAGCAGCTCGGCCAGGGCGGCGGCGTTGGCGCAGTGCTCGCGCATCCGCAGGGGCAGCGTGGGGATCCCGCGCAGGGTGAGCCAGGCCGCGAACGGGTCGGCGCAGGCACCGAGTTCGACCGTGCGGGGCCACACCCGGCGGCGCAGCGCCTCGTCCGCGAAGACGGCGGCCCCGCCGAGGACGTCCGAGTGCCCGGAGAGGTACTTGGTGGTGGAGTGGACGACGATGTCGGCGCCCAGCTCCAGGGGCCGGCACAGCACGGGCGAGGCGAGCGAGTTGTCGACCAGGCTCGTGACCCCGAGGGCACGGGCGGCGGCGAGCAGGCCGGGGAGGTCGGGGACCTGGCCCGTGGGGTTGGCGATGGTCTCCAGGACGAGGAGCCGGGTGGCGGGGTGGACCGCGGCCGCCTCCAGTTCGGCCGGGTCGTCGCCGGATATCCGTACGACCTCGATGCCGTACCGCTCGGCCAGGTCCGACAGGACGGCGTGCGTCCCGCCGTACAGGCATCGCTGCGCGACCACCCGGTCGCCGGGCCGCAGCAGGGCGAGGAGCACGCCGCTGATCGCCCCCATGCCGGAGGCGAAGGCGAGGGCCCCCTCGCCCTTCTCCAGGCCCGCCAGGGTCTGTTCGAGGGCGCGCACGGTCGGGTTGCCGCGGCGGCTGTAGACGTACCGCCCGTCGGGTCCCGCCATCGCGTCGGCGAGCTCGGCGGCGGACTCGAAGGCGAAGGCGGAGGACTGCACGAGCGGTACGGAGAGCGGCCAGCTCCCTTCGGGGAAGCGCTGGTTGGAGACGTGCACGGCACGGGTGTTCAGTTCCACGGCGTTCTGTCCTTTCCGGATGCGGAAAAGGGGCCGCCCGACGTCCGGGCTCGGACATCGGGCGGCCCCTTCGGGGCGGAGGTCAGGCGGAGACCTTCTCGCCCTGCGGCGCGGGGGCGGCGGCCTCGGCCGCGACCGCCTTGTCGCCCTTCATGACGAGGAGCGTGACGACACCGCCGACGGCC
Organism: Streptomyces sp. NPDC096079; assembly: GCF_040303145.1. NCBI lineage: Bacteria > Bacillati > Actinomycetota > Actinomycetes > Kitasatosporales > Streptomycetaceae > Streptomyces > Streptomyces sp. NPDC096079. The sequence goes on from NZ_JBEOST010000015.1 coordinate 20,767, forward strand.
GCGACGATCGCGGCGCCGATGAAGGCGGCCGAGAAGCCGTCGGTCAGCTTCGGGAGGTTGCCGAGCTGGTCGGCGCCCTGGGACATGGCGACGGCCGTCAGGGCGGCGAGACCGAGCGCGGAGCCGACGTTGTAGGTGGTGTTGACGATGCCGGAGGCGAGGCCGGCCTGCTCCTGCGGGGCGCCCGACATGGCCGCGATCATCGCCGGGATGTAGGCGAGGGACATGCCCAGGGCGGCGACGAGCGAGGCCGGCAGGACGTCGACCAGGAAGGAGCCGGTGGGCGGGACGGCCGCGAGCCAGACCAGACCGGCGGCGAGCACCAGCAGACCGCCGGCGATGAGCGGCTTGGCGCCGAACCTCATCATGAGCCGGGCCGTGATGGCGGTCATGAAGATCATGAGGAGGACGGTCATCGGGAGCAGCGCGGCACCGGACTCGAAGGCGCCGAAGCCCAGGACCTGCTGGAGGTACAGGTTGAGGAAGTACCACATCGGGATCCAGGCCGCGCCGAGCAGCGTCATCGCCAGGTTCGCCGAGCCGAGGCGCGGGACGCGCCAGACGCTGAGCGGCATCAGGGGCTCGCGGACGCTCTTCTGGATCACGAAGAACAGGACGAGCAGGACGGCCGCGCCGGCCAGCTCCAGGACGGTGGCGGTGGCCCCCCAGCCGACCTCGGGGGCGCGGACGACGGCGAAGACGGCGAGCGCGAGACCGGCGGTGACGGCGACGGCGCCGAGGACGTCGACGGAGCCGCGGCGGGACTCGACGTTCGGCAGGAGCTTGGTCGCGGCGAGGGTCGCGAGCCCGATCGGGATGTAGATGATGAACACCCACTGCCAGCTCATCCACTCGGTGAAGACGCCGCCGAGGAAGACGCCCGCGGTACCGCCGGCGGGGGCCGCGGCGCCGTAGAGCGCCATCGCCTTGCCGAGCTCCTTCGGGTCGTGCATGAACAGCATCATGAGCAGGGTCATGGCGGAGGGCGCGATGAGCGCGCCGCCGACGCCCTGGACGGCACGGCCGGCGATCTCGACCCAGGCGGTCTGCGCGGCGGCCGCCACGACCGAACCGGCGATCATGACCGCCCAGCCGGTGACGAAGATCTTCCGGGCGCCGACGAGGTCGGAGAGGCGTCCGCCGAGGAGCAGCAGTCCGCCGAAGACGATCACGTAGGCGTTGAAGATCCACTGGAGCTCGCTCTGCGAGAAGCCCAGGTCCTTCTGCATCTCGGGGAGCGCGACGCCGATGATCGAGGTGTCCATGATGACCATGAACTGCGCGGCGGCGAGCACGACAAGTGCCCACCAGCGCCGGGGGTTGACGGTTGACATTGCCCTGACCCTTCACTCGCTGCTGCATACCCCTAGGGGGTACCTGTGCGGAGCACCGTAGCATACCCATGGGGGGTATGTAAGGGTGAGAGGAGGGCGCGTGGGAAGCACCCCTTCCGCACCCCCGGGCGGGCAGAATGCCCCCATGACCGCAGACCAGGACCCCGCGCCGACCGCAGACCAGGACCCCACGCTGCTCCGGCGCTGGAACACCACGCTGCTCGCCGCCCGCGCCGGCCGCGAGGGCCCCGACCCCGCCCCGTACGGCCGGAACCTGCTGTCCCGCTGGGCCGAACCGCAGCGCCGCTACCACACGGTCACCCACCTCCGGGCGGTCCTCGACCGCATCGACGAGCTCGCCGACCAGGGCGGGGAGGGCGGCGAACTGGAACTCGTACGCCTCGCCGCCTGGTTCCACGACGCCGTCTACCGCCCGGACCGCTCCGAGAACGAGGAACGCTCGGCCCTCCTCGCCGAGAAGGCCCTCACCGAAGCGGGCCTCACCCCGCACGAGGTGGCCGAGGTCGCCCGCCTGGTCCGCCTCACGACCAGCCACGACCCCGCCACGGGCGACCTCAACGGCGAGACCCTCTGCGATGCCGACCTGGCGATCCTCGCCACCGCCTCCGATACGTACCGGGGGTATACGGAGGCGGTCCGCGAGGAGTACGCCTTCGTCCCGGAACCCGACTTCCGCGCGGGCCGCGCCGCCGTCCTCCGCCACCTCCTCGACCTCCCCCGCCTCTTCCGCACCCCGTACGGAGCGGCCGTCTGGGAGGAGAGGGCCCGGGAGAACATGGAGCGGGAACTCGCGGAACTGACCGACATGTCCGGCAAGGGCTGAGCGTCCACCCCGCCGAAGCCAAAACGTAATGGGGAGGCTCTCCTACCGCCGGTAAGATCATTTCGTTTGTTCTTCGCCCGCGAGAGACGCCAGGAAAGCAAAAGAAAATGAGACTGCACAGGGCCCTTCCGATCGTCGCCGTCATTCCGGCCCTGCTCCTGGCTTCCGCCTGCAGCGGAGAATCCGCGGAATCCGGCGACAAAAAGCCGAAGGCCACCGCACCGAGCGCCGACGAGAAGAATTCCGCCGAGGCGAAGCGCCTCGGCGCACTCGACGGCGAGCAGCTCGAAAAGGCCGCCCTCACCGGGAAGACCGCCGGGTTCGACGCCAAGAAGATCGCCAAGGCCGAGGTCGAGGCCGGCCGGGACATGAAGGCCGACGCCAAGGCCTGCCAGCCGCTCGCGAGCCTGATCGGCGGCTTCACCCACCTCCCCGCGGTGGCCACCGCCCACCGCTCGCTCCAGCCCACCGACGCCAAGAACGCCACCGTCGGCTCCATGTGGCTCGCCTCCCACTCCGAGGCCGACGCCACCCGCGTCATGACCGAGCTCCGCGCCGCCGTCACCGCCTGCCCCAAGGGCTTCAAGACCCTCGGCCTCACCTACGGCAAGGTCGAGAACCTGCCCGCCCCCAAGCTCGGCGCCGACGACACCGTCGCCTACCGGATCACCGGCGACATCGGCAAGCAGAAGGTCCCCATGACGTACACCGTGGTCCGCAGCGGCGGCGTCGTCGCGGCCTTCTACGGCGTGAACATGCTGGACGCGAACCACGCGGCGATCCCGGAACCGGTCGTCAAGGCCCAGCTGGAGAAGATCGCGGACGCGCGGGGCTGACGGCGCCGAAGCGGAAAAGAGGGAGGGGCCTTCCCCGGTGCGTCCGCACCGGGGAAGGCCCCTTTTCTCGCTCTCAGTCCGAACCCGGACCCGTTACTCGACCGGCGTACCGTTGGCGTAGGTCAGGCGCGTCGGCTCGACCTCCTTCCACAGCGGCTTGCCGTTCGCGTCGAACATCTGCTTGCCCGCCGCGTCGCGCTTGAACATGTACCACTTGATGGAGTTCCACTTGCGGTACTCCAGCCGAAGGGCCGAACGGAGCTTGATCATCTCCCAGGCGGTGCCGTTGCCGCTCGCCTGGATGACCTTCCACGAGCTCTTCTCGATCGTCTCCCCGCGCGCCAGCAGCATGCCCAGCGCCTCATCGGCGGTCTTGGCGCCTTCGACACCCTCCAGGGACACGGAGAGGGTCACGTTGGGATTGGTGACGGATCGCTCCACTCCCACCGTCCAGATGGCACGTTCACCCATCCCCAGGCTCTCCGGCAGCACGGTGCCGTAGTCGCCGTTGTTGAACGTGCGCCCGCCGAGGGACTTGGCCAGCGCGTCCGAGCCGGGCGCATTCGGGGGGTTGACGCCGAGGACGATGTGGTCGCCGTCCTTCACCAGGTCCTTGAGGATCGCCTGGCACTTCTTGATGACGTCGTCGACTCCCGAGGCCGCCGCGAACGACGCGACCTTGAAACTCGCGACCTTGAAGGTGGCGGGGCTCGCCACCTCGCACGCCTCGCCGGCCTTCCGGAAGATCCGGCTGAGGATGCCCTGGATGGCCGCCTCGGTCAGACCGACCGTCCGGAGCGCCCGGTAGGCGTCCATGAACCCGACGCCCAGCCTGAGGGAGGCGTCGAGCGCCTGCACCGCGGCCTTGCCGGCCCGGAAGAGCGGGCCCGCGAGGAACCAGCTGGCCGCCCAGGCGCAGTCGCCCCAGCTGCCGCCCGACAGACCCGGGGTGATCAGCTTCGCGCAGCCGATGAAGTCGCCCAGCAGGATGTCGACCGGGTCGATGCCCGAGTTGAACTCGGTCATCGTCAGCGTGATGGTGAGCCGCTCGGTCTCGGGCTCAGGCGAGACGTCAGGACCGAGGTAGATCGTGTCGTCCTTCGGGCAGCTGCCCGTGGTCGTCGCGTAGTCCTGCCACTTGGCCGCGCACATGTACACGTCGGTGTGCGACTTGTACGTGACGGTCGCCGTGATCTTGCAGTCCCCGAAGTGGATGATCGGGTTGCAGTTGTCCTTGACGACGTTCTTCGGCTCACCGATGTACTCGATGTGGTCGAGGACCGCCCACACGTCGCCGATGCCGGTGGTGACGCCCTCGGAGATCTGCTCGGCGCTGCCGCTCCTCTCGGTGCGGTCGGCGGCGTCCTGCGCCTCCTCCGCCGCTTCCCGGGCACCGGCCGCGGCCGTCTCGGCCGCCGTCGCGTCCTCCTCCGCCTTGGTGGCGGTGGCACGGGCGCTGGCGGCGTCCTCCTCGGCCTTGGTGGCCACGGCACGGGCGTTGGCGGCGTCCTTCTCCGCCTCGGTCGCCGCCGCGTCCGCCGCGTTGGCGTCCGACTGCGCGTCCGTCGCCGCCGACCAGGCCGCCATGGCGTCGTTTCCGGCCGCCATGGCGTAGCCGTCGGCACGGCCGGCGGCCGCCTGGGCCTCCTTGGCGTCCTTCGCGGCCTGGGCCGCCGACTCCTGGGCCCGCTGGTAGGCCTTGGCCGCACGGGACGCGTCCGCCGCGGCCGCGGCCGAGGCCTGCGCCGCGAGCTTCATGTCCGCCGCGGCCTGATCGGCCAGCGCCTTCGCCTCGGCCGACATCGCCTGGGCCTGGTTCGCCGTGGCCGCCGCGACGGCGGCCTGCTGCTGGGCGATCGTCAGCGACTGCTGGCCGGTCAGCACCGCGAACGCCGCGGAGCTGTCGACCTCCTGGAACGGACCGCCGAGGGCGATCGCCTCGTTCGCCGGCTTGGTCACCGCGGCGGCCGAGTCACGGGCCGCGAGCGAGGACTGCACCGCGGCGAGCGCCTTGCCCGCCGTCGTCGCCGCCCAGGCAGCGGTCTGCGCCGCCTCGGAACGGGCGGCAGCCGCCTCCGTCTTGGCGACCTTGGCCGCCGCGGAGGCCTTCTCCGACTGCTCCTTGGCGCCCTTGGCATCGGCCGCCGCCGCCTGGGAGGCGTCGATGGCCTCGGCAGCCGCCGCGTGCGCCGCGGCTGCGGAACCCGCCGCGACCCAGTACGACGCCCAGGCACTGTCCGACGCCGCCTTGGCGCGGGACGCGGCGCCCTGCGCCTTGGTGGCCGCCTCACGGGCGTTGGTGGCGGCGGCCGTGGCCGCGTTCGCCGACGCGCGGGCGTTGGTGGCGGCCGTCGTGGCCTCGTCGGCGGCGGAACGGGCGCTCGTCGCGGCGGCACGGGAGTCCCCGGCCGCGTCCGTGCCCTCGTCAGCCGCGGCCTTGGCCTCGTACGCCGCCGCCTTCGCGTTCGCCGAGTCCCGGCGCTGCTCGGCCTCCAGGGCGTTGTCACGGGCGGCGACGGCGTCGCGTTCCGCCTGCTCGGCGACCTTCCGCTTGTCGGAGGCCACCGCACCCGACGCCTCGGCCGAGGCGCGGGCGTCGCTCGCGATCCGGCCCTGCGCGACGGCGTCCGCCTCGTGGCCGGCGGCCTTGTCCCGCTCACGCTCGGCGGTGGCCCGGTAGGCCGCCGCGTTCGCACGCTCCAGCTCCGCCACGGCACGCTGCGCGTGCGCGTTCGCCGCAGCGTTCTTCGCGTCCTGCTCCTCCGCGAGGGCCTTCTCCTTGGCCTTCTTCGCGGTCTCCGCGTTCGCCGCGGCCGAAGCCGCGTAGGCGTCCGCGCTGTCGGCGGCGGCCTTCGCCTGGGCGGCGGCCTCCTGCGCGGCGATCCGCCGGAACTCGGTGTTCACGGCGTGCGCTTCGGTCTTCGCCAGGGCGAGCAGCGCCTCGGACGTCGACACGGTGGCGTTCGCCGCGTTCAGAGCCGTCTCGGTCGCCTTCGCGGCGGCCGTCGCGGCCGCACCGGACGCGCGGGCGACCTGCACCGACTGCCGGGCGTACATCAGACCCCGGCCGCGCGGCACCTCGGAGGCGTCCGCGATGGTCCACGCCTGCTGCTGGCCGGTCACCGCGCGCTGGGCGGCGGCGTTGGCCGCGGTGGCCTGGTCCTTGGCGGTGGTCACCAGCGCCTGGACCTTGCCCCGGGCGTTCGCCAGGTCGACCTTCGCCTTGTCGAAGAGGGCCTGCTTCGGCTTGAGGATGTGGTGCGGGTCTGCCTCCAGCTGGTCGTGCCAGTACTTCTGCCAGCGCAGGATCTGGTCCGCGCGCCACGCCTGGCCGATGGCCTCGATCATGGCGGCGGTGGCGGACCGGGTCGCGGCGGCGGCGTCGGCCTCCGCCTGCATGATGACCGCGCGCGGCGCGGCCTGGCCGGCGTACTCCAGCTCCCACTCGTACGAGGCCTGGGAGACGGCCTCGCTCAGGGCGTTGCGCGGGTCCACCGGGTCGGCGTGGTTGCAGGAGGCCCAGGACTGCTTGAGGTTCTCGACCTCGACGCGGAACTCGGGCGTGCCCTCCCTGACCTTGCCGGCGGGGAAGCCGCCGTGCCGCAGGTAGGTGGCGATGTCGGAGGACGTGGTGCCGCCGAAGAACCGGGTGTTGTTGACGTTGGAGTCCCGCAGCATGAAGTCCGCCGCGAAGTCGTGCCAGCTGTCCTTGCCGCGGTTCTGCTCGGTGATCTGCCGGGCCTTGGCGACCGCCTCGGGGCTCGCGTTGGCGTGCGCGTCCCAGCCGATGCGCTCCGCGAGCTTCGCCTGGGTGGCGGCGGTGTACGCGCTGATGTCCGCGCCGAACTCCGGCGCGTGCAGCGTGATGCCCTCGTCGAACGAGCTCATCGCGTACGGCTTGTTGGCGTCCTCCAGGATCGCCTTCTGGGCCGCGAAGGCGTCCAGGTAGGCGTAACCGGCCTGGCGGTCCTGGTCGTTGGCCTGCCCCAGGGGCATGAAGCCGATCCAGCCGCGCTCGCCGATGACGGCTTCGAGCTCGGTGTTGCCGCCGGTCAGACCCTGGATGGCCAGGGCCTTCGTCTTGGCGCCGCCCGCGTGCAGGGCGACACCCGCGAGGCACCGGTTGAGGCGCGGGGTGGAGCGGACGTCGCTGATGACGGCGGCCAGCTCGTTGAGCCGGCGCAGGGCGTCGTCGGCGTCGCGGAAGATCGTCCGCATGCCGTCGGAGACCTTCTCGATCGCCTGCGCGAGCGCGGGGATGCGCCCCACGATCACGGAGGACGACGGGACGTCCACCAGCGCCCAGAGGCAGTCGTCGACGTCGGACCCGGCGAGGCAGGTCTTCACCTTGGCGGGGTCGAGCTGCTCGAAGAGGATCCGTCCGCCGTGGGCGTCGGCCCACTCGACGACGTTCACGGAGACGGCCGCGAGGCCCTTGCGGTAGTCGTCGACACAGGTCTGGCCACAGGCGTCGAGGAGGATCTTCTCCTCGCGCGCGCCGAGCGCCGGCCAGTTGTCCGCGCCGCCCGCGATGGGCGTGGTGCCCTCGGCGAGCGCGGTCTTGTGCGCGGCCTCGTTCTTCTCCCGCTGCTCCTGCTCGGCCTTCTTCGCGGCCTCCTCGGCGGCGGTGCTGTCGCCCGTCGCGTCGCCGGCCTTGCTCTCGGCGTCCTTGGCGTCCTGCTCGGCCTTGGCCGCCTTCTCCGCGGCCTCCTTGGCCGCGTCGGCGGACCGGCCGGCCCGACCGTTCGCCTCGGCGGCGTGCCGCTCGGCGTCGGTGGCCTCGCGCTCGGCCTCGGTGGCCGCGTCGCTCGCGCCGTCCGCGGTGAGACGGGCGGACGCCGCGTCGTTCCCGGCCTGTTCGGCGTGCCCGGCTGCGGTGTCGGAGGCGGTCTTCGCGCCCTGCTGGGCGGCGGCGGCCTCGGCCGCGGACGCCTGGGCGCGGGTGACGGCCTCGGCGGCGCGGGCCGAGTCGGCGGCGGCAGCGGCGGCGACCTGGGCGGCGATCTTCGCGTCCCCGGTGGCCTGCGCGGCCGTCTGCTGCGCGGACGTCGCGGCCTGCTCGGCCTGCGCGGCCTTGGCCTCGGCGGCCGCGGCCTGCTGCTCGGCGACCGTCTTGGCCGACTGGCCGACGAGCACGGCGAACGCGGCGGCGCTGTCCTTCTCCTGGTACGGCGCGCCGTACGAGACGGCGTCGCCGGCGGCGGAGGCCGCTGCCGTGGCGCTGTCGCGGGCGGCGAGTGCGGCCTGACCGGCGGCGTAGGCGCGGCCCGCGGCGGTGCCGGCGGACTTCACGGCCTCGGCGGCGCCGGTTCCGGCGGCGATCGCCTCCTGCTCGGCCTTCTTGGCGAGCCCGGTGGCGTTCTCCGACGCCGTGGCGGCGTTGTCCGCGCGGATCGCCGCGTCCTTCGACGCTTCGAGCGCGGTGGCGGCGGCGGCGTGCGCGGTGGACGCCTCGCCGAGGGAGGTGTTGTACGCGGACCACGCGGTGCTCGCGCTCGCGCGGGCGCGCGCGGCGGCACCTTCGGCCGTGGTGGCGGCCGTGCGGGCGCTGACGGCGGCCGTGGTGGCCTGGTCGGCGGCGGTCTGCGCGGCGGTGGCGGCCTGTGCGGCCTCGGTGGCGGCCGTACGGGCGGCGGTCGCGGCCGTACGGGTCTCCGCGGCGGCCGCGGTGCCCTCGGCGGCGGTGGCCGCGGCTTCGAGGGCGGCGGCGCGGGCGGCGGTGGCCTTCTTCGCCTGGAGGGCGACGACGGCCTTCTCGCGGGCGGTCTGTGCCGCCTTGGCCTTGGCGTCGGCCAGCGTCCGCTTGGCCTTGGCGTCACTGCTCGCGGTCCCGGCGGCCGTGTCGGCGGTGGTCGCCGTCGTCTGCTGGGCGGCGGCGCGCTGCTCGGCCGTCGCGGCCTTGGCGCGCTCGGCGGCGGCCTTGGCGCGGGAGGCGACGGCGGTGGCCTGCTCCGTCTGGGCCTTGGCCCGCTCGGAGGCGGCGGTGCCGGCGGCGGCCTTGGCGCTGTCGCGCTTGTCCTCGGCCGTCGTACGGGCGGCCTTGGCGGTGTTCGCGCTCTCGGCGGCGGCCGTGGCGTTGGCCTCGGCGCTGTCGGCGGCGGCCTTCGCCTGGGCGGCGGCCTCCTGCGCGGCGACGCGGCGGAACTCGGTGTCGATCGCGTGCGACTCGGTCTGCGCCTTGGCGAGCAGCGTGTCACTGGTGGCGATCGTCGCGGTGGCGGCGTTCAGCGCGGTCTCGGCGGCCTTCGCGGCGGCCGCGGCGACCGCCGAGGACGCGCGGGCGACCTGCACGGACTGCTGGGCGTACATCAGACCCCGGCCGCGCGGCACGTGGTTCGCGTCGGCGACGCCCCAGGCCTCCTGCTGCGCCGTCGCGGCCTTCTGCGCGGCGGTCGCGGCCGTCGCGGCCTGCGCCTTGGCGGAGGCGACGAGGGCGGTGACGTCGGTCCTGACCTTGGCCAGGTCGGCATCGGCCTTGGCGTAGAAGGCCTGGTCGGGCTTGTCCAGGATGGTGTTCGGGTCCTGGGCGAGCTTGTCCGTCCAGTACTTGCGCCAGGTCAGGATCTGGTCGGCGAACCAGGCCTGCTCGATGGACCGGATCATGAGGTCGGTGGCCTCGCGGGCGGCCACCGAGCCCTCGACCTCGGCCTTGATGATCGCGGCGCGCTGGGTGGCCTGTCCGGCGTACTCCTGCTCCCACTCGACCATCGCGTTCATGACGGGCTCGTTGAGCCGGCGTCGCGGGTCGACGGGGTTCTGCCAGTCGCAGGCGGCCCAGGCCTGCTTGAGGTCCTCGACCTCGATGCGGTAGGCGGCGGAGTCCTTGGCGGGGGCCTCGGAGGCGTAGCCGCCCCGCTTCAGGTAGGCGGCGACGTCGCTGGACGTGGTGCCGCCGAAGTAGTCCCAGGCGACCTCGCTGTCCCGCAGCATGTCATTCGCGGCCCAGTCGTCCCAGTCGTCCTTGCCGCGGTTCTCCTCGGTGACGGCCTTGGCACGGGCGACGGCCTCGGGGCTCGCCTTGCTGTGCTCGTCCTTGCCGAGGCGCCAGGCCAGCTCGGTCTGGGCGGTGACGGCGTGCCGGGTGATCTCGTTGGCGAAGCTCGGTGCGTGCCACTCCATCTGGTCGCTGGCCCAGGCCGACTCGCGGTAGGGCTTGTTGGCCTCGTCGAGGGCCGTGGTGCGGGCCGTCCCCGCGGCGAACCGGGCGTCTCGCGCCTCCTTGTCGGCGTCGGAGGCCTGGCCCAGGGGGCCGTAGCCGATCCAGCCGCGGTCGCCGATGGCCTCGCGGAGCTGCTCCTCGGTGCCGGTGAGCCCCTCGACGGCCTTGGCCTTCATGAAGGGGCCGCCGACGTGCAGCGCGACACCGGCGAGGCAGCGGTCGAGCCGCCGGTCCTGGCCGATGGTGTTCCGGAAGTATCCGGTGTCCGTCTCGGGCGGGGTGTCGGCCGCGGCGGGCGAGGCCTGGACGAGGCCGGTGAGTACGGCGGTGGCGGTGACCAGCGCGACGGCGCTGGTGCCCCTGGTGAGGGCGTGCCGCAGACGACGCCGGCGTCTGCCGACGTCTCTGAACATGGACATGGTTGCCTGGCAATCTCTCGATCGGAGGCAGCGCTTATTCCATGAGCATGACAGAGGGCGGCCCGCCGCAGGCCGGCATTCCCCCAGGTCGCGGCGCGTACCGGCACTCGGCTCTTCCCCATGAACCGGCACTGCCGCTTACAGCGTGACGATGCCACGCCCCGCCCCGCCCGTGAAGATCCAATATTTCGGGCCAAGGGCACGCGGCACCCCAGGGCCGGGCAAACCGACCGCACAGTTGATCATCTTGTTACCCGGCGTAAGGAACCCCGGCCGAGGCCCGTCCGTCTCGCATCCCAAGACGTTCCCGTCACCGAGGAATGACAGGCACAAACCGCCCGTTGACCCATGTCATGCCGCCTTCCTCAGCCGATCCGCCGACCCCCGTCCCCACCGCCCCGCCCGCCGGCCGCATGCCCCTGGCCGTCTACATCCTCGGGCTCTCCGTCTTCGCACTCGGCACCAGCGAGTTCATGCTCTCCGGACTCCTGCCGCCCATCGCGGAGGACATGCACGTCTCCATCCCCCGCGCCGGGCTGCTCATCTCCGCCTTCGCGATCGGCATGGTCGTCGGCGCCCCGCTGCTCGCCGCGGCGACGCTCCGGCTGCCCCGCAAGACGACCCTCGTCACCCTCATCACCGTCTTCGGCCTCGGACAGATAGCCGGCGCGCTCGCCCCCGGCTACGCCGTCCTGTTCGCCTCCCGCGTCGTCAGCGCCCTCGCCTGCGCCGGCTTCTGGGCGGTCGGCGCGGCCGTCGCCATCGCGATGGTCCCCGTCGGCTCCCGCGCCAAGGCCATGGCCGTCATGATCGGCGGCCTGTCCATCGCCAACGTCCTGGGCGTCCCCGCCGGCGCGTTCCTCGGCGAGCACCTCGGCTGGCGCTCCGCGTTCTGGGCGGTCGGCGCGGCCTCCGCGATCGCCCTCGTCGGCGTCGTCACCCGCATCCCGCACATCCCGCTCCCCGCGACCAGGCCCCGCCTCCGGCGGGAACTGGGCATCTACCGCGACCGCCAGGTCCTCCTCGCCGTCACCATGACCGCGCTCGCGGCGGGCGGCGTCTTCTGCGCCTTCTCCTACCTCGCCCCGCTCCTCACCGACGTCTCCGGCCTCGACGCGAGCTGGGTCTCCGCCGTCCTCGGGCTCTTCGGCATCGGCGCCCTGGTCGGTACGACGATCGGCGGGCGCGTCGCCGACGCCCACCTCTTCGGGGTGCTGCTCACCGGCATCACCGCCTCGACCGTCTTCCTGGTGGCCCTGGCCCTCCTCGCGCCCAGCCCGGTCGCCACGATCCTGCTGACCTTCCTCCTCGGCGTCTCGGCCTTCTACACCGCCCCGGCGCTCAACGCCCGCATGTTCAACGTCGCCGGCGCCGCCCCCACCCTCGCGGGCGCCACCACCACCGCCGCGTTCAACCTCGGCAACACCGGCGGCCCCTGGCTCGGCGGCACCGTCATCGACGCGGACCTCGGCTACGCCTCCACCGCCTGGGCGGGCGCCGCCATGACCGCCCTGGGCCTGGCCACGGCGGCGGTGGCGCTGAAGCTCCACAAGTCCACCTCACGCGTGGTCACGTCGGGCACGGCCCGGCAGCAGCACGAGCAGGACCTCACGACCGGGGCCTCCCGCTGAGGGAACGAGGTGCGGGGCCCCTGCGGGCCGCCTAGTGCTGTGGCCTTTCCGGTCACAGCACTAGGGTGACGCGGTGACGACACGGATGATCATCCTCAACGGCGGGTCCAGCTCCGGGAAGACCGGGATCGTGCGGTGCCTGCAGGCCGTACTGCCGGATCCGTGGCTGGCGTTCGGAGTCGACTCCTTCGTCGACGCCCTGCCCGCGAGGATGCAGGACTCCGAGGGCGGGATCGCCTTCGACGCGGACGGCGGCGTCAGCGTCGGAGGAGACTTCCGGGCCCTGGAGGCCGCCTGGGCCGGCGGGCTCGTGACGATGGCCCGGGCCGGCGCCCGGATCGTCGTCGACGACGTGTTCCTCGGCGGGGCCGCCTCCCAGCGGCGCTGGCGCGAGGCCCTCGGAGACCTGCCGGTCCTGTGGGTCGGCGTCCGCTGCGCGAGCGAGGTCGCCGAGGGCCGCGAGATCGCCCGAGGCGACCGGACCGCCGGAATGGCCGCGCGGCAGGCGCGGCTCGTGCACGAGGGCGTCACGTACGACCTGGAGGTCGACACGACGCACACCGAGTCCCTGGAGTGCGCCCGCGCGATCGCCGCGGCGCTGACCTGACGACCCCGCGGGACCGCCGCGGTGAGCGGCGCTCCCCGCCCGTCAGGACGCGGCCCGGCCCTTCGGGCGTCTGAGGCCCGCCCCGGTGAGGTGGCGGAGCAGCTCCTTCGAGCCGACCTCGATCGCGCCCGCCGCCACCGCGTCCGCGTACCGGTCGGAGGGGATGTCGTAGTGGTCCCGCTCGAAGGCGCGCGGCGGGGCGCCGATCGAGGCGGCGAAGGCGTGCAGCTCCTCGAAGGAGACGTCGCTGACCAGGTGCGACCACATGCGGCCGTGCCCCGGCCAGGTCGGCGGGTCGATGTAGAGGCTCACGCGCCGGCTCCCGTCGCTCCGAGCCCCTGACGCCGGGCTCCCGTCATGTCAGGCCGCCCACCGGGGCCACCACCACGCCCTGCTTGCCGCAGACCCAGTGCGGGTCGGGGCCGAGCTCCGGCTCCACGTCGAGGGCGTGCGGGTCGCCCGAGGCGCAGACGGGGCAGAGCGGCCAGCGTCCGTACCGTTCGAGCAGGGCGTCCTGCACGTCCTGGGCGACGAGCCCGGCGACGTACGACACCCCCTCGGGCCACTGCTCGACCCACCAGCGCCGGTGGGTCACCGCGTCCTCCACCATCGACACGACCTCTGCGGCGGCCACCTCCCGGGCCACCAGGTCGGCCAGCACCAGCGCGCGAGCCGTGTGCAGCGCCTGCTCCACGGGGTCGATGTCGTCCATGCACTCATTGTCACCCGTGCGCGGGAAAGGGCGAAGGTCCCGTCCGGATCCGGGACCGACGGGGTCTTGTCGCCCCACCCCCTCGAAAGTATCTTTCAGGTGTGACCAATGACGTGAAGGAAAGTTTCACCAGCGACGCGCCCCCCGCACCCGCCGCCCTCGCCGCCAAGGTGCGCACCCTCGCACCGTCCATGACCCGCTCCATGCAGCGGGTCGCCGAGGCCGTCGCCGGAGACCCGGCCGGCTGCGCCGCCCTCACGGTCACCGGCCTCGCCGAGCTCACCGGCACCAGCGAGGCGACCGTCGTCCGCACCGCCCGGCTCCTCGGCTACCCCGGCTACCGCGACCTGCGCCTCGCCCTCGCCGGTCTGGCCGCCCAGCAGCAGTCCGGCCGCGCCCCGGCCGTCACCGCCGACATCGCCGTCGACGACCCGATCGCGGACGTCGTCGCCAAACTCGCCTACGACGAGCAGCAGACCCTCGCCGACACCGCCGCCGGCCTCGACACCGTCCAGCTCGGCGCCGCCGTCGCCGCCCTGGCCGTCGCCCGCCGCGTCGACATCTACGGCGTCGGCGCCTCCGGCCTCGTCGCCCAGGACCTCGCCCAGAAGCTGCTCCGGATCGGCCTGATCGCGCACGCCCACAGCGACCCGCACCTCGCCGTCACCAACGCCGTGCAGCTCCGCTCCGGCGACGTCGCCCTCGCCATCACCCACTCGGGCTCCACCGGCGACGTCATAGAACCCCTGCGCGTGGCCTTCGACCACGGCGCCACCACGGTCGCCGTCACCGGCCGCCCGGACGGCCCCGTCACCCAGTACGCCGACCACGTCCTGACCACCTCGACCGCCCGCGAGAGCGAACTGCGCCCCGCCGCCATGTCGTCCCGCACCAGCCAGCTCCTGGTCGTGGACTGCCTGTTCACCTGCGTCACCCAGCGCACGTACGAGACGGCGGCCCCCGCCCTCGCCGCCTCGTACGAGGCCCTCGCCCACCGTCACTCCCCCCGCAACCGCTGACCCCTCGTTCACCCGGCGCCGACGACGCCGCCGTACCGAAAGAGCGCCCGTGCCCACCACGTACTCCGAACTCCGCGCCCAGCTGGCCACCCTCACCACCGAGGCCTTCCGCCCCGAACTCGCCGACGTCGACCGGCTCCCCACGCTGGACATCGCCCGCCTCATGAACGGCGAGGACCGGACCGTCCCCGAGGCCGTCGCCCGGCAGCTCCCCGCGATCGCCGCCGCCATCGACGCCACCGCCGCCCGCATGGGCCGCGGCGGACGGCTGATCTACCTGGGCGCCGGCACCGCCGGACGGCTCGGCGTCCTCGACGCCAGCGAGTGCCCGCCCACCTTCAACACCGACCCCGCACGGGTCGTCGGCCTCATCGCCGGCGGCCCGTCCGCCATGGTCAAGGCCGTCGAGGGCGCGGAGGACTCGCGCGAGCTGGCCGCCGCCGACCTGGACGCCCTCGGGCTCACCTCCGACGACACCGTCGTCGGCGTCTCCGCCTCCGGCCGCACGCCGTACGCCGTCGGCGCCGTCGAGCACGCCCGTGCCCGGGGCGCGCTCACCATCGGACTCTCCTGCAACGCGGACAGCGCGCTCGCCGCCGCGGCCGAGCACGGCATCGAGGTCGTCACCGGGCCCGAGCTACTCACCGGCTCCACCCGCCTCAAGGCCGGCACCGCCCAGAAGCTCGTCCTCAACATGATCTCGACCATCACGATGATCCGCCTCGGCAAGACCTACGGAAACCTGATGGTCGACGTCCGCGCCTCCAACGAGAAGCTCCAGGCCCGCTCGCGGCGGATCGTCGCCCTGGCCACCGGCGCGCCGGACGAGCAGATCGAGACGGCGCTCGCCGCCGCCGACGGGGAGGTGAAGACCGCGATCCTGATGATCCTCGCCGACATCGATGCCACGACCGCCGAGCAGCGGCTGACCGCGTCCGAGGGTCACCTGCGCACGGCCCTGCACGCGTAACGCCTCCCCCTCACAGCAAGGCACCACCGCACCATGAGCACAGACGACAAGAACCGCGCCATCGCCGCCGCGATCCTCCCCCTCGTCGGCGGCCCCGGGAACATCAGCTCCGTGGCCCACTGCATGACCCGCCTCCGGCTGGGTCTGCGGGACCGCTCGCTCGTCCGGGACGAAGCCCTCAAGGCCCTGCCCTCCGTGCTGGGGGTGGTGGAGGACGACACGTACCAGATCGTCCTCGGCCCCGGCACCGTCGCCCGCGTGACCCCGGAGTTCGAGGCCCTGGTGGCCGAGGCACCCGCACCGGCGCACACCGCGGAGGAGCTCGCGGACCGGGGCGCGGCCCTCAAGGCCGCGCGGAAGGCCAGGAACGCGACCCCGTTCAAGCTCTTCCTCCGCCGGATCGCGAACATCTTCGTCCCGCTGATCCCCGCCCTCATCGGCTGCGGCATCATCGCCGGCCTCAACGGCCTCCTGATCAACCTCGGCTGGCTGCCCGGCGTCACCCCCGCCCTCGCGGCGATGGCGAGCGGCTTCATGGCCCTCATCGCGGTCTTCGTCGGCTACAACACGGCCAAGGAGTTCGGCGGCACGGCGATCCTCGGCGGCGCGGTCGCCGCGATCATCGTCTTCCCCGGCGTCGCCAAGATCGACGCCTTCGGCCAGACGCTCTCCCCCGGCCAGGGCGGTGTGCTCGGCGCGCTGGGCGCGGCGGTCCTCGCCGTGTACGTGGAGAAGTGGTGCCGCCGCTGGGTCCCGGAGTCCCTGGACGTCCTGGTCACCCCGACCCTGACCGTCCTGATCTCCGGCCTGGTCACGATCTTCGGCCTGATGTTCGTGGCGGGCGAGATCTCCCGGGCCATCGGCGAGGCCGCCGACTGGCTCCTCGCGAACGCGGGCGCGGGCGCGGGCCTCCTCCTCGGCGGCCTGTTCCTCCCCCTCGTGATGCTGGGCCTGCACCAGGCGCTGATCCCGATCCACACCACGCTCATCGAGCAGCAGGGCTACACGGTCCTGCTCCCCATCCTCGCGATGGCGGGCGCCGGCCAGGTCGGCGCGGCGATGGCGGTCTACCTGAAGCTGCCCCGCAACGGCTCCCTCCGCCGCACCATCAAGTCCGCCCTCCCGGCCGGCTTCCTGGGCGTCGGCGAGCCCCTGATCTACGGCGTCTCGCTGCCCCTGGGCCGCCCGTTCGTCACGGCGTGCGTCGGCGGCGCGTTCGGCGGCGGCTTCGTCGGCCTCTTCAGCATGCTGGGCGACAAGGTCGGATCGACCGCGATCGGCCCCTCCGGCTGGGCGCTGTTCCCGCTCCTCGACGGCAACAAGGGCCTCGGCGAGACGATCGCGATCTACGCGGGCGGTCTGCTCGTCGGCTACCTGGCCGGGTTCGTGGCGACGTACTTCTTCGGCTTCAGCAAGGAACTCCTGGAGGAGTTCGACGTGGAGACCGAGGAGGAAGCGGTACGGACGCAGTCCCCCGCCCCGGAGCCGCGGCCGGAGCCGGTGAAGGTCTGAGAGCCGTACGGAAGGGCCCGCCCGGAACGATCCGCGCGGGCCCTTCCCTGTCCCTCCTCAGCAGAGCACGTCCTGCGCAGGACGCACGCCCTCCGTGAGGAAGCGGGTCACCGCGGCGTCGCCGCAGGCGTTCCCGGCCCCGAGGTAGACGGAGTGGCCGCCCTTGTCGACCGACACCAGGCGCGCCCGGTCGCCGAAGGCCTGCCGCATCTTCAGGCCGGAGGTGTGCGGGGTGGCCGGGTCGCGCAGGTTCTGGATCATGAGGACGTTGGACGGCCCCCGGTCGGTGATGCGGGTCGGCCGCTCCACCGCGCCGCCCTTCCAGAACGAGCAGGGCGTGATGTTCGCGGGCATCCCGCCCGTCAGCGGGTACCGCGCCCGGTCCGCCGCGACGGCCCTCTCGTACGCCGGCACGGAACGGGGCCAGTCGACGTCGTTGCAGATCACGCCCACGCTCACGGTGGCCGCCTCGTCGGGCATCGGCCCGGTCAGCTCCGGCGGCAGCACGGGCACGCCCGCCGGGTCGAGGGCCTGGGTCATCAGCCGGGCGAAGGCCGGGAAGGCGGCGTCGGAGTACAGGGTCTGCTGCAGCGCCTGCCGCAGCGCGGTGCCGTCCAGCGGCACACCGGGCGTGGCCGTCGCCCTGGGCTCACGGTCGAGCCGGGCGGCGAGACCGAGGAACACCTCCCGTACGTCCTCGGGGCGTTCGGCGAGCCGCAGCCCCTCCGGAGCACGGTCCGGGTGGGCGGCCCAGGCCGCGAAGTCCGGGAAGCGGTCCTCGGCGCCGCGCGCCATGTCCGCGAGCCAGCCCCGGGCGACGCGCCGCGGGTCGGGGTCGGCGCTGCTGTCGAGGACCCAGCGGTCGGTGCGCTCCGGGAACTTCTGGGCGTACACGGCGGCCACGTACGTCCCGTACGAGACGCTCCACGCCGACAGCTTCCGCTCGCCGAGCGCCTGCCGCAGCCGGTCGAGGTCCCGCACCTGGTTGGCGGTCGTCAGCCCGCGGAGCATCGCCCCGCCGTTGCGCGCGCAGGCCTCGGCCATGCGGCGCGAGCGGGCCGCGTTCACGCCGATGCCGCCGTCGGCGGCGGGCCAGGACCGCAGGGTCACCAGCCGCCGGTCGTCCTCCTCGAAACCGCACCGGGCCTTCGCGGAGCCGCCGACCCCGCGCGGGTCGAAGGCGACCAGGTCGTAGGCGCCGTTCATCTCCTTCGCCAGCGCGGCCCCCTTCTGCCCGAGCCGCTGCACACCGGAGCTCCCCGGACCGCCCGGGATGACCATGAGCGTCCCGCGCCGGACCTCGGGCCGGGAGCTGGGCAGCCGGGCGACGGCGAGCCCGATCTGCTCACCGGCCGGGTCGGCGTAGTCGAGGGGCACGGAGAGCGTGGCGCACTGCTGCCCCGGCAGCGGCTTCACCGCCATCTCACAGTCGTGCCAGGCGAGCCCACCGGAGGCCCCGGCGGCGGCGACGGCGGGGGCGACACCCCCACCCACGACTCCGGCCCCCGCGACGGCGGCGACGGAGAGAGCGAGCATCAGGGCCTTGCGTCCACGATTCGTTGTCATGCGCACAGCCTCGCGGACCGACCCTCCACCTCCCATCCGGCAACCGGGCCCATCCGAGGTGGGGCCAACCCCCGTAGGCGAAGGGGGCATTCGGGAGCGCCGCGAGCGCGTTGCCCGAGGCCGGCGGCCGCACCCGGCGGGTCCCGAGCCTCCTGGCCGGGCTCCCCTCGCGCGCCGCCCTGCCTAGACTCCGCCCATGACCATCACCCCGCACCCCGCCGTCGCCGCCGATCTCGCCCCCGCCGGGGTTCTCCGGGCCTCCGTCAATCTCGGGAACCCGGTGCTCGCTCAGGGGACGCCCGAGGTGCCGGGCGGGGTCACCGTGGATCTCGCGCGGGAGATCGGGGCGCGGCTCGGGCTCCCCGTGGAGCTGCTCTGCTTCGACGCGGCGCGGAAGTCGTTCGACGCGATGGCGGACGGGCGGGCGGACCTCTGTTTCCTCGCCGTGGACCCGGCGCGCGAGACGGAGGTCGCGTTCACCGCCCCGTACGTCGTCATCGAGGGGGTGTACGCCGTGCCGCGCGGTTCGGCGCTCACCACCGTCGAGGAGGTGGACGCGCCGGGCGTGCGGATCGGGGTCAAGAAGGGCTCCGCGTACGACCTGTTCCTGTCCCGGAGCCTCGCTCACGCGACCGTGGTGCGCGGCGACGAGGGTGTCGACACGTTCCGGGCCGAGGGCCTGGAGGTGGGCGCGGGGATCCGGCAGCCGCTCACCGCGTACGCCGCCGCGCACCCGGACGTCCGGCTGATCGAGGGCCGGTTCATGGAGATCCGGCAGGCGGTCGGGACGACGGTGGGCCGCCGCCCGGAGACCGTCGCGTTCCTCCGCGCCACGGTGGAGGAGCTGAAGGCGAACGGTTTCGTCGCGGAGTCGCTGCGCCGCTCGGGCCAGGACGCCGCGCTGCTGGCCCCGCCGGCGTGAACGCCCGAGGACCCGGCCGTGACGGCCGGGTCCTCGGGGGTGGGGCGGTGGATCAGAAGAGGCCCTTGAAGGCGTTCCACCCACCGGTGCCGATCAGCACCCGGGTGCCGTACGCCCCGGTGCCGGTGGAGCCGTAGCGCCACAGCCGTCCGGCGGTGTCGCGGGCCAGGAGGTCGGCGCGGCCGTCACCGGACAGGTCGCCGACGCCCACGAGCGAGGAGTAGCCGCCCCAGCCGGTGCCGACCTTCACGCGCGGGGTGACGCCGCCGGTCGCGGTGGAGGAGTACCGCCAGAGCGCACCGGAGGCGTCCGTGGCGAGCAGGTCGCCGCGCCCGTCGCCGTTGAGGTCGCCGGCGCCGACGATCTTCTTGTACGCCTTCCAGTTGGTGCCGGTCCGGACCCGGGTCTTCAGCCGGTGGTCGGCGGTGCCGGCGTAGAAGTACAGGTCACCGGTGGCCGTCTGGCGCACGATCAGGTCGGCGTATCCGTCGCCGTTCGCGTCGCCCGGGGACGTGATCACGTCGTACTGTCCCCAGCCGGAGCCCACCAGGGTGTACGGCGAGGACGCCGAGACGACCTTCCCGCACCCGGGCCGGTAGGCGCGCAGCTGGTCGCCCACGCGCGCGTAGACGTCGGCGCACCGGTCGCCGTCCAGGTCACCGGTCGGCACGAGCGTCGCGTTCGCGGGGAACGCGGCGCCCGTGCCGGCGATCCGCGCGGACACCCCGCCCGTACCGGTCCCCCGGTAGAGGGACACGAGTCCGGCGCCGTCCGTCACCAGCAGGTCGCCGAAGCCGTCGTCCCCGGCGAGGTCCCGCCACACGGCGGAGCCTCCGGAGACCGACACCGTCCCGGACGCGGACAGGTCCGCCTGGACGCCGTCGGCGGCCTTCGCGGTGAGCGTCCACGTGTAGGCGCCGTTCGCGACGAGCCGCCCGGCGGCGTCCTTGCCGTCCCACGCGGGCGCGACGAGACCGCGGGCCTCGCCCCCGGTGAGGGTCCGGACGGCCTTGCCGGTCGCCTTGTGCGTGAGCGTCAGCGTCCAGGACGCGGCGGGCTTGGAGAGCCACCAGCGGGGCTTCCAGGTGCCCGTCCGCAGGTTCGCCGCGGCCGCCGCGTCCGTGTCGATGACGGCGATCCGGGAGGTGGGGACGCCGGACGGGACGATCCGCACCCGGCGGTCGTCGCCGGTGTAGGCGACGTGCCCGCCGAAGCGGTCCACGGTCCAGCCGGCCCGGCGGGTGGTGTTCTGGCCGAGGTCCGCGGGCGTGGCGACGACGCGGTGCGGCGCGTCGGCGGGGTTCCCGCTCGCGGGAAGGCCGTTGTGGACGTCGTGGAGCGTGAGGCCCTCGGCGTCCGAGCGCGTGACGAAGTAGCCGTCGCCGAGGAGGACGTCGTCCTTGCCGAGGCCCATTTTGCGCCCGGTCGCCTGGTCGTACAGGCCCGCGCCCTTGAAGTCGTCGCCCCAGAAGTTCGTGCACTTCCAGTACACGAGGCGGCCCACGGCCTGGAGTTCGCCGGGGACGCAGCCCGCGTCGAAGGACCGCACGGTGGCGGTGCCGGACGGGAGGGTCTTGGCGACCACGGTGGTCGACGGGGTGGCGCCGTCCGAGCGGCCGAGGGCGCTCCACAGCGTGTTGCCCCAGACCGCGGAGGCGACCGGGTTGCGCTGCTGGAGGACGGCGCCGGAGTCGGTGCCGCGGAACTCGACGACGGCCTGGCTGCCGTCCCAGCCCTGGTTCACGACGCCGAACCGGCCGGAGAGGTCGACGAGCCGGGGGCTGCCGAGACCGGTCGTCAGCCGGGGGCCCCACTCGGCGGAGCCGTTCCGGTAGAGCATGGTCACCTCCTGCTCGGTGCCGGCCTTGCGGCCGTGGTGGCCGTCGCCGCTGGCGAACAGGGAGACGCAGGAGACGTCGGAGCTGCCGCAGTCGGCGTCCCTGCCGCTCGTGAGGGCGTCGGCCGTCGAGCGCACTTCCTCGGGCTTCCCGGAGGTCTTCAGCCAGGTGCTCCGGTAGCCGCCGATGATGGTGCCGGGGCTGTAGAGACCGGAGTCGTCGGCCGTGGTGAGGATGCCGCTGCCGAGGGAGATGCCGGCCGGCTTGGCCTCCATGTCGGCGATGTCCGCGAGCCGCTTGCGGGTGATCGTGCCGTCGGCCGCCTCGGTGAAGAGGTAGTACCCCCAGTCGAGGGCTCCGCGGTCGGTGTCCTGCTCGGCGCCGGCCACCAGGAGCGAGCCGTCGGGCGTGCGGTGCACCGAGGGCGAGGCCACGGCGAGGAGGGAGGTCCAGGATCCGGCCGCGTCACGCAGGACGAGATGGTTGCCCCGGTACTCGTTGTCGCCGGGGTTGGGCGGGGTCACGGTGACGAACTTGTCGCCGAAGCGCCGGACGACGTCGCCCCACGAGGCGATGTCCCGCATGTCGACGGTGACCGGGGCCGCGTCCAGGTCGTCGCGGCGGTACACCTGGGCGTCGCCGTTGCTCTCCGGGGCGCCGACGTGGAGGACGGTGTCCCGGTCGAAGGAGACGCTCTCGCCGTGCGTGGAGAGCGTCTTGATCTTTCCGGTGGCCAGGTCGACGACCCACCACCCCTGGTGCATCGTGGTGTCCACCCAGTCGATGCCGCGGACGGCGATCGACCGCGCGTCCCCCTCGCTGACGGAGAGGTTCCAGCCCTCGGGAAGACCTTCCAGAGGCCGGTCCTGGACGCCGCCGCCGGACGCCCGCAGGAGGTGCAGGCTGGTGACGTCGCTCTCGGTGCCGGTGCGGGTGATGACGGTGTCGCCGTAGGTCGCGACGTACGTCTGGCCCTCCGGGATCGGGACGGTGACCGTCTGCCCGCCGCCGGCCCGCTGCTGGAGCGTCACGTGCGGGGCCGGGGTCTCCTCGTACACGGCGACGGTGTCGGAGCCGTGCCCGAAGTCCGCCGGGTACTCGGCGAAGCGGAACTCGTCGACGTCGTACGCGAGCGGCTTCGGCAGACGGTGGTCGAGGACCGTGGTCGCACCGGTCGCGTAGTCGATCCAGCGGAGCCGGTCGTCGCCCTCCTGCGCGGTGAGGAAGCCGGTCTCGCCGGCGTTCAGGACGATCGTGGCGCGCGGCACGAAGCGGTCGCCCGGGCTGACCACGACGGCTTCGCCGGCCGTCGTCGTCGCGGGTGCCGCCACCGCCCCCACGGTGGCGCCGGCCCCGGCCGTCACCGCGAGGGTGACGGTGAGTGCGATGCGGCCGAGCACACGCCGGCGCGGCCGTCGATCCAACGGATTGATCACGTGGAAGTCCCTCCCCAGGACATGTGGCGCGGGGAAGGGGCCTCGTGGTCACGCCTCTCGTCCCCCGCGCGAGCAGGCCGACCCTAACAGAGCCGGAGACCCGCGCGGGAATAATTTCGAACCCGTTCAACTCTCCTTCCCGGAGTCGCCGGGAAAAGCCGCCCGGCGACCGCCTGAAGTGCCCCTTCCCGGGCCTGTGGGCCTCCCTCCGGACCCCCGCGCACCACCCCCGACCCGGGGTGTCCGCACCCCCGCCGCAAGCGCCCCCAGCCCCCGTACAGAGCATCCGCACACCACCCCTGACCTGGGACTTTCCCTCAACTCCCGGTATTCTTGGGGCACTCGGAGGGGAGATCCACTTGGACGCCACGCACCGCGACATCCGCACCATCGACGACGTGCTCCACCTGCTCGACGGCCTTTTCTCACCCGGCGCCGACCGGTGGACGGAGGACGGCGCCGCGTGGTGGGACGGCTTCTACGCCGACCGGGACAGGCCCGTGCCGTTCTTCGTCGCCCGGCCCGACGAGAACCTGCTGACCTACCTCGACCGCGGCCTGCTCCCGGCCGGCGGCAAGGCCCTCGACCTCGGCTGCGGACCCGGCCGCAACGCCCTGCACCTCGCCTCGGCCGGCTTCGACGTGACCGCCGTCGACCTCTCGCCCACCGCGATCGCCTGGGCCGAGGAACGGGCCCGGGACGCCGGAGCCGAGCACATCCGGTTCGTGTGCGGCGACGCCTTCACCGCCGTCCTCGACGGACCCTACGACCTCGTCTACGACTCCGGCTGCTTCCACCACCTGCCCCCGCACCGCCGGATCAGCTACCTCGCCCTGCTCGACCGCGTCCTCGCACCCGGCGGCCACTTCGCGCTCACCACGTTCGCGGCCGGAGAGGGCGGCATGGGCTCCGAACTCCCGGACGCCGACTTCTACCGCAAGGGACGCCTGGAGGGCGGACTCGCCTACACCGACACCTCGCTCCGGGCCCTCTTCGGCGACGGGACGGACCCCGACCTGACGGAGATCGAACTCCGCCGCATGCGCGCCCAGTCCCCCGACTCCCCCGCCTTCGGCGAGTCCTTCCTCTGGACCGCCCTCTTCCGCCGCAGGTAGCCCTCACATCGTCCTCAGGTGCTCCGCGAGGCGGTCGTACTGCTCCCGTACGCCCGCCTCCATGCCCGCCGCCAGCGCCTGGTCCCTGCTCTCGTTCGACGGCCAGAACGACGTGCTGGTCAGGGCCGTACCGCCGTCGGGCGTCGCGTCGAACGTGAGGACCACACGGACCGGCTCGGCGTCCGGCATCTGCTCGAAGACCTCCGTGTAGTCGAGCCGCTCCACCGGGACGACGTCCTCGTACGTGCCGGAGAAGACGATCTCCTGACCCTCCGGTCCGGTCTGGCCCCAGCGCCAGGCCCCGCCCGCCCTCAGGTCGATGTCGACGACGGACGTCGTCAGCCCGGCCACCCCGTACCACTCCCGCACGTGCTCGGGCCGCGTCCAGGCCTCCCAGACGCGCGCCGGCGGGGCGCCGAAGGTGCGGGTGATGACCAGTTCGCCGTCGGCCGGCGTCGTGAGCAGGGTGACCATGGCTCCGATCCCTTCACGAAGGGCCCATTCCAGGATCACCCCGGCACTCCCGTAAAGCGAATGAACATGTTCAACAGGTGAGCGCTACAGTGCTGGCACGCGGCCGCCCGGATGAGGACGCCGCCGCGATCTCAGACCTGTGGGGGGTCCCTTTGCCGCGCTCGACGCGCCGGCTTCCGCACGCCTTCGTCCGTGCGGCCGCCGTTCTCGCTCTCACCGCGGGTACCGCCGTACCCGCCGTCATCCACGCCCCGGCCGCGCACGCGGACACGGGCTCCGCCTACGACACCACGCTCGACGACGGGCGCTACCGCGTCGGGCTCCTCGGCGACGCGCTCTGGATGAAGGTCA
The DNA here is from genome assembly GCF_040303145.1 of Streptomyces sp. NPDC096079. Lineage (NCBI taxonomy): Bacteria > Bacillati > Actinomycetota > Actinomycetes > Kitasatosporales > Streptomycetaceae > Streptomyces > Streptomyces sp. NPDC096079. The sequence goes on from NZ_JBEOST010000015.1 coordinate 45,512, forward strand.
CCGTGCTGGCCTCCACCGCCCCGGACGCCCCGGTACTCGCGTCCACCGAGGAACTCACCCGCCTCAACGGCTACTGGACCACCGACGCGCCCCTCGCCCTGCCCGCGGGCACCGCCCTCGGCGACTACCCCGTGCGCGTCGACTACCGCGTCCCCGGCCGCACCACCACGTACCGTGCGGGCGCGCTGTACAGCCACCGGCTGCACGTCGGCGTCTCGAAGGTGACCGCCGACCGCGCGACCACCGACTGGGACCACCGTCAGATCGTCCTCTCCGGCACCACGACCAGCTGGAACCCGGCCACCGGCGAGCGCTCCACCGCTCCCGCGGGCACCCGCGTGCAGTTCTGGTTCCAGGTCTACGCCGACAGCGGGTACACCGACCGCACGGGCACCGCGACCGTCGGCGCCGACGGCACCTTCTCCGTGCCGTTCACCCCGAACGGCCGGCTCACCGGCGGTACGGCCACCGTCGTCCAGGCCGCCGGCATCGACCCGGACGCGCCGGCGTCGCTGCCGGACGTGCAGATGGAGCAGCTGAGGTACCGGATCACCGCCGACGGCGACAAGTACCGCGTCCTCGCCGGCACCGACCTCCGGGTCACCGGCCGCGTCGAACGGCTCACGGACGAGGGCTGGAAGCCCTTCCCGGGCGCGCCCGTCGTCGCCACCGGGACCCAGCCGTACGCGTACGAGACGGCCGCGGTGAACGTCCTCGGCTCGACCACCTCGTCGGCGACCGGCACCTTCGACTTCCCGGCACGCGTCCAGTACGCCACCGACCAGGTCTACACCTCGCTGCGGCCGTCCCCGTACTTCATGGACAGCACGCGGCCCTACGACAAGTACGACGTCGCCGTCCCGCAGCAGTTCACGTACTCCGGCTACACGATCGGGCTCGACGAGCACGGGACCCTCTCCGCCCGGGGCAGCATCAGCTCCGGGCTCTGCGGCAACGGCGAGCCGGTGTCGCTCCAGGCGTCCCTGGACAACGGACGCACCTGGCGCACCCTCCGCTCCGGCTGGACCGACAGCTACTGCCAGTACAGCTTCGACCTCCGCGGCTACGAGTCCGCCTACTACCGCGTGTCCCACCCGGTCACGAACGGTCTGGTCGCGAAGAACGGGCCGGCCCTCAAGCGGGCCCGCGCCTACACCCGTTTCTCCGCCTTCACCATCAGCCCCACCCGGCCCGTGGTGAACGGCAGGATGACCGTCTCCGGCACCGTCCAGCGCAAGATCGGCGGCGTCTGGAAGCCCTTCGGCGGCGCCAAGCTGACCCTGGTCTTCAAGCCCAAGGGCGAGAACCAGTGGTACTGGGTGACCAAGAGCATCACCACCAACGGCAGCGGCAACTTCAGCTACCCCGCCACCGCCTACGGCGACGGCTCCTGGGCGCTGTACCTCAACACGACGGGCACCTACTTCTACAGCGAGACGAATGCGAAGTACATCGATGCGCGCTGACCTCCGCCTCTCCCTGACGGCGGCCGTCGCGGCCGTGGCCCTGGCCGCGTCCACCGCCCCCGCCCTCGCCGACGGCACCCCGACGGTCGGCATCGGCCGAGCGGTCACCGACGACGCCCAGCGCGGCTCCTTCACGGTGACCGCCTGGTCCGACGCCCCGCAGGCCGCCATCACCGCCGTCTCCGCCCGGATCCGGCAGGGCGACACCGTCCTCGCCGACATCCCGGCGCTCGCCCCGGTGTCCGCCTGGGACCCGAACACCTTCCGGCTGCCCGCCGAGGCCACCCTGAAGCTCGTCGAGGACGGCGGCAGCATCCCCGACCTGGGCACGTACGCCATCGACGTCACGGCCACCGACTCGCTCGGCAACAAGCTGACCCGCGCCGACGCCGGACGGCTCGACTTCCGGCTGCGGCCCGAACTCACCTTCGGCGTCGGCGTCCCCGCCTGGGACGACCGCAACGCCCGCCCGCAGGGCACCCTCACCGGTGTCCAGCCCGGCTCGGGCGACGTGGTGCCGCTGCCCGAGCGCCATGTCTCCGTCGGACGCGACGGCGCCGCCGGCGAGGCCCCGCGGACCCTCGTCACCTCCGCCACCGGCGACTTCACCGGCGAGCCGTACGCCGTCACCGGACCCGGCGACACCTTCACGGCCTCGTTCGCCGAGGACAGCGCCGAGGTGCACGGCACCGTGAGCGGCTCCCGCAACGTGTGGGAGTACAAGCCCCGCCGGGTCACGGCCACCGCCGCCGCCGACCGGAAGCGGGCGTTCGACGGCGAGACCGTCACGGTCAGCGGCCGTCTGACCGACCCCGCCGCCGCGGGAGCGCCGCTCGCCGAGCAGCCCGTCCGAGTGGCCTTCGGCCCGCGGAGCAGCACCGTGCTCACCGACGCGACCGGCCGGTTCTCCGCGAAGCTCCTCGCCTCGGCCGGGTCCGGCCAGTACGAGTGGGAGGTCACCTCGGGCGACCCGTTCCTGAGCTTCGACCGGCTCTCGGGCCGGCTCGCCGTTCCCCTGGAGTCCCGCACCGACCTGCTGGCCGCCTCGCTCTCCGCCGACGGCACCGTCTCGGTGACGGCCTCCCTCCGCGCCCGGTACGCGCCGGACGCGTACGTCTCGCAACTGGACGTGCAGCTGGAGCAGTCCGTGGCCGGCGGCTGGAAGCGGGTCCCGCCCCGCGAGACCGTCTACTCGGGGACGAACGTCACCCTCACCGCGGGCGGCCGCGGCGGCTGGTACCGGGTCCGGCACCTGACGAGTGACGAACTCGCCGAGTCCGCCACGTACTCCTTCCGGCTCGTCCGCAGCGACACCCGGATCGTCTCCCTGAACGCCGGTCCCGAGCCGGTCTCCAAGGGTGGGTACGTGACCGTCACCGGCGGGCTCCAGCACTACTGGGACGGCGCCTGGCGGGCCTACGGGAACGCGCCGGTCGTCCTGCAGTTCCTGCCGCGCGGCACCACCACCTGGAAGCAGATGGCGACGGGCCGGTCCGGCGCCAACGGCAGCGTCTCCCTGAGGGCCAAGGCGAGCGCCGACGGCACCTGGCGGATCCGCCACTACTCCGCCGACTACCGGCACTTCCACTCGCCGGCCTCGGCGGGCGGGGACTACGTCGACGTGCGTTGACGTGCGCTGATCCGTCGACCGTTCCGCGAAACGCCCGAGGGCGGCACCCCCACCAGGGGGTGCCGCCCTCGTTCGCGTTCAGCGATGAACTGCCGATCCGTCAGGATCAGAAGTCCATGTCACCGCCCGGCATGCCGCCGCCGGCCGGCGCGGCGGCCTTCTCCGGCTTGTCGGCGATGACGGCCTCGGTGGTGAGGAACAGCGCGGCGATCGACGCGGCGTTCTGCAGAGCGGAGCGCGTGACCTTCGCCGGGTCGATGATGCCCTCGGCGATGAGGTCGACGTACTCGTTGGTCGCGGCGTTCAGGCCGTGGCCGACGGGCAGGTTGCGGACCTTCTCCGCCACGACGCCGCCCTCGAGACCGGCGTTGACCGCGATCTGCTTCAGCGGGGCCTCAAGGGCCAGCTTGACGATGTTGGCACCGGTGGCCTCGTCGCCCGCCAGGTCGGCCTCGAGCTTCTCGAAGACGTTCGACGCCTGGAGCAGGGCCACGCCACCGCCGGCGACGATGCCCTCCTCGACGGCCGCCTTCGCGTTGCGAACGGCGTCCTCGATGCGGTGCTTGCGCTCCTTGAGCTCGACCTCGGTCGCGGCACCGGCCTTGATGACGGCCACGCCGCCGGCCAGCTTCGCGAGGCGCTCCTGGAGCTTCTCGCGGTCGTAGTCCGAGTCGGAGTTCTCGATCTCGGCGCGGATCTGGTTCACGCGACCGGCGACCTGCTCGCTGTCACCGGCACCGTCGACGATGGTGGTCTCGTCCTTGGTGATGACGACCTTGCGGGCGCGGCCGAGCAGGTCGAGGCCCGCGTTCTCGAGCTTGAGGCCGACCTCCTCGGAGATGACCGTGCCGCCCGTGAGGATGGCGATGTCGTTCAGCATGGCCTTGCGGCGGTCGCCGAAGCCCGGGGCCTTGACCGCGACGGACTTGAAGGTGCCGCGGATCTTGTTGACGACCAGGGTCGACAGGGCCTCGCCCTCGACGTCCTCGGCGATGATCAGCAGCGGCTTGCCCGACTGCATGACCTTCTCCAGGAGCGGAAGGAGGTCCTTCACGGAGGAGATCTTGGAGTTGACGATCAGGAGGTAGGGGTCGTCGAGCGACGCCTCCATGCGCTCCATGTCGGTGGCGAAGTACGCCGAGATGTAGCCCTTGTCGAAGCGCATGCCCTCGGTGAGCTCCAGCTCCAGACCGAAGGTCTGGGACTCCTCGACGGTGATGACGCCTTCCTTGCCGACCTTGTCCATCGCCTCGGCGATGAGCTCGCCGATCTGGGTGTCGGCGGCGGAGATGGAGGCCGTGGAAGCGATCTGCTCCTTGGTCTCGACATCCTTCGCCTGCTCGAGCAGGGCGCCGGAGACGGCCTCGACGGCCTTCTCGATGCCGCGCTTGAGGGCCATCGGGTTGGCACCGGCGGCCACGTTGCGCAGGCCCTCGCGGACGAGCGCCTGGGCGAGGACGGTGGCGGTGGTCGTGCCGTCGCCGGCGACGTCGTCCGTCTTCTTGGCGACTTCCTTGACCAGCTCGGCGCCGATCTTCTCGTACGGGTCCTCGAGCTCGATCTCCTTGGCGATGGAGACACCATCGTTGGTGATCGTGGGGGCGCCCCACTTCTTCTCGAGGACGACGTTGCGGCCCTTGGGGCCGAGGGTGACCTTGACGGCGTCAGCGAGCTGGTTCATGCCGCGCTCGAGACCGCGCCGGGCCTCCTCGTCGAACGCGATGATCTTGGCCATGTGAAGTGGTCCTCCCGGACATGGGGTGGATAACGCTCCAGGACCGCGCCGACGCCCGCGACGGACGGCCTGCGTACCCGATGGTTCCTTGCCCCACCTGGCCGCGGACCTCGTCTGCCCGATCCTCGTAAGCACTCTCACCTTCCGAGTGCTAACGCCAATGATTAGCACTCGACCCATGCGAGTGCAAGCGACTCTCGTGGATCGGGCACCTCTCCCGCGAGGTTCGGGAACGCGCGAGGGGTCCGCATCCCCTCAGGGATGCGGACCCCTCGACGGCGTTGCGTCGGTGGCCGATCGCGCCGCGCTCAGACGGCGAGCTTGACCATGTCCGCCTGCGGACCCTTCTGGCCCTGCGAGATCTCGAACTCGACCCGCTGGCCCTCTTCGAGGCTGCGGTAGCCATCCATCTGGATCGCGCTGTAGTGGACGAAAACATCCGCACCACCGTCTACCGCGATGAAGCCGTAGCCCTTCTCCGCGTTGAACCACTTGACGGTGCCCTGAGCCATGCCTAACTCCCCTATTACTGGCCCTTGCGCGGGACCGCACCTCGCGGACCCGGGTCAGACCCTGCGCCGGAACGCGTCGACCGCCGCTGAATGTATCTGCCCAACTGCCCTCTGCAACAGGTCATTCGACCGAGAATTCTGGGCGCCCCGGAAAGGGGAATTGGGGAGAATCCCCGGAATTACGGGGCAAGTCGGGCCCGGCAAAACGCGCAGAACGTACACAACACGCGGGCACTTTGGCTGCTTCTTGTCGTGCGGGGACGCATTCTCATATGCGTCCGGCATGCGCAGCGGAGGGGACTTCCCCAACTCTACCGCGCTCAACCATGCAGAATTGCCCCTTCCGCTTATCGCGCGGAAGGGGCAATTCGTACCGACGGGTAAAGCGGGGTCAGCAGCCGCCGGCCACGGCGGGGATGATCGAGACGCCCGCGCCGGCCGGGGTGGCCGTCTCCAGGCCCTGCTCGAAGCGCACGTCGTCGTCGTTGACGTAGACGTTGACGAAGCGGCGCAGCTTGCCCTGGTCGTCCAGGACGCGGGCGGCGATGCCCGTGTGGTTCTTCTCCAGGTCCGCGATGACCTCGGCGAGGGTCGCACCCTCGGCCTGGACCTCGGACTGCCCGCCCGTGTAGGTGCGGAGGATGGTGGGGATGCGGACGTTCACGGCCATGTCTTCGGAAACCTTTCGGGGGGCCGGGGAAGCGGACGGACTCAGACGGCCAGGCCGGCGTCGCGGAACGCGTCCAGGCTCGGGCGGATGGTGACGGTCGCCTGAGAGGTGTCGGCCACCGCGTCCAGGGTCTTGAGCCCGTCGCCCGTGTTGAGGACGACGGTGGTGAGGTCCGGGTCGATCAGACCGGCCTCGACGAGCTTCTTGGTGACGCCGACGGTCACGCCGCCCGCGGTCTCCGCGAAGATGCCCTCGGTGCGGGCGAGGATCTTGATGGCCTCGACGACCTGCTCGTCGTTCACGTCCTCCACGGCGCCGCCGGTGCGACGGGCGATGTCGAGGACGTACGGGCCGTCGGCCGGGTTGCCGATCGCCAGGGACTTGGCGATGGTGTTCGGCTTCTGCGGGCGGACGACGTCGTGGCCGGCCTTGAAGGCGGCGGAGACCGGGGAGCAGCCCTCGGCCTGGGCGCCGAAGATCTTGTACGGCTTGTCCTCGACGAGCCCCAGCTTGATGAGCTCCTGCAGACCCTTGTCGATCTTGGTGAGCTGGGAGCCGGAGGCGATCGGGATGACGAGCTGGTCGGGGATGACCCAGCCGAGCTGCTCGCAGATCTCGTACGCGAGCGTCTTGGAGCCCTCGCCGTAGTACGGGCGGAGGTTGACGTTCACGAAGCCCCAGCCCTCGCCGAGCGGGTCGCCGATGAGCTCCGAGCAGAAGCGGTTGACGTCGTCGTAGTTGCCCTCGATGGCGACGAGGTCACCGCCGTAGACACCGGCCATGACGACCTTGCCCTGCTCCAGGTCGTGCGGGATGAACACGCAGGAGCGGAAGCCGGCGCGGGCGGCGGCGGCGCCGACGGCGCCGGCCAGGTTGCCGGTGGAGGAGCAGGAGAGGGTGGTGAAGCCGAAGGCGCGGGCGGCTTCGAGCGCCTGGGCGACGACCCGGTCCTTGAAGGAGTGGGTCGGGTTGCCGGAGTCGTCCTTGACGAAGAGCTTGCCGGGGGCGACGCCGATCGCGGCGGCGAGGTTGTCGGCCTGGACGAGCTGGGTCCAGCCGGGGTTCAGGTTCGGCTTGTCCGCGACGTCGGCGGGGACGGGCAGCAGCGGGGCGTAGCGCCAGATGTTGGCGGGGCCGGCCTCGATCTGCTTCCGCAGCGCCTCGGGGTCGCCGGTGGGAAGGTCGTACGCGACTTCGAGCGGTCCGAAACAGAGCTCACAGGCGAAGATCGGTCCGAGCGGGAAGATTTCACCGCATTCGCGACAGGAAAGTCCGGACGCGGGACCGAGGTCGACGGTGGTGGGTGCGACGGTCTGAACAGCCATGGAGGCGAGGCCCTTTCTCCTCATCTTTCCCATGACGAATTTTTCGCCATGAGACGGATTTGGCACCTTCCCTAGCCGGGGACCTCGCTGGAGGACGAGACGAACCGACTGGAGGGTTGCCGGGGCTTCAACGGGCCGTTTCCCTCTGCCCCTCTGGATGAGCGGTATTCGATTGTGAAGCGTGGTGGACTTTCGTTCCTGCGCTCCGACGCGGTCGGCACCCCGACGTGCATCGGGCATCCGCGTTGTTCAAGACTGTAACCGAAGGCCCGGAACCTTGAACCGGCCGTCCGAACCGCGAGATGGAGATCACGTGCTGGAAGAGGTGGAGCGCTGGCTGGACCGGCGGTCCTGGTCCGTGGCGGACCGGCCGCTGGAGCGGATCCTCGCCGCGAAGCGGAACACGAAGGTCAGCGTCGTCCTGCCCGCGCTGAACGAGGAGGCCACGGTCGGGGACATCGTCGCCGTGATCCGCCGCGAGCTGATGACGGAGGCGGTGCCGCTCGTCGACGAGCTGGTGGTGATCGACTCGGGCTCCACGGACCGCACGGCGGAGGTGGCGGCGGCGGCCGGGGCGCGGGTGGTCGCGCGGGACGCGATACTCCCCCGGATACCGGCCGTGCCCGGCAAGGGCGAGGTGCTCTGGCGGTCGCTGATGGTGACGGGCGGGGACGTCGTGTGCTTCGTGGACGCGGACCTGCGGGACTTCTCGGCGGACTTCGTGACGGGGATCGTGGGCCCGCTGCTCACGGACCCGGACGTGGACTTCGTCAAAGCGATGTACGACCGCCCGTTCGGAGACACCCCGGGCCAGGGCGGCCGGGTCACGGAGCTGGTGGCGCGCCCGCTGCTCAACCTCCACTGGCCGCAGCTGGCGGGCTTCGTGCAGCCGCTGGGCGGCGAGTACGCCGCGCGCCGCTCGCTGCTCGAACGGCTGCCGTTCCCCGTCGGGTACGGCGTGGAGCTGGGCCTGCTCGTCGACGCCCTGCACACGGTGGGCCTGGACGCGCTCGCGCAGGTGGACGTGGGGGTGCGCAAGCACCGGCACCAGGACGGGCAGGCGCTGGGCCGGATGGCGGCGGCGATCTACCGGACGGCGCAGCTGCGGCTCTCGCGGGGCCATCTGGTGCGGCCGAGGCTGACGCAGTTCGAGCGGGGCGAGAAGGGCTTCGAGCCGCGGACGTACGCGGTGGACACCGAGGAGCGGCCGCCGATGGCCGAGATCACGGAGTACGCGCGGCGCCGCGTGGCGTAACCCCCACGATGATCCGTTTTGCATAAATTGCCCTTTTATGCGCTTCAGACGACACCACCTGAGCAGACTGCTCGCGGTCATCGGGCTCACCGCGGGCTCGATCGCGTTCACGGCGGCCGTCCCGGTCGCCGCGGACGTGGTCGAGCCCTTCGGCGAGCGGTACGCCGCGTCGCTGTACGGCGACTTCACCACGATCGGCAACACGGTCATGGGCTGCCCCACCGCCCCGGCCGAGCCGGCGGCGCGCTGCGCGACGGCGGCGTCCGGCCGGGGCGCGGACGACAACAACACCTTCGTGATGCGGCGGATCGACGCGGCCGGCACCGGGAGCGACGCCTTCGGCTCCAGCACCGGCCACGTGAGGATCCCCGCGGGCGCCCGGGTCGCGTACGCCCGCCTCTTCTGGGGCGGCAACGACGGCACGTACAAGGGCCCGGGCGGTGCCCGGCTGAAGCGCTGCGACATCTCCGGCGCGGACGTCGGGCGCTCCCCCGGCGACCCGACGACGACGGCCCCCGTGATCACGGTGGGGGCGGGGGCGGCGACCCCGGTCTCGATCGACAGCATGGTCGCGGACCCGGCCGACACCGGCGGCCCGCACTACTACACGGGCGAGTCCGACGTGACCGCCGCCTTCGCGGGCGTCTCGGGGACGGACGCGCGGGTGGCGGTCGGCAACCTCTGGGCGGCCGACGGCAAGGGCTGCGTGGCGGGCTGGTCCCTCACGGTCGTCCACGCGTTCCCGGGCCCGGACCCGGTGAAGGCCCCCGAGCGGCGGAACGTCCGCGTCTACGGCGGCCACGTCCTCCAGCGTTCCACCTCGCCGGCCACCACGATCACCGTGGACGGCTTCCACCGGAGCCCCGGGACGGTCCGCGCGAGCGTGACCGCGTACGAGGGCGACCGGAACACGCCGGGCGACAGGTTCCTCGTGGACGGCAGGAACGTCACCGCGCCCCCCACCGGCACCACGGACGGCTTCTTCGTCGGCGAGGCCGACGGCGCGCTCTCCCCGAAGCTCACCGACAGCCTGGGCATCGACGCCAAGGCCTTCGACGTCCCGGCCGGCGCCGTCCCGCCCGGCGCCGGCTCGGCCGACCTGACCTTCTCCACCAGCGGCGACACCTACGTGCCGTCCGCGCTCGCCTTCTCCGTACCGGTCCCGGACCTGGAGGTCACCAAGACGGCGAGCCCGCACACGGTGAAGCCGGGCGACACCCTCACGTACACGATCACCGCGAGGAACGTCAGCGGGACCGACTACCCGAACGCCCGGTTCGGCGACGACCTGACGGCGAACCTGGACGACGCCGACTACAACGGGGACGTGCGCACCGACCTGGGCACGGTCTCGTACGAGAAGCGGAGGATCGGGTACGTCGGGACCATCCCGGCCGGGAAGACGGCGACCGTCACCTACTCGGTGACGATCAAGGACCCGGCGACGGGCGACGGAAGGCTCCGCGCCGGCGTGGAGGTGGAGACCCCGCGCTCCACCTGCGGAGACGGCAGCGCGGACCCGTCCTGCACGACGGCCCCGAAGCTGGAGGCCCCGACGCTGGAGGCCCCGGAGCCGACCCCGCCCCCCACGCCCACCCCGGCGGAGCCCGCACCGGCCCCGGCGCGACCGGAACCCTCCTCCGGGGAAGCCGGCGCGCCCCGCACGGTCCCGGTGAGCCCGTCCTCCCCGGCACCCCCGGCCCCGGGCCCCCAGGGCGGCCACCACACCGGCGCGGGCGCGGGCCCCGGCTCCATGGCGGAGACCGGAAGCAGCGGCGAGCGCCTCTGGCTGCTGGGCGCCCTCGCGGTGGCGCTGGCGGCGACGGGCCTGGTGGCGAAGGCGGCGATGCGCGGCCGGCGCGACTGACCTGCGGTGACCGCCCGTGGCCGGATCAGCCCGTCTCGTATACGTACGTTTGAGCGTTTACGAGACGGGCTAGGTTCGCCACATGGCTACTGTGCTCGTGGCATCCAACCGGGGCCCGGTCTCGTACGCGCTCGGCGAGGACGGCTCGCTCGAAGCCCGCAAGGGCGGCGGCGGCCTGGCGTCGGCCCTGAGCACCATCGACGCCCGGGAGAGCCTCTGGGTGTGCGCCGCGCTCGGCGACGGCGACCGCGAGGCGGTGAGACGCGGGACGGCCGAGCCGGGCGTGCGGATGCTGGACATCGACCCGGCGACCTACACCGACGCGTACAACGGCATCGCGAACTCGGTGCTGTGGTTCCTCCACCACCATCTGTACGACGTCCCGCGCGAGCCGGTCTTCGACGCGGAGTTCCGCCGCCGCTGGGAGTCGTACCGCGCGTACAACCACGCCTTCGCGGACAGCCTGGCCGCGGAGGCGGCACCGGGCGCGGCGGTCCTGGTCCAGGACTACCACCTGGCCCTCGTCCCGGGCCGGCTGCGGGAGCTCCGCCCCGACCTGCGCATCGCCCACTTCACGCACACCCCCTGGGCCTCACCCGGGTACCTGGGGATGCTCCCGGCGGACGTCCGCGAGGAGCTGCTCCGGGGGATGCTCGGCGCGGACCGCCTCGGCTTCCACACGCGCGCCTGGGCCGAGGCGTTCGAGGCCTGCGCGGGCGACCTGGGACGGACCCGGGTGGCGACGTACCCCCTGGGCGTGGACGGCGAGGAGCTGCGGGCACTGGCGTACCGACCGGAGGTGGACGACCGCCTGGCGGCACTGCGCGGCGAGATCGGCGACCGCCGGACGATCGTCCGCGTGGACCGCACCGAGCTCTCGAAGAACATCCTGCGCGGTCTCCGGGCCTACCGCGAACTCCTCACGAACCGCCCGGAATGGCACGACCGGGTGGTCCACCTGGCCTCGGCCTACCCCTCGCGCCAGGACCTGGAGTCGTACCGCGCGTACACCGCGGCCGTCTCCGATCTGGCGGCGGAGATCAACACCGAGTTCGGCACGGCGGACTGGCAGCCGGTCCTGGTCTCGGTCGAGGACGACTTCCCCCGCTCCCTCGCCGCCTACCGCCTGGCGGACGTGGCCCTGGTGAACCCGGTGCGGGACGGCATGAACCTGGTGGCCAAGGAGATACCGGTCGTCTCGGAGAACGGCTGCGCCCTGGTCCTGTCCCGGGAGGCGGGGGCGTACGAGGAACTCCACGAGGACGCCCTCACGGTGAACCCCTTCGACGTGACGGAGACCGCTGAGGCCCTCCACACGGCCCTGACCATGCCCCCGGCGGAGCGCACGGACCGCACGAAGCGCCTGGCGACCGCCGCCACGGCACTCCCCCCGCAGCGCTGGTTCCTGGACCAGCTGGAGGACCTCAGGGGCTAGCGCCACCCGGTGGGGCGCGGGCCGGACCGGAGCCTCCTAGGAGGCCCTCTGCCGCACCCTGCCCCAGGCCGCCAGGGGCTCCAGGGCCTCGTTGAGGCGGAGGCCGTCCTCCGTCAGGGCGTACTCGACGCGGGGCGGGACCTCGTCGTACGAGACGCGGTCGACGACGCCGTCCGCCTCCAGTTCGCGGAGGTGGGACGCGAGGACCTTCTCCGTGATGCCCGGGACCAGTCGGCGCAGCTCGCCGAAGCGGCGGTGCGGCTGCTCGTGGAGCGCCCAGAGGATGAGCACCTTCCACTTGCCGCCGATCACCTCCATCGCGGTGTCGATCCCGCAGACGTGGCCGTCCCCGTCCCCCGGCCGGTTCCGTGTCGCCATCCCGCCGCACCCTCCTGACCTGTTCGCTCACCCCAGGGTAACCACCCACCTGGAAGTGGGTACTTGAGCAGGTCAGAGGCCCGGCGCAGCCTTGTGGGCATGACAGCGAACCCTTCCCCCCTCTCCCTCCTCGGACTCGGCGCCATGGGCACCGCCCTCGCCCGTACCTGGCTCGCCGCCGGGCACCCGCTCACCGTCTGGAACCGGACCCCGGCCCGCGCGGACGCCCTCGCCTCCGAGGGCGCGAAGCCCGCGGACAGCGCGGGCGCGGCCGTCGCGGCGAACACCCTCGTCGTGCTCTGCCTCCTCGACGACGACTCCGTCGGCGCCGCCCTCGACGGCGTCGACCTCACCGGCAAGGACCTCGTCAACCTCACGACCACGACACCCGCCCAGGCCCGGGCCAGGGCCGCCTGGGCCGAGGAGCGGGGCGCCCGCTACCTGGACGGCGGCATCATGGCCGTCCCGCCGATGATCGGCGTTCCCGGGGCCGGCGGCTACGTCTTCTACAGCGGCTCGCCGGAGCTCTTCGCGGCACACCGGGCGGCCCTGGCCGTGCCGGCGGGCACGACGTACGTCGGCGGGGACGCCGGCTTCGCGGCCCTGCACGACGTGGCCCTGCTCAGCGCCATGTACGGGATGTTCGCCGGGGCCGCGCACGCCTTCGCGCTGATCCGCCGGGAGGACATCGACCCCGTCGCCTTCGCCCCGCTGCTCGCCGACTGGCTCGCCGCCATGTCCCGGAGCGTCCACGGCACCGCCGCGCAGCTGCGGTCCGGCGACTACACCGAGGGCGTGGTGTCGAACCTCGCGATGCAGGTGGCGGGCACGCCGACGTTCCTGGCCACCGCCGAGGGGCAGGGCGTCAGCCCGGAGCTGCTCGCACCGTACTTCGAGCTGATGCGCCGCCGGCTCGACGTGGGCCGCGGGGAGGAGGACCTGACGGGCGTGGTGGACCTGCTGCTCCGCTAGCTGGCCCCGGGGGGCGTCAGCCCTCCCGCACCGCCGCCGCCAGTTCCGTCAGGAACTCCACCACGCCCGCCGGACCCCGTACGGACAGGTCGGCGCGGTCGGCCAGTTCCGGGACCTCCGTGGAACCGCTGCACACCAGGACGCCCGGGGTGCCGTCGGAGCGGAGCTTCTCGACCGCCGCGAAGGCCGGCAGGTCGCCCAGGTCGTCCCCCGCGTACAGCACGGACCCGGCGCCCACCTCCCGTACGTACTTCGCCAGCGCCACGCCCTTGTCCATGCCCGGAGGCCGCAGCTCCAGGACCATGCGGCCGGGCTCCAGGACGAGGCCGTGGGCGACGGCCAGATCGCCCAGCGGGCCCTTGAGCGCCTCGAAGGCACCCTCCGGGTCGAGGGCGCGCCGGGTGTGGACGGCGACCGCGCGGCCCTTCTCCTCGATCCAGACGCCCGGCCAGGCCCCGGCCCGGTCGAGGAAGCCGGGGAGCTCGGCGCGGACGGAGGCCACGCCGGGGTGCGGGGCGGCGGCCCGGACGGTGCCGGTGACGGCGTCCCAGCGTTCGGCGCCGTAGTGGCCGAGGACGACGAGGTGCTCCAGGCCCGGGACGCCGGCGAAGCCGCCGTAGCGCACGGCGACGCCCGCGGGGCGGCCGGTCACGACGGCGACGGAGGCGACCTCGGGCGCGAGGGCGGCGAGGGCTGCCACGGCGCCGGGGTGGGCGCGGGCCTGCTCGGGGTCGGGGACGATGTCGGCGAGCGTGCCGTCGAAGTCGAGGGCGACGACGGCCTTCGCGGGCCGCGCGAGGAGCGCGGCGAGGCCGTCGCGGCCGGACGGGGTGGTCGGGTGCGGGAGGCTGCTGACCATGTCCCCGACCCTACCGACGTACGGGTGTCACGTCAGCGTGGCCGGAGTCACCGGCCGAAGTCATCCTTCTTCTCTCCGCCGCTGCTTCTCCTCGCGGACCCGGCGCAGCCGGTTGACCGTCACCGGGTCGTGGGCGAGGGCGCGCGGGTCGTCGAGGAGGGCGTTGAGGAGCTGGTAGTAGCGGGTCGGCGAGAGCCCGAGCCGCTCCCGGACGGCCCGCTCCTTGGCACCGGGCCCGGGCCAGGAGCGGCGTTCGAGGGCGAGGAGCGCCTTCTCGCGCTCCCCGAGTCCCCTGCTGTCGGCCTCTTCGGTCATACGACCAACCTATTACTCGGCGTTCTCCGCCGCCGTCGCCTCCCGGGCGATCCGGCCGAGGACGTCGGCGGGGCGGCCGCCCGGCGTGACGGCCTTGCCGATGTTCTGCTTGACGTTCTCGCTGACCTTGGCCCAGGAGGTCTTGCCGACCGGCGGGAGCTGGGCGTCCGGCAGGACCTTGAGGAAGACGCGCAGGTTGGCGTGGGCGGGGTCGGTCTCCATGCGGGTGGAGGCGGTGACGGTGACCGGCAGCAGGTCGTTGTCGCCGGCGAACTTCAGGACGTTCTCGTCGCTGAAGACGAAGTTGAGGAAGTCGCCGATCTCCTTGCGGTGGCCGTTCTGCTTGAAGCCCATGATCCAGTCGGCGACGCCCATGGAGGTCTTGGGCGCGCCGTCGGAGCCGGGGAGGGGGACCTGGCCGACCTGGACGCCCTTCTTCGCGGCCTCCTTGAGCAGCGAGGGGTGGCCGTTGAGCATGCCGACCTCGCCGTTCGCGAAGGCGGCGAAGGCGGCCTTGCGGTTGAGCTTGCCGGGGGCGACCGGGCCGGTGAGGTCCTTGCCGACCAGGTTCTTGCGGAGCCACTCGAAGGTGCGCACGTTGGCGTCGGAGTCGATGGCGTAGCGGTCGGTCGCGTCGGTCCAGCCGCCTCCGCCGCTGAACAGCCACATGAGGGCCTCGGCCTGGGCCTCCTCGGGGCCGAGGGGCAGCGCGAAGGGGGTGGGGACGCCCTTGGCCTTGAGCTTGGCGGCGGCCTCGGCGAGCTCGGCCCAGGTGGTGGGGGCCTCGGCCCCGGCCTCCTGGAAGAGTTCCTTGTTGTAGAAGAGCGGCCGGGTGGAGGCGACGAACGGCATCCCGTACTGGGTGCGCTTGTACTCGCCGGCGGAGACGAGCGCGCTGAGGAAGTTGGCCTGGACGGGTATGGAGAGGAGGTCGTCGGCGGCGTAGAGCTGTCCGGCGGCGGCGTAGTCGGCGTAGGCGCCGATCTGCGCGATGTCGGGGGCCTCGCCGGCCTTGACCATCTCGGCGACCTTGCGGTCGACGTCGTCCCAGGAGACGACGTCGACGTCGACGGTGACGCCGGGGTGCTGGGCCTGGAAGGCGGCGACGAGGTCGGTCCAGTACTTCTTGGTGGTGTCGCCACCGGTCAGGTCGTAGTCGGCTGCGACCAGCTTCAGGGTCACGTCGCCGGAGTCACCGCCGAGGGAGCCGCAGCCGGCGACCGTCGTGGTCAGTCCGAGGGCGGCGGCGGCCGCGGTCAGTCCAAGGAATCGTCGCCGCTCCACGGCTTCATCCACCTTTTGCTCATCGTCGAGCTGTCGTCCATCTGCACTGAGCTGCTTGTTTGCTCTTCTCAGGGCCGTAAGTCTGCCTCGCGCGCGGGCGTGAGGTCTACACCACTCGGGTATCACTTCCGCAACTGCGGCGGGACCATGGCCCCATGGCCGGTCTCGAATTTGTATCCGAGCGCAACAATCCTGCCCAGTGGACTAGACCTTTTGGGTGGTCCCGCGCCAGACTGTCCCCCGTGAGACACGTCATCGCCCTGGATGTGGGCGGCACCGGCATGAAGGCCGCCCTCGTCGGGGCGGACGGCACCCTGCTGCACGAGGCCCGCCGCGCCACCGGGCGCGAGCGCGGCCCCGAGGCCGTCGTCGAGACGATCCTCCGGTTCGCCGAAGACCTCCGCACCCTCGGCCAGGAACGGTACGGAGAGCCCGCCGCCGCGGCCGGAGTCGCCGTCCCCGGAATCGTCGACGCCGACAACGGCATCGCCGTCTACGCCGCCAACCTCGGCTGGCGCGACGTTCCCATGCGCGAACTCCTCAGCGCCCGCCTCGACGGCATCCCCGTCGCCCTCGGCCACGACGTCCGCACCGGAGGCCTCGCCGAAGGCCGCATCGGCGCGGGCAACGGCGCCGACCGCTTCCTCTTCGTGCCCCTCGGCACCGGCATCGCCGGAGCCATCGGCATCGGCGACCGCATCGAGGCCGGCGCCCACGGCTACGCGGGCGAGATCGGCCACATCGTCGTCCGCCCCGGCGGCACCGACTGCGGCTGCGGCCAGCGCGGCTGCCTGGAGCGCTACGCCTCCGCCTCCGCCGTCTCCCTCGCCTGGGCCGAGGCCAGTGGCGACCCCGAGGCCGACGCGGCCGACTGCGCCAAGGCCGTCGAGTCCGGCGACCCCACCGCCGTGCGGGTCTGGCAGGACGCCGTCGACGCCCTCGCCGACGGACTCGTCACCGCCCTCACCCTGCTGGACCCCCGGACGCTCATCATCGGTGGCGGTCTCGCCGAGGCCGGGGAAACCTTGTTCACACCACTCCGGGCCGCCGTGGAGGAACGCGTCACGTTCCAGAAGCTGCCCGCCATCGTCCCGGCGGCCCTCGGGGACACCGCCGGATGCCTGGGCGCGGGCCTCCTCGCCTGGGACCTTCTCTCCCTCGACTCGGAGGTTTCCGCCTGATGGCCGATCACCAGGTTCTCGCCGGCGCACACGTCGTGCTCCCCACCGGAACGGTCGAGAACGGACGCGTGATCGTCGACGGCGACCGCATCGCGGGCTCCGCACCCGAGAACGCCCCCGTCCTCGACCTCAGCGGCCACTGGCTCGTCCCCGGCTTCGTCGACCTCCACAACCACGGCGGCGGCGGCGCGTCCTTCACCTCCGGCACCGTCGACGAGGTCCTCAAGGGCGTCCACACCCACCGCCTGCACGGCACCACCACCACCGTCGCCTCCTTCGTCACCGGCGACATGGACTTCCTCGGCCGCCGCGCCGGCCTGCTCTCCGAGCTCGCCGAGCAGGGCGAGATCGCCGGCCTCCACTTCGAAGGCCCGTTCATCTCCCCCTGCCGCAAAGGCGCCCACGACGAGACCCTGCTCCGCGACCCCGACCCCGCCGAGGTCCGCAAGCTGATCGACGCCGCCCGCGGCCAGGCCAAGATGGTCACCCTCGCCACCGAGCTGCCCGGCGGCATCGACTCCGTACGCCTGCTCGCCGAGCACGGCGTCATCGCCGCCATCGGTCACACCGACGCCACGTACGAGCAGACGCGGGCCGCCATCGACGCGGGCGCCACCGTCGCCACCCACCTGTACAACGCGATGCCCGCACTCGGCCACCGCGCGCCCGGCCCGATCGCCGCCCTCCTGGAGGACGAGCGGATCACCGTCGAGCTCATCAACGACGGCACCCACCTCCACCCGGCCGCCCTGGAGCTCGCCTTCCATCACGCGGGCCCCGAGCGCGTCGCGTTCATCACCGACGCCATGGACGCCGCCGGCTTCGGCGACGGCCGCTACATGCTCGGCCCGCTGGCCGTCGAGGTGAAGGACAGCGTCGCCCGCCTCGTCGAGGGCGGCTCCATCGCCGGCTCCACCCTCACCCTGGACCGCGCCTTCAAGCGCGCCGCCACCGTCGACGGCCTCCCCGTCGAGTCCGTCGTCCAGGCCATCTCCGCCAACCCCGCCCGCCTGCTCGGGATGTACGACCGCGTCGGCTCCCTGGAGCCGGGCAAGGACGCCGACATCGTCGTCCTCGACGCGGAGTTCGAGCTGAAGGGCGTCCTGCGCAAGGGCGAGTGGATCGTGCGGCCCCCGTCCGTCTGATCAGGTGTCACTCAGGAGAGCGGTTGGCCGGGGGTCTGGGCCAACCGCCTTTCCTTTGGCATGATCAGTGCCCGTCGGGACGGCCGTTCCGCAGGACTTCACACGGAGTACGGGGGGTGGACAGGTCGTGATCCTCACGGTCACCCTCAACACGGCGCTGGACCTGACCTACCGGGTCCCCGCCCTCGTCCCGCACGCCTCCCACCGGATCACCCAGGTCATCGAACGGCCCGGCGGCAAAGGACTCAACGTCGCCCGCGTCCTCGCCGCCCTCGGATACGAGACGGTCGCCACCGGCTTCGCGGGCGGCGCGACGGGCGCCACCCTGCGGGACCTGCTCGCCGAGACCCCCGTACGGGACGAACTCGTCGAGACGGCCGGCCCCACCCGCCGCACCGTCGCCGTCGTCGACACCGCGAGCGGCGACACCACCCAGCTCAACGAACCGGGCCCCACGGTCACCGCCGCCGAATGGACCGGCTTCCGCACCCGCTTCACGCGGCTCCTCGACGGAGCCGCCGCCGTCGCCCTCTGCGGCAGCCTCCCCCCGGGCATCCACGTCGGCGCCTACGCGGAACTCGTCCGCCTCGCCCGCACCGCCGGGGTCCCCGTCCTCCTCGACACCAGCGGCGAACCCCTCCGACGCGGCATCGCCGCCCGCCCCGACCTGGTCAAGCCGAACGCCGAGGAACTCGCCCAGCTGACCGGCGCCCGCGAACCCCACCGGGCCACCCGCGACGCCCGCCGCCGGGGCGCGCACGCGGTGATCTCCTCGCTCGGCCCCGAAGGCCTGCTCGCCGCCACCCCCGAAGGCCTGTGGCGCGCGACCCCGCCCGCCGCCGTCAAGGGCAACCCCACGGGCGCCGGCGACTCCGCCGTCGCCGGCCTCCTCTCGGGCCTGGTCGACAAGACCCCCTGGCCGGACCGCCTCACCCGAGCGGTCGCCCTCTCGGCGGCGACGGTCCTCTCCCCCGTGGCGGGCGAGTTCGACCCGACGGCATACGAGGACCTGCTGCCGCGGGTGACGGTGACGGAGGTGGGCGGCGCGGCCTGAGCCGCGCCCGGCCCCTCGCGTCACCTGCCGGTGTGACCGGCCTCCAGGTAGACCTGGTCCAGGATCGCCTCGCACTGGTCGCCCGACTCGCAGGAGATCTTGAGCGCGTT
The DNA here is from genome assembly GCF_040303145.1 of Streptomyces sp. NPDC096079. Lineage (NCBI taxonomy): Bacteria > Bacillati > Actinomycetota > Actinomycetes > Kitasatosporales > Streptomycetaceae > Streptomyces > Streptomyces sp. NPDC096079. The sequence goes on from NZ_JBEOST010000015.1 coordinate 64,705, forward strand.
GGAACCCTTGTTGAGGTTCACGTAGGCGTACGTGTACGTCCAGCCCTTCTCCCAGTCGCCCTCGGCGGCCTTCGCGAAGTTGGACATGTTCACCGTGCGCGGCGTCTCGCCGTTGACCGTCAGGGACGTCTTGGCGTCCTTGCCGGGCACGCTGTACGTGATGCGGAGCGTGTACTCGCCGGTGTCCGGCACGTCGACCGACCAGCTCGCGGAGCTGCCCACGCCGGACAGGGTCACATAGGCGCCGTTGGTGCCCTTCGCGCCCTTCACGCCCGTCCCCGTCGTCGCCGAACCCCCCAGCGTCAGCGTCGCCGCGTCCTGCTTGGGGAGTTCCTCGGGGGTCTTCTCGGCGCTCGGCTCGGTGCTGGGCGTCTCCGAGACCTGCGAGGGCGCGGTCGACGGGGTGTTGCCGCCGGCCTTGTCGTCCTTGTCCTTGTCGCCGCCCGAGTTGGAGATCACCGCCGCCGCGATGCCGATCACGACGACCGCGACGACCGCGATCGCCCCGGTCAGCAGGCCCTTCGTGTTGGGCCCGCGGCCCGAGCCGCCGCGCTGGGGCGGGATCGGGGCCGTGCGGGGGCCCGGCTGTGCGCCGTACGTCTCCGGCGCCGCGTACTGCGCCTGCGGCTGGCCGTACGGGGACTGCTGCTGCGGCGGCACATAGGGCTGCTGCTGGTGGCCGTACTGGCGCTCGCCGACCGTTCTGACCTGGTTGTACGAGGTCCGTGGCACGCCCGGCTGCGCGGGCGCGGGGCCGGGGTAGCCGTAGCCGCCGCCCTGCGGGGGCTGGGCGCCCGCTGCCTGGCCGTCCGCGTACAGATAGCCGAACGGATCGTCGTCCTCGGGCTTGTTCGCGCCGTCGTTACCGGCAGCCATCCGGGTCATCCTCTCCATGCTCGCCAGCCGTCGCCGACCGGCCGAGCCTACCCCGAACGGACCAGCGCGCGACTCAGCCCGCCCTGCGGTGGACCTTCGCGCGGGAGCGCTTCTCCACGTACATCCGCTGGTCCGCCGAGTTCAGGACCTCTTCCACGGTCATCCCGCACTCGGCCCAGCCGATGCCGAAACTCGCCCCGACGCGGACCGCGCGCCCGTCCACCCGGATGGGCGGGATGATCGCGTTCCGGAGGCGTACGGCCAGGTCGGCGGCGTCGGCGGCACCGAGGCCGTCGGCGAGGACGACGAACTCGTCACCGCCGAGCCGGGCGACCGTGTCGCCGTCGCGCACGCCGGTGGTGAGCCGCCGCGCGACCTCGATGAGCACCGCGTCGCCCGTGTGGTGCCCGAAGCGGTCGTTGATCGACTTGAAGCCGTCGAGGTCGCAGAAGAGGACGGCGAGTCCCTTGGTGCCGTCGTCGACGTCGCCGCCGGTGGGCGCGACGATGTGGACGTGGTGGTCGTACGGCCCCGCGCCTCCCGCCGGCTCGAAACCGAAGCCGTGCTCGTGCTCGTGCTCGTACGACCGGGGCTCGTGGCCGGGCTCGTACGAGGGCTCGTACGCCGGGTCGTACGCGGGCTCGTAGCCGCCGCTGCCGTGCCCCGCCGCGTACCCACCGTCCCGCTGGGAGTCGTACGTGCCGTACGCGGCCTCGTCGCCCGGGGCCGACGGCCGCTCGCAGAGCCGCGCGGAGAGCCGGGAGCGCAGCTCGGCGCTGTTGGGCAGCCCGGTGAGCGCGTCGTGGGAGGCGCGGTGGGCGAGCTGGAGCTCGTGCCGCTTGCGCTCCTCGATGTCCTCGACGTGGGTGAGCAGGAAGCGGGGCCCGTCGGCCGTGTCGGCGACGACGGAGTTGCGCAGGGACACCCAGACGTACGTGCCGTCCCGGCGGCCGAGCCGCAGCTCGGCGCGGCCGCCCTCGGCGGAGGTCCGCAGCAGCGTCCCGATGTCCTCGGGGTGGACGAGGTCGGCGAAGGAGTAGCGGCGCATGACCGAGGCGGGGCGGCCGAGGAGCCGGCACAGCGCGTCGTTCGTCCGGAGGAGGCGGCCGTGCTGGTCGCCGCCCATCTCGGCGATGGCCATGCCGGAGGGGGCGTACTCGAAGGCCTGCCGGAAGGACTCCTCGGAGGCCCGCAGGGCCTGCTGCTCCCGTTCGAGGCGGACCAGGGCGCGCTGCATGTTGGAGCGGAGCCGGGCGTTGCTGATGGCGATGGCGGACTGCGAGGCGTACATCTGGAGCGCTTCCTGGCCCCAGGGCCCGGGGTGCCGGCCGTTGCGCGGGCGGTCGACGGATATGACGCCGAGGAGCTCACGGCCGGAGCCGGAGGCGTACATCGGGGCGTACAGCCGGTCGTGCGGGTGCCACTCGTCCTCGAAGCGGGGCGCGGGGCCGTCGGTGTGCCACTGGGGGACGTCGTCCTCCATCAGGACCCAGCCCTCGGTGTGCGGGATGAACCGCAGGTCGCCCCAGGAGACACCCATGGACAGACGGCGCTCCCAAGAGGAGCGGGAGCCGACACGGCCGGTGATCAGGGCCTCGGCGGCGGAGCTTCCGGCGAAGGCGGCGACGACGAGGTCACCGTCGGGGCGGACGAGGTTGACGCAGGCCAGCTCGTAGTTGAGACCGGCGACCACACCGTCGGCGACGGTCTGCAGGGTGTCCGCCAGGCTGCGGGCAGTGTTGAGGTCCGCCACGACCTGATGCAGCTGCCGCAGGGTCGAGAGACGGACGTAAGGCTCCGACTCGGTCTCCATCGCTCGCTCTCCCCGAGACCTCGACAGCAACTCCAGGGTTCTCATCGGCTTCGTGTTGCACTGTCACCGCCACTGAATCACAGCGAGCTGCGCACCCGGTACACAGGGTCAGCAAATACTGCTCTCTGTGACTCAAGTCACAGCAGCTCACGGCGGGTCATCCCCCGGGCGTGGCATATGCCGGGTCCTAGGTCCGGCGTCCGTCCCGAGCTGGTCCCCCGGCCCGATGCGGGGCGCCGAGGACCGTGGCTAGCGTGCGGATGTGCTGCAGAAGACCCCCACCTCGCCCCCCGTCACGGACCTGGCCATCCCTCATGCTGAGGGGGTGAGCAACGACGAGTTCCGGGCGGCGATGTCCCGCCTCGCGTCGGGCGTGGTCCTGGTGACCGCGCACGACCCCGACGACGGCCCCCGCGGCGAGGACGTCGGCATGACGGCCACCGCCTTCATGTCGGTCTCCCTCGACCCGCCCCTGGTCCTCGTCAGCCTCCGCAACGGCTCCCGCATGGACGACCTGCTCACCGACGTCCCGGTCTGGGCCGTGTCGATCCTCGCCGAGGACCAGCGGCACGTCGCCGGGCGCTTCGCGATGAAGAACCGGGTCAGCGACCGGCTGCTCTTCGCCGACCTGCCGTACACCCGCGGCGAGGAGAGCGGCGCCCCGCTGATCGGCGGCGCGCTGTCGGTCCTGGAGTGCCGCACGGAGAACCGCGTCGTGGCCGGCGACCACACCCTGGTCGTGGGCCGCGTCCTGACGGTCGCCCCCCGCCCGGCCGACGGCGGCCCCCTGACGTACTTCCAGGGGAAGTACCGCCGGCTGTCGTAAATGCGGTGCGGGCGGCCACCGCACCGGTCAGACTCACGCGATGACCGAGAAGATCACCCGCATCAACCCCGGGCAGCTGCACGCGACGCCCGGCTACCACCACGTCACGGTGGTCGAGTCGGGCCGCACGGCCTATCTGGCGGGGCAGTGCCCGCTCGACCGGAACGGCGCGCTGGCCGGCCCCGGCTCCTTCGAGGCACAGACCGACCAGGTCGCCGCGAACGCCCTCACCGCGCTGGCGGCGGTGAACTCCGGGCCGCAGCACGTGGTGCGGTCGGTGATCTACGTGCGGAGCGACGAGAGGAGCGACCTGGCAGCCGTGTGGAGCCGCCTCACGGCCTCCCCCCTGGGCCCGGCGTTCACCACCGCCAGCACCCTCCTGGGCGTCGCCCAACTGGGCTTCCCCGGCCAGCTCGTCGAGGTGGACCTCACGGTGGCGCTCCCCGACTGAGCCTCCCCCGGCGGCCACCGGCCGGCGCCGGTTCAGCTCCAGTCGCGGGACTGGCGGGTGCGTTTGGTCTCCGCGCGCTGCTTCTTCTCGCGCAGGCGGCGTTCGTTGATGCCCCGGGGGATCTTCGTGGGGCGGCGGGGCTTCGGGGGCGGGGCCGTCGCCTCGGCCAGGAGGGCGGCGAGGCGGACCGCCGCCGTCTCGCGGTTGCGCCACTGGGAGCGGTGCTCCGAGGCGCGGACCGTCACGACGCCGTTGACCAGGCGGGAGGCGAGGCGCTCCAGGGCGCGGGCCTTCCACACCTCGGGGAGCGCGTCGGTGGCCGCGAGGTCGAAGCGGAGCTCCACCTGGGAGTCGCTGGTGTTCACGTGCTGGCCGCCCGGCCCCGACGACCGCGAGAAACGCCACTGGAGCTCGGCCTCGGGCAGCGAGACGGAGCCGCGGATGAGATGGGGACCGGACATGCCCTCCATGTTCCCCGCAGGGGGCCGGACGAGTCATCCTGTTTTCCCGCGGCCGCGGGCGGGAACCGGCGGCGACCCCAGCGCGTTTCTCCAGGCGAGCGACGACATCACGACGAAAGGGACTTTCCATGGCTGTGAGCCTGTCCAAGGGCGGCAACGTCTCCCTGACCAAGGAGGCCCCGGGCCTCGCCGCCGTCACCGTGGGCCTCGGCTGGGACGTCCGCACCACCACCGGCACCGACTTCGACCTCGACGCCTCGGCGATCGGCGTGGACGCGGCCGGGAAGGTCGCCTCCGACGCCCACTTCGTCTTCTTCAACAACAAGTCGACGCCGGACCAGACCATCGTGCACACCGGTGACAACCGCACCGGCGAGGGCGGCGGCGACGACGAGCAGATCAACGTCAACCTCGCGGCCCTCCCGCCGAACGTCGACAAGATCGTCTTCCCGGTCTCCATCTACGACGCGGTGTCCCGCTCGCAGAACTTCGGCCAGGTGCGCAACGCGTACATCCGCATCGTGAACCAGGCCGGCGGCGCCGAGCTCGCCCGCTACGACCTCTCCGAGGACGCCGCCGTCGAGACGGCCATGGTCTTCGGCGAGCTGTACCGCAACGGCGCCGAGTGGAAGTTCCGCGCCGTGGGCCAGGGATACGCCTCGGGCCTGGAGGGCATCGCCCGCGACTTCGGCGTCAACCTCTGACCGAGCCGCACCCGACGGGCCCCGGCGTTCCGCGCCGGGGCCCTACCCTTGCGCGCGTGATCGTCGAAACCCTCCCGCACACGGAGGCGCACGCCCTCCCCGGACCGCTGCTCACCGAGCTCACCGCGCTGTACGCCTCCGACGAGGAGTTCCAGCAGCTCAGCGGCGACTTCCCGGATCCGTCCGACATCCGGCCCGAGCAGGTCGCGGCGGCCCTCGCGGAGGAGCTGGCGCAGCCGACCGCCGAGGTGCTGCTCGCCCGCTCCGGGGGCCGGCTCGTCGCCGTCGCCGTCACCCTGGACCGCCACCCGGACCCGGCCGATCCCGACCCGTGGCTCGGGCTCCTCATGGTCCACGCGGACGAGCGGCGCGCGGGCCACGGGCGCCGGCTCGCCGCGTACGTCGAGGACCGCTTCCGCACGGCGGGACGGACGGGGCTGCGGCTCGCCGTCCTGGAGAACAACCCGAAGGCGCTGGCCTTCTGGACCGCCCTCGGCTACGAGGAGACGGCCCGCCGCCCCGACCTGGCGCACGGACGCGCGTGCGTGGTCATGCGGAAGACCCTGACGGCCCGGGCCACCCCCTAGGGCTTGGAAGGCTTCTCGTCGCCGAAGAGCCAGACGTCCCACAGGGCGTCGAGGTCGCGGCCCGACACGCTCTCCGCGTAGGCCGTGAAGTCGTCCGTGGTGGCGTTGGCGTGGCGGTACTTCGCTGCCCAGCCGCGCAGGATCTCGCCGAAGACGCGGTCGCCGACGGTCTCGCGCAGCTTGTGCAGGACCATCGCGCCGCGCTGGTACACGGGCGGGTCGAAGATGTTCTCGGCGGCGGGCGGGGCGGCGGGCGGGAAGGCCCAGTTGGCGTCCTGGGCGAAGGCCTCCGCGAACCGGGTGCTCGCCGGGACGTGGTCGTACTCCTCCCCGTACAGCCACTCCGCGTACGTCGCGAAGCCCTCGTTCAGCCAGATGTCCCGCCAGGTCTCGGGCGTGACGGAGTCGCCGAACCACTGGTGGGCCTGCTCGTGGACGAGGGTCGGGCGGTCGAAGGAGCCGGCCGGGAAGATCGGCCGGGCCTGGGTCTCCAGGGCGTAGCCGAGGGTGCCGTCCCGGGTGACGATGGCCCCGGCGGCGGAGAAGGGGTACGGGCCGAAGCTCTTCACCTGCCGGGCGAGGAGCTCGGGGATCTGGGCCCGCAGCGCGGCGCTGCCCGCCGCGAGGGGCTTCTCGGCGGCGGTGAGGACGGGGACGGAGCCGAGGGCGGTCGCCGTCCCCGTCTCGTAGCGGCCGATCGCGACGGTCGCGAGGTAGCTCGCCATCGGCTCGGGCGAGTGCCAGACGGTGGTGACGCGGCCGTCCTTCTCCGTGCGGCGCGCGGTCCTGACGCCGTTCGAGAGGGCTTCGAGTCCGGCGGGGACGGTGATCTCGACGTCGTAGGAGGCCTTGTCGGAGGGGTGGTGGTTGCCGGGGAACCAGGTCATGGAGCCGGCCGGTTCGCCGACCGCGACCGCGCCGTCGGCGGTGCGGAGCCAGCCCTCCTTGGAGCCGTCGGCGTCGGTGAGCGGTTCGGGTACGCCCGTGTAGGTGACGGTGGCGCGGAACTCGGTGCCCTCGGGGATCTCCTCGCGGGGGCGGAGGGTGAGTTCGTTCGCGGCCCGGTTGTACGCGGCGGGGGCGCCGTCGACGGTGGCGCCGGTGACGGTGAGGCCGGCGAGGTCGAGGTTGAAGGCGCTGAGGTCCTGGGTGGCGCGGGCGGTGATCTCGGTGGTGCCGTCGAGGCGGCCGGTGGCCGGGTCGTAGGCGAGGGTCAGGCCGTAGTGGCCGACGTCGTAGCCGCCGTTGCCGAGCTTCGGGAAGAGGGGGTCGCGCACTCCGGCGGCGCCGGGGGTGCCGCGGACGCCTCCGGCGGCCTCGGTACAGCCGCCCGCGAGGAGGCCGAGGGCGGTGAGGGCCGCGGTGAGGGCGAGGGCGCCGGTACGGCTGCGTTGTGACACGTACCGATCTTAAAAGGTCAAAAACGAAAAAAGGCGGTGGCGCCCGGCGGGGGATCCGGGCGCCACCACCAGCTGGGGGGCTATCGCGCGGGTGTCACTTCGCGAGCGAGGCGACGCCGGCCTGGGCGAACTTCTCGTCCAGGTCGCCCGACGGGGCACCCGCGACGCCGATGCCCGCGATGGGGGCGCCCTTGGCGGTGACGGGGGCGCCGCCGGCGAGGAAGAGGGTGCCGGGGATGTCCTTCAGGGTCGGCGCGTTGGCCAGACGGCCCGCGAGGACGGAGGTCGGGGCGTTCCAGGAGACGGCGGTGTACGCCTTCTTCTCGGCCGACTCGTAGGACTGCGGGCCCGCGCCGTCGCCGCGCAGGGTGACGATGGTGTTGCCGTTGCGGTCGACGACCGCGACGGACACCCGCTGGTTCTCCTTCTCGGCGGCGTCCAGCGTCGCCTGCGCGGCCTTCGTCGCGGCCTCGATCGTCAGGTGCGTCGAGGTCATGGTGTTGCCGTTGTCGGCGTCGGCCATGACGGCGGCGGGAGCGGCGGCCGGGGCGGCGGCGTTCGCGGACACCACGCCGAAGGTACCGGCGGCGACGACAGCGGCGGCGGTGGCACCGAGGAGGATCTTCTTCATGACTGACTCCGTAAGAGGTGAGGAGGGGGAAGCCTTCGAGCGGTTCGTTCCTTCGCTCTGCATCGATCCTCCGCCCGGAACCCGTGCCCGACGGTCCACGGTCCGGCTGCCCTCCGCGCGCACACCGGACGACGCGCCTGTCAGCCGATCGGTTGATGCCCCGCTGGTCCCTCCGGGTCACCATGGACAGATACACGCAGGTCAGCTCGGTAGGGAGGCGGCACCGTGACCCGGTCCACCGAACACGACCCGGACGCCCGCTGGCTCGCCCGGGTCATGCACATCGCGTTCTTCCTGCTGCTCGGCGCCTCCCTCGCCCGCTTCCTGCTGCGGCACGGCTGGGAGGCCCGCAGCCCCTGGATCATCGCCCTCACCGGCGCGCTCGCCTCCCTCTACCTGCTCGGCCCCGTGCTCGGCACCCGCGCCACCCCGCGCCGCATCGCCTGGCTGGGCACGGTCGTCGCCGTCTGGGTCCTCCTCGTCGTCCTCGCGCCCAGCTTCGCCTGGTGCGCGGTGCCGCTCTTCTACACGGGCCTGCGCACCCTCCCGCCGCGCGCCGCGCTCGGCCTGGTCGCGCTGCTCACCGCCTTCGTGGTCTTCGCGCAGGTCCAGCTCTCGCACGGCGGCTGGGACCCGAACCTGATCGTCGCCCCGCCGGCCGTCGCCGCCCTCGCCACCGGCGTCTTCGTGTACTCCGACCGGCAGGCCGCCCGCCAGCGGGCGCTCATCGACGACCTGATCCGCACCCGGCGCGAACTCGCCGCGATCGAGCGCCGCGAAGGCACCCTCGCGGAGCGCCAGCGGCTGTCCATGGAGATCCACGACACCCTCGCGCAGGGCCTGTCCAGCCAGCAGATGCTGCTCCAGGCCGCCGACCGCACCTGGGACGGCGACCCGGTCACCGCCCGCCGTCACGTCCGCACCGCCGAGTCCATCGCCGAACGCAACCTCGCCGAGGCCCGCCGCTTCGTGCAGGACCTCGCCCCCGCCGACCTCGCCGGCGGCGGCGGCCTGGAGGAGGCCCTGCGCGGCCTCGCCGCCCGCGAGTCGGCCGCCTTCCGGATCGACGGGATCGCGGTGCCGCTGCCGGACCGGGTGCAGGCGGCGCTGCTGCGGATCGCCCAGGGCGCCCTGGCGAACATCCGCGAGCACGCCGGCGCCGACTCCGCCGCGCTCACCCTCAGCTACCTCGACGACCAGGTGGTCCTGGACATCGCCGACGACGGGCGCGGCTTCGACCCGGCGCTCGCGCGCGAGCAGGCCGAGCGGGGCCACGGCCTGCCCGCGATGCGGGTGCGGGCCCGGCAGCTCGGTGGCACGCTGACCGTCGAGTCCACCCCGGGCGAGGGCACGGTGCTCTCCGCCGCGATCCCGCTCTCCCTGGAGTCCTGATGTCCGTACGGATCCTCCTCTGCGACGACCACGTCGTCGTCCGCGCCGGTCTGCTCGCGCTGCTCGGCAGCACCCCCGACATCGAGGTGGTGGGCGAGGCGGGCAGCGGCGAGGAGGCCGTCGCCATGGCCGCGAAGCTGAAGCCGGACGTCGTCCTCATGGACCTCCAGCTCGGCGCGGGCATCGACGGCGTGGAGGCGACCCGGCGGATCGCGCCGACCGGCGTCCACGTCCTCGTCCTCACCACGTACGACACGGACGCCGACATCACGCGGGCGATCGAGGCGGGCGCGACGGGCTACCTCCTGAAGGCCGAGCGGCCGGAGGAGCTGTTCGCCGCGATCCACTCCGCCGCGCAGGGCCGCACGGCCCTCTCCCCGCCGGTCGCCAGCCGGGTGATGGACCGGATGCGCGGGGCGGCGGGGCCTTCGCTGACGGACCGGGAGCGGGACATCCTCGGCCAGCTGGGGCGCGGCCTCGGCAACCGGGAGATCGCGCGGGCGCTGTTCATCAGCGAGGCCACGGTGAAGACGCACCTGGGCCGGATCTACGCCAAGCTGGGCGTCGACACCCGCGCGGGCGCGGTCGCGGTGGCGAAGGAACGCCGGCTGCTGCCGTAGTCCGCCGCCTTCATCCGTTGGGCTGGTCCGGGGTGCCGTTCCCCCGTGCCGCACCGCCCCCACTGCTACGGTGCGCTGTCAACCGACCGCACGGTGTCATGTCTCAGTGGGAGCGCACGTGAAGCTCGCGATCGTCGGCGGCGGCCCCGCCGGCCTCTACCTCTCGATCCTGCTGAAGCGGCAGGACCCGTCCCACGAGATCACCGTGTACGAGCGGAATCCCGAGGGCTCCACGTACGGATGGGGCGTCACCTACTGGGCCGGGCTCCTCGACAAGCTGCGCGCGGGCGACCCCGAGTCCGCGGCCGCCGTCGCCGAGACCTCCGTGACCTGGACCGACGGGGTCGCCATCGTCCGCGACGAGCGGACCGTCCACCGGGGCGACGCCGGCTTCGGCATCGGGCGGCGGCGGATGCTGGCGCTGCTCGCCGACCGTGCCGGGGAGCTCGGCGTACGGGTCGGGTTCGAGCACGACATCGCGGGCCCGGACGCGCCCGAGCTGGCCGGAGCCGACCTGGTCGTCGCCGCCGACGGCGTCAACAGCGTGCTCCGGGAGGCACACGCCGGACACTTCGGCAGCGAGGTCACCAGCGGCCGCAACCGGTACATCTGGCTCGGCACCACCAAGGTCTTCGACTCCTTCAGCTTCGCCTTCAAGGAGACCGAGCACGGCTGGATCTGGTGCTACGCCTACGGGTTCAGCGGCGAACGCTCCACCTGCGTCGTCGAATGCTCCCCGGAGACCTGGAGGGGCCTCGGCCTCGACACCCTCGGCGAGGCCGACAGCCTGGGACTCCTGGAGAAGCTCTTCCACGACCTCCTCGACGGCCACGAGCTGATCGGCCGCGACCGCGCCGACGCCGGCGCCCAGTGGCTGACCTTCCGCACCCTGACCAACCGCGTCTGGCACCGGGGCAACCTCGTCCTCCTCGGCGACGCCGCCCACACCACGCACTACTCGATCGGCGCGGGCACCACCCTGGCCCTGGAGGACGCGCTCGCCCTCGCGGACGCCCTGAGCGCCCCCGGCGACCTGGACGCCGCCCTCACCGCGTACGGGAAGCGGCGCCGCGCCGAGCTCGTCTCCGCGCAGAGCGCCGCCCGCTACAGCGCCCAGTGGTACGAGAACCTGCCGCGCTACATGGCCCTGGAGCCGGCCAGGATGTTCGCCCTGCTCGGCCAGCGCCACTCGCCGCTGCTGCCGCACGTCCCGCCGCAGCTGTACTACCGGATCGACCGCGCCGCCGAGCAGCTGGAGGCCCTGCGTCGGCTCAAGCGCTGGCTCGGCCCGCGCGTGGCCCGAGCGGTACACGGCCGCCGCTGAGCGGCGGGGCGCACGGCTCCTCGCCGAGCTGGACGCGCGCGACCGGGCGCAGGTGGTGATCCTCGCGTACGGGACGGGGCCGGAGCCCTGAGCCGCCGGCCGCCCCGGCGCGCGCCGAGACGGGCACTGGCCCTGGCCGAGCCCGGCGACTCCGGCCGCCCCCGGCCGCCCCTGCCGAGCCCGGTCCCGTGCCGTGAGGGGCCCGGACCCGTGACACCATCGGTTCCGTGCTCGACATCGGCTACTCCCTCTCGCGTCGCTTCCCCGACCCTCCGCAGACCGACTACCGGCGGGCGGACGTCCACGCGCTGCGTCACGACCTCTTCTGCGGGGACGTGTACCTCGCCGACACCGAGGCGGACCGCGAGGTGTCCACAGCCTGGGGATGGGTGCCGGTGCTCGACTTCGCGTGGGCGCTGTGCGACATCGTCGAGCAGCTCGACCGGGACCCGCGCGGCAGCCGGGCCGCGCAGCCGCAGTACGCGGAGCTCGACTTCACCGAGTCCACGGACCGGATGCTCTTCGAGCGGCGCTTCGGATGGGTGGACGTCGAGGCGGACTGGATGCCGGGGGACGAGCCGCCGGTCACGTTCAACCACGCGGAACTCCGGCGTGAGGCCCGGGACTTCCTGCACGACCTGATCGCGGACCTCACGGACATGCACGAGGGCCTGGCCGACAACCCCACGATCTGGACCCTCCAGTCCCGCTTCCCCCGCGTCCCGTAGGACCCCCGCGCCGTCGTGGGTACGGCACGGCACGGGCGCTGCGCGCGCTCACGGCTCCACCCGGACCCCCAGCCGCGCCGCCAGCACCGGCGCCAGGTCGAGGAGTTGGGGCGGGGAGATCACCGCGCCCGCCAGCGACTCGACGCCCCGCGCGATCTCCAGGCGCTGCACCCCGCGCAGGTCCACGTCCCTGAGCCGCACCCCCGTGAAGTCCACCCCCGTGAGCACGCAGTCGGCGAACTCGACCCGCTCCAGGACCGCGCCCCCGAAGTCCGGCTCGCTCAGCACGCAGCCCTCGAAGACGACGTCCTTCAGCTTCGCCTCCCGCAGGTTCAGATAGTCGATCTTGCCGCCCCGGAAGACGACCCGCTCCAGGACCGCCCCGTGCAGCTGCGTCCCGCCGAGCCGGGCCTCCACGACCTCGACGTCCCGCAGCTGCGCCCCCGCCAGCTGCGTCCCCACGCCCCGCACCCCCGTCAGCACCGAGTCGAGGAACCGCGCCGCCGTCAGCCGCGTCCCGTCGAGCGCGCACTCCCGCAGCGCACAGTCGAGGAACCGGGCGCCCTCGCCGGACTGGTCCGTCAGGTCGAGCCCGGCCAGTTCGAGGCCGTCGTAGTCCCCGTCCGGAGCGAGCCCGCCCCCGTACTCCTCCAGCGGGGGCAGCCGGAGCTCCGGCCGTCGCGCCGCCGCCACCTTCTTCTTGCGATCCTTCCGATCCATGCCCCCATCGTGACCTACGCCACTGACAGCGCCCTTCATGTCACATCCGGCGTCCGTCCTCCCGTCCCCCGTACGAGACCGACGACGAGGGAGACGGACATGCGGAAGCTCACGATCATCGGTGGCGGCTTCGCCGGACTGACCGCCGCCATCACGGCCGCCGAGGCCGGCACCGCGGTGACCCTCCACGAGGCGCACCGGACGCTCGGCGGCCGGGGCCGCACCTCCGAGGGCCCGTACCGCACCAACGAGGGCCCGCACGCGCTCTACGACGGCGGCCCCCACTGGACCTGGCTGGAGCAGCGCGGCCTCATCGGAGCCCTCGCCGCGCTGCCGCCCGCCGAGGCCCTCCGCTTCCGCGTGCACCGCGACGGCGCCCTGCGCCGCACGCCGCCGCTGGGCCTGTTCCGTCAGGCCCGCCGCGCCCCGGAACAGGCGCCCGTCGACGTCGACTTCCGCACCTGGGCCACCGGTCTCGCGGGTGAGCGCACCGCGCGCGTGGCCGCCGCGTACAGCGGGGTCGCGCTCTTCCACCACGACCCCGGCTCCCTCTCGGCCCGCTTCGTGCAGGAGCGGCTGCACCGGTCCACGGCCCTGCCGCCCGAGGCGCACTACGTCCGGGGCGGCTGGGGGCAGCTGATCGAGCGGATGGCCACGCGCGCGCGTGAGCTGGGCGTGCGGATCGAGACCTCGTCCCGGGTCGACACCCTGCCGCTCGGCGCCGGGCCGGTGATCGTCGCGACCGCCCTGCCCGCCGCCGCCCGGCTCCTCGGCGACCCGTCGTTGACCTGGGAGAGCGGCCGTACGGTCCTGTTCGACCTGGCGCTGCGCACGCGGAAGGGCGATCCGTTCGTGATCTCGGACCTGGACGCGCCCGGCTGGATCGAGCGGTTCACCGCCCAGGACCCGTCGCTGGCCCCGGCCGGGCAGCAGCTGATCCAGGCGCAGCTGCCGATCGGCCCCGAGGCGTCGAAGGCGGACGGCGTCGCCCACGCCGAGCGGCTGCTCGACCTCGGTTTCCCCGGCTGGCGCGAACGGACGGTGTGGCGACGGGAGTCGGTCTCCCAGGGCCGCACGGGCGCGGTGGACCGCCCCGGCACCACCTGGCGCGACCGGCCGGCCGTCGACCGGGGCGACGGGGTGTATCTGGTGGGCGACCAGGTGGCGGCGCCGGGCGTGCTGTCGGAGGTGTCGTTCACGAGCGCGGTCGAAGCGGTGTCGCTGGCTCTGCGCGCGGACCTCCTGGACCGCCACCACAAGCACGGACTTGACCTCAAGCACGCTTGAGGTCGGAGGCTGTACACGCCGGTCCCGCCGGGCCGCCCGTACGACGACGACAGGGGAAACGTCATGCACGCCATCCGCCTCCACGCCTTCGGTCCCGCCGAGAACCTCACGTACGAGGAGACCCCCGACCCCGTACCGGGCCCCGGCCAGGTCCGCGTGCGGGTCACGGCGGCCGGCGTGCACCTCCTCGACGCCGCTCTCCGCGAGGGCGCCACCGGCCCCTTCCCGACGCCCGCCCCGCTCCCCACGATCCCGGGCCGCGAGGTCGCCGGCACCGTCGACGCCCTCGGCGAGGGCACCGACCCGACGTGGCTCGGCCGCCGGGTCGTCGCCCACCTCGGCATGAACCCGGGCGGCTACGCCGAACTCGCCGTCACCGACGCCGCCCGCCTGCACGCCCTGCCCGACCACCTCGGCGAGGCGGAGGCCGTCGCCATGATCGGCACCGGCCGCACCACCCTGGGCATCCTCGGTTTCACCACGCTCGGGCCCGACTCGGTCGCGATCGTCCCGGCCGCCGCCGGCGGCATCGGCACCCTGCTCGTCCAGTACGCCAAGAACGCCGGCGCCACCGTCATCGGCCTCGCCGGCGGCCCCGCGAAGACCGCCCTCGTCGAGGCGAACGGCGCCGACCTGGCCGTCGACTACAAGCGGCCCGACTGGCCGGAGCAGGTCCGCGCGTACCTGGAGGAGACGGGCCGCTCCGCGACCGTCCTCTTCGACTCGGTCGGCGGCGACACCGGGCGCGCCGCCGTCGACCTGCTCGGCAAGGGCGGACAGCACCTGGTCTTCGGCTGGTCCGGCGCCGGACTCCACGACGGCGAACCGCTCACGTACACCCCGGAGGAGCTCGCCGAGCGCGGCATCACCTCGGAGTCCGTCCTCGGCCCCGTCATGATCCGGAAGGCGGGCGGCGACATCCGCACCCTCGAACTCGCGGCCCTCGACGCGGCGGCCACCGGGACCCTGCGCCCGGCGGTCCACCGCTTCCCGCTCGCGGAGGCGGCGGAGGCCCACCGCGCCCTGGAGAACCGGGGCACGACGGGCAAGGTGGTCCTCATCCCCTGAGGACCGGGGGTCCCGTGGCCCGAGATCCCGTGGCCCGAGATCCCGTGGCCCGGAGTTCCGTGGCCCGGAGTTCCGTGACCCTGGGTCCGGTGCCCCGGGATCCCGTCGGGGATCGGCCGGTCACACCCCCAGCACGTCCCAGGAGTGCGCCTTGAACTCCTTCGCGAAGTCGGCGTGGTCCTCCCACATCCGGGCGATGGAGCGCAGCACGTCCCAGTTGTGCTCCAGCGCCTGGTCGACGACCTGGCGCAGCTCCGGCGCCGTCTCCCGCTTCTCCACGAGGCCGTTCACCGCCGACGCGGCCTGCACGGTGTAGCGCAGGGCCCGCAGCGCCCGCGAGGTGTCGTCCATGCCGAAGCCGTGGTCGCTGCCGGTCTCGGGGTCGAAGAGCGGGGTCAGCCGGGCCTCGATGAAGCCGGTGATCCGCTGGAAGCGCTGCTCGATGTCCGTATCCATGGATCCTTCCTACACCGTCGCCGCACCCAGCTCGGCCAGGGCCCCGTCCGTCAGCCGGTACACGGTCCACTCGTCCTGCGGGCGGGCGCCCAGGGACTCGTAGAAGTCGATCGAGGGCTTGTTCCAGTTCAGGACCGACCACTCCAGGCGCTCGTAGCCGCGCTCGACGCAGATGCGGGCCAGTTCCCGCAGCAGGGCCTTGCCGTGGCCGCCGCCCCGGGCCCCGGGGCGGACGTACAGGTCCTCCAGGTAGATGCCGTGGACCCCGCGCCAGGTCGAGAAGTTGAGGAACCAGAGCGCGAAGCCCACGGCCTCGCCCTCCGCCGTCTCGGCGATGTGCGCGAAGGCGGCGGGACGCTCGCCGAACAGGGCCTCGTGGAGCTGCTCGGGGGTCGCGCGGACCTCGTCGAGGGCCTTCTCGTACGCGGCGAGGTCGCGGATCATCTCGTGGACGACGGGAACGTCGGCAGGGGTGGCTGTACGGATCATGGGCCCACCCTGCCCCGGGTCAGGCCCTTCCCGCCAGCAGGATCCGCGCGGCGGCCACCTGCCCGGGGTCGAGGCCCGGCTCTCCGTCCTCGACGTCCCACAGCCCGTTCTGCAGGACCCTGCCCAGGGTCCACGCGGCCGCGCGGCCCCGGTCCCCGACGACCTCGGCGAGCAGATCGAACCGCCACAGGAACTGCTCCGGATCGAAGCGGTCCATCAGGGCCGGCAGCAGGTCGAAGCCCGGATCGCCGGCGAGGGGCTTCGGGTCGATGGCCAGCCAGGGTTCCCGCTCGGCCGCCAGCACGTTCCCGAAGTGCAGGTCCCAGTGGAGCAGCCGGTCGCCCGGTTCGCCCACCACCTCCCGTACGGCCGCCGCGCAGTCCCGCAGCACCGCCGCGTCGTCCGCGCCGAGCCGCGCCGCCGCCTGCGGGACGTCGGCGAGCATCCCGGCGGCGATGTCCGCGAGCGTCCGCAGGCCCTCGGGGGCGGGGACGGCGACGAGCCGGGCGAGCAGGTCCGCGACGATCCCGAGCGCCTCGCGGGTGTCCTCGACCGTGGACAGCGGCCGGGCCTCGACGAGCCGCTCAAGGAGCATCGTCCCGGTCGCGGCGTCGTGGTCGAGGAGCCGCACGGCGCCCGCCCCGTCCCAGACGCGCAGGCCGACGGGCTCCCCTTCCGACTCCTCGTCGAGGAGCTGCATCTTGAGGGCGGCCCGCAGGCCGTCCCGCTCCACCGGCAGCACCAGCGAGGCCACCCCGCACATCGACGGCCCGGTGACCTTCAGCCCCCAGCGGTCGAGGAAGTCCTCGGCCAGCCGGGGCAGCCCGGCGACGAACGCCCGGCCCGCCTCGCCGTTGTACTTCGCCTGGGACGCCGCGAGTTCCTCCGGTACGTGAATCACGGCGCCAGCCTAGGAGCCGGAAGCCCAGGAGCCGACCGGGTTTCCGGCCCCGTCCCCACCCCCGTGTCCACCGGCCCGAGGGTCCCTGTAGCCTCCCGCGCACGGACCCGGAAGAGGGATGGGACATGAGCACGATCAACGGCGGCATTTCGTTCTGGTACGCCCAGGAGGGCGCCCCCGCGCCCCGCGAACCGCTGCCCGGTGACACCACCGCCGACGTCTGCATCGTGGGCGGTGGCTACACCGGCCTCTGGACCGCCTACTACCTCAAGAAGGCCGTCCCCTTCCTCAACATCACCGTCCTCGAAGCCAAGTTCTGCGGCTACGGCGCCTCCGGACGCAACGGCGGCTGGCTCTACAACGGCATCGCCGGCCGCGACCGCTACGCCCGGCTCCACGGCCACGAGGCCGCCGTCCGCCTCCAGCAGGCCATGAACGCCACCGTCACCGAGGTCCTCGACGTCTGCGAGACCGAGAAGATCGACGCCGACCAGCACCGCGGCGGCGTCCTTGAGGTCGCCCTCTCCCCCGCCCAGCTCGCCCGGCTCAAGGCCTTCCACGCCGCCGAACTCGCCTTCGGCGAGACCGACCGCGAGCTGTACGGCGCCCGCGAGACCGCGGACCGCGTCCGCGTCACGGGAGCCGTCGGCTCCTCCTGGACCCCGCACGGCGCCCGCCTGCACCCCGTGAAACTCGTCAAGGGCCTCGCGGCGGCCGTCGAGGCCCTCGGCGTCACCCTCCACGAGTCGACCCCCGTCACCGAGATCAAGCCGAAGCACGCGATCACCCCGTACGGCACCGTCCGCGCCCCGTACGTCCTGCGCTGCACCGAGGGCTTCACCGCCTCCCTCACCGGCCAGCGCCGCACCTGGCTCCCCATGAACTCCTCGATGATCGCCACCGAGCCGCTCGGCGACGCCCAGTGGGAGTCGATCGGCTGGGACGGCCGCGAGACCCTCGGCGACATGGCCCACGCCTACATGTACGCCCAGCGCACCGCCGACGGCCGCATCGCGCTGGGCGGCCGGGGCGTCCCGTACCGCTTCGGCTCGCGGACCGACAACGACGGCCGCACCCAGCCGCAGACGATCGAGGCCCTCCGCGAGATCCTGGTCCGCTTCTTCCCGCAGCTGGCGGGCGTACGGATCGACCACGCCTGGTCCGGCGTCCTCGGCGTCCCCCGCGACTGGTGCGCCACCGCCACCCTCGACCGCTCCACCGGCCTCGGCTGGGCGGGCGGCTACGTCGGCTCCGGCGTCGCCACCGCGAACCTCGCCGCCCGCACCCTGCGCGACCTGATCCAGCAGGACTCCGGCCAGTCGGGACCCACGGACCTCACGGCCCTGCCCTGGGTGAACCACAAGGTCCGCAAGTGGGAGCCGGAACCCCTGCGCTGGCTCGGCGTCCAGACCATGTACGCCGCCTTCCGGGGCGCCGACCGTCGCGAGGCCACCGGCCACTCGGCGGAGACGGACCGCGTGGCGGTCCTGGCGAACCGCCTCAGCGGCCGCTGAGCCACGGGCGGGCGCTGAGCCACGGGCGGGCGGGGGCCAGGGAGCCCCCGCCCGCCCGCTCTACTCCACCTCGATCCCGAAGTCCCCCACGAGCTCCTCAAGACCGCCCCGGTACCCCTTCCCGCCGAGGACGAAGTCCCAGTCGCCGCCCGCCCGCCGCCGGAACGACCCCAGGACCAGCGCAGTCTCCCCCGGCCGCCCGTCCGACACCTCAAGCCGGTCGAGCTCGGCGCCCGCGTCGTCCCGCAGCCGGATCCCGGCGTCCGTGAACCCGCCCAGATCCGCGTCCGGGTTCACCTCCGGGTCCACGGCCGCCACCAGCACAAGACGGTCGGCCCGCGCGGGCAGCGCGTCGAAGCCGACCCGCACGGCGGCGCGGTCACCGGGCGCGGCCGCCACCATGGACACCGAACCGTCGGGCGTCGCCGGGTTGTTGAAGAAGACGAACCACTCGTCGCCGAGGACCCGGCTCCCGGCGCAGACCAGCGCGCACACGTCCAGGGCCGCGGACCCCGACCACACCATCCCGAGCAGGTTGAAGTCCTCGGACGCCTCGGCGGGAGCGGCCGCCGGAGCGGGCACGGCCGCAGCCGCGTCCGGCCCTCCCCCGCCCAGTCGCCCCCGCAGCCCGTGCTGGTGCAGCAGGTCCACCAGCTCCGTCCCCGCGATCAGGGTCAGCGGCTTGCCGTTGGCGAAGGTGTACGAACCGGGGCCGAACTTCGAGGTGGTGACGAGCACCCCCTTGTTCGCCCCCTGGTCCTGCACGGTCCCGAACAGATCCCGCACCGCGCTCGGCGGCACCGTGTTCCGGTACCGCTTGACCTGCACCACGATCGACCCGCCGCTGATCGGATCGGGGTCGAGCGCCCTGACGTCGACCCCGCCGTCACCGGACCGCTGCGTGGTCACCGCCTGGAGCCCGCGCGCGCGGAACAGCTCGGCGACGAGCCCCTCGAAGGCGATCGGGTCCATGGTGAGCAGGTCGGGCTCCGCCCCGTCCCCCTGCACCACCACGTCGGACCCCACCTGTCCCGGCTCCCGCAGCGGCACCACCGCGACCAGCTGGTCCGGCTTGGCCGAGAGCCGCCCGGACAGGGCGCCGGTGAGGCACTCGACGGCCCCCACGAGCTCCAGGTTCAGCCGGTCGAACGCCGGCCGCTCCACCACGACCGACGCCACGCACACGCGTGCGGCCAGCCCGGTCGCGGGATCGACCCCGTCGACGTACCCGTTCAGCGCGACCCCGTCCAGCGCCCCGAAGCGGTCGGCGGCGAACAGCTCCCGGACCGCGAGCAGCAGGCTCTGCGCCAGCACGTCCCGGTACAGGGCCCGCCGCTGCGTCACCGGCCGCGGCACCTCCTTCTCCTGGTCGGTGCTCGGCAGGTACTTCACGCCCTTGGCCTCGGGCACGACCTCGTACCCGGGCAGGTCCCAGTCGAGGACGAGCCCGCGCCCGGCCCGGTCGTAGGCGGCGGACACCTCCCGGGGGAAGCCCTCGGGCCAGGCGGTCGACGCGAAGAGCACGGCGGTGAAGTACTCGACGACGGTGTCGGCGTCCCCGTCCCGCAGGGCGGCGACGGTCCCGTCGATCCCGCTGTTGTGGGCGCGGATCTCGGCGCGGCGGGCCGCGGCCCACTCGTCGTACGCGCGCCGGTACGCGGCCAGTTGCTCGACCCGCCGCGCCTCGGCGGCCTGCGCGGCGTACCAGTCGTGCTCGAACCTGGCGCGCGCGTCCCGCTCCGCCTGGGCCCGCCCGGACGCGCTCCAGGCGGTCCCCTGCGGCTGGTAGAGCCGCTGGTCCGGCATGGCGACGGGCTCGCCCAGCGGCCCGGGGGCGAACGGCTCCACGTCCTCCGCGCGCCGCAGCGACCCCACGCCGAAGGCGGGCGTCCGGCAGCCGGTCGCGAGCAGCGACCCCAGGAGCTCGACCCGCCGGTCCAGCTCCTGGGTCCGCCGCAGGGCGTCGTCCTCCCGCTGGCGCCGGTACGCGGCCCGCTGCTCTCGCTGCATCCGGGCGACGTCCCGCTCGTACGCCCGCTGCTCCCGCTCGGCGTCCCGCTGCTGTCGCAGCACCGCCTGGTGCTGGCCCTCCCGCTGTCTCTGCGCCACCCGCTGCTGCTCGGCCCACACCCCGATCAGCCCACCGGAACGCCGGCTCATCCGCGCACCCCTCCCCAGAATCTCCCCGGTGACGACGGAGGGCCCCGGACGCGTCGCGCGTCCGGGGCCCTCCGTCACAGAGCCGCCTGTCGGAATCGAACCGACGACCTCAAGATTACAAGTCAAGCGCTCTAGCCAACTGAGCTAAGGCGGCAGCGAGTGAAGTGTAACCAACCCGGCCCCGGCGACGGTCGGAAATCTCACGGGTCCACGAGTGCTGACAGATCGGGCACCGGAGGGTAGCGTCACTTGCGGTTCACCCAGGTGGACTAGACCTCAATCCTTCCTTTACTCGGATCGTCCGGCACGTTCCTGCCGGTGAAGGGACGCATCACCATGGCTTCCGTCACGTTCGACAAGGCCACCCGGGTCTACCCGGGTGCCACCAAGCCCTCCGTCGACCAGCTCGACATCGAGATCGCGGACGGCGAGTTCCTCGTCCTCGTCGGCCCCTCCGGCTGCGGCAAGTCGACCTCCCTGCGCATGCTCGCGGGTCTCGAGGACGTCAACGCCGGCTCCATCCGCATCGGCGACCGCGACGTCACGCACCTGCCGCCGAAGGACCGGGACATCGCGATGGTGTTCCAGAACTACGCGCTGTACCCGCACATGACCGTCGCCGACAACATGGGCTTCGCCCTCAAGATCGCCGGCGTGAACAAGTCGGAGATCCGTGCGAAGGTCGAGGAGGCGGCGAAGATCCTCGACCTCACCGAGTACCTCGACCGCAAGCCGAAGGCGCTCTCCGGCGGCCAGCGCCAGCGCGTCGCGATGGGCCGCGCGATCGTCCGCGAGCCGCAGGTCTTCCTCATGGACGAGCCGCTGTCGAACCTCGACGCCAAGCTCCGCGTCTCGACCCGTACGCAGATCGCGGGCCTCCAGCGCCGCCTGGGCATCACCACGGTCTACGTCACGCACGACCAGACCGAGGCCCTCACCATGGGCGACCGGGTCGCCGTCCTGAAGGACGGTCTGCTCCAGCAGGTCGACTCGCCGCGCAACATGTACGACAAGCCCGCCAACCTCTTCGTCGCCGGCTTCATCGGCTCCCCGGCCATGAACCTGGTCGAGGTCCCGATCGTCGACGGCGGCGTCAAGTTCGGCACGAGCGTCGTCCCGGTGACCCGCGACGCGATCGCCGCCGCCTCCGCGGCCGGCGACACCACCGTCACCGTCGGCGTCCGCCCGGAGCACTTCGACGTGCAGAGCGCGACCTCGAAGGACGGCCTGGCCGTCACGGTCAACGTCGTCGAGGAGCTCGGCTCGGACGGCTTCGTGTACGGCTCCACCCGCGTCGGCGGCGAGGACAAGGACCTGGTGGTCCGCGTCGGCGGCCGTGACGTGCCCGCCAAGGGCTCCACGCTGCACGTCGTGCCGCGCGCCGACGAGCTGCACGTCTTCTCGACCTCCACGGGCGCGCGCCTCAGCGACTGAGACCGACCCCGAGCACAGCCGTACGGCCCCGCGTCTCTTGCAGATGCGGGGCCGTTCGTTTAAACGGGCTTACCCCGGAAAACCCCGGCATTCGGGGCCCCACCCGCACCCCCGCGTCAACACGGGATTCGAAAAGGCGCCTCGAACCATCCCTCGCGAGAGTGACTAAATGTCGCCATATCACTACCGGCCGCTACGCTCGCCTGCGTGACGCACACTGCCCGCCGAATCGGCCGCTCTCTCGCCCTCGTCCTGCCCGTCGTCCTGGTGCTCTCGGGAACGCTCGCGGTGTCCGCCGTTCCGTGGGCCGGCCAGGACGCCGGGACCCAGCTGACGGCGTCCTCCACGGACGTCTCCGTCCGGGCCAAGTCCCGTGCCCCGCAGGATATTCTCCGCGACCAGCTCCTCGCAGAGCTTCAGGAGAAGGACCCGGGAACGGCCCTCACCCACCTCCAGCGCGAGGTGGAGAACCGGCCCTCCCTCGCCCAGCACTGCTTCTCCATCGCCCGCGCCCTCGGCCGCGCCGCCGTCGAGCACTACGGCCCCTCGCGCGCCCAGTCGTTCTCCCGCCCCGTCTGCGACACCTCGTACGCGACCGGCGTGATGCGCGCGAGCTGACCCCTTCACGAGGGAAGGGCCGCGAGCTGAACGCCCCGCCGCGTACCGGGCGCCTATCGTTCCCCGTATGCACACCACTCCGACGCAGGCCGTGGTCCTGGCGGGCGGCCAGGGCTCACGGCTCCGCCCGTACACCGACGACCGCCCCAAGCCGATGGTCGAGATCCCGGGCACCGGGACCCCGATCATCGGCCATCAGCTTTCCTGGCTGGCCGCCGAGGGCGTGACCGACGCCGTCGTCTCCTGCGGTCACCTCGCCGAGGTCCTCCAGGAGTGGCTGGACTCCGCGAACCTGCCCCTGAAGGTGACCACGGTCGTCGAGAGCGAGCCCCTCGGCCGCGGTGGCGGCCTCAAGTACGCCGCCGCGCACCTGCCCGCGCCGGACCAGCCCTGGTACGCCACGAACGGCGACATCTGGACCCGCTTCTCGCTGCGCGAGATGGCCGCCTTCCACACCGAGCGGGACGCCCTCGCGACGCTCGCCCTGGCCCGCCCCCGCATCCCGTGGGGCGCCGTCGAGACCGACACCTTCGGGCACATCACCGACTTCATCGAGGCGCCGCCGTCGCCGTTCCTGATCAACGCGGGCGTGTACGTCTTCTCCGCCGCCTTCACCGAACTCCTCCCGGACCTCGGCGACCACGAGCGGACCACCTTCCCCCGCCTCGCGCGCGAGCGGCGCCTGGCGGGCTTCCCGCTGCCCCAGGGCGCGTACTGGAGGGCCATCGACACCGCCAAGGACCTCACGGAGGCCGCCAAGGAGCTGGCCGCCCAGAAGGCCTGAGCGACGGGCGTACGAGAAGGGCGGCACCGCCGGAGAAGCGGTGCCGCCCTTGTCCCTGCCCTCCGGTCAGCCCAGCAGGCCGCCGATCGGGTTCCGCGCGCCGCCCGTCGACGAGCCGCTCTCCGACGGGGTGCTGGTGGAGCCGGTCGAGCCGCCGCCCGACCCGCCGCCGCTGGTGCTCGGGGTGTCGCTGGTGGACGGCGGGGGCGCCGGCTTGGACTCCGTGGGCGTACGGCTGCTCGTGCCGCCGGTGCCGGTGCCCTGGGTGGCCGTCGGGCGCTGCTCATGGGTCCGGGTCGACTCGCGGGTCGTCTCCGTGGGCCGGGTGGCCTCCTCGGTCTCCTCGTGCCGCGCGGGCGGCTCGGTGGTCGCGGCGGGCTCGGGCGCGGTGGAGGCGGCCTTCGAGGGGGCGCGGCGGGTCGGCTCCTGGGGGAGCGGCCGGCCGGGGAGGTGGTTGATCGGGTCGTCGTTCGGGCCCGGGACGGTGACCATCTCGGTGGAGCGGACGGCGCCGCCGAGGACGGAGCCGACGAGCAGGGTGAGACCGACGACGACGGCGGCGAGGAGGGTGCTGCGGCGGGTGACGCGGCGGCGGAGGTCCCAGAGCTCGGCGCGGGGGCCGAGGGTGCGCCAGGCCTCGCCGGCGAGGCGGCCGTCGAGGGAGTAGACGGGGGCGCCGGCGATGATCAGCGGGGACCAGGCGGCGAGGTAGATGATGTCGGCGGAGTCGTAGACCGGGACGGTCTTCCAGCTGACGGTCAGCAGGAGGGCGGCGGACAGCAGGCCGCCGACGACGGCCGCGACGCGCTGCCAGAGTCCGAGGACGGTGAGGACGCCGACGACGACCTGGAGGAACGCGACGGTGAGCCCGGCGCCGACGGGGTGCTGGAGGGCGAAGTCCCGCAGCGGTTCGGCGAGGGCCCAGGGGTGGAGGGAGTTCAGCCACTTCACCATGGAGCCGCGCTCGCCGCCGTCGAAGTAGACGGGGTCGCAGAGCTTGCCCATGCCCGCGTAGATGGAGATGAAGCCGAGGAAGACGCGGAGCGGGAGCAGCACGACGCCGAGGTTCATCCGGCGGCCCGGGTAGTAGGCGTGCCGGACGTTGTCCTGGCCGTGGCGCTGCGCGGGCGAGCCCTCCGGCTCCGCGTGCCCGTACGGCTCCGCGGGCTCGTGCCCGAGGTCGTACAGCTCGTCGTAGGCGCCCTCGGCGCGGCGCATCGGCGGGAGCAGGGGCGGCGGCGCCTCGCCGGGCACCACGGGGTGGGCCATGGTGCTGTCGATGCGCGGGATGGCCTGGGTGTCGCCGACGCCGTGGCCGCCGTGCCCGACGGGTTCGAGCGTGGAGACGGAGGACTCGCGCACGGCCTGGAGCAGACCGGTCGCGCCCGGCGCGGACTTCCCGGTCCACACGACGGGGCGCCGCCGCGGGCCGCCCGCGCCCACTCCGGACAGGGCGGCGGTACGGGCCGCGAACTTCGGCTGCGGGGCCGGCGCGAGCCGCACACGGAAGCTGGCGTGGTTCACGATCACCTGGGCGGGATCGGAATCCACCTTGACCATGCTCAGCGCCGGCTGATCGTCGAACCCCGGCCGGGGCGTTCTGGTGTCCACACTCATCTAACCGAGTGACGCGGGGTTAGGACACTGCTTTGACAGTCGCCAAATGTCCGAGACCCGTCAAGATCAACGCCATCGGGGAAGGCCGCGCCGGGGAACCATTGTTCGCTGGCGGTTCGTCAGTTTACTTTGAGGGCCGCGTGATGCGCGCGATGCGAGTCGAGGGGAGCGACACAGCATGGCAAGCCCCGTCCACGACGAACCCGACGACCTGTCCAGGGAGGACACCGAGGCCCGGGTCCCTCGGCAGCGGCCCCCGGAACCGGCCGGCCGCGGGCCGAACCAGCTCGTCTTCTCGGACCTGGACCACTATCCGGTCATGGCCCAGGCGCTCGACAACCAGTGGCTGCCCGCGGACCTGGCCGAGGGCCGCCAGGCAGCCGACGCCCCACGACGGACGCCCGGCGCCGTCGCCGCCACCGCGGCCGAACTGCGCCGCGCCCTCGTCAACAGCGGGACCCTGGTGGTCAACCGGGCGTTCTTCCTCAACAACGAGGCCCTGTACGGGAACTTCGTGCCGCAGGCCGACCCCGCCGACCGGACCGCGTTCACCCGGCTCTTCGACGACCGGGCGATCGTCCCGTACCTGTTCCTGGAGCGGGACGGCACGGAGGAGTTCTCCTTCGGGTACGACCAGCGCACCGGACGCGCCTGGCGGCGGCTCATCCAGGAGGAGTCCGACCCCGCGTTCGTGCGCCTCGACTGGGACGACGAGGCGAACCGGGCCGCGGCGGACCGGGTCGGCCAGCGCTTCACCGGGCAGCTGGCCAAGCTGAGGAACCTGCGGGACGACCAGCTCGCCGTGGACCTCGGGATCGCGCCGGAACTGGCCCGGTCGATGGGCGAGGGCATCCTGACGGACATCCTCCTCTGGTCGGCGACGCAGGACCGCACCGCCAACATCACCAGGAACGCGATCTACCAGGAGTTCCTGACGCGCCCGGGCACCGACCCGTACCAGCACCTGCTGCGGGAGGGCGCCGAGATCCTGCCGACGAAGCAGCTGATCGACCTCATGTACAACCTCGGCGTGCCCGACGCGAGCGGGCTCGTCGCCCTGACGCCGCCCGGCTCCCCGCCGCGCCGCGCGCTCCAGGAGGACATCTCGCCGCAGGCGCGGGCGCAGGACCCGGAGGCCGTGGGCCTGCTGATCCGGAACCTCGTCGCCGACTCGCTGCACCGCGCGGTCGACGGCCCCAACTCGTACGCCGGGCTCTCGCTCTCCGACATCGTCGCCCTGCGGGAGACCGGCGAGTGGCAGACGTACATCGCGTCCCTGGACACGTTCCTGCACGACAGCTTCCGGGGCGGACGCATCCCGGACGGGGACGAGTTCACCGACCGGACGGCCACGATCGCCCGGGACCACGCCCGGATGCTGCGGACCGCCCGCCGGGCCGGCCGCTCGGACAAGGGCCTCACCCGGGAGATCTCCACGGTCCTCGTGCTGGAGTCGGGCGGTGTCGCCGTCCAGATCGCGAGCGGCGAACCGGTGACCGTGCTCCAGGGCGCGCTCGGGATGCTGGGGGCGGTGGGCGGCGTGCTGAGCGTGCGCCTGGAGTTCTGGGACAAGGCCGCCCGGACCCGCCGCGCCGGTCTCGGGCACTCGCTGACATTGCCGTCGCTGCGGCTGGGCAACCTGAGGAAGGACTGGGAGACCATCCAGGCCGTGTCCGGCGTCGAGTTCGTCGAGCGCGGGGGGACGACCGGGGGTCCCCAGGCCGACCAGCAGGCACGGCACGACTAGAGGAGAAGCACCCATGAGCGGCGAACCGGTCCTGCGGTACGAACGGCTGCGCGCCGAGCGGCCCGAGCTGTTCCGCAACGAGCCGGGAGGGATCGAGATCCTGACGGACCCGGAGGCCGTCGCGGTCGCCGGCGGGGTGGTGTACCAGGACCCGTACGTGCTGCTCGTCCGGGACGCGGTGCGCTTCCCCGACGGCCGCCCCGGTGTCTACATCCGCTCGGTGAGCGCCACCGCCGAGCAGGGGTGTGTCGTCCTGCCGCTCCTGGGCGACCGGATCGTGCTGGTCGAGCACTTCCGGCACGCCACCCGGTCCTGGCACTGGGAGGTGCCCCGCGGTTTCGGCACGGCGGGTCTCTCCGACGCGGCGAACGCGGCGAAGGAGCTCCGGGAGGAGATCGGGGCGCCGGTGCGGGAGCTCGTCCCGCTCGGCGCCCTGCACCCCGACTCGGGCGTGACCGGCGACCGAGTGCTGCTGTTCGCCGCACGGATCGACGCGGTGGGGCGCCTGGAGGCCGGCGAGGGCATCCGCGGCTCGCTGACGGTGCCGTTCGCGGAGGCCGAGGCCATGATCGCCGACGGGCGGATCACGGACGGCTTCACCATCGCCGTGCTGACCCGCGCCCGCCTGGCCGGCCTGACGGCCTGAGGCGGGCACGGGGACGACGGTACGGGCTCGGCCCTTGCCGGGTCGGGCTCAGCCCCGTGCCGGGTCGGGCTCAGCCCCGTGCCGTACCGGCTCAGCCCATGCGGCGGCGGGCCGCCTCGTAGAGGACGACGCCGGCGGCGACGCCGGCGTTGAGCGACTCGGCGCCGCCCGGCATCGGGATGCGGACCAGGAAGTCGCAGGTCTCGCCGACGAGGCGGGACAGGCCCTTGCCCTCGGAGCCGACGACGATGACGACCGGGCCGCCGAGCGCCTCCAGGTCCTGCACCTCGTGCGTGCCCTCGGCCGCGAGGCCGACGACGGCGATGCCGGCCTTCTTGTACTCCTGCAGGGCGCGGGTCAGGTTGGTGACACGGGCGACCGGCGTGCGCGCGGCGGTGCCGGCGGAGGTCTTCCAGGCACCGGCGGTCATGCCGGCGGCCCGGCGCTCGGGGATGACCACGCCGTGGCCCGCGAAGGCGGAGACGGAGCGGACGATCGCACCGAGGTTGCGCGGGTCGGTGACGCCGTCGAGGGCGACGATCAGCGGCTCCTCGCCGTCGTCGTAGGCCGCGGCGGTGAGGTCCTCGGGGTGCGCGTACTCGTACGGCGGGACCACGAGGACCAGACCCTGGTGGTTCAGCCCGTTGGTCATGCGGTCGAGCTCGGGGCGCGGGGCTTCCATCAGGTTGATGTTGCCGCGCGCGCCGGCGAGCTGGAGGGCCTCGCGCACGCGCTCGTCATTGTCGATGAACTGCTGCACGTACAGCGTGGTGGCGGGCACGCCGTCGCGCAGCGCCTCGAAGACCGGGTTGCGGCCGACGACCATCTCGCTGGCGCCCTTGGGGCCACCGCGGCGGGGCGCGGGGCGGCGCTTGGCCGCCTGCCGGGCCATCGCGTTGGAGACGCGGTACGCCTTGTGGCCCTTGCGGTCCTCGGCCTTGGGCGTCGGGCCCTTGCCTTCGAGGCCCTTGCGCCGCTGGCCACCGCTGCCGACCGTCGCACCCTTCTTGTTGGACGTGCGACGGTTCCTGCGCTGGCTGTTCCCGGCCATGACTACCTGTTTCCTCTGCTGACGTACAAAGTCTGTAACTGAAGTGTGCCGCCCGGTGTCCCGAGCGGCACGTCTTCTAACGGTTGCCCAGCGTCCAGCGGGGGCCGTCGGGGCTGTCCTCGATGGCGAGGCCGGACTGGCCCAGCTGGTCGCGGATCGCGTCCGCGGTGGCCCAGTCCTTGCGCTCGCGCGCCGATTCGCGCTGCTGGAGCACGAGACGTACGAGGGTGTCGACGACGCCGTGGAGCTCCTCGCCGCCACCGGTCTCCTCGGCCCAGTGCGGGTCGAGCGGGTCGAGGCCGAGGACGCCGAGCATGGCGCGGACCTCGGCGAGGCGGGCGATGGCCTCGTCCTTGTCGTCCGCGGCGAGGGCGCTGTTGCCCTGGCGGACGGTGGTGTGGATGATCGCCAGCGCGTGCGGCACGCCCAGGTCGTCGTCCATGGCCTCGGCGAAGGCCGGCGGCACCTCGGCGGCGGGGGCGACGGTCGTCCCGGCCTTCTCGGTGGCGCGCTGGACGAAGCCCTCGATGCGGGCGAACGCCGACTCGGCCTCGCGCAGGGACTCCTCGCTGTACTCGATCATCGAGCGGTAGTGCGGGGTGCCCAGGTAGTAGCGGAGGACGATGGGGCGCCAGTTCTTCACCATCTCGGACACCAGCACGCTGTTGCCGAGCGACTTCGACATCTTCTCGCCGCTCATGGTGACCCAGGCGTTGTGCACCCAGTACCGGGCGAACTCGTCGCCGAAGGCCTTGGCCTGGGCGATCTCGTTCTCGTGGTGCGGGAAGATCAGGTCGAGACCGCCGCCGTGGATGTCGAAGGCGGAGCCCAGGTACTTGTGGGCCATCGCCGAGCACTCCAGGTGCCAGCCGGGACGGCCGCGGCCCCACGGGGTCTCCCAGTCGGGCTCGCCCGGCTTGGTCGCCTTCCACATGGCGAAGTCCCGCGGGTCGCGCTTGCCGGAGACGCCCTCGTCGGGCTGACGGAGGTCGTCGATGTCCTGGTTGGACAGCTCCAGGTACCCCGGGAAGGAGCGCACGTCGAAGTAGACGCTGCCGTCCGCCTCGTACGCGTGGCCGCGCTCGATCAGACCCCGCATCATCTCGATCATCTCGGGGACGTGACCGGTGGCGCGGGGCTCGTACGTCGGCGGGAGGCACCCGAGGGCCTCGTAACCGGCGTTGAACGCGCGCTCGTTCTCGTAGCCGATGGACCACCAGGGGCGGCCCTGCTCGGCGCCCTTCCTGATGATCTTGTCGTCGATGTCGGTGACGTTGCGGATGAACGTGACGTCGTAACCGCGGTACGCGAACCAGCGCCGCATGATGTCGAAGTTCAGCCCCGACCTGATGTGGCCGATGTGCGGGGCCGCCTGCACGGTGGCACCACAGAGGTAGATCGAGACGCAGCCCGGCACGAGCGGGTTGAAGTCACGGATCTGCCGGGCGCTGGTGTCGTACAGGCGAATAGTCACCACTCCAGGGTAGTGGGCGTGTGGTAGTGCCCCGATACCCGATCGGGGTCACCGATGACGTTTTTCACCGCTCCTGAGGCGATACGCGGTACACGAGCGCGGTCGCGAGGGCGGCGAGGCCCTCGGCGCGGCCGGTGAGGCCGAGCCCGTCCGTGGTGGTGCCGGAGACGGAGACGGGCGCGCCCGCCGCCTCGCCGAGCGCCTTCTGCGCCTCCTCGCGCCGCTTGCCGATCTTGGGGCGGACGCCGACGACCTGCACGGCGATGTTGCCGATCTCGTACCCCTCGGCGCGGACGATCCGGGCGGCCTCGGCCAGCAGGGTGACGCCGGAGGCGCCGGACCACTCGGGGCGCGAGGTGCCGAAGTGGGCGCCGAGGTCGCCCACTCCGGCGGCGGAGAAGAGCGCGTCGCAGGCGGCGTGGGCGGCGACGTCACCGTCGGAGTGCCCGGCGAGGCCGAACTCCTCGCCCTCCCAGAGCAGGCCCGCGCACCACAGCTCGCGGCCCCTCTCGAAGGCGTGGACGTCCGTGCCGATGCCGGTACGGGGGACGAGGGGGAGATCAGAAGCCATCGTTGGCCCTCCTGCGGGCGAGTACGGCCTCGGCGAGGACGAGGTCGAGGGGGCGGGTCACCTTGAAGGCCTCTTCGTGGCCGGGCACGACGACGACGGGCGCGCCGAGCCGCTCGACCATGCCGGCGTCGTCGGTGACGCCCTCACCCGTGAGGGCGATGGTCGCGTGGGCGTTGACCAGGGTGTCGCGGTCGAAGCCCTGGGGGGTCTGGACGGCGCGGAGGCGGGCGCGGACCGGGGTGGCGACGACCTGCTCGGGGTCGCCGGGCCGCTCGGCCGGCTCGACCTCCTTGACGGTGTCGGCGACGGGCAGCGCGGGGACGACGGCGACGGCCCCGTCCCGTACGGCCTCGATGACGGCGTCCACGACGTCGACGGGCACCAGAGGGCGGGCCGCGTCGTGGACCAGGACGGTGGTGATGCCCTCGGGGAGCGCCTTGAGGCCGAGGTGGACGGACTCCTGGCGGGTGTCGCCGCCGGGGACGACGAGGTAGTCGGTCCGCTCGGGCAGGGCGTGGGCGTCGAGGAGGTTCTTGACCTCGGCGGCGCCGTCGGAAGGTGCGACGACCACCACGAGCGAGACCGCGCGCGAGGCGGCCATCGCGCGGACGGCGTGGATCAGCATCGGGGTGCCGTTCAGCGCGCGAAGCGCCTTGGGGGCGCCCGGACCGAGGCGCACGCCCCGTCCGGCGGCCGGGATCACCACGGCGGTACGACTGGGACGCTCTTCGTCTGACATCGGTTGCACTCCGGCAGGTTTGTTTCCGCGGCCGACATGGGTATGGCCTCACCGTGCCGGACGCACCGCCTTGACCGGGCCCTTTCCGTGACGACGGTCGAGGCGTGGCCGCGTGGGCACAGGGGTTCGGGTGGAGAGAAGTTCAGGGGGTGCGGGTTACTTCAGCGCTGCGGTCACGCGTACGGCTCCGCAAACGTACGCGAACATGCCGCGGCGCCCGGCGACAGCGCTGTGTGGATCACAGCACGCCGGCGGGCACCACGGCATTGCTTCACTGCTTCACTTGGAAGCGCTTCACTTGGAAACGCGGCTCAGGACGCGAGGACCTCGTCGAGGAGAGCCTCGGCCTTGTCCTCGTTCGTGTTCTCCGCGAGCGCCAGCTCGCTCACCAGGATCTGGCGAGCCTTGGCGAGCATGCGCTTCTCACCTGCGGAAAGTCCGCGCTCGCGCTCACGACGCCACAGGTCGCGCACCACTTCGGCGACCTTGATGACATCGCCGGAGGCGAGCTTCTCGAGATTTGCCTTGTAGCGACGGGACCAGTTCGTCGGCTCTTCGGCGTACGGCGCGCGCAGCACCTCGAAGACCCGGTCCAGCCCGTCCTGACCGACCACGTCGCGAACACCGACGAACTCCGCATTGTCCGCCGGCACACGAACCGTCAGGTCGCCCTGCGCGACCTTGAGCACCAAGTAGGTCTTGTCCACGCCTTTGATCTGGCGAGTTTCGATGGCCTCGATCAGCGCGGCCCCGTGATGGGGATAGACCACGGTGTCGCCAACCTTGAACGTCATGTGACAGGTACCCCTTCCGTGGCTATCCAGGGTAACACGGATTCGGCTTCTTCTGAATGGCGTTTTCGCAGGTCAGGGCATATCTCGGGGCTTGACAACGGTGACACGGACGTGCTGCGGAGGGCTTCCGGAAGGCGGTATTCGCAGGTCGGAGCGGCTGCGTGGACGGAGAGAAACGCGCACGTTACACCTACCCGGAGGCCCCCGAGGGAGGCCCGATGTCCCGGTTTGTCGCGTTCGGAGTGGCCTTCTTCACCTACTCCGTTCGAGGATCGGCCACCCGTACGGATGCATGCCGGGGTGATTCCCGGAATTGATCAGTGGACATCAACCGACGCCGGTGCGGGATTTTCCGCGGGAGCGGCTCCGCGTAATGCGGGGACTCCCCCGAATTGATCAAGGCGGTTATGTGAACACCAGGTCAATGGGTCGTGATCCGGCCACAACCCGTCACGCGGGACCGGCGCGCCGAGGGCCTGCCGGAGGGGGCCACCAGGACACCACGGAGCCCCTCACCGGGACGGCTGTGACCGGTTAGGGGCGGGTCGGGTGCGGGACGCGGAGTGAGGCTCGGTAACCTAAGCGCGCTGACACACCTTTAGCTGTCCCTTGGTTCCCACGCCCGTCCGTACGTCCTAGGAGATGCCGCCGCCGTGAGCCGCAGCCTTCGACGCGGCGCCCTCGCCGCCACCGCCCTCGTGTTCTCCGTCGCCGCGCTGTCCGCCTGTGGTGCGGGCAACAACGCACAGACGCTGGAAGTGCGGCCGGACAACGCCGCCGTCACGGTCGACGACGTCAAGATCCAGAACGCGCTGGTCATCACGCAGCCGCTGCCCGGCACCAAGGGCCCGGCGGCCGTTTCGGCCACCGTCTTCAACAACGGCCAGGCGCCGCAGACCCTCGACGCGATCCGCCTGCCCGGCTCGGCCGCCGTCGTGAAGCTGACGGCCGCCGAGGGCACCGGCCCGATCACCATCCCGGCCCTCGGCTCCGTCGTGATCGGCGGCGAGGGCAACGCCTCCGCCGTGATCGAGGACGGCGCCGCGTTCCGCGACGGCGACGCGCAGCAGGTCGTCTTCAAGCTGAGCAAGACCGGCGACGTCGGCCTGAGCGCCTTCGTCGTCCCGTCGAAGAGCTACTTCAAGGACTTCGGCCCGAGCATCGTCCCGGCCGCCCCGGAGACCACGCCGAGCGCCACCGCGTCCCCCTCGGGCGAGGCGGAGCACGGCGCGGAGGCCCCGGCCTCGGGCGAGCCGACGACCGCGGGCCACTGACGGCCGGCAAGACACGCACGAAGGGGCGCCCCCCGGCGGGGGGCGCCCCTTCCGCGTAGGCGCAGCGCCTCTACGGCTCGAACGCGCAGCCGACGCCTCGGCTCCGTACGCGCAGCGCTTCTACGGCTCGAACCTGTAGCCCAGGCCGCGCACCGTCACCAGGTAGCGCGGAGCGCCCGGGTCCGGTTCGAGCCCCACCCGGGACGCGCCCCTTGCACCGCGGGGCCCAGGGGCCCCGCGGGCTTCGGCACGCCGCGCCGGACTCCGCCCGGCGTTCCCGGCCCGGCCGGTCTACGGCTCGAACTTGTAGCCCAGGCCGCGCACCGTCACCAGGTAGCGCGGAGCGCCCGGGTCCGGTTCGATCTTGGCGCGGAGGCGCTTGACGTGGACGTCGAGGGTCTTGGTGTCGCCGACGTAGTCCGCGCCCCAGACCCGGTCGATGAGCTGCATACGGGTCAGCACGCGGCCCGCGTTGCGCAGCAGCATCTCCAGGAGGTCGAACTCCTTCAACGGCAGGTCGACCTTGCCGCCCGAGACCGTCACCACGTGGCGGTCGACGTCCATGCGGACCGGGCCGGCCTCCAGGGCCGCCGGGGTGACCTCCTCCGGCTCACCGCGGCGGCGCAGGACCGCGCGGATGCGGGCGACCAGCTCCCGCGAGGAGAAGGGCTTGGTCACGTAGTCGTCGGCTCCTATCTCCAGGCCGACGACCTTGTCGATCTCGCTGTCCTTGGCGGTCACCATGATCACCGGGACGTTCGAGCGGCCGCGGAGCTGGCGGCACACCTCGGTACCGGGCAGACCCGGAAGCATCAGGTCGAGGAGGACGAGGTCGGCTCCGTTGCGCTCGAACTCGTCGAGGCCGTCGGGCCCGGTCGCCGCGACGGCGACCTCGAAGCCCTCCTTGCGGAGCATGTACGACAGGGCGTCGCTGAAGGATTCCTCATCCTCGACGACGAGCACTCGGGTCACGGAAGGACCTCCGGGGCGGGAAGCGGTTCGGTCATGAGATCTGGGGTGGGGGAAGAAGCGGGCCGGCGGTCCCGTACGGCGCCCGCCTCGGGCAGCCGCAGGGTGAAGGTGGAGCCCTGACCCTCGGTGCTCCAGACGGTGACCTCGCCACCGTGCGAGGCGGCCACGTGCTTGACGATGGCCAGGCCGAGACCCGTACCGCCGGTGGCACGGGAGCGGGCCGGGTCGACCCGGTAGAAGCGCTCGAAGACGCGCTCCTTGTCCTTGTCGGGGATGCCGATGCCCTGGTCGGTCACGGCTATCTCGATCACGTCGCCGGCGGGCGCGGCGACACGACGGGCGGCGATGCCCACCCGCGTACGGGCCGGTGAGTAGTTGACGGCGTTCTCCACGAGGTTGCCGAGGGCCGCGGCCAGCTGGCCCCGGCTGCCCCACACGTAGAGGTCGGCGGCGCCGCCGGAGACCATCGTGATCTGCTTGGTGGAGGCGGGCTGCCGGGAACGGTCGATCGCCTCGGCGACGAGCTCGTCCACCGACACCGGCTCGGAGTCCTCCAGCGGGTCGTCGTTCTGCACGCGGGAGAGGTCGATGAGCTCCTGTACGAGGTTGGTGAGGCGGGTCGCCTCGATCTGCATCCGGCCGGCGAAGCGGGTGACCGCCTCGGGGTCGTCCGAGGCGTCCATGACCGCCTCGGAGAGCAGGGAGAGCGCGCCTACGGGAGTCTTGAGCTCATGGCTCACGTTGGCGACGAAGTCGCGCCGCACCGCCTCGATGCGGCGGGCCTCGGTGAGGTCCTCGACCAGGAGCAGCACGAGCCGCGAGCCCAGCGGGGCGACCCGGGCGGAGACGGCGAGGGCCTCGCCGCGTCCGGAGCCGCGCCGCGCCAGGTCCAGCTCGACCTGTCGTATCTCCCCGTCGCGACGGGTGTCGCGGGCCATGTTCAGCATGGGATCGACGGCCAGCTTGCCGCCGCGGACCAGGCCGAGCGCGTACGCCGCCGAGCTGGCCTTCACCACGGAGTCGCTCTCGTCGAGGACCACCGCGGAGGAGCGCAGCACGGACAGCACGGTGTCGACGCCGGGCGGGAGCACGGCGTCGGTGTGCAGCGAGGTACGGGTGGGTCGCGCCTGGTCGCGTTCGCTCCAGCGGAACGCCAGCATGGCGATCACGCCGGTGCACACGCCGGCGATCGCTGCCAATGCGGCGACCGCCGCGTTCACGTCCATGGCTCCAAGGTTATGCGGGGTCACGGACACTCTCCCAGCCGTCCGAGTGGCTGCTCGAACACTCGTCGCTCAGAGTTCACCGTGGAGATGTGGCCGGTTCACTTGCCCCGGCGGCCGAGGTGGCGCGTGTCGCCCAGAGTTCACCTGGGGGAAAGTGCCGGTTCACATCAGGGGGTGGAACCGGACGCACAGGGGACCGAACGTGGGAGCGTGGGGGTCCGAAGCCCCACCCGGACCCCGGAGTTTTGCGTAGAGAGGGACACCATGCGGGACGCGTACCACGAGGAACTCGATTCGATCGGCGAGGGCCTGGTCGAGATGGCCCGGCTCGTCGGATCGGCGATCGGGCGCGCCACCACGGCGATGCTCGACGCGGATCTCAAGCTCGCGGAGAGCGTGATCGCGGCGGACCAGAAGGTCGACGACCTCCAGCACGACCTGGAGGCGCGGGCGATAGCGCTGCTCGCCCGGCAGCAGCCCGTGGCGACGGACCTGCGGATCGTGGTGACCTCGCTGCGGATGAGCGCCGACTTGGAGCGCTCCGGCGACCTGGCGCAGCACGTCGCGAAGCTGGCGCGGCTGCGGTTCCCGGACACGGCGGTGCCGCGGGACCTGCACGCGACCATCCTGGAGATGGGCCAGCTGGCGCAGCGCCTGATGGCGAAGGCGGCGGAGGTCATCATCACGAAGGACGTCGACCTGGCGCTCCAGCTGGAGCAGGACGACGACGAGATGGACCTGCTGCACCGGACGCTCTTCCAGCACCTGATGGACGACCGCTGGAAGCACGGCATCGAGACGGCCGTGGACGTGACGCTGCTCGGCCGGTACTACGAGCGGTTCGCGGACCACGCGGTGTCCGTGGCGAAGCGCGTCGTGTACCTGGTGACGGGTGAGCACGCGGACGAGCTGCAGGCGGCGGACGCGCCGGTCGAGGGCGCGTAGCGCCCGTAGGGCGGGTCCGGTACGGCCCTGCGGGCGCCGATGCGCCGTTGATGCGCCGGTCCGAGTGGGCATGCAATGGGGGGAGGCGAAGCGCGCCTCGAAAGGGAGGGACCCCCATGGCCGAATCCCCCATGACGACGGAATCCGGCGCGGAGGCGCCGCGCGAGGCGGTGTTCCTGCCCGTGCTCGGCGCGTGCGGCTGCGGCTCGGGCTGCGGCTGCGGCTGCCAGTCGGGCGCCCCGTGCCAGTGCGGGGGCTGCTCGGGCTGACCCGATCGGCGAGAGGGGGTGGGGGCGCGGTTCTCGCGCCCCCACCCCCTGCCGCCCACTCCCTGCCGCCCCGGGCGGCCCCGGCACAGGCCCCGGCCCCGGGGCCGGGGCCTGTGCCGTGCGGCCCGCGGCTAGACGTCGAGCACGCCGACGATCTGGTCGCCGCTGCGTTCACCGGTCGCGCGGAAGCCGAGCTTGTCGTAGAAGGCGCCCGGCCCGTCCTCGCCGGGCTCCCAGGTCACGTGGAACCGCCGCTCACCGCGCCGGCGCAGTTCCTCGCGCACGGCCTCGACGGCGAAGCGCCCGTACCCCTTGCTCTGGGCGTCGGCGGAGATGTTGAGCCGCCAGAGGCCGCTGCGGCGGTCGGCGGGATCCTTCTCCTCGTTCCACGGGATGTCGAGGAAGGCCATCAGGAAGCCGACGAGCTCGTCGCCGTCGAAGATCAGCCGCGGCCAGGCCTTCTCCCCGAAGGCGTACGCCTCGGCGAGGGAGCGCACGACGGGCGCGACGTTGCGCTCCTGATGCGGATGGACGCGCAGCGCGAGGGCGGCGTCGATGGTGGCGGGGGTGACCTGCTCCAGGCGGAGTGACGTGCTCATGGACAGGACGGTAACGATTCACCGGGATGTACGCGGCGGATTATCGGGCCGGGCCACGATGAGGCCCATGACGACCTGGCCCCGCCGCGCCCTCCTGACCGTCCTCGTCCTCTCCTCCCTCGCCCCGCTCACCGGCTGCACGGTCCCGGTCGCGGGCTTCACGGGCGTCACGGTGACGGCGGAGGGAGAGCCGCTGGGGGTGATCCTGGTCTGCCACGACCGGATCGACGAGGCCCGGCTCTCCCCGGACGAGCCGGTGACCGGCCCGGACGCCGAGGTGGCGGCGGACGCGAAGGAACCGGCTCACACGGACGCGTGGACCTCGGCGGAACCGGTCACCGGCTACACGACTTGGCCCCTCACCGCCCCGGCCGGCGGCGGCGGCTGGACCCCGGACGCGCCCCCGCAGGCCCTGAAGGAGGGGCAGCGGCTCTACACGCTGTACGGCACGACCCACGACAGCTCCTGGTCGACGGGGAGCCACTCCTTCACCCTCGCGGACCTGCGGAAGCTGCGGCCGGACCAGGTCGCGTACTCGGACGGCGACGAGGTCCGGACGACGACGGTGGCGGACTTCCGCGCGCACGCGTGCGAGGAGTCCTGAGGCCGTGGTCCGCTACGGCCTCAGGAACACCACCGACCGCAGCTTCAACCGGTCGCCGGCCGGGCGGCCGTGGGGACGAAGGGTCCACGAGTCGCCGGAACAGTCGGGCTCGGTGAAGACCATCGCGAACTCGTCCGTGTCGTTGTGCGGCGCGAACGCGGGCTCGGAGGCACCCGGGTCGGCGGCCTCGGGAATCGTGACGCACTCGCCGCTCACCGGGTCGTGCAGCGTGACGCTCTGCGGGTCGCCGCCGATCCCGATGAACCGGTAGCTGAAGTCGCCGGTGGCGGCGGAGGCGGGGGAGGCCAGGGCGGCGGTGAGGGCGAGGGCGCCGCAGACGGCGGCGAGGGAACGGCGGAGACGCACGAGGGTTCTCGTTTCGGTGAGGGACTGCGGGGAGGAGCCAGGACGATCAAGGTCACCCCACCCCTCACCACGGCGCCCGCCCCTCAAGCGTCCCGGCGCAGCCGGAAGGTTTCGCCCTCACCCGTCCGGCGGACGCAGGGGCGCCCGCGTCACCCGCCCGGTCCTCCTCTACGGCGCTACGGCGCGAAGACCTGCTCAAGGCGGTGGATCGCCCCGTCGCCCCCGGTCTCGTACCGGAACACGAGTCCCGCGTCCGGGTGGGCGTGCACCCAGTCGATCAGCTCCTGGACCCCGATCCGCTGGTTGGCGGAGCTGCTGACGATCGGGTTGGTGGCGGTGACGTACGCGGCCTGGTCGAGGGCCCAGCGGCTCTCCTCCCCGGTCCCGACGAACGGAGCACCGTCGGAGTCCGCGCTCGCGCATCCCCAGGCGCCGTGCTGGACGACGAGGTTCACCTTGCCGGTGCTGCCGTCGAGTTCCTCGATCCGGTAGAGGGCGAACTCGTCGGGGTCGACGTCGTCGGGGCTCGGTGGCGAGCTGACACAGTCCGCGGGCTTGGGCTTGGGCTTCGGCGCGGGGGTCACGGGCACGGAGGTCGTGCCCGCCGGCGGCGCCGGCTTCTTCACGGCGGGCTCCTTCACGGCGGGAGCGGCCGTGGGGGTCACGGCGGACGGGGTGCCCGCCGGAGCCTCGGTGGGAGCGGCGGGCGTACTCGGCGCGGCACCGGCGGCGTCGCCGTCCTGGCACCCGGTCAGCACGGCGGAGAGCGCGAGGGCGGCGAGCACGAGGACGGCGGGTCTGAGACGGTCGGCGTTCATCGGGAAGTCCCCCTCTTCACGGGCGGCCACCCCGGCCGCGCCCTGCCCGGGAACGTAGCAACGCCCCCTCGCGGGGGACAGCGCCCGCCCTGCCCTGTCACACACCTGCGACGCCCCCAGGACAGGCCGGTGGTGTCAGTCGATGATCACCGCGCCCGGGGGCAGGAACCGAGGGCTCGGGCCCCGTGTCCGGTCGGTGGTCACGACGTTCCTGTCCTCTTCGTCGTCGCCGAACCAGCCGTCGACCGCGTCGGTGATGCTCTCGACGACTTGGCCTGCTGCCTCGACCGCGTCCCGGCCGACACCGAGGATGTCGCTCATCGCCTTCTCCGCGGTCCTGAGCGGGTCCCGTACGAGGTCGGTGACGGCGGTCGCGGCGAACGACGTCACCCCGGCCAAGGGGTTGGGGCCGCTGATGGTGAGGAGGGGGAGCTTGATGGTGCCGGCGGTCCCCCACCGCAGACCCGGCTCGGCCTTGAGCGCTATCCCTCCGCCGACTCCAGAGGACCTGCCTCCGATCGTGACGCCGACGCGCCCGCCGATCTCGCCCGCCGACACGCCGACTTGGGCGCCTCCGCCGTCCAGGCCGATTCCGACGAGGCCACGGGCGGCGGGCCCGGTGACGTGTCCGTCGGCGCTCCCCGAGGCGCCGTGGGCCTCGCCCGAACCTGACCCTTCGATGCCGGCCGTGACGAACTCGGCGGAACCCTGGGCCCTGAGCTTCTTCCCTTCGACGGAGCCTCCGAGCTTCACGGTCCCCACCTGGACGCGCCCTTGGGCCGTGGCCGTCACCTCGCCCGTGCTGACCCTCAGCGCCCCGGTCTCGTCGACGAAGCTGTACTTGTAGGAGAAGCTCTCGCCGATGAAGTCCAGCGGCCCGACGGGAATCGGCTTGTCGGTCGCGACCGGCACCTGCCCTTCGTAGGCCCGCAGGGCTCCGGTGGCGTCGCAGACGACGCGCCGGTAGGAGATCACTCCGCCCGGCTTCCTCGGCAGGCGTAGGGGGGTGAGCGGCTTCTGCGGATCGAGCGTCGACGACGCCCCGACGATCGCGCTGCCGCCCTGGTCCTGCGGCGGGGCGGGCTGGGAGGCGTCGACGGGGATCCCCGGCGGCGGAGGCAGGGAGCCGACGAGCCCGCCGTCGGACTCCGCGGTGTCGCCGAACACGGTGCCGTACATGTTCCACCCGCCACCGATGTTGTTGCCACCGGCACCGGCGGTCCAACGATTCGTCCCGTCGGTCCACCCGTCATGCCGATACCACTGCAAATCCCCGGCGGGCGTGATCCCGTAGATCACCCCACCCCCACCACTGAACACCGTGCTGTAAATACCCCAACCGCCACTGACGTTGTTGCCACCCGCACCGGCAGTCCAACGATTCGTCCCGTCAGTCCACCCGTCATGCCGATACCACTGCAAATCCCCGGCAGGCGTGATCCCATAAATCACCCCACCC
>NZ_JBEOST010000015.1:105218-178307 GCF_040303145.1 Streptomyces sp. NPDC096079
GAACACCGTGCTGTAAATACCCCAACCGCCGCCGACGTTATTGCCACCCCCACCGGCAGTCCAACGATTCGTCCCGTCAGTCCACCCGTCATGCCGATACCACTGCAAATCCCCGGCAGGCGTGATCCCATAAATCACCCCACCCCCACCACTGAACACCGTGCTGTAAATACCCCAACCGCCGCCGACGTTATTGCCACCCCCACCGGCAGTCCAACGATTCGTCCCGTCAGTCCACCCGTCATGCCGGTACCACTGCAGATCCCCACCTGGATAAATGCCGTAGAGCACTCCGGAGCCCCCGCTGAACACCCTGCCGTAGATGTTCCAGCCGGCACTGACGTTGTCGCCACCCGCACCGGCGGTCCACTGGTTCGTGCCGTCTGACCAGCCGTCATGGCGGTACCACTGCAACGCCCCGTCCGGCGAGATTCCGTAGATGACGAGCGCGGGATTGTTCGCCATGACTACTCCGCTCCACCCGTTCAAAGTTGACCGCTACACGAATTCCTCGCGTCCCCTATTCAGGATGAGCCATCCGAGCGAGGCCCGCACCGCGTCACGCTGGGTAGCGGCACCCACGGAGCAGGCCGCCATACGAGGGGCCTCTGAGCGCACTCCTGAGTACGCGTACTCACGCCGGAGTCCGGGCCCGCCGGAACCGTGGGGAGCACCACAAGTCCGGGGGGGGAATCGATGAAGGCTCGCGCCCTGTTCCGTCTGACCGTCGCCAATCCCGCGTCCGCCGCCTATCTGGGACTCGTCGGCGTGTCCGTCGTTTTCGAGGTGGCCGCCGCGCTGCTCGGGGATCCCGGAATCGTCGGCGTATGGCCGCTCCTCCTCACCGCCCCCACCTCTCCGCTGACGGTGGGAGTCATCGGAGGCGTCTGGGGCATGGACGCGCCCTTCTGGTCCCTGGCCGGCGGGATCCTCATCAGCGCCCTGGCCCAGTCGTTCGCCCTTGTTGTCAGCCCCTGCGTGCGGTCTTCGCAGGGGGGCGAGGCCTGTTGAGCGATGGGGGCTGTCCCCGGCGTGGCGGAGGATGGTGCTCATGTGCGCTCTTTTCGACCCCCCTGAGCCTCGCCGCGTCTCGCCGGGCGAGTACCCAGTGTGGGACCAGGCTCTCGCCCTTCTGAACCGCGACCTGGCGGTGACGCTTCCCCGGCTGGAACCCCTGCAGCTGCTGGCCCTTCCGTCCTACGACGCGGAGGAGCCGGAGAACGTCTACGTCGCCATGGCCAACGGCGAGTGGCACGGCAACTGCTTGGAACCGAACTCACAGGACAGCCTTGCCTCTGCACTGGCGAGCGTCGCCGATGCCGCGCAGGAGACCGTCATGGAGCTTCTGTGGCAGGCGTGGCCCCTGTGCCCCGAGCATGGCCTGGGCATGCATCCAAGGGAGGACACGGGCGAGCGACTGTCCTGGTGGTGCGCGGGAGAAGGGTTGCGTCGCGACCTGGCTCATATCCACGCGGCCGTGGGTGCGCTCGACGCTTGAGGAACGTCGATCCGTACACGGCCTTGAAAGACGTCGCGGCGCGAGTCACCGTACTGCTGCCCGTCGTCCAGCGGCTCAAGCTCAGTCGCAGCAAGCCGGTGATCGCCCCGCCGAAGGGCGGCAAGCTCCGGGACGTACCTCTGCCCGGGCCCGTCGCCGATGCGCTCCGCGCGCACCTGGCGACGTTCCCACCCGTCGACATCACGCTGCCGTGGATGGCCCAGCGCGGTCAGCACCTGACCAAGCAGCTGATCTTCACGACTGCGGGCCGCGCCAAACGGACGTGATCCTGGCGCTGCGCAAGCTGACCGGACTGAGCTTGTGGCACAGCCGGGTCCTGGCTCGGCAAGCCCCCGTCATCGTCCTCGAAGGGCTGGGCGACTACGAGGCCCGGTCCGCCGTCTCGGTGCTCCGGAGCGCCGGCGCCGAAGCGGAGTGGCGGCAGGAGCCGGAGCCCGGGGAGCGCACGGCCTCATCCCCCTGACGGCCCACACACGGCCCCAGCCCACGAAGAAGCCCCTCCCGGCGGAGAAACCGCGGGGAGGGGGCTCTTTCGTGGGTCAGGGTTACTTCTTGCCCTGGATCTGGCGGGCCCGCCTTTCGCCCCTGGCCAGAGAGTCGCGCACCCCAAGTGACCTGCAGCCGAGCGGTCGTTGTTGGTCGTCGCCGGTCGCCCTCGGAGGGCCCAGAGAGGGCCCAGATCAGGACCCGGGCTGCTGCCCGAGACGACTACATCCTGGGGCATGATGCCTTGGTGCAGGAGACAACAGCCGCTCTTTGGGCCGCAGTTATTGGAGCAAGTTCCGCAGTGCTGGTTGGCGGGCTCGCGTTTTGGGCCGCTATGCGAACCGTCGGAAGAACCGCGATTGTGCAACGCGAGCAGTCCTTTTGGGCCTCGCGTCGTGATACCTACGCCAAGATGATGACGTCCCTTCAAGTGCTCGATCGCACGGGATACGAGTGCTTGGCATCATTCAAGAATGGCGACTTCAGCGACTCGCACCTAACAAAGGTGCAGGAAGCTGCCCATGCTTTCGAGCAGGTTCAGTTTGTTATGTCGCTGGAGGCGCCACACGACGCCTTCCTTGCAACGGCTCTCAAGGGGGCCGCAAAAAGAGTGCGTCGCGTGGTGACGGGTGTTACTGCTTGGCACCAGGACCATGCAGATGCCATTCAAACAGCGACGGATGAACAATGGTTCGACGACATTAGTCGCGAGGTGTCAAGGATGGCAAGCGTCAGGAACCAGCTCTTCTTCCTGATGCGCAATGACCTGCACCGAGAGGTTGGCGATGCTCCTGATCACTTGCCCGGAAGTATCCTTCGACGTATCTGGCCGCACGCTCGGCGTAACGGGTTCGAGCGCCTAATGATCAATCGGGACCTCATCCCTGAGACCGACAATCAGCGCAGTGGATAGGACCCAACAGGGTCTGGTGCGGCGGCGCTGGTCTCGGCGAGGATTGCGGCGATCTTCACCTGTACGGTGGTTTCGTCCCACTTGCAGCATCTTGACCTTGGTTGCGGTGCTGATCGCACCGGCGCGAGAGAGCGGGTCGAGGGCCGTCGCTACCGACTGCGGACTCTCTCTGTCACGCCCGTG
Organism: Streptomyces sp. NPDC096079; assembly: GCF_040303145.1. Taxonomy (NCBI): domain Bacteria; kingdom Bacillati; phylum Actinomycetota; class Actinomycetes; order Kitasatosporales; family Streptomycetaceae; genus Streptomyces; species Streptomyces sp. NPDC096079. Next base: position 108,320 of record NZ_JBEOST010000015.1, read on the forward strand.
CCGAACTCGACGACGGGGTGCTCCAGGGCGATTCTCTGCCCGAACAGTGTGGCGGCGAGGCGCAGCATCACCTCGACCTGTTCATCGATGCCGTAACGCCAGCACCCCCGCTTCTTGCGGGTGGTCGTCTCGCTCCGGGCGTCGCGGTGGCCGTGATCGGGCCCCCCACCGTCGAGACCGAAACTCTGGGCAGAGTAGCCAGCGGACTGGGCGGGCCGCCGTACCAGGCCTCGGTTTTCCTCGCGCGTTCTCGACTCGGATCGCAAACTAGAGGAGCGTGATTCCTGCACTGGTTTCGATCGGCGGGATATCGAGCCCTGCCCAGATGTCGCGGTCCTCGTCGAGTGATACGCCACGCCCGCGGCGCCCTTGTTGCACAGAAAGCCCTGGGGACCGATGAGCCGGCCGCGGGCAAGGCAGATGTCACGCATCCACGACGTCCACGTCTCGTCGATGCTCACGAACTGGTCGCAGAAGGGAGAGGAATCTTCTCCTCAGGTCACTAGAGAGTTGAGAGGGAACAGCGTCCGCAGCGCCCACAGCCCTTCCCGCACCGCTCCTGACCTGCGTTTTCCGTGCGGACGCTAAGCAAAATTTCCGGCGTCCGCTGGATCCGTTCCTCTCTAAGATCGTCACACCAGGTCAGAGTCCCCGTGGCGGACGCGCTCAAGGCCCACATGAAGCTCTTCCCGCCGGTGGAGATCACGCTGCCCTGGATGCGCGCCGGCGGTCCGCCGGTGACCAAGCGACTGCTCTTCACCGGCCCGCTGGGCGGGCACGTCTGGCGCACGTCTCTGAACGAGGACCACTGGAAGCCGGCGCTGGCGAAGGTGGGCGTCATCCCCGCGGCGAAGAGCCGGGAGCACGCTGCCGCGCGGGAGCACGGCATGCACGCCCTGAGGCACTTCTACGCCTCGGTGCTGCTGGACGCCGGAGAGAGCATCAAGGCCGTCAGCGAGTACCTGGGCCACTCCGACCCGGGGCTCACGCTGAAGGTCTACGCCCACCTGATGCCGAGCAGCCGGGACCGCGCGCGGCAGGCACTCGGCAGGGCCCTGAGGCCGGACGACTCTCCGCGCTGAGGGCCCAAGGTGGGCCCAGAGCGCGAAAATGCCCCCGATCTGCGCCGTGTGCGCAGGTCAGGGGCATGATCACTATTCCTACTTCTTCTTGCCCTGGTTCTTGACCGCCTCGATGGCCGCCGCCGCGGCCTCCGGGTCGAGGTAGGTGCCGCCCGGGTTGAGGGGCTTGAAGTTCTCGTCCAGTTCGTACGAGAGCGGGATGCCCGTCGGGATGTTGAGGCCCGCGATGTCGGCGTCCGAGATGCCGTCCAGGTGCTTCACCAGGGCGCGGAGGCTGTTGCCGTGGGCGGCGACCAGGACCGTGCGGCCGGCGAGGAGGTCCGGGACGATGTTGTCGTACCAGTACGGGAGCATCCGCTCCACGACGTCCTTGAGGCACTCGGTCTGCGGGCGCAGCTCCGGCGGGATCGTCTGGTAACGGGCGTCGTGGGCCTGCGAGAACTCGCTGTCGTCGGACAGGGCCGGCGGCGGGGTGTCGTACGAGCGGCGCCACAGCATGAACTGCTCCTCGCCGAACTCGGCGAGCGTCTGGGCCTTGTCCTTGCCCTGGAGGGCGCCGTAGTGACGCTCGTTGAGGCGCCACGAGCGGTTGACCGGGATCCAGTGACGGTCCGCGGACTCCAGCGCGAGCTGCGCCGTGCGGATGGCGCGCTTCTGGAGGGAGGTGTGCAGCACGTCGGGCAGCAGGCCGGCGTCCTTGAGCAGCTCGCCGCCGCGCGTCGCCTCCTTCTCGCCCTTGGCGGTGAGGTTCACGTCCACCCATCCGGTGAACAGATTCTTCTCGTTCCACTCGCTCTCGCCGTGGCGGAGGAGGATCAGCTTGTACGGTGCGTCGGCCATGCGTACGAGCCTAATCGACCGCTGACGATTGACGCGCGCCGTCAATTCGCTGGCGTCCGACGTATGAGATGCGTAAGTTACGAGAGCCGGAAGCAGGGCTTACGTACAGCAGGGGGCCGTCACACATGTCCATCGATTCGCTCAGACGATCGGCACGCGAGACGGTCTCCGGCCTCCCCCCGGGCTTCTGGTGGTTGTGGCTGTCCACCCTGGTCAACCGGACCGGCGCCTTCGTCCTGACCTTCCTCTCCCTCTACCTGACCATGGAGCTCGGGCACTCCGCCTGGTTCGCCGGGCTCGTCGTCGCCCTCCACGGACTGGGAGGCGTGGCGGGATCACCGCTCGGCGGTGCCCTCACCGACCGCTGGGGCCGCCGCCCCACCATGGTCACCATGCACCTCGCGGCCGCCGCCTGCGCCGCCGCCCTCGCCGTCGTCACCAGCGCCTGGGCCATCGCCGCCGTCGTCCTCCTCATGGGCGTCGCCATGCAGGCCGTCCGCCCCTCCATCAACGCGACCATCGCCGACATGGTCCCGGCCCACGACGTGCGCCGCGCGTACGCCCTCAACTACTGGGCCCTCAACCTCGGCTTCGCCATCGCCTCCATCGGCGGCGGCGCCGCGGCCTTCCTCGGCTACCGCACCCTCTTCGTCGTCGACGCCGTCGCCACCACGCTCTGCGCCGTCATCGTCTTCCTCCGGCTTCCCGAGACCCGCCCCGAAGCCGCCGTCGGCACGACGGGCGAGCCGGTCGCCGAGGCGAAGGTCAGCATGCTCACCGTGCTGCGCGACGCGCCCTTCCGGACCCTCGTCCTCCTCAACCTCCTCGTCTGCCTCGTCTTCACCGCCCCCTGGATCGGCCTGCCGCTCACCATGGCGAACCAGGGCCTCTCCCCCTCCTCGTACGGCGTCGTCATCGCCGTCAACGGCATCGTGATCGTCGGCTTCCAGCTGCTCGTCAACAAGCTGACCGACAAGCGCTCCCCGGTCGTCCTGCTGACCCTCTCCGCCCTCCTCTTCGCCCTCGGCACCGGTGCCACCGCCCTCGCCGGGTCCTCCGTCGCCTTCGCCGCGACCGTCGTCGTCTGGACGGTCGGCGAGATGATCCACGTCCCGACCAACGCCGCCGCCACCGCGCGCCTCGCCCCCGAGCACGCCCGGGGCCGCTACCAGGGCGTGATGGGCATGTCCTGGGCCGTCGCCGGCTTCGTCGCCCCGATCGGCGCGGGCGCGATCGTCGGCGGGCCCGGGCCGGACGTCCTCTGGGCGGCGACGGCGGCGATCGGTGTCGTCGCGGCGGTCGGGTACTTCACCCGGCTGCGGAAGGCGCTCGCGGACGAGCCGGAGTCGGTCGCGCCCGTGGCGCCGGTCGAGCCGGTCGCGCCCGTGGAGCCGGTGGAGACCTCCGCCGTCGCGCCGGGCGCGCCCGGCGCCAGGGCCGAGGACGCCGAGTCCTCCGCCGTCACGGCGTAGCCCCGGTCCGTGGGGTGGGCACCGCCCACCCCACGGAACCCGGTGTCAGTCGCGGGGCTTCCGGGTCAGGTTCTTGAAGGCGTCCAGGTTGCGCGTCGACTCGCCCCGCGCGACCCGCCAGTCGTACTCCCGGCGGATCGCCGACGCGAAGCCCAGCTCCAGCAGCGTGTTGAAGTCGCCGTCCGCCGCCTCCAGGACCGAGCCCAGCAGCCGGTCCAGTTCCTCCGGCGTGACGGCGGCCAGCGGGAGCTTGCCGGCGAGGTAGACGTCGCCGAGGCCGTCGACCGCGTAACTCACCCCGTACAGCTTGAGGTTGCGTTCGAGCAGCCAGCGGTGGACGCCCGCCTCGTTCTCGTCCGGGTGGCGGATCACGAAGGCGTTGAGGGAGAGGGAGTGGCGGCCCACCCGCAGCGACAGGGTGGTGAACAGCTTGCGCGTGCCCGGGAGCTTCACGACGTACGAGCCGGGCTCCGGGGACTCCCAGTCCAGCTCGGCGTCCTTGAACGCGTCCTCGACGATCCGCCGGACGACCTCGGTCTCAGCCATGGTGCGAGCGTACGCGACGGCGGTTCTCCCTCAGCCGGTGGTCGTGCATGGCCGCCGTGTACACATCCGCCGTCCCCGAAGCCGCCGTGTCCCAGCCGAACGAACCGGCGTGCAGCGCCGCCGCGTCGCCCATCCGCGCCGACAGCGACGGGTCCGCCACGAAACGGCCGAGCGCCCGGGCGTAGTCCGCCGGGTCGTGCCCCTGCACGAGGAAACCGGTCACGTCGTCCCGTACGGCCACGGGCAGACCCCCGACCGCCGCCGCGACGACGGGCGTGCCGGCCGCCTGCGCCTCGATCGCGACGAGCCCGAAGGACTCGCTGTACGAGGGCATGACGAGGACCGAAGCGGCGCGGAACCAGTCGGCCAGCCGGTCCTGCGCCACCGGCGGGTGGAAGCGCACGATGTCCGCGATGCCGAGGCGCGCGGCGAGCTTCTGCAGCTGCTCCGGCTTCGCCAGACCGCTGCCGCTCGGGCCGCCGACGACCGGTACGACCATGCGGGTGCGGAGCGAGGGGTCCTGCTCCAGGAGGCGGGCGGCGGCGCGCAGCAGGATGTCCGGGGCCTTCAGCGGCTGTATCCGGCCGGCGAACACGGGGATGAACGCGTCCTGCGGCAGGCCGAGCCGCGCGCGGGCGGCGGCGCGGCCGTCGGCGGGGCGGAACTGGTCCAGGTTGACGCCCGGGTGCACGACGGCGATCTTGCCGGGATCCGCCTCGTAGAAGCGGGCCAGCTCGTCGGCCTCCTCGGCCGTGTTGGCGATCAGCCGGTCGGCGGCGGACACGATCTGCGTCTCGCCGATCACCCGCGCCGCGGGCTCGGGCGTGTCGCCCTCGGCGAGCGCCGCGTTCTTGACCTTCGCCATGGTGTGCATGGCGTGCACGAGCGGCACGCCCCAGCGCTCGGCCGCCAGCCAGCCGACGTGCCCGGAGAGCCAGTAGTGGGAGTGGACCAGGTCGTAGTGGCCGGGCCGGTGACCCGCCCACGCCTGCATCACGCCGTGCGTGAAGGCGCAGAGCTGCGCCGGCAGCTCCTCCTTGGCCAGGCCCTCGTACGGACCCGCGTCCACGTGCCGTACGAGCACGCCGGGGGTCAGCTCGACGACCGGGGGCAGGCCGCCGGTCGTGGCCCGGGTGAAGATCTCCACCTCGATGTCGATCGCGGCGAGTCGTTTCGCCAGCTCGACGATGTAGACGTTCATGCCGCCCGCGTCCCCCGTGCCGGGCTGGTGCAGCGGCGAGGTGTGGACGCTGAGCATGGCCACGCGCCGGGGGGTGCGGTGCCGGCCGGGGAGCCGGAGCCTGGCCGGCGCGGGGTGCCGGTGCCGGGTACCGGTGAACCGGGACACGTACTGGCTCACGTCGGCGGTCCTTCCGCTCGGGGGCTGAGCTGGGCGGCCCGAGCCCGGTCGGGCTTGTCGGGCGTGGTGGAGCAGGGTCGGGCTTCGTGCAGCGGGTCGAGCAGGTCGAGCAGGTCGGGCATGACTGCTGGAGGGCGCGCTCGCCCTCCAGCCGCCACAACACCGGAATCGTCCCTTTCATTTCCATCGGCCGCGCGTTTTGCCAATTCGTTGCCGGGAAGGACCCCCCTTTCCCACCCCTTACGCTCGTTCCATGGCCCCGCGCACCACCCGCCCCGTCGGCACCCCGACCCGCGGGACCACCAACCCGAACCGGCTGCGCCGCATGGACCGCTGGATCGCCGCCGTCCACGGCCCCGCCCTGCGCCGCTTCCCCGAGCCGCCGCTCGCCGTCGACCTCGGTTACGGGGCCGCTCCCTGGACCGCCGTGGAGCTCCTGGCCCGGCTGCGCGTCGCCGAGCCCCGCACCCGGCTCTACGGCATCGAGATCGAACCGGCCCGGGTCGAGGCCGCGAAGCCGTACGAGCACGACGGCCTCTCCTTCGTGCACGGCGGCTTCGAGGTCCCGGTGCCGGGCCAGGTCGCGCTCATCCGGGCCGCGAACGTGCTGCGCCAGTACGACGAGGACCAGGTCGCGGCCGTCTGGGGGCGGCTGTGCGGGCGGCTCGCGCCCGGCGGGCTGCTCGTGGAGGGGACCTGCGACGAGATCGGGCGCCGGCACGTGTGGGTGGCGCTCGACGCGGGCGGGCCGCGCACGGTGACGTTCGCGACCCGTCTCGGCTCCCTCGACCGGCCCTCGGACCTCGCGGAACGGCTGCCGAAGGCGCTGATCCACCGCAACGTGCCGGGCGAGCCGGTGCACGCCTTCCTGCGGGACTTCGACCGCGCCTGGGCGGCGGCCGCCCCGTACGCCTCGCTGGGCGCGCGGCAGCGGTGGATCCGCTCGGTCCGCGACCTGGCGGCGGACTGGCCGCTGACGGACGGCCCGCGCCGGTGGCGCCAGGGCGAGGTGACGGTGCGCTGGGAGGCGCTGGCGCCGCGGGGGTGACGGAGTGGCGGGAGGCGGCGGCGCCGCGGGGGTGGGTGACGGTGTGACGGGAGGCGCCGGCCCGCGGGGGGGGGTGGCGGTGTGACGGGAGGCGCCGGGACGACGGCGTGACGGTGTGTCGGGCGTTACGTTCCCCCGATTTCCCCAACTCCCGCTGAATTTCCCGTGCGCGGGGAACGTCCCGCGCACATCACTCGTCACCCCTGGGGGGAACCGGCCCGACAGACCCCGGTTTCCCCTGTCGCTTTGCCGTTTCGCATGGCACTATCGCCAGGTCACCATCAAGTTACTGACGGTAAATCAGATTTTGGGTCACTCGAGGGGGAGCTCGTGAACCGACGCCGACACGCCACTGCCGCGATCACCGTGATCTGCGCCCTGACCGTGCTGGCCTCCCCCGCACTGACCCTCCAGGCAGCCGCCGCGCCGCTCCCGCCTCCGCCGCCGAAGAAGAGCCTGGAGGAGGTGCGCCAGGAGATCGACGACCTGTACCGGAAGGCGGCCGTCGCCACCGACGCGTACAACCTCGCGGAGGAGAGGACCAAGGAGCAGTCCGCCGAGATCGTCCGGCTCGCCCGGATGATCGTGGAGGGTCGCGAGAAGATCGACGACCTCAAGGCCAAGGCCGGCGCCCAGGCCCGCGCCCAGTACCGCAACGGCGGGCTGCCGGACGGCGCCCAGCTCGTCCTCACGAACGACCCGCAGCTCTTCCTCGACGCCGCCGGACGGCTCAAGTCCGGCGCCAAGGCCACCACCGACCTCCTGGGCGAGATGACCCGCGCCCAGGCCGAGTTGGACACGTACGCCAAGGACGCCAGCGCCAACTGGACCAAGCTGGAGGCCCACCGCGTCAAGCAGGCCAAGGCGAAGAAGGAGATCAACGAGCGGATCGACGCCGCCAAGAAGCTGGAGTCCGAACTCGCCGCCGAGGAGCGCGAGCGACTGCGCCGCCTGGAGGAGCAGGCCCAGCTCCGGGCCCAGACGAGCTGGCTCGGCACCGGCGTCCTCGACGGTCTGAAGGAGGGTGCGACGGCGGAGGGCAAGAAGGCCGTCGCGTTCGCCACGGCCCAGATCGGCAAGCCGTACGTGTGGGGGGCGGAGGGGCCGGGGTCGTACGACTGCTCGGGCCTGACCCAGCGCGCCTGGGGCGCGGCCGGCCTGGGCATCCCGCGCACCTCGCAGGAGCAGTGGCGGCTGCTGCCGCACGTGGACATCAAGGACATGCGGCCGGGCGACCTGATCGTCTACTTCAAGGACGCGAGCCACATCGGGATGTACGTCGGGAACGGGGCGATCGTGCACGCGCCGCGCCCCGGCCGGAACGTGACCCTCGCGGGCGCGGGCTCGATGGAGATCCTGGGAGTCGTACGCCCGACGTGAGCGAGCCGGTCCACGGCCGCCCACGGGGGCGTGAACCGGACCGTCCCACCCGGGCCCGCCCCGGCGCGCCCTGCCGCCCCCGGGGGGGCGTGCCCGGTGCCACGCCCGCTCCGTGACCGGTGCCACGCCGCTCCGTGACCGGTGCCACGCCGCTCCGTGATCGCAGCCTCGCCCGCTTCGTGATCGCAGCCCCGCCCGCTCCGTGATCGCCGCCACGCCCCCCGCGTGACCTTTCTCATGGGCTCGGAGCCCCCGTGCCGACCGTTCGGGGGCAAGTACCTCCCCTTCCGCGGCATATGCCAAGCGCGGCGCGCGCTCTCACAGGCTGATCACCATTCCGCTGCGCACCGCCCTACCGCTATGGTCCGGGACGGGCGGGCCGCCACCCGGCGCCCGCGCACCCTCGGGGGGAGGGAAGGAAACCCGGACCGATGCCCGTATCCGTACCGCGCCAGAGAAACGTCTCTGCCGCTACGGGACCCGGCGACGCCACCCCAATGGACGCCACTCCCATGACAGGCACAGTCACAGGCACCGACCGCACCGATCTCACTCTCCTGGTCGTCGAGGACGACCCGGCGGGTGCCCTTGCCGTACCCGAACTGCTCGACGCGGCGGACGCCGCCGGCACCCGGGTCCGCATCCGTACCGCCCGCAACCTCACCGAGGCCGAGCGGCTCCTCACCGACGACGTCCACTGCGTCCTCGTCGACCTCTCCCTGCCCGGCCCCCGGGCGGCCGCCGGGGACGACCCGCTCGCCCCGCTGCGGCACATCCTGCGCCTCGCCCCGCGCCACGCCGTCCTCGCGCTCGCGGCCTCCGCGGACGCCGAGCTGGCGGCCGAGGCGGTGCGCGTCGGGGCCCAGGACCACCTCTTCCGCGAGGAGCTCGACGGGCGGCTGCTCAGCCGCGCCATCCGGTACGCCGTCGAGCGCAAGCGGGCCGACGCCGTCCAGGTGAAGCTCGCCGAGTCCCGGCTGCGCGCCCAGGAGAACGCCCGCCTGGAGCGCGGCCTGCTGCCGACGCCGCTCCTGGAGGGCTCCGACCTGCGGTTCGCCGCCCACTACCGGCCCGGCCGGTCCCGCGCGCTGCTCGGCGGCGACTTCTACGACGTCGTCCGCACCCCCGACGGCACCGTCCACGCCATGATCGGCGACGTCTGCGGGCACGGGCCCGACGAGGCCGCGCTCGGCGTCGAGCTGCGGATCGCCTGGCGGGCCCTGACCTTCGCGGGTCTCTGCGGGGACGAGCTGCTGTCCACGATGCAGCAGGTCCTGGAGCACGAGCGGGAGAGCGAGGAGATCTTCGCGACGCTCTGCACCGTCGACATCGCGCCCGACGGGCGCCGGGCCGGGCTCTGCCTGGCCGGGCACCCCTCGCCGCTGATCGCCCGGCAGGGGCGGGCCGCCCGCCTCCTGCCGTACGAGGACGGCGGCCCGGCCCTCGGACTGCTGCCGCGCGCCCGCTGGCCGCGCCGCCAGGTCGAGCTGGGCGGGGCGTGGAGCCTGCTCATGTACACCGACGGGCTCATCGAGGGCCGCTCGGCGGGCCCCGGCTCGCCGCGGCTCGGGCAGGACGGGATGGTCGAGATGATCAACCGGCAGCTGTCCGCGGGCCTGCGGGGAGACGAGCTGCTGGAGGCGGCCGTGACGGAGGTCCGCTCCCTGAACGGCGGCGAGCTGACGGACGACGTCGCCGTCCTGGCCCTGGAAAGGGACAGGACCCGGGGGTAACCCCGGGCCCTGTCCGTCGTATCCGTCTTCTACGCCCGTTCTCCTCGGCGGCTACCTGCCGCCGTTGTACGGGCCGTACGGGCCGTCGCTGCTGGAGCCGCCGCCGCGGCGGCCCCGGCCTCCGCCGGAGACCTGCGCGAGCGCGGGGCGCACGTCCACCATGAAGACGATGGCGGCGATCAGCCCGGCGATCTGCAGGAACAGCATCGGCAGCAGCAGGTTCAGGGCGAGGTTGATGCCCAGGATGATCAGCCAGAACTTCTTCGTCTGCTTCTCGGCGGCGCGGTAGGCGTCCTCGCGCGCCATGGCGGCGAAGACGAGCGCGGCGACGGCGAAGCCGGTGAAGACCAGGAAGATCACCAGGGAGAGAAGGGAGTCGAATCCCGCGCGCAACATGCTGAGCACCGCCTTGGGTGAGGGAGAGAGAGCGCCTCGCGGTCACGGTACCCGTTACAACGCCCCGGGTACCCGGATTGGTGCCCGGCCCTACTCCGTCTCGGCGGCGACGGCCGTCTTCTTCGCGGGAGCCTTGCGGACGGTGGTCTTCCGCGCGGACGGCTTCTTGGCCTCGGCCCCGTCGGTCCCGGCCTCCGCGGCGACGGGCTCCTCCGACTGCGCCGGCTCCGGCTCGACGACCACGGCGATCTCGGTGATCTCCTCGGCGGCCTCGCCGCGCCAGGCACGGACGGCGTCCTCGCCGTGGGCGGCGACCTCCTCGTACTTCTCGCGCGCCTTGACCGCGTACTCGGCGGCGACGCCGACCCCGCGCAGGGCCAGGTCCTGGGCGGTCTCGCCGAGCTTCTTGAGGTCGGTGTCGAGGCCGCCGACGACCTCGGCGAGCTTCGACTGCACGGTGGCCTGGGCCTCCTTGGCCTGCGCGGTCACCTTCTCCTGCACGGCCTTGGGGTCGGTCTTGCGTACGGCGTCGATGCGCGCGGGCGCCTCGGCGGCGAGCTGCTCGATCAGGCCGGGAACCTTCCTGGCCTGCTGGACGGCGAGGTCGGCGGTGCCGGCGGCGAAGTAGAGAGGGGTACGCAGTTCGTCGATGATGGCCATGCTGGTGTTCCTCCCGGAGATGACGTACGTACTAGCTCGAAGGCGGTGCGGCATCGGCGCCGTCGGGTGCGGCGGCCGCCTGCTCGGCGGCGTTCTCCTTGCGGAAGGAGTCGTAGATCTGGAGCAGCACCTGCTTCTGCCGCTCGTTGATCGAGGGATCGGCCAGGATGACGGCGCGCGTCTCCAGCTCCTCCCGCTCCTTCTCGTCGAGGATCCCGGCCCGTACGTAGAGCGTCTCGGCGGAGATCCGCAGCGCCTTGGCGACCTGCTGGAGGACCTCGGCGCTGGGCTTGCGGAGCCCGCGCTCGATCTGGCTGAGGTACGGGTTCGACACCCCGGCGGCGTCGGCGAGCTGCCGCAGGGAGAGCTGCGCGGTCCGCCGCTGCTCGCGGAGGTACTCGCCGAGGTTGCCGACGTTGAGCGATGCCATGCCCCGACCATGCCAGCCATTGCTAACTATTGCAAGCACACTGTTTGCAAGAGTCGCACCCCGGGCGCGCCACCCCGTGCCATGCTGGGGACGTGGATCTGGAGGACCTGAAACGACTGCGCCGCGCGCGCGACACCATGGACCGCGACTACGCCTCGCCGCTGGACGTCCCGGCGCTCGCGAAGGTCGCCCTGATGTCCACGGGCCACTTCGCCCGCAGCTTCCGCACCGCCTTCGGCGAGACGCCGTACAGCTATCTGATGACCCGGCGCGTCGAGCGCGCGAAAGCGCTGCTCCGCCGGGGCGACCTCAGCGTGACCGAGGTCTGCTTCGAGGTGGGCTGTACGTCGCTGGGCTCGTTCAGCTCACGCTTCACCGAACTCGTCGGCGAGACGCCCAGCGCCTACCGGGCCCGCGGGCACGAGGAGGGCGGCCACGGGGAGGGCGCCGAGATCCCCGCCTGCGTCGCCAAGGTGCTCACCCGGCCCGTACGGAACGGCGGCCCCGCCGAACCGGTCAGGATCGGAGAAGCGGGAACGAGCGCCTCGCCGTAGCGTCGGGGACATGGACGACATCAAGCTCTCACAGTGCTTCATCACCGTCGACGACGCCGACAAGGCGCTCGGTTTCTACCGGGACGCGCTCGGCCTGGAGGTACGCAACGACGTCGGCTACGAGGGGATGCGCTGGGTGACCCTCGGATCGCCCGGGCAGCCGGACGTGGCCGTCGTCCTGGAGACGCCGCTCCCCGACCCCAGCGCCTCGGAGGCCGACCGGAAGGCGGTCACGGACCTCCTCGCCAAGGGCCACCTGCGGGGCGTGATCTTCTCCACCGCGGACGTCGACGCCACCTTCGAGCGCGTCCGGGCGGCCGGCGGCGAGGTGCTCCAGGAGCCCGTCGACCAGCACTACGGCGTGCGCGACTGCGCCTTCCGCGACCCGGCCGGCAACATGATCCGCTTCGCCCAGCCCAAGGGCTGACCGCCCCGCCCCGCTCGTGCCAGCATGTCATGGAGATCCAACAGGGAGGGAAACCATGACAGTTGACGAGCGGGGCGGGCTGGACGAGCCGGAGGACATCGCGGCCCCGAGGCGGCGCGCCGACGTGCTGGACGAGAGCGCCGTCCCGGGGCCGGGGCGCTTCACCGGTCCCGCCACCGGGGCCGAACTGCCGATGCTGGCCGGATTCCTGGCGGACCAGCGGGCGACGCTGGTGCTGAAGTGCGCGGGCCTGGGCGAGGAGCTGGCCCACCGGGCCGCCGAACCGTCGACCCTGTCCCTCCTCGGCCTGGTCCGGCACCTCGCCGACGTCGAGCGGCACTGGTTCCAGGAGATCCTCGCCGGCCGGAAGGACGTCCGCCCCCTGTTCTCCTCCCCCGACTCCCCCGACGGGGACTTCGACGGCGCCGCGGCCGGTCCGGAGGCCGTGACGGAGGCCTGGGAGGCGTGGCGCGCGGCGGTGGCCCACGCGGACCGCTTCACGGCGCAGGCGCCGGACCTCGACGTCTGGGGCGAGGACGAGTGGCGGGGGCGGGTGTCGCTGCGGTGGGTGCTGGTCCACATGATCGAGGAGTACGCGCGGCACAACGGTCACGCGGACCTGCTCCGCGAACGCATCGACGGCACCCGCGGCGTGTAGCCGCCGCCTCCGTCAGGAGCGGGCGCCCCTCCCCGAGGTCGTCGCACCGAGGGAGGGACGCCTGCTCCAGGAGGGGCTCGTTTCGTTCGGGACGATCCGTTACGGACCGGTCGTCGTACCCTGGCCGCATGACCGCCATGACACCCACCCGCACCGAACCCGACCTCTCCTACCTCCTCGACCACACCAGCCACACCCTCCGCACCCACATGGCCGCCGCGCTCGGCGCCATCGGGCTCACCGCGCGCATGCACTGCGTCCTCGTGCACGCCCTGGAGGAGGAGCGGACGCAGGCGCAGCTCGCCGAGATCGGGGACATGGACAAGACCACGATGGTGGTGACCGTCGACGCCCTGGAGAAGGCCGGACTCGCCGAGCGCAGGCCGTCCGGCACGGACCGCCGGGCGCGGATCATCGCGGTGACCGAGGCCGGTGCCGAGGTCGCCCGGCAGAGCCAGGAGATCGTCGACGGCGTGCACGAGGCCGCCCTCGCCGCCCTTCCCGACGACGAGCGCACGGTGCTGCTGCGCGCCCTGGAGCGGCTGGCCACCGGCCATCTCGCGGCCCCCGTGGAGAGCCCGACGCCCGCCCGCCGGGCCCGTCAGCGCGGATGAGCCGGAATCCGTTCCGTAGAAAATAGTCTGCAACAAAACCTTCTGTTAGTGTCACTCCTGTCGCCTCCGACGAACAGGAGTGGTCCCCATGCCCGCGCCCGCCCGCCCTCACCTCGCCCTCGGCGTCCTCGCCACCGGCACGCTGATGACGGTCCTCGACGGCAGCATCGTCACCGTCGCCATGCCCGCCATCCAGGGCGACCTCGGCTTCACCCCCGTCGGCCTCAGCTGGGTCGTCAACGCCTACCTGATCGCCTTCGGCTCGCTGCTCCTCCTCGCCGGACGGCTCGGCGACCTCATCGGCCGCAAGCGGATGTTCCTCGCGGGGACGGGGATCTTCACCGCCGCCTCCCTGCTCGCCGGCGTCGCCGCCTCCCCCGCCGTCCTCGTCGCCGCCCGCTTCCTCCAGGGCGTCGGCAGCGCGATGTCCTCCGCCGTCGGCCTCGGCATCCTGATCACCCTCTTCACCGCGCCCCGCGAACGCGCCCGCGCCATCGCCGTGTTCAGCTTCACCGGCGCCGCCGGCGCCTCCCTCGGCCAGGTGCTCGGCGGCGTCCTCACCGACGCCCTCGCCTGGAACTGGATCTTCTTCATCAACCTGCCCATCGGCGTCGCCACCCTCCTCGTCGCCGTCCGCGCCCTCCCCGCCGACCGGCGCCTCGGCCTGAAGGCGGGCGCCGACGTCCTCGGCGCGCTGCTCGTGACGGCCGGGCTCATGACCGGGATCTACGCCGTCGTCAAGATCGAGGAGTACGGCGCCGGTTCGGCGCACACCCTCGGCCTCGGCGCCCTCGCCGTCGCCCTCCTCGCCGGATTCCTGCTCCGTCAGACGAGGGCCGCGCACCCCCTCATGCCGCTGCGGATCCTCCGCTCCCGCAACGTCGCCGGGGCGAACGCCGTCCAGATGCTGATGGTCGCCGCGCTCTTCTCCTTCCAGGTCCTCGTCGCCCTCTACCTGCAGAAGGTCCTCGGCTACGGAGCCGCCGGGACCGGCTTGGCGATGCTGCCCGCCGCCCTCGTCATCGGCGCCGTCTCCCTCGGCGTCTCGGCACCCCTCATCGCCCGCTTCGGCGAGCGGAACGTCCTGCTCGCCGGGCTCGTCCTGCTCGTCGGCGTCCTCGCCCTGCTCGCCCGCGTCCCCGTCCACGCCTCGTACGCCACCGACCTGCTCCCGGTGATGCTGCTCGCCGCCGGCTTCGGGCTCGCGCTCCCCGCCCTCACCGGACTCGCCATGTCCGGCGCGGAGGAGGCGGACGCCGGCCTGGCCTCCGGACTCTTCAACACCACCCAGCAGATCGGCATGGCCCTCGGCGTCGCGGTCCTCTCCACCCTGGCATCCGCCCGCACCGAGACCCTCACGGCGGCGGGGAAACCCACCCCCGAGGCGCTGACCGGCGGATACCACCTCGCCTTCGGCCTCGGCGCCGGACTCCTCCTCGTCGCCCTGGCCGTCGCCCTCACCGTCCTGCGCCGGGCCGCCGGAGCGAAGCCCCGGCAGCTGACGATGGCGGCCTGAGAGCCGCCCGACGCACCACCGGCGCCGCGCGCGCCTCACGGGGAGGCCGGTTCCAGGACCGCCCCCTCCTCCCTCACGGCGTCGGTTCCAGGACCGCCCCCTCCTCCCTCACGGCGTCGGTTCCGGGACCGCCCCGCCCTCCCCTCACGGGGACGCCGGCTCCAGGAACTCCGGCAGCTCCCCCTCGTGCACCAGGGCCAGGCGCGACACGGCCCGGGTGAGCACCACGTACAGCCGGTTGGCGCCACGCGGCTCGGCGGCCACGATCGCGGCCGGCTCGACGACCACGACGTGGTCGAACTCCAGGCCCTTGACCAGCGACGCGGGCAGCACGGTCACCCGCTCCCCGCCCCCGTCGACCGCCGCGGCCACCGCGGCCACCGCGCCGACGAGGTGATCGGCCGTGATGACCCCCACCGAGCCCTCCACCGCGAGCGCGTCCCGCACGGCCTCGCGGACCCCGGCGGCCAGGTCCGCCGTCCGGTGGACCGTCACCTCGCCGTCCCGGCGGACCGAACGCCCCGCGGGCACGTCGGCACCGAGCACGGGCAGCAGCCGGTTGGCGAGGTCCACGATCGCCGACGGCACGCGGTAGCCGAGGGTGAGCGGCACGACGGCCGTCCCGGCCTTGCCCAGGTGGGCCAGCTGCTCGTCCCAGTCGCGGGCCGCCCAGGGGGTGGTGCCCTGGGCGAGGTCCCCGAGGACGGTGAGCGAACCGAACGCGGTGCGGCGGGCGATGGCCCGGCACTGCATGGGCGAGAGGTCCTGGGCCTCGTCGACGACCACGTGCCCGTAGCTCTCGGGGCGCTCGACGAGGCCGGCGAGCTCGTCGAGGAGGACGAGGTCGGCGGCGGTCCAGCGCGCCGAGCGGTACGAGCGCGGCGGCCGCGCCCAGCGGATCGCCGCCCGCTCCGCCTCCGTCAGGTCCGGGTCCGCCGGGTCGGTGAGGACCTCCGCGAGGACCTCCTCGGGGACGGTCTTCGGCCAGCAGGCGTCGAGGAACGCGGTCACCGCCCGCGCCCGCTCGATCCGCCGCGCCCAGGCCGCGCCCAGCGGCCCCGAGCGGCGTTCGGCCCGGAGCTGGAGTGCCCGGACGACCCGGGCGCGGACCCGCTCGCGGCCGGTCGCGTAGGGCGGCGCCTCCTCCCGTACGGCCGTGACGATCGCCGCGAGCTCCGCCGCCGGGAGCCGCCAGTGGGCGGAGCCGTCGGGGACCGCGAGGTCCTCGGCGGGGGCCGGGTCGACCCTGCCGTACAGCGCGCGGTGCAGCACCCCCGCCATCCGGGCGTCGTGCTTGACCCGGGCCGCCGCCTCCCCGTCCTCGGCCCGGACCGGGTGCCGGGCGATCTCGTCGTCGAGGGTGGCCTGCCGGATCCCGGTCTCGCCGAGCGAGGGCAGCACCTCGGAGATGTACGAGAGGAAGGCCCGGTGGGGCCCGAGGACGAGGAGGCCGGTGCGGCGGATCCGCTGCGGATGGGTGTACAGGAGGTACGCGGCCCGGTGCAGGCCCACCGCGGTCTTGCCGGTGCCGGGCGCGCCCTGCACGCACAGGGAGGCGGTGGGCCCGGAGCGCACGAGGTCGTCCTGCTCGGGCTGGATGGTGGCGGCGATGTCCCGCATGGGGCCCACCCGGGGGCGTTCGATCTCCCCGGTGAGGAGGGCGCTGACCGTGCCCGTGCCGCCGTCCGCGAGGCGTTCGTCCTCCAGGGCGGTCAGGTCCTCGGTCGCGCCCCGGCTGTGCGGGGCCCAGCCGAAGCGGCGGCGGCGGACGACGCCCTGCGGGTCGTGGGCGCCGGCCTGGTAGTAGGCGCGGGAGACGGGCGCGCGCCAGTCGACGACGAGCGGCGGGGCGGCCGGGTGTTCGGCGATCCGGCGGCGGCCGATGTGGTGGGTCTGGCCGTCCTCGCGGTCGAGCCGGCCGAAGAACAGCGGTCCGGGCGGCTGTTCGCCCATCTCCTTGGCCCGGCTGCGCAGGTGGTAGCCGAGCGCCTCGGCGTCGGCGCCGGAGGCGGCGACGTCCTCACCGGTGACGACCTGCTCGGCCACGTCCTCGGTCATGCGGATCAGGGCGGCGCGGCAGGCGTCGTGGTGGGAGCGTTCACGGGCGAGCTCAAGGTCCAGTGACGTCATTCCGACAAGCCTAGCGGAAAACGTTACTGGGTTACATTTTTAACTTGAGTTCTTAAGCGGTGCGCCGCTCAGCAGGGCAGCCCCTGCCGCAACGACCGGAACGCCTCCTCCGCCGCCGCCACCGCGTCCCGCGCCACCTCCTCGATCGGATCACCCGCCGCGAGCCGCGCCACGTTGTCGTCCGCCAGGATCCGCAGCACGGCCGCGATCTGCCCGGCCGCGAGCCGCGCCACCAGGCGATCGCCGCCGAGCGCCCGCGCCAGGGCGACCTCGGAGTTCATCTGGAAGCCGTGCACCCGGGCGAGCAGGGCCGGCGTCCCGTACAGGAGCCGGTGGTACGCGAGGACCGCCGGAACGTCACACAGCCCGGTGACCGGATCCCGCCGCTCAAGTCCCTCGATCAGGTGCTCGTACAACGCGTCGAGCGGCGCCGTGCCGTAGACCCGCCCGGCCTCCACCACACGCGCCGACTCGCCCTCGTGATCGGCGAACCGATGGAGGACCAGGTCCTCCTTGGCGGGGAAGTACCGGAACAGCGTCGGCTTCGAGACCTCGGCCGCGGCGGCCACCTCCGCGACGGAGACCGCGTCGAAGCCCTTCTCCATGAAGAGGGCGATCGCCGCGTCCGACAGGGCTTGCCGGGTGCGCGCCTTCTTCCGCTCGCGCAACCCGGTCGGGTACTCCGGCTTCACGGGACATCTCCTTTGAGAGACGACCATCCTAGTGAGCACCGGACCTCAGAAGATGTCGGGCGAGAACGGCCGCAGCGGCGTCCGGAACAGCAGATCGGCCCGGGCCGCCGCCCCGGGCGTCAGCTCCTCGACCCGCCCCAGCCGGGACAGCCGCACCGCCGACTCGTCACCGAACGCGAGCGTGCCCGCCTCCGCGACGTCGAAGACGAGATCGGCCGACTCCGTCGTCCGGACACAGGAGGCGCCCGTCGGCGAGGCGTCGAGCCGGAAGCGTCCGCCGGCCAGACCGTCCGCGTCCCGCACCTCCAGGACGAGACTCCCCTCCACCGGATACGTCCGGCCCTCCAGGACCCCGACCACGTCCAGCACCCGGACCCACAGCATGTCCACGTACGTCAGCGTCCTCGCCGCCCGCGGGTCGGGCAGCAGCAGCGGCAGCGGGTCGTCGGGCGCCCGGTAGCCGGAGCGGACGGTCGCGATCCAGTCGATCGAGCACAGGTAGTGCCACAGGGCGCGCTCGGCGGCCGGGGTGACGGCGATGAGGTCCCGCACGGTCGCCGTGTTCAGCGGCTGCTTCGCGTCGTCCCACTTGTCGTCGGCGGAGTACGCGGCGTACCCCTCGACCTCGCCGGACGCCGACCGGTACACCACGTAGTACGGCTCCCGCCACGGATGGCTCTGGTGCCCGAGCCCCGTGCCCTGCTCCCAGCCCCGCTTGTCCCGGTCGGTCACCCCGGCACGGACACCGGCCAGCCGCCGGTGCACCTCCGGGCCGATCGCGCGGATCTCCTCGCCGTCCGTCAGATCGATCCGGCCGCCGTCCTCCGGCCGCCCCGAACGACGCGGGTCGAGACCCGCCCGCCGCACGTCCACGCTCCACTCGGCGGCCCAGCTCGCCACACCGAAGCCGAACCGCCCGTAGATCGGATACTCGGCGGCGATCAGCGTCGCGATCGCGTCGCCCCGCTCCTTCGCGGCGGCGAGATCGGCCGCCATCATCCGGCTCAGCAGCCCGCGCCTGCGGTGCGTGGGCGAGACCGTCACCTGGGTGATCGCGTCGGCGGTGAGACTGCCACCGCCGACCGTGCTGACCTCCTGCCGGAAGGAACGGAAGGTGGCGACGATCCGGTCCCGGTCGAAGGCCCCCAGCGTCCGCGCCAGGTCCGCGTGGGCCAGCCGGTCCGCGACCTCCGCGTCGGACACCACCGGCGTCCTCAGGAAGCCGGTGCGCAGCGCCCGCTGCCAGTCGTGGAACTCGGGCTCCGTCACCGCACGCACGTCGACAGTCATCCCCCGACCCTACGCACGGCGCCACGGACCACGCACCGGGATTTCCCGGCCGGCGCCCCCGCGCTCAGGCCAGGGCCGACGTCCCGGACCCCAGGCCGCGGCCGGCCCCAGCCCCAGGCCCCAGCCGGCGCCCCGGGCTCAGGCCAGCAGGTCGTCGACCTGGGCCTCGCCCTCGCGGTAGCGGCGGGCGATCTCCGCGCTGCAGTCGTCGGCGGTCCGCTGGAGGTCCTGCCGACGCCGCGAGATCTGCTGCTCGTACCCGGCGAGCCGCCCCATCGCCGCGTGCAGCTCGTCGTCCGTCCGGGCCGTCAGGTCCGACAGCTCGACCTCCGACAGCATCTCGGTCGCCAGCCGCCGGTACTCCTCGCCGCGCGGCGTCGACAGCGTCACGTGCCGCGCCGAGGTCCGGTGCCGCGAGGGCACGTCGGCGAGGATCTCGGAGAGCCGGTCGAGGACCGGCGCCTCCGGATCGGTCCGCCGCGCCAGCTCGGCCCGCAGGATGTCGATCCGGCCCTGGAGCATCCGGCGGACGTAGCTCAGGTCGGCCTCGTCGCTCTGCGCGTCCCGGCGCAGCGCGCGCAGCTCGGGCAGCCGCAGGGCGCCGAGATCGGGCTGCCGGGCCGGGTCGGGCTGTGCCCGGTCCGACGGCTCGGCGGTGCGCTGCACGGGTGGGCGCGTCACGGGTCCTCCGCCCGGTCCTCCGCCCCTGGTTCCGGAGCGGATCAGCGGTACGGGGCCGGACGGTGTCGGCCCGGTGCCAGGTGCACTCATGAGAATCGTCCCCTCGACCGGTGCGGAACCGCACCGCCTCCCCGCATGGTGCCACTCCTGCACCGGCCCGTGCAGGCGCTCTGCACCCGTTCGGCCCCTCGTCCTTCGGTCGGCGGCACGCTCGGTAGGTTGGTGCGCATGCGAGCAGTGGTGCAGAGGGTCGACGGCGCGAGCGTCGTCGTCGCAGGGGAGACCGTCGGTGAGATCACGGGCGAGGGGCTGTGCGTCCTGGTCGGGGTGACCCACGAGGACACCCCGGAGAAGGCCGCCCAATTGGCGAGAAAGCTCTGGTCCGTCCGGGTACTGGACGACGAGAAGTCATGCTCCGACGTGAACGCGCCGCTGCTCGTCATCTCCCAGTTCACCCTCTACGGAGACGCCCGCAAGGGCCGCCGCCCCACCTGGAACGCCGCCGCGCCCGGCCCGGTCGCCGAGCCCCTCGTCGACGAGGTCGTCCACCAGCTGCGCGCGCTGGGCGCCCACGTGGAGACGGGCCGCTTCGGAGCGAAGATGAGCGTCTCCCTCACGAACAACGGCCCGTTCACGGTGCTCCTGGAGGTGTGATCAGGGCTCGACGACGGTCTCCTGCGCGGCGGCCGTCGTCCCGGCGATCAGCGGAGCGTCCACCGGCACGTTCCGCTTGACCAGGGCCAGGGCGATCGGCCCCAGCTCGTGGTGGCGGACGGCGGTCGTCACGAAGCCGAGCTGCCGGCCCTCCTCGCCGTCGGCCGCGAGCCGCACCGGAGTGCCGTGGCCCGGCAGCAGCACCTCGCTGCCGTCCAGGTGCAGGAAGACCAGGCGGCGCGGCGGCTTCCCCAGGTTCTGCACCCGGGCGACGGTCTCCTGCCCCCGGTAGCAGCCCTTCTGGAGGTGGACGGCACTGCCGATGAGGCCGACCTCGTGCGGGATCGTCCGGTGGTCGGTCTCGAAGCCGAGCCGCGGCCGGTGCGCCTCGACCCGCAGCGCCTCGTACGCGAGGATCCCGGCGGCCGGTCCGTGCGAGGCCGCGAAGGACTCCAGGTCGGCGCGGGGCAGGAACAGGTCGCGGCCGTGCGCGGTCTCCCGTACGACGACGCCCTCGGGGACCTCGGCGATGGACCCGGCCGGCAGGTGCACGACGGCGACGTCCTCGGTGCGGTCGGCGACCTCCACCCGGTAGAAGAACTTCATCGACTCCAGGTAGGCCAGGAGCTCCTCGCGGGTCCCCGGCTCGACGTGCGCCCACACCGTCTCGCCGTCGTCGACGAGGTACAGGGCGTGCTCGATGTGCCCGTTCGCGGAGAGGATCAGCGCCTCGGTGGCCCGCCCCGGCGGCAGCTCGGTCATGTGCTGGGTGACGAGCAGGTGCAGCCAGCTCAGCCGGTCGTCACCGGAGACGGCGAGGACGCCCCGGTGCGAGAGGTCGACGAAGCCGTTGCCTTCGGACAGGGCACGCTGCTCGCGGAACAGATCGCCGTAGTGCGCGGCGACGCCTTCGTCGCGGCCTTCGGCGGGGACGGCGCCGGGCAGGGACAACAGAGGGCTCTTCATGCTGTAGAGCCTACGACTCGCCGGCAGCGTCCTTGTTCGAACAGTCCCGGCAGCGGCCGAAGATCGCGAAGTGCTTCATGTCCGTCTCGAACCCGAAGGTCTCGCGGAGCTTCCCGGTGAACTCGGCGGCCACCTCCACGTCCGCCTCGATCACCTCGGAACAGTCCCGGCAGACCAGGTGCAGATGGTGGTGCCGGTCGGCGAGGTGATACGTCGGGGCCCCGTGCCCCAGATGCGCGTGACTGACGAGACCGAGCTCCTCCAGGAGCTCCAGGGTCCGGTACACGGTGGAGATGTTCACCCCGGAGGCCGTCCTGCGGACCTCGACGAGGATGTCGTCCGGAGTCGCGTGCTCCAGCTTGTCCACGGCCTCCAGGACAAGCTGACGCTGCGGCGTCAGCCGGTACCCGCGCTGCCGCAGGTCACTCTTCCAGTCGGTGCTCACCACGCCCACCAGTGTAGGAGGGCGCGGTGCGCACCCGGAATGTCTAGCGGAAGAAGGCGATGCCGTCGTCCGGCATGTCGGGCAGGTTGCGGGCCATCTCCGCGACCTCCTCCGGCGTGACGACCTTCTTCAGGTGCGCCGACATGTACGGCCGGAGCGGTACCTCGGGGGTCGCCTTCTCGCCCACCCACATCAGGTCGCTCTTCACGTAGCCGTAGAGCCGCTTGCCGCCGCTGTACGCGTCCGAGGCCGCGGTCCGGGCGACGGCGTCCGTCGCGAGGTCGATCTGCGGCTTCTGGTCGGCGAGCTCGCCGTACCAGATCTCGACGATGCCCTGGTCGCGGACCATGACGACCTCGACCTTGCGGTTCTTGTCGATCCGCCAGTAGCCGCTCTCGCTCTCCAGCGGACGGACCTTGTTGCCCTCGTTGTCCAGGACCCAGGAGTGCGAGGTGTACTCGAGGAAGTCACGGCCGTCGTGGCTGAACGTCACGGACTGGCCGAAGTTGCACTTCTCGGCGCCGGGGAAGTCGGAGACACCCGCGCCCTCCCACGTACCGAGCAGGAACGCGAGGGGGACGAGGTCCGGGTTGAGGTCGGACGGGATCTCGATCATGAGCAGCTCTGGCGTTCTCTAGAAGTGGTTACCGCTGGCCCTGGTACAGCTTCTTCACGGTCAGACCGGCGAAGGCGATCACGCCGACGGCGACCAGGACCAGGAGGGTTTCGAAGAAAACGATCACGGGGTGCTCCTCGACTGAGCGGTGAAGGCGGAACGGGCCGGACCCCAGCTTAGTGGGCGGGGGTCCGGCCCACTCGGTGAGGTGGGTCTCGCGGACGATCAGCCGAGGAGCTGGTTCTGCAGGGTGACCGTCTGCTGGAACGGCACGGCGAGCGCCCCGCCCGCACGCGTCTGGGTGATCAGCGCGAGGGTGTCACCGGCCTGCACGTACGCCCAGCGGACCTGCTCGGGTCCGTACGGCTCCTTCTCGCGGAAGGCGTACGCGCCCGTCTCCGGGACCTGGATGTCGTCCGCGAAGCCCTCGGGGACGAAGGCCTCCACCCCGTCCGGCAGGGCCTTGAGCCCGTCCGCGCCCTCCGCCTCCAGGGCCGTGACGCGGTACTCCTCGGCGTACGCCACGGAGCTGAACCGGAGCAGGTGGATGCTGGTCCGGGTGCCGTCGGGGGTCGTCCACCCCCGGGCGGCGATGTGCCGCAGCGTGGAGTCGGCGAGGCTCTTGCGCAGGTCGTCGCGGATGTCCTTCCCGTAGAGGGAGAGGTACGCCTCCGTCGGCACGAACCCGCCGTTCAGCTTCGGGTCGGGCGTCGCACCGGCCGGCGCGGGCAGCAGCAGCTCGCGCACGTCGGCGTGGTGGACCTCGCCCTCGTTGCCCTCGGTGAAGGGCCGCGGCCGGTCCACGGGCAGCGCGGGGAGCCGGAGCGCCGGGTACTCCCAGCGGCCGTCGCTCTCCGTCTCCAGACCGGGCACGTCGGTCCGGTCCAGGGCGGTGATCCCCATGGCGGTGCCCGCGCCGACACCGCCGCACACGACGACGGCGGCCGTCCAGCGGGCGACGGCCCACAGGACCCGCCGGGCCGAGCGGGCCGCGGGAGCCGGGGCGGGGGCGGACGTCTCGGCGACGGCCGCGTCCGTCGTCTGCTCGGTCATCTGCTCGGTCATACGTACTCCCCCGGGGACGCGATGTGACGGAGCTGCTTCTCGACGAGGCCGGCGACGGCCTTCTGGTCGAAGGGCGCGGCGCCGAACGCCGTGACGGTGACCATGACCTCGCCGTCGTACGCCGAACAGATCATGGCCTGCAGGTCGGGGGTCCGCTCCTCGTCCCCGCGCTGCTCGGGCTTCTCGGGCTCGGGCCCCAGGTAGCAGGCGGAGTTCTTCGCGTGCTCCTTGATCTTCGGGCCCTTGCGCAGCTCCAGGACCTCGGACATGCGCTTGCGGGTCTGGAAGAACTCCCTGACCCGCTTCCTGTCCTTCATCCGCAGGATGAGCACCTCGGCCTGGAGGGTGCTGTCCTCCGAGGCGTACGAACGCATCGCCATGCCCTGGATGCCGAGCCGGTCGACCTCCTTCTCGTACGCGCGGCGCTTCTTCCCGTAGAAGCCCCGGCCCGTCTGCTTGAGGAGGGCGGCGGCCCGCCGGGCCTCCAGCTCGTCGTCGTTGCCGTATCCGGCGATGTCCGCGCCGAGCGCGTACCCCTCCGGTACCGGCAGGAGCAGCTTGCTCAGGGGTGTGGACGCCCGGCCCCGGGCGATCCCGGCCGCCGGGTCGGCGGGGGTGGCGGTGGAGCTCGGCTCCGCCCACGCCACGGTGGGCGCCGAGCGGTCGGCACCGTCGACGGTGACCGCGGTGTACGCGACGCCCCCGCCGACGACGCCGAGCACGAGCACGCCCGTCAGCGCGTTCCTCAGGGTCCGGCGCGTGCGGCCCCCGGACTTCTCCTCGCTCACAGGCGCCCCAGCTGTCGCTCGGCCAGAGAGCGGATCTCGCTCTCGGCGATCTTCTTCGTGTCGGACATGAGGATCGTGATCGCGATGTCGCCGCGCTGGATGAACGCGCGGGCCACGTAGGAGTCCATGTATCCCGCCTCCCGTTCCACCGGGTAGACGAAGTAGCGGCCGTTCCCGGAGCCCTTCACCGGCTGCCCGAACGAACCGGACCTCCCGTCCGAGATGGCGTAGCCCTGCTGGCCCGTCGTGTGCTCCAGGGCGCCGTTCCCGGAGGTGGAGCGGTACTGGACCAGACTGATCTCGACCCTCCGGTACTCGCCCACCCGCCACCCGCGCGTGGCGATCCGCCGGATGCCCTGGTCCAGCTGGAACTCCAGCGCCCTGTCGGGCCGCGTGAAGCCGTTGACGTACCCGGACAGCGACTGCCACCCGTCCTCGCCGGCGGGCTCCGCCCCCGCGGGCCTGGGCACCAGCAGCTTCCGCAGGTCGCCCTGGGCCTTCGCCTGGTGGTCCTCCTTCGCCGACAGCGGCGCCGGCTCCTGGCCCTTCGGGAGCGGCTTCGCCGGGTAGGCGAGGCCGGGCTGGTTCAGCGGCGGGAGCGCGGTGGGTTCGCGGTCGGCCTGGATGCCGTAGCCGACGGCGGTGCCGGCGACGAGGCCGATGACGGCGGCGAGGGCGATGAGCCCGGCGGTACGGAGCACTCGGCGCGGCGGTCGGACCGGAGGCGCGGTTTCCGCGGCCGTCTCCGGCTCGGGTGGTGCGCTCGTATCCGTACTTCGGATGCTTTCTTCGATGCTCAAGAGTCCCCCCACGAGACCTGAAGCGCGGATTCCGTTCATCCGCGCACACAGCTGACACGCGAGGGGCGCATGAGGTTGCAGTGCCGCGCATTACAGTTCGGCATATGGCGAAGAAGCTCGTGATCAAGGTGACCGCAGGGGCCGACGCCCCCGAACGCTGCTCCCAGGCCTTCACGGTGGCCGCCGTCGCCGTCGCCAGCGGTGTCGAGGTCTCGCTCTGGCTGACCGGCGAGTCCTCCTGGTTCGCCCTCCCGGGCCGTGCGGCGGAGTTCGACCTCCCGCACGCCGCACCGCTGCCGGACCTGATCGACTCGATCCTGGCGGCCGGCGGCATCACCCTCTGCACGCAGTGCGCGGCCCGCCGCGAGATCACGGAGGCTGACGTCCTGAAGGGCATCCGCATCGCGGGTGCCCAGGTCTTCGTCCAGGAGGCGATGGCCGACGAGACCCAGGCCCTCGTTTACTGACCCCACCCCCGACGCGCCCCTCACACCGCTCGGCGCCGGGGCGCCTCACGGGCATCGGACCGCTGCGCCGGACTCCGTCCGCCGACTCCCGGCCACCCCGGTACCGTCACCGCTCGCGGGGCTCTTGCCCTCACCCCGGTACCGTCACCGCTCGCGGCGCTTCTTCCCGTCGAGTTCGTCCCACCACTCGTCCGACTGCGGGTCCCCCGACGGATCGTCCCACCAGCGGTCCTCCGGGCCCCGGCGGTTCGCGACCATCGCGGCGACCGGGGGGATGACCATGGCGACGACGCACATGCCGATCGCGACCGGCATGGAGAAGAGCCGGACGACGGCCCACGCGCCCACGAACAGAACCAGGCAGGCGCCCATCATCCAGAAGTAGACGTGACGACGTCGCGCGTACACACCTTCAGCGTACGACCGCGCCCCGTACGCGGACAGACCGGAGGGCCGTGCCTCAGGTCCTGGAATGGCGTCCAACCCCCCAGGAGGCACGGCCCTCCGGCCGTTCGGAAGTCGCGGGTCAGACCGCGATGGCGACCTCGGCCAGGCCGCCCTTCTGGGCCACGACCTGGCGGTCGGCGGTGCCGCCGGGGACCAGGGCGCGGACGGTCCAGGTGCCCTCGGCCGCGTAGAAACGGAACTGGCCGGTGGCGGAGGTCGGGACCTCGGCCGTGAACTCGCCGGTCGAGTCCAGGAGGCGGACGTAACCGGTGACGGGCTCGCCGTCCTTGGTCACGAAGCCCTGGATGGTGGTCTCACCGGGCTTGATCGTCGAGGCGTCGGGGCCGCCGGGCTGCGCTCCACACATGTCGTTCTGTCCTTACGGTCGAGGGGTCCGGAGAAGGGGAGGTGTCCGGGGACTACTTGTTGGCGCCGAGCTCGATCGGGACGCCGACGAGGGAGCCGTACTCGGTCCAGGAACCGTCGTAGTTCTTGACGTTCGGGACCTCAAGCAGCTCGTGCAGGACGAACCAGGTCAGCGCGGAGCGCTCGCCGATGCGGCAGTAGGCGATGGTGTCCTTCGCCAGGTCGACCTGCTCGTCCTCGTAGAGGGCCTTGAGCTCCTCGTCCGACTTGAACGTGCCGTCGTCGTTGGCGTTCTTCGACCACGGGATGTTGCGGGCGCTCGGCACGTGGCCGGGGCGCTGCGACTGCTCCTGCGGGAGGTGCGCCGGGGCGAGCAGCTTGCCGGAGAACTCGTCGGGCGAGCGGACGTCGACCAGGTTCTGGGCGCCGATCGCGGCCACGACGTCGTCGCGGAAGGCGCGGATCGAGGCGTCCTGGGCCTTGGCCTTGTACTCGGTGGCCGGGCGGGCCGGCACCTCGGCGACGAGGTCGCGGGAGTCGAGCTCCCACTTCTTGCGGCCGCCGTCGAGGAGCTTGACGTCCTGGTGGCCGTAGAGCTTGAAGTACCAGTAGGCGTAGGAGGCGAACCAGTTGTTGTTGCCGCCGTAGAGGACGACCGTGGTGTCGTTCGCGATGCCCTTCGCCGAGAGGAGCTTCTCGAAGCCCTCCTGGTCGATGAAGTCGCGGCGGACCGGGTCCTGCAGGTCCTTGGTCCAGTCGATCCGGATGGCGTTGCGGATGTGGTTCTTCTCGTAGGCCGAGGTGTCCTCGTCGACCTCGACGATGGCGACCTGCGGGTTGTCGAGGTTGGCCTCGACCCAGTCCGCGTCGACCAGGACGTCGCTGCGAGCCATGCTGTTCTCCTCCGGGGCAGTGTGCGGGGGCGTGCTGCGGTGGTGCGGGTGTGTGGTGCGGTACGCGTCGTCGCGTGCGTACGGACATCGGACGTGCGTACGGCTCTGCACAGGGCGGCCCCGACCTCGGTCGAAGGGCCTGAGGGATACGGGATCCGGCGTCCCGCTCAGACTGAGCGACAGAGCATGGCGGCGACGCGGCACAGGTCTACTGCCCGCCGCTTCGTGAGTTCCGCCTGTCGCTTCATGCCCTCGATCGTAGGGACGGACAGGCGGCCGTGTCACCGGTGTGTCGTATTTTGAGACGCGATCGTCCGAGATGCGAGACGTGATCACGGCGCGCGTCGGCTCCGGACGCCTCCGCACCGAGGTGTCCGTTGTGCTTTCTGCGGATCGGACGGGGGTGTCTCAGCATGTGAAAAATGCGCTCCCCCGGGGCTCCTCAGCCCGCGAGGACGACGTCCTTGCCCGTCACGGTGACCGCCAGGCCGTCCGGGCGCGGCTCGACCTTCTCCACCTTCATGCCGCCGATCATCCCGATCGGGCGCTCGAAGTCGGTGCGCGCGCGGACCAGGTCCTCCACGCCCGGGATGCCGGAGCCCGGCACCTCGTCGGCGCGGACCTTGATCGTGTCGCCGTTCACGACGGTCACCGTGGACAGGACCGTACGGGTCAGGCTGCGGCCCAGGATGCGGACGCTGCCGGTGACCTTCACCTTGCCGTCGCCGCCGTAGGCCACGGTGGCCTCGCGGTCGGAGGCGGCGGTCAGGTCCGCGTACGAGATGAGGGCCGTGCCGGTCGCGGAGCCGGCCTTCGCGCCCGCCCAGTCGCCGGTGACGGTCACGTCCCGCAGGGCCACGGTCAGCTCGCCGACCTCGATGCGCTTGTCGCCGGCCGTCGCCGTGACCCCGGTCGCCTTCACGTCGACCTCGTCGAACCGCTTGTCCGCGACCTGGGTGAGGAAGGGGAAGCCCTTGATGTCGACCTCGATGGACCGCGCGGGCGCACCCGAGAGCCGCACCCGGCTCGACGCCTCCGATTCGGCGTACGACAGGGCCAGCCGGTCGATCCCGACGAGGATCCCGCCCAGCACGACGGCCACGATCAACAGAATCCGCAGTGCTCGCATGGGCTGAGCGTCCCCCCGTTGTGCGTCCCTTAACAGTTCCGGCCCCCCGACACGAAGATCGACGTGTCAGGGGGCCGGTTGGTTCCCGTGGCCGGAGGGACCGCCGGTCAGGCGAGCGCCCGGCCCAGCAGGTAGACGGCGGGCGCGGCGGCGGTGAGCGGCAGCGCGACGCCCGCGGTCATGTGGACGAAGCGCGACGGGTAGTCGTAGGCGGCCACCCGCAGACCGATCAGCGCGCAGACGCCGGCGCCGAGACCGAGCAGGGCCCCGGAGGTGCCGAGGTCGGTGAAGCCGCCGGCCGCGATCCCGGCGCCCGCCGCGGCGAGCAGGGCGGCGACGGCGGAGACCGGCCCGGGCAGCGGCAGCGCCCGGGCGAGGACGGCGGCGGCGACCGCGGTCCCGCCGACGACCACCGCGTCCGGGGCGGCGCCGAGGTGTCCGGTGGCGACGACCGTCAGGGCGGCGGAGGCGATGGTGGCCATCAGGCCGTACATGCGCTCGTCGGGGTCGGCATGGCTGCGCAGCTGGAGGACGAGGCAGAGCAGCACCCAGACGCCCAGGGTGCCGAGGATCGCGGCGGCGGCTTGCTCCCGGCCGGCGGCGAGGAGGGCGGCGTCGGCGACGAGGCCGCCGAGGAAGGCGAGGGCGATGCCCTGGCGGGCGGGCCACATGCCGTTGAGCCGGAACCAGCCGGCGGCGGTGAGGCCCTGGAGCAGGACGAGCGGGACGAGCAGTCCGTACGTGCCGAGGGAGGCGCCGCCCGCGAGGAGCAGGCCGAGGACGGCGGTGAGGGCGGCGGGCCGCATGCCGGGGTCGATGATCGGCGACCGGCCCTCGGCGCGGGCGCGCTGGGCGTCGGTGACGCGGGTGTTCCCCGAGGTGGTGGGCGAGGAGTAGGCGGGCCCCTCGTGGGCCACGGCGGCGGGCGGGGCGGGCACCGGCTCGGCCACGGCGGCCACCGGCTCGGCGCCGGGGACGAGGGGCTCGGGCACGGCGGCCACCGGCTCGGCGACGGGCTCCGCGTAGTACCCGGCGGTCCCGCCCTGCGAGGTGTACGCCTGCTGCTCGTACCCCTGCCCGTCGTAGCCCTGCCCCTCGTACGGCTGCTGCGGGTACGCCTCCTGCGGCAGGGGGGTCTGCGCGGACCGGGCGGCCCGGACCTGCTCGTACGAGACGGCCGGCTGGTACTGGGTGTCCCAGGTCTGGCCCTCCCAGGTCTGCGTGACCTCGGCGGGGTCCTGCGGCCCGTTCGCGTACGGGTCGTGCTGCTGCCCGCCGTAGTAGTGGTCGTTGCTCATGCTCTGGGGTTCACCCTCCTGCGAACGGGGGGAGCACCTCGACGGTGCCGCCCTCGGCAAGCCGTACCGTCTCATGGCTCCTGGTCCCGACGGGGTCCCCGTCGACCAGGAACGAGCACCTCTTGAGGACCTGGGCGAGCTCGCCCGGGTGCTTCGCGCGGACCGCGTCGAGGGCCTCCGCCAGGGTCCCGGCGGTGTACGGCTCCTCGGCGACTCCGGCGGCGGCCTTGGCCGCGGCCCAGTAGCGGATGGTTCCCGCTGCCATAGCGGCGCTCCCTTCATTCGTGTGCGCGCCGCCCCCCATGATGGGCTATGCGCGCGGGGACCCGGTCCCGGGCCGCGCGCGCGTGAGCCAGTCCCCGAGCCGGCTGAGCAGCTCCTCTCCGGCGGCGTTCTCCGCGTGGCCCATGCCCCGCTCCAGCCAGAGCTCCGCGTCGCCGGCGGCGGCCAGCGTGCGCGGGTGGTCGAGCGGGAAGTACGCGTCCCGGTCGCCGTGCACGATCAGCAGGGGGGTCGGCGCGATCAGCGGCACCGCCTCCACCGGGGACAGCGGCACGGGGTCCCAGGTCCGGCTGTCGATCCGGGTGCCGAATCCGTACCGTCCGACGAGGCGGCCCGCGGGCCGGGTGACCACCCAGTGGACGCGGCGCATCGGGGCCGTCCCCCGGTAGTACCAGCGGGCCGGCGCGGACACGGCGGCCACCGCGTCGGCGCTGCCCCGCGTGCCCCGCTCCAGGGCCGCGTGGCGCAGCACCACCGAGCCGCCCATGGAGAAGCCGAGGGTCGCCACGCGCGCGTGGCCGAGCTCACGGGCCCAGCGGACGGCGGCGGACAGGTCGAGGACCTCCCGGTCGCCGACCGTGGAGCGGCCGCCGGAGCGGCCGTGACCGCGGAAGGAGAAGGTGACGACGGCCGCGCCGCGCTCCGCGAGGACGCCGGCGGCGCGCCGGACGGCGGGCCGGTCGGCCGACCCGGTGAAGCCGTGGGCGAGGACGACGGCCGTATCGGTGACACTTGCCCGTGAGGGTTCGTAAACCGCCTCGATCCGGACACCGTCATCGGTACGCAGCATTGCGCGCCGGGTCATGCCGCGGTGGACGGAAGTGAGCGAGGAAACATCCAGGATGTGAAATCGACCCTCTGCCTCGGAACTCATGTGGGCTATTCTGCTTGCCAGAGGATCCGGGCAACGCAGCCCCCGGGTCCTTTTGTGTTTTCCGACCGTTGTTACGGACGGATGAACAAGAGCTCTCAGGGCGCGAGAGCCACACGTGAGCACACATAGACGTCCTCGCAGGGACCGAGGAGGAACCGACGTCATGGACGAGCGAACGACGACGCACGACGGATCGACGACCGACGGATCGACGACGACCGAAGAAGGTGCGGCGCGATGAGTTCTCTGCTGCTCCTGACGAACGCCCTCCAGCCGTCGACCGAGGTGCTCCCCGCACTCGGCCTGCTGCTGCACAACGTGCGCGTGGCCCCCGCCGAGGGCCCCGCGCTCGTGGACACCCCCGGCGCGGACGTGATCCTCGTCGACGGCCGGCGCGACCTCCCCCAGGTGCGTTCGCTCTGCCAGCTGCTGCGCTCCACCGGGCCCGGCTGTCCGCTGATCCTCGTCGTCACGGAGGGCGGTCTCGCGGCCGTCACCGCCGACTGGGGCATCGACGACGTCCTCCTGGACACGGCGGGACCGGCCGAGGTCGAGGCGCGGCTGCGGCTCGCCATGGGCCGTCAGCAGATCGTCGCCGACGACTCCCCGATGGAGATCCGCAACGGCGACCTGTCGGTCGACGAGGCGACGTACAGCGCGAAGCTGAAGGGCCGGGTCCTGGACCTCACCTTCAAGGAGTTCGAGCTGCTCAAGTACCTCGCGCAGCACCCGGGCCGGGTCTTCACCCGCGCCCAGCTCCTCCAGGAGGTGTGGGGGTACGACTACTTCGGCGGCACCCGTACGGTCGACGTCCACGTGCGGCGACTGCGGGCGAAGCTGGGCCCCGAGCACGAGTCGCTCATCGGCACCGTCCGGAACGTCGGCTACCGCTTCGTCACGCCCGAGAAGGTCGAGCGGGCGGCGGAGGAGGCCCGCGCCAAGGAGGAGGCCCGCGCGGGCGCCCGCGTCAAGGGAGCCACGGAGGAGATCACCCCCTCGGAGGACAGGAACGTGGCGGATGCCACAATGCGACCTGCCGGTAGGTAGGTCACCCCGCGTAGACTGCCGCGCGTGGCCAAGGTGACGCGGGATGACGTAGCGCGACTTGCGGGTACTTCTACCGCCGTCGTGAGCTACGTCATCAACAACGGACCCCGGCCGGTCGCCCCGGCCACGCGCGAGCGTGTCCTCGCCGCCATCAAGGAGCTGGGCTACCGGCCCGACCGGGTGGCCCAGGCGATGGCCTCGCGGCGCACCGACCTCATAGGCATGATCGTCCCGGACGCGCGGCAGCCGTTCTTCGCGGAGATGGCGCACGCGGTCGAGCAGGCCGCCGCCGAGCGCGGGAAGATGGTCCTCGTCGGCAACTCCGACTACCGCACCGAGCGCGAGGTCCACTATCTGCGGGCCTTCCTCGGCATGCGGGTCTCCGGACTGATCCTGGTCAGCCAGGGCATGAGCGAGCAGGCCGCGAGCGAGATCGAGGCCTGGGACGCGCGCGTGGTGCTGCTGCACGAGCGGCCCGAGGCGATCGACGACGTGGCCGTCGTGACCGACGACATCGGCGGCGCCCAGCTCGCCACCCGCCACCTCCTGGAGCACGGCCACCCGTACGTGGCGTGCCTCGGCGGCGTCCCGAACACCCCGGCCGTCGGCGACCCCGTCGCGGACCACGAGGAGGGCTGGCGGCGGGCCATGCTGGAGGCCGGCCTCTCGATCGAGGGCCGCCTCTTCCAGGCGCCGTACAACCGTTACGACGCCTACCAGGTCGCGCTGAAGCTGCTGGCCGGCCCCGACCGGCCGCCGGCCATCTTCTGCTCCACCGACGACCAGGCCTTCGGCGTCCTGCGGGCCGCCCGTGAGCTGCGCATCGAGGTGCCGACGGAGCTGGCCGTCGCGGGCTTCGACGACGTGAAGGAGGCGGCGCTCACCGATCCGCCGCTGACCACGGTCTCCTCGGACCGGCCCGCGATGGCCCGGGCGGCCGTGGACCTGGTCCTGGACGACTCGGTGCGGGTCTCGGGCTCGCGCCGCGAGCGGGTGAAGCTCTTCCCGTCGGCCCTGGTGGTCCGCCGCTCCTGCGGCTGCGCCGACGCCTGACCGGACCGACCGGCCGAGCGGGTCCCGCAGGAGCCTTTATATCGGGCATACAGGCTTCTGTCGGGCTTCTCAGCCGCTCCTCAGACGGCTCTCATGAACAGCTCCGAGAGTGTTGGCCATGACGGACTTCCAGGAGCAGCAGCCTCAGCAGCCGTACTACCCGCCGCAGCCGCCGAGGCCCCCGTACGAGCCGACGCAGCCCCTCAGCACCGAGCCGGGCACGACCATCTGGCCCTCGGGCGGCCACGTGCCGCCGCCGGTGGACCCGCCGCTCGTCGCCGCCGTCCCCGCCCCGGCCCCCTCGCCCCGCCGCCGTGCCAAGCGGGGCGTCGGGCTCATGGCGGCCGTGGCCATCGCCGCCGCCGCGGTCGGCGGCGGCACGGCGACGCTGCTCCAGAACCTCACCTCCGACCAGGGCTCCGTGAGCGCCTCCGCCCCCGTCGTCAGCGGCACCAACGTCTCCTCCGGCAGCAAGGGCACCGTCGCCGGGGTCGCCGAGGCGGTCTCCCCCTCCATCGTGGAGATCTCGGCGACCTCGAACTCCGGCAAGTCCACCGGCTCGGGCGTGATCATCACCTCCGACGGCGAGATCGTCACCAACAACCACGTGATCTCCGGCGCGTCCTCCGTCACCGTGCAGCTCAGCAACGGCAAGACGTACCAGGCGGAGGTCGTCGGCACGGACCCCGACAAGGACCTCGCCCTCATCAAGCTCCAGGGCGCCTCCGGGCTGAAGGCCGCCACGCTCGGCGACTCCTCGCGGCTGAAGGTCGGCGACGAGGTCGTCGCGATCGGCTCCCCCGAGGGCCTGACGGGCACGGTCACCAGCGGCATCGTCTCCGCCCTCGACCGGGACGTGACCGTCGCCAAGGACGAGGACGGCGGCGGCCAGGAGCAGCAGCAGGGCGGGCAGCAGTGGGACCCGCGGCAGGGCTGGCCGTTCGAGTTCGGCGGACAGCAGTTCAACGGCGACACGGGCTCGTCGAAGACCACGTACAAGGCGATCCAGACCGACGCCTCGCTCAATCCCGGGAATTCCGGCGGCGCCTTGATCAATATGAACGGCGAGATCATCGGAATCAATTCGGCCATGTATTCGCCCAGTTCTTCGAGCGGCTCCACCGCCGGAAGCGTCGGCCTCGGATTCGCGATCCCGGTCGACACGGTGAAGGCCGACCTGGACAGTCTCCGCTCGGGCGGCGGCAACTGAGCACATGGGACGCTGACCCCATGACGGGACAGCAGAACGAAGCCGAGCGCATCCTCATCGTCGACGACGAGCCCGCGGTGCGGGAGGCCCTGCGCCGCAGCCTCGCCTTCGAGGGGTACGCGACGCTCGACGCCGTCGACGGCCTCGACGCGCTCGCCGCGATGGAGTCGTACGCCCCCGACCTCGTCGTCCTCGACGTCCAGATGCCCCGCATGGACGGGCTGACGGCGGCCCGCCGCATCCGGGCCGCCGGCTCGACGGTGCCGATCCTCATGCTCACCGCCCGGGACACGGTCGGCGACCGGGTCACCGGCCTCGACGCCGGCGCGGACGACTACCTGGTGAAGCCCTTCGAGCTGGACGAGCTGTTCGCCCGCATCCGGGCCCTGCTCCGCCGCAGCTCCTACGCCGCGCCGTCCGCCGCCCCCGCCGAGGACGACGTCCTGGCCTTCGAGGACCTGCGGATGAACCTGGCCACGCGCGAGGTGACCCGCGGCGGGCGGACCGTGGAGCTGACCCGGACCGAGTTCACCCTCCTGGAGATGTTCCTGGCGCACCCGCGCCAGGTCCTCACCCGGGAGCAGATCCTGAAGGCCGTGTGGGGCTTCGACTTCGAGCCCAGTTCCAACTCGCTGGACGTGTACGTGATGTATCTGCGGCGCAAGACCGAGGCCGGCGGCGAGCCGCGCCTCGTCCACACCGTACGGGGCGTGGGCTACGCGCTGCGCGGAGGAGGAGGGGAGTGACGGTCCCCCTGAGGAACTGGTTCCGCTCGCGGCCGCTGCGCTCGCGGCTCGCGCTGCTCACCGCGCTCGCGGTCGCGGTCGCCGTCGCGGCGGTGTCGCTGGCCTGCTGGATCCTGACGCGGGCGCAGCTGGAGAACGAGATGGACTCCTCGCTGCGCGGCACCCGCCTGGACGCGAACGGTGTGCAGACCCTGCTCGCGATGTGCCGCCAGGGCGACACGCCCCCGCCGGTGGCGGGCTCGTACACCGTGCAGGTCATCCTCGGCAACGGCGGCGTGTGCACCTCGGGGGAGGCCGCGATCCCCGCCGGGACCGCCGACCTCGCGGTGGCGCGCGGGCAGCTGGCGTACGCCCTGCACACCGTGAAGGACGAGGCCGGGCGTGAGATGCGGGTCTACACCTACCCGCAGGAGGGCCCCGTCGGGCTCGCGGTCTCCGTCGCCCGGCCGCTCTCCGAGATCGACAACTCGATGTCCACGCTCGGCTGGGTGCTGCTCCTGGTCTCCGGGATCGGCGTCGTCGGCGCGGGCGCGGCCGGCCTGTGGGTCGCGCGGACCGGCCTCGAACCGGTGAACCGGCTGACGGACGCGGTCGAGCACGTCGCCGCGACCGAGGACCTGACGGTCCGCATCCCGGTGGAGGGCGAGGACGAGATCGCCCGTCTGTCCCGTTCCTTCAACGCGATGACGGCGGCGCTCGCGAGCTCCCGGGACCGGCAGGCGCAGCTGATCGCGGACGCGGGCCACGAGCTGCGGACGCCGCTGACCTCCCTCCGTACGAACGTGGAGCTGCTCGCGCGCAGCGAGGAGACCGGCCGGGCGCTGCCGCCGGACGACCGACGGGCCCTGATGGCCTCCGTGAAGGCGCAGATGACGGAGCTGGCCTCGCTGATCGGCGACCTCCAGGAGCTGGCCCGCCCGGACGCGGTCCAGCCGGGCCCGCTCGAAGTGGTCCCGCTCCACACGATCCTGCGGACGGCCCTGGACCGGGCGCGGCTGCGCGGCCCCGAGATCGTCTTCGTGACGGACCTGGCGCCCTGGTACGTGCGGGCCGAGGCACCGTCGCTCGAACGGGCCCTGGTGAACGTGCTGGACAACGCGGTGAAGTTCTCCCCGCCGCGGGGCACGGTCGAGGTGACCCTGATGCGGGGCGAGCTGACCGTCCGCGACCAGGGCCCCGGCATCCCTCCGGAGGAGCTCCCGCACGTCTTCGACCGCTTCTGGCGCTCCCCGTCGGCCCGCAGCCTGCCGGGCTCGGGCCTGGGCCTGTCGATCGTGGCGCGCACGGTCCAGCAGGCGGGCGGCACGGTCTCCCTGGCGCCGGCGGAGGGCGGCGGCACGACGGCGACCCTCCGGCTGCCGGGGGCGCCGACACCTCCGCCGGAGCTGTGAGGGCCGCGGCGCTAGTTGTGCCGCAGCAGGGCCTCCACGAGTCCCGCCCGGGTGTTCGGGAAGTCCAGGGGCACGATCCCGAGTCCGACGCGTCCGGCGAGCTCGGCGCTGTCCAGGAAGCCGTGGACCCAGGGGTTCAGCCGGTCGGAGTTCCAGCGGGGCGGGAGGTAGGCGGAGGTGCTGACGAAGTTCACGTAGAGCCGGCCGGGCTGGGCGACGGCGGCGCGGAAGTGGGCCTGGACCTTGGGGTACTTGGCATCGGGCAGGGCGTTCCAGTCGTCCTGGACGGCGAAGACGCCGGGGTCCGCCCAGCGGAGTCCGGGGAGCCCGCCGTTGTCGGCGAGCAGGACGACCTTCCCGCGCGCCTCGCCGAGGAGCGGCAGGGAGTCCCCGATGCGGAAGAGGGAGCGCCACCCGCGCCCGTCGAGGCAGTCGTCGAAGACGGAACGGAAGACGGCGTCGGACTCCTCGGAGTACTCCTGCTTGACGCGCATGAGGACGGTCTCGGAGGGGTGCGCGGCGAGGAAGTCGCGGCAGGCGACGAGGACGTCGCCGAACATCATGTTCTGGTAGGAGGCGCCGTGGTGGATGGCGAGGGACCCGCCGGTCACCCGGCACCGCACGTCCAGGAACCGGACGCCGCTGTCCAGCTGCTGGGCGATGGTGGTGTTCTGGCACTCGCTCCAGGGACCGCCGAACCGGGCGCCCGAGTCGTGCGTCCCGGGGATGGTGAGCCGCCGCAGATCGGTCCCGTCGCCGTGTGCGCCCATCCACGCGCGCGTGTCCGCGGCGGACGCGGCCGACGCGGCGGGCGCGCCGACGACCAGTGCGGCTCCGGCCCCGAGGGCCCCGATGAGTAGACGTCGTCGCTCCATGCCCGGACTATGGCAGGTTCACGACAACACCACCAGAGTGCCTCCGGTACGCCTCCGGTACGCCGAGGGGGCGGCGAGCCGTCGCAACGGTTCGCCGCCCCCTCAGAGGTCCGCGAGGACTGGTACTGCTCCTGCTCCTGCTCCTGCTCCTGCTACTGCACGACCGTGATGCGGTCCGCGGCCGGCACCTGAAGCGGGGCCGCCGCCGAGGAGTGGGCCGCCAGGTAGGCGTTGAAGACGTCGAGGTCCGAGGCGCCCACCAGCTTGTTGGTGCCGGTGGCCAGGGCCGCGAAGCCGTCGCCGCCGCCCGCGAGGAACTCGTTCATCGCGACGCGGTAGGTCTTCGACGGGTCGATCGCCTCGCCGTTCAGCTTGATCGTGCCGTCGACGACGCGGTCGGCGCCCGTCTTCGTCATGTCGAGCGTGTAGGTGAGGCCCTTCGAGACCTGGAGGATCTTGATCGAGGTCTGGTTCGAGCCGCTGACCTGCTGCTTCAGCGCGGCGATGAGGTTCGCACCGGACAGGTCGACCACGTTCATCATGTTGGTGAAGGGCTGCACGGTGAAGGACTCCCCGTACGTCACCACGCCGTCGCCCTCGGCGCCGGACGCCTTGAAGACGAGGTCCGAGCGGATGCCGCCCGGGTTCATCAGGGCCAGCTGCGCGCCGCCCTTGTCCGCCGGGGCCAGGCCCTCCAGCTGCGCGTCGGCGATCACGTCGCCGAGCGGCTTCTCGTACGCCGTGGAGCCGCGGCCGTTGATGTCGGCGGCGATCCAGCCCTGCGGGCGGTTCGCGACCGGGGCGGCGATCGTCTTCCAGTCCTCGATCAGCTTGGTGAGGTCCGCGGCCTTCGGGACGTCACGCGTGACGACGTGGTTGGCCGAGGCGACCGCGGTGCGGACGATGTCCTTGGTGCGGCGGTCGTAGGTCAGCGTGGTGTCCGTGTACAGCTTGCCGAACGACGACGCCGAGGTGACCAGACGCGGCTTGCCCGACGGGTCCGGGATGCTGCACACGTACGCCTGGTGCGTGTGGCCGGTGACCAGCGCGTCGACCTGCGGCGACACGTTCTTCGCGATGTCGACGATCGCGCCGGAGACGCCCTCGCCCTCACCGTCGCCGTCACCGTCGCAGTTGTAGTTCACGGACTGCGAGGCCGGCATGCCGCCCTCGTGGACCAGGGCGACGATGGACTTGACGCCCTTGCGCTCCAGGATCTTCGTGTACTTGTTGATCGTCTCGACTTCGTCGCCGAACTTCAGGCCCTTGACGCCCTCGGCGGTGACAACGTTCGGGGTGCCCTCCAGGGTCACGCCGATGAAGCCGATCCTGACGCCGTCCTTCTCCCAGATGAAGTACGGGTCGAGCAGCGGCTTGCCGGTCTTCTCGTCCGTCACGTTCGCCGTGAGGTACGGGAAGTCGGCACCCCTGAACTTCTTGCCCTGGACGAAGCAGCCGGCGGTCGGGTGACAGCCGCCGTTCTGCATCCGGGCCAGCTCGCGCGCGCCCTCGTCGAACTCGTGGTTGCCGACCGAGGTGACGTCCAGGTCCAGCTTGTTGAGCGCGCCGATGGTGGGCTCGTCGTGGAAGAGGCCCGACAGCAGCGGCGAGGCGCCGATCAGGTCACCGGCCGCGGCCGTGATGGAGTAACGATTCCCCTGACGGGCCTGGCGCAGGTGGGTCGCCAGGTACTCGACACCGCCGGCGTCGATCTTCTCCGTCGTGCCGTCCGCCTTGGTCCGGGTGACCTGCCCGGACGAGCCGGCCGGCGGCTCCAGGTTGCCGTGCAGGTCGTTGAAGGAGAGGAGCTGGACGTCGACCATCCGCCCCCACCCCTTGCCGTTCGTCCCATGCCCGGCGGCGTACGCGTCCCCGGCCGCCCCGGCCGACGGCATCGCGGCGACGAGCGCGCCGACGGTGGCGAGCCCCGCGCCGGCGGCGAGAACGCGCCGTACCGTCTTGTTCTTCCTCTGTGTCGCTGCCATCTCTCCCCTAGGCCCCTTGCCCCGTTTCGCGGCGTTGATCTACTCCCCCGTTGCGCGTGCAGCCTAGAGTCAACGCGCGTAGCGCAACAGGGGGGAGTGGGTTACAAGACAGTTGCCCTTGGCTGACGAAGTGTCGCCGTAGGCTCGTCACCATGACTTCCGACACGGCGCCGGCCCTCGAACCGGGACGGCAGATCCACACGTATGACGAGCTCACGCCCGAGCAGATCCAGGACGTACTGGATCTCCTTGAGGCCGCCGACCACACCGACGGCCTGCACGCCGTGTCCGAGCAGGGGCGGCTCTACCTGCGGCACGGCCGGCGCGAAGGGGTACGCCACTTCCTCCTCACCGTCGGCCCCCACCTCTACGGTTACGCGCAGCTGGAGGAGACCGACCCGATCGAGGCCCCCGCCGCCGAGCTGGTCGTCCACCCCTCCCACCGGGGCCGCGGCCACGGCCGGGCGCTCGGCACCGCCCTGCTCAACGCCTCCGGCAAGCGGCTGCGCGTCTGGGCGCACGGCGGCAAGTCGGCGGCCCGGCACCTCGCCCAGGTCCTCGGCCTGACGCTCTTCCGCGAGCTGCGCCAGCTGCGCCGCGCCCTGGTGCCGCTCGACATCCCGGAGCCGGTGCTGCCCGAGGGCGTCACCGTGCGGACCTTCACGCCCGGTGCGGACGACGCGGCCTGGCTCGCCGTCAACGCCGCCGCCTTCGCGCACCACCCGGAGCAGGGCTCGCTCACGCAGCGGGACCTGGAGGACCGGATGGCCGAGCCGTGGTTCGACCCGAAGGGCTTCTTCCTCGCGGAGAGGGACGGGCGCCTGGTCGGCTTCCACTGGACGAAGACGCACGCCGAGGAGCAGCTGGGCGAGGTGTACGTGGTGGGCATCCTGCCGGACGCCCAGGGCGGCGGCCTCGGCAAGGCGCTGACCGCGATCGGCCTGCGGCACCTGGCGGCGCAGGGGCTGCCGACGGCGATGCTGTACGTGGACGCGGACAACACGGCCGCGGTGACGGTGTACGAGCGGCTGGGGTTCACGACGCACGAGGTGGACCTGATGTACCGCACGGAGTCGTAAGTCCTCTGGGGGAGGGGGCGGTTGACACCGCCCCCTTCTTTGCACCACCCTTTCACTACTTGATTAGTGAAAGGGTGGTGGAAGGGACGTGGTCGAGTACCGCATCGACCGGCGCAGTGGTGTCGCCACCTACCTCCAGATCGTCCAGCAGACGAAGCAGGCCCTCCGGATGGGCCTCCTGGAACCCGGCGACCGACTGCCCACCGCACGCGAGGTCGTCGAAGCGACGGCCATCAACCCGAACACGGTCCTCAAGGCCTACCGGGAGCTCGAACGCGAAGGACTCGTCGAGGCCCGCCGCGGCCTCGGCACCTTCGTCCGCGCCACCCTCGGCACCGGCCCCGCCGACTCGCCGCTGCGCGGCGAACTCGCCGACTGGGCCCGCCGGGCACGCGCCGCCGGCCTCGAACGCGAGGACGTGGCAGCGCTCTTCACATCCGTACTGAAGGAACAATTCGAGGGGGACGAATGACCGAGACGGTCATCGAGGCCGAAGGCCTCGGCATGCGCTACCGGAGGCGACACGGAGGCTGGGCCCTGCGGGGCTGCGACTTCGCCCTCCCCGCCGGACGGATCTGCGCCCTCGTCGGCCCCAACGGCGCCGGCAAGTCCACCCTCCTCGCCCTCGCCGCCGGCCTGCTCCGTCCCACCGAGGGCACGATCCACGCCCCGGCCCGCGAGCACCTCGCGTACGTCGCCCAGGACAAGCCGCTCCACCCCCGGCTCAGCGTCGCCGACACCCTCCGCATGGGCCGCGAACTCAACCCCGGACGCTGGGACGAGGCCGCCGCCCGGCGGGTGATCGCCGACGAACTCGATCCGGACTCCCTCGTACGGGACCTCTCCGGCGGCCGGCGCACCCGCGTCGCCCTCGCGCTCGCCCTCGGCAAACGGCCCGAACTGCTGCTGCTCGACGAGCCGATGGCCGACCTCGACCCCCTCGCCCGCCACCAGCTGATGGGCCTCCTCATGGCCGACGCCGCCGAACACGGCACCAGCGTCGTCATGTCCTCGCACATCCTCGCCGAGCTGGAGGGCGCCTGCGACCACCTCCTCCTGCTCCACGGCGGCAGGGTCCGCCTCGACGGACCCGTCGAGGCGCTCCTGGCCGCCCACACCCTGCTCACCGGCCCCATCGCCGACCTCGCCCCGCACACGGTCGTCGAATCCCGCACGACGGGCCGTCAGCTCACCGCCCTGGTGCGCCACGAGGGCCCCGTCGAAGGCCCCTGGGACACCACGGCCCCCTCCCTGGAGGACCTCCTCCTCGCCCACCTGCGCACCACCGAAGGAGCCCCGGCATGAGCACGCTCGCCCTGAAGGGCCCCACCTGGGTGACGGTCCGCCAGTACCGCCGGACGCTGTGGCTGGCAGCCGCGGCGGTGGGAGTGTCCCTGGCCGTGATCGGAGGGCTGCGGATCTGGGACGCGAGCGCGGACGCCGAACTCCCCGACCGATGGGGCCGGGGCTACGACCTGCTGCGCGGCGCCATGGAGCAGCTCTCCCACGGCATGCTCGCACTGCCCCTGCTCGTCGGGGCCTTCGTCGCGGGCCCGCTGATCGCCCGCGAGTTCGAGTCGGGGACGTACAGGCTGTCCCTCACCCAGTCGATCACCCCCGCCGCCTGGCTCCGTGCCAAGCTCCTCACCGCGACCGCCGCCTCCCTCGCGACCACCCTCGCCCTCACGGCGGTCTACCTGATCGGCTGGCAGCGGGTCTCCGGCAGCTACGGCCTCCACTGGGCCGAGCGCGGCCCGTACGAGGCCACCGGCACCGTCCTCACCTCGTACGTCCTGCTCGCGGTCGCCGTCGGCGCCCTCGTCGGCCAGCTGGTCCGCCGCACCCTCGTGGCCATGGCCGTCACCGGCGGAGCGGTCGGCCTGGTCCTGCTCGTCCTCGGCTCCTTCCGCTGGGACTTCCTGCCGGTACGGACGATCACCGGCAAGGCGTACCAGAACGTGTACGCACTCCAGACGCCCGGGAGCGGTCTGGCCGTGGACCAGGGGCTCATCACGGCCGACGGGCGGCGGCTCCCCGGCTACTACTGCTACGGCTCGGACGTCCCCGGCGGCGGCTGCCGCTCCGACGAGGCGATCAGCGCCCAGTACCTCGACTACCACCCCTTCGCCCATTTCTGGCCCACGCAGCTCATCGAGTCCGGCATCGTCCTCGCCCTCGCCGCCCTCACGGCCCTCGCCGCCTTCCGGGTCCTGCGCGCCCGGCACCCGTAGCGGACACGCGTAGACCGACAGGGGGCGGGGACCTGACAAGGGCCCCGCCCCCGATTCCCGTACGACATGTCGTCGTTACCGGCCATTCAGACGCGCTTGCGACGCTCACGCAATGAAGCGCTCCGTGTCCGCCCTCCCCAAAGGGAGACTTCCCTCCCCCACGGCCCGCTCCGACGCGCCCGACCACCCCTTCGCGCGGAAGAATGGGGCCATGAGCAAGCAGCCCGCCGAGGTCCCGGTCCAGTCCTCCGCCACGCCGTCCGAACCGCCGTCCGGGACGTCGTCCCTCGGCTCCATAGCGCCGCACCGCGCCCACGTGGTGAACGGCGCCGTCGTGACCGACATCGACGCCGAACTCGACGCCGATCCCGACACGTACGAGGACGACGGCACACACGGCGACGAGCTGCCGCAGGGACGCTTCCTCGACCGGGAGCGCAGCTGGCTCGCGTTCAACGAACGCGTCCTCGAACTCGCCGAGGACCCGACGACCCCCCTCCTCGAACGGGCGAACTTCCTCGCGATCTTCGCCTCGAACCTCGACGAGTTCTTCATGGTCCGCGTCGCCGGCCTCAAGCGCCGCATCGCCACCG
Organism: Streptomyces sp. NPDC096079; assembly: GCF_040303145.1. Lineage (NCBI taxonomy): Bacteria > Bacillati > Actinomycetota > Actinomycetes > Kitasatosporales > Streptomycetaceae > Streptomyces > Streptomyces sp. NPDC096079. The sequence goes on from NZ_JBEOST010000015.1 coordinate 151,129, forward strand.
GCGTCGCCACCCGGTCCGCCTCCGGCCTCCAGCCGCGCGAGGTCCTGGACCTGATCTGGACGCGCTCGCGCGAACTCATGGCCCGGCACGCCGCCTGCTACCAGCAGGACGTCGCCCCGGCCCTCGCCGACGAGGGCATCCACCTGATCCGCTGGCCCGAGCTCACCGAGAAGGAGCAGGCCCGGCTCTTCACCCTCTTCCGGCAGCAGATCTTCCCGGTCCTCACCCCGCTCGCCGTGGACCCCGCGCACCCCTTCCCGTACATCTCCGGCCTGAGCCTCAACCTCGCCGTGGTCGTCCGCAACCCGGTCAGCGGCCACCGCCACTTCGCGCGCGTCAAGGTGCCGCCGCTGCTCTCCCGCTTCCTGGAGGCCTCCCCGCAGCGGTACGTCCCCCTGGAGGACGTGATCGCGGCACACCTGGAGGAGCTGTTCCCCGGCATGGAGGTGCTCGCCCACCACATGTTCCGGGTGACCAGGAACGAGGACCTGGAGGTCGAGGAGGACGACGCGGAGAACCTGCTCCAGGCCCTGGAGAAGGAACTCATGCGCCGCCGCTTCGGGCCCCCGGTGCGCCTGGAGGTCGAGGAGTCCATCGACCCCTACGTCCTCGACCTGCTGGTCCGCGAGCTGAAGATCTCCGACGCCGAGGTCTACCCGCTGCCCGGCCCGCTCGACCTCACCGGCCTCTTCGGGATCGCCGGACAGGACCGGCCCGAGCTGAAGTACCCGAAGTTCGTCGCCGGCACCCACCGTGACCTCGCCGAGGTCGAGTCGGCGTCCGCGCCCGACATCTTCGCGGCGCTGCGCGAGCGCGACGTGCTGCTCCACCACCCGTACGACTCCTTCTCCACCTCCGTCCAGGCCTTCCTGGAGCAGGCGGCGGCCGACCCGGACGTCCTCGCGATCAAGCAGACGCTGTACCGGACCTCCGGCGACTCCCCGATAGTGGACGCCCTCATCGACGCCGCCGAGTCCGGCAAGCAGGTCCTCGTCCTCGTCGAGATCAAGGCCCGCTTCGACGAGCAGGCCAACATCAAGTGGGCCCGCAAGCTGGAGGAGGCCGGCTGCCACGTCGTCTACGGCCTCGTCGGCCTGAAGACCCACTGCAAGCTGTCGCTCGTCGTACGCCAGGAGGGCGAGCTCCTGCGCCGCTACTCGCACGTCGGCACCGGCAACTACCACCCGAAGACCGCCCGGCTCTACGAGGACCTGGGCCTGCTCACCGCCGACCCGCAGGTCGGCGCGGACCTGTCCGACCTGTTCAACCGGCTCTCCGGCTACTCCCGCCGCGAGACCTACCGGCGCCTGCTCACCGCCCCGAAGTCGCTCCGCGACGGACTGGTCTCCCGGATCACCAAGGAGATCGCGCACCACCGCGCGGGCCGCCCGGCATACGTCCGCATCAAGGTCAACTCGATGGTCGACGAAGCGGTCATCGACGCCTGCTACCAGGCCTCGCGGGCCGGCGTCCCCGTCGACATCTGGGTCCGCGGCATCTGCGCCGTGCGCCCCGGCGTCACCGGCCTCTCGGAGAACATCCGGGTCCGCTCGGTCCTCGGCCGCTTCCTGGAGCACTCCCGGGTCTTCGCCTTCGGCAACGGCGGCGAACCCGAGGTCTGGCTCGGCAGCGCCGACATGATGCACCGCAACCTGGACCGCCGGATCGAGGCCCTCGTACGGGTCTCCGACCCGGCGCACCGGGCAGCGCTCACCCGGCTCCTGGAGACCGGAATGTCCGACACCACCTCCTCCTGGCACCTCGGCCCCGACGGGAACTGGACGCGGCACGCGACCGACCCCGAGGGCCGGCCCCTGCGGCACGTCCAGGAGATGCTCATCGACGCGCGGAGGCGCCGGCGTGCACAACCCTGACCACTCGCACCCGCAGGACGCCACGGCAGGAGAGGTCCTCGCCCCGTACCTGCACGCGCGCGCCGCGGACTTCCTCCGCGGCCTGCGCCTCCACCGCGAGAGCGGCTCCGACACGGCAGGAGCGGAGGAGGCCGCCCGCACGCTGCGGGGCGCGGCCCGCCGGATCAGCGGCACCCTCCACACCTTCCGGCCGCTGCTCGACCCCGCCTGGGCCGACCAGCTGCGCACGGAGCTCGCCTGGCTCTCCGGGACGCTGGCCCTGGAGCAGGCCTGCACGTCCCGCCTCATCCGCCTGGTGGACGCCCTGTCCCGGCTGTCGAGCGGCGCGGGTCCGGTGCCGGCGGCCAGGGGCACGGAAGGCGGCACGGGCCTCACGGTCGGCGCGGCCCGGGCGGGCGCCCTCCTCGACCGCCAGCTGACCCTGGCCCGTACGCGCGCCCACTCGGCCTCCCTCCAGGCCCTCGGCTCCGCCCGCTTCCACGCGATCGCCGACGCCGTCGCCCTGCTGGCCTCCGAGGTGCCGCTCGGCCCGGCGGGCGCCGCCCCGGCCGTCGAGGTCATCGACGCGCCCGCGGCGGTCGCCGAGCGGCGGCTCCTCGACGCGGTCGCGGCGCTCCCCCTCACCAGGGCCGCCCACCCGTACAACGCGGAGGCCCTCGAACTCGCCACCGGCGAGACCCAGGACGCGCCCTGGCACCACACCCGGGCCCTGCTGCGGCTGCACCGGTACGCCACCGAGGCCCTGCGCACCGGCGGCGAACCCGACTCCGACCTGTACGAGGCGGCCAGGGCCCTGGACCGGCACCGCGACGCCGCCGAGGCCGCGACGGCGGCGGCCACCGCGGCCCGCACGCCCCGCATCGCCCCGGCCACGGCCTACGCGCTGGGCGTCCTGCACGCAGACCAGCGCCACGAGGTGGAGGCGGCCCGCTTCGCCTTCCAGCGGGCCTGGCGCCGGACGACGGCCCCGGTCCCATGACCACCCCGATCCTCGCGGCGGGCTGCGTCCTGTGGAGACCGGCGATTTCCGGCCAGGGCATCGAGATCGCCCTGGTGCACCGGCCGAAGTGGGACGACTGGTCGCACCCCAAGGGCAAGCGCAAGCGCGGGGAGACGGCGGAGGCCTGCGCGGTCCGCGAGGTCCTGGAGGAGACGGGGCGGCGCTGCGAGCTCGGCGCCCGCCTGCCCACGGCGCACTACTGGGTGGCCGGCCGCCCCAAGGAGGTCGCCTACTGGTGGGCCCGGGCCCTGGACGGCGGCTTCGTCCCCACGCGGGAGATCGACGCGCTGCTCTGGCTCCCCCCGACGGCGGCCCGCCACCGCCTCACCCAGCCCCGGGACCGCACCCTCCTGGACACGGCCCTGACGACCCTGTCGCCCTGAACCGCCCTGAACCGCCCTGACGACCCTTTCACCCTGAACCGCCGCGGACCCGCGCCCGGCCCGTCGCGGGCGGGGCCCGGGCCCCCGCGGGCCGGGGGCGACGTTCACAACGAAACGGCAACGCCCCGCACCGTGGCTTCCGGCACGGTTCACTTCCCGTTCACCCTCCCCCGTCGACGGCTTCACCTGTTCTGCCTAATTTCGGCCTTACACGGTGCACGGAGCACAGCGATGCACCCACCAACCGACACACGCCGCCGTAGAACGTTCAGGACACACGGTCCGCGACAAGGCGGCTTCTGGAAGGAACACCCGAAAGTGAAGCTTTCGCGCAAGAACGGGCTTCGCGCCTCCGCGATCGGTGCCCTCGTCGTCTCCGGTGCGCTCGTCCTCTCGGCGTGTGGGTCGGACAACAACACGGAGACGCCGACCAAGGACAGCGGCACGAAGACCTCCGCCGCCGCGTCGAACATCGCGTGCGACGGCGCCAAGGGCCAGCTCCTCGCCGCCGGCTCCAGCGCGCAGAAGAACGCGATGGACCTGTGGGTCAAGAACTTCCAGGCCGCGTGCTCCGGCGTCGAGGTCAACTACCAGGCCATCGGCTCCGGCGGCGGCATCACCAAGTTCAACCAGGGCCAGGTCACCTTCGCCGGCTCCGACTCCGCCCTCAAGGACGAAGAGGTCGCCGAGTCGCAGAAGATCTGCAAGGGCGGCAAGGGCGTCAACCTGCCCATGGTCGGCGGCCCCATCGCCATCGGCTACAAGCTGGACGGCGTGGACAACCTGGTCCTGGACGCCCCCACCCTCGCCAAGATCTTCGACACGAAGATCACCAAGTGGAACGACCCGGCGATCGCCAAGCTGAACCCGGGCGCGAAGCTCCCCGACACCACCATCCAGGCCTTCCACCGCTCGGACGAGTCGGGCACCACCCAGAACCTGGGCAAGTACCTCTCGGCCACCGCGAAGGCCGACTGGAAGTACGACCCGAAGACGAAGTCGTGGCCCGCCCCGGGTGGCCAGGCCGCCAACGGCTCCTCCGGTGTCGCCACCGCGGTCAAGGACGCCGAGGGCTCCATCGGCTACTTCGAGCTCTCCTACGCCACGGCCAACAAGATCTCCACGGTCAGCATCAACACCGGTGCCGCCGCCCCGGTCGCCGCCACCACGGAGAACGCCTCCAAGGCCATCGCCGCCGCCAAGGTCAAGGGCACCGGCAGCGACCTGGCCCTCTCGCTCGACTACACCACCAAGGCCGAGGGCGCCTACCCGCTCACCCTCGTCACCTACGAGATCGCCTGCGACAAGGGCAACAAGGCGGACACCCTGCCGACCCTGAAGGCGTTCCTCACCTACACCGCCAGCGAGGAGGGCCAGAAGGTCCTCGCCGACGCCGGCTACGCCCCGCTCCCGGCCGAGATCGCGGCCAAGGTCCGCGCGATCGTCCCCACCCTGTCCTGACCCCCGGCCGGGTCCGGCCCCTCACCTCCCGTGGAGGGGCCGGCCCCGGCATCCGGTGCACCGCCGCCAGGGCCCCGTCACCCCGCAAGGGACGTACGGGACCCGCAGACCGGAGAAGAACAGATGGCTACCACCACACCAGACATACAGAGGAACCGGCGCGCCAAGAGCGCGACCCGCCCCGGTGACCGCATCTTCAGCGGTCTGTCCCGAGGCTCCGGCATCACCCTCCTCGTGATCATGGCCGCGATCGCGGTCTTCCTGACCTACCGTGCCGTCCTCGCCATCTCGAAGGACAGCACCAACTTCTTCACCACCTTCGAGTGGAACCCGGCGAACAACCCGCCGGTCTTCGGCATCGCCGTCCTCGCCTTCGGCACGGTCGTCTCGTCGATCATCGCGATGCTCATCGCCGTGCCCGTCGCGATCGGGATCGCCCTCTTCATCTCGCACTACGCCCCGCGCAGGCTGGCCAAGCCGCTCGCGTACGTCGTCGACCTGCTCGCCGCCGTGCCCAGCATCATCTACGGCCTCTGGGGCGCGATCTTCCTCGTCCCGTACCTCGACGGCCTCAACCAGTGGCTCGACGAGTACTTCGGCTGGACGTACATCTTCGACAAGGCCCAGGACGGCGTCGCCCGCAACCTCTTCACCGTGGGCATCCTCCTGGCGATCATGATCCTTCCGATCATCACCAACGTGACCCGCGAGGTCTTCCTCCAGGTCCCCCGGATGCACGAGGAAGCCGCCCTCGCCCTCGGCGCCACGCGCTGGGAGGTCATCCGCATGTCGGTGCTGCCCTTCGGCCGCTCCGGCATCATCTCCGCCTCCATGCTGGGCCTCGGCCGCGCACTCGGCGAGACCATGGCCGTCGCCGTCGTCCTCTCCCCCAGCTTCGTCCTCTCGGGCCACCTGCTCGACCCGGGCGGCGGCACGTTCGCGCAGAACATCGCCGCGAAGTTCAACGAGGCCAACGAGTTCGGCCGTGACGCCCTGATCGCCTCCGGTCTCGTCCTCTTCGTCATCACCCTGCTGGTCAACGGCGCCGCCCGCTGGATCATCGGCCGCCGCAAGGAGTACTCGGGGGCCGCGGCATGAGCCACGCCATACAGGATCGTCCGGTCACGGCGGCCCCGCGCCGCGGATCGCTCTCGCACGCCCGGCTCCCCCGCTGGACCCCGGCCGCCATCGCCGCCGGCTCCATCGCCGGAGGAATCGGCATCGGCCTCGGCGCCGGCTGGCACAGCAAGGTCCAGTGGGGCCTGATCGCCGCGCTGCTCTTCGTCCTCGTCACCTTCGCCGTGACCACCAAGGTCGAGGGCCGCCGCCAGGCCAAGGACCGCGTCGCCACCAGCCTGATCTGGGTCTCGTTCGTCCTCGCCGTGGTCCCGCTGCTCTCCCTGGCCTGGGTCACGATCAGCAAGGGCCTCGACGTCCTCGACGGCTACTTCCTGAGCCACTCGATGAACGGCGTCCTCGACGCCGAGGCCGGCGGCGGCGTCTACCACGCGCTGCTCGGCACCATCGAGCAGGTCGGCATCGCGACCCTGATCGCCGCGCCGATCGGCCTCCTCACCGCCGTCTACCTCGTCGAGTACGGCGGCGGGAAGCTCGCCCAGGCCGTCACCTTCTTCGTCGACGTCATGACGGGCATCCCGTCGATCGTCGCCGGCCTCTTCATCCTCGCCACCTGGAACCTGATGCTGGGCTTCGGCCCCTCCGGTTTCGCCGGCGCGATGGCCCTCGCCATCCTGATGATGCCGGTCGTGGTCCGCTCCACCGAGGAGATGCTCAAGCTCGTCCCGAACGAGCTCCGCGAGGCCTCCCTCGCCCTCGGCATCCCCAAGTGGCGCACCATCCTGAAGGTGGTCCTGCCCACCGCGATCGGCGGCATCACCACGGGCGTCATGCTCGCGGTCGCCCGCATCACCGGTGAGACGGCCCCGGTCCTGCTCCTCGTGTTCGGTACGAAGCTCATCAACCCGAACCCCTTCGAAGGCGCCCAGTCCTCCCTGCCGCTCTACGTGTACGAGCAGTACGCGGTCGGCACCGACGCCGCCGTGGCCCGCGCCTGGGCCGCCGCGCTCGTCCTGATCGCCTTCGTCATGATCCTCAACCTGGTGGCCCGCGGCATCGCCCGCTGGAAGGCCCCGAAGACCAGCCGCTGACCGCGGCTACCCTGGAAGTGATTCACATGGCCAAGCGAATCGACGTCAGCGGCCTCTCGGCCTACTACGGCGCCCACAAGGCGATCGACGACATCTCGATGACCGTCGAGCCCCGCTCCGTGACGGCCTTCATCGGCCCCTCCGGCTGCGGCAAGTCCACCTTCCTGCGCACCCTGAACCGCATGCACGAGGTCACCCCCGGTGGCCGCGTCGAGGGCAAGGTGATGCTGGACGACGAGAACCTGTACGGGACGAACGTCGACCCGGTCGCCGTGCGCCGCACGGTCGGCATGGTCTTCCAGCGCCCGAACCCCTTCCCCACCATGTCGATCTTCGACAACGTGGCGGCGGGCCTGCGGCTCAACGGCTCGTACAAGAAGTCCCAGCTCAACGAGATCGTCGAGCGGTCGCTCAAGGGCGCCAACCTCTGGAACGAGGTCAAGGACCGCCTCAACAAGCCGGGCTCCGGCCTCTCCGGCGGTCAGCAGCAGCGTCTGTGCATCGCCCGCGCCATCGCGGTCGAGCCCGACGTCCTGCTGATGGACGAGCCCTGCTCGGCCCTCGACCCGATCTCCACCCTCGCCATCGAGGACCTGATCGGCGAGCTGAAGGAGCGCTTCACGATCGTCATCGTGACGCACAACATGCAGCAGGCCGCCCGCGTCTCGGACCGCACCGCCTTCTTCAACCTGGCGGCCGTCGGCCAGCCCGGCAAGCTCATCGAGCTGGACGACACCGAGCGCATCTTCTCCAACCCGAGCGTCCAGGCGACCGAGGACTACATCTCCGGCCGCTTCGGCTAAACCGCTCCCCCAGACCGTCTTACGGTGCTGCATGGCGGTGCCACCGTAATGACGAAGGGCCCGGCTCCCCCACAGGGGAGCCGGGCCCATTTCCGTACCGGAGAACTCAGCCGAAGATCAGCTGCACCACGTAGTAGCTCAGCGCGGCCACCAGCGCGGCCGCCGGCATCGTGATGAACCAGCCCAGGATGATGTTCTTGGCGACACCCCACCGGACCGCGTTGACGCGCTTCGTCGCGCCGACGCCCATGATCGCGGAGGTGATGACGTGCGTCGTCGAGATCGGCGCGTGGAACAGGAACGCCGAGCCGAACATGATCGACGCGCCCGTGGTCTCCGCCGCGAAGCCCTGCGGCGGGTCCAGCTCGATGATCTTGCGGCCGAGGGTCCGCATGATGCGCCAGCCACCCGCGTACGTACCGAGCGAGAGCATCACGGCACAGGCGATCTTCACCCACACCGGGATGTCGTCGCCGGCCTGCTGCACATCGGCGATGACCAGGGCCATCACCACGATGCCCATCGTCTTCTGGGCGTCCTGCAGACCGTGGCCGAGGGCCATGCCGGCCGCCGACACCGTCTGCGCGATGCGGAAGCCGCGCTTGGCCTTGTGCGGGTTGGCCTTGCGGAACATCCACAGGATCGCGCACATGACCAGGTAACCGACGACGAGGCCGACCACCGGCGAGACGAACATCGGGATGACGACCTTGTCGAGCACGCCTCCCCAGATCACCTCGGTGCCACCGGCGAGCGCCGCGCCCACCATGCCGCCGAACAGCGCGTGCGAGGACGAGGACGGCAGCCCGAAGTACCAGGTGACCAGGTTCCAGATGATCGCGCCGACGAGCGCGGCGAAGAGGATGCCCATCCCCTTGTCGCCGGTCGGGGTCTCGATGAGCCCCTCGCTGACCGTCTTGGCGACGCCGCTGCCCATGAAGGCACCGGCGAGGTTCATGACCGCCGCCATCGCGAGCGCCGCCCGGGGCGTCAGCGCCCGGGTCGACACCGAGGTGGCGATGGCGTTGGCGGAATCGTGGAAGCCGTTCGTATACGTGAAGCCGAGCGCGACACCGATGGTCACGATCAGAGCGAAGGTGTCCACGAAGCTCAGGACTCCTTGACCGCGATGGTCTCCACCGTGTTGGCCACGTGCTCGAAGGCGTCGGCCGCCTCTTCCAGCACATCCACGACCTGCTTGAGCTTCAGCACCTCGATGGCGTCGTACTTGCCGTTGAAGAGGTGGGCGAGCAGCTTGCGGTGGATCTGGTCCGCCTGGTTCTCGAGACGGTTGACCTCGATCCAGTACTCGGTGAGGTTGGCCATCGTCCGCAGGTTCGGCATGGCCTCGGCGGTCAGCTCCGCCGCCCGGGCCAGGACCTCGATCTGCTGCTCGACACCCTTGGGGAGCTCTTCGATGTTGTAGAGGACGACCAGGTCGACGGCCTCTTCCATGAAGTCCATGATGTCGTCGAGGGACGACGCGAGGGAGTAGATGTCCTCGCGGTCGAACGGCGTGATGAAAGAGGAGTTCAGCTGGTGGAAGATCGCGTGGGTGGCGTCGTCACCGGCGTGCTCCGCTGCCCGCATCCGCTCCGCGATCTCGGCCCGGGCGGAAGGCTCCGCTCCGAGCAGTTCCATCAGGAGCTTGGAGCCCGTGACGATGTTGTCCGCGGACGCGGCGAACATGTCGTAGAAGCTCGTCTCCCTGGGGGTCAGACGAAATCGCACGTGAGGTCCTCGGGGTGCTGGGTTTCGGTCAGGCTGATGCTAGGCGCATCATCCGGCCACGGCTAACCGGCGTCTCTCAGTGTCGCCCATCAGGCACAGTGAACTGCACGGGCCCCCGCCCGGATCGGCGGGGATCGGTACCATATACCCACGAGGGGTATACACCCCCTTTTCTGGACAACGGGAGGACGCGATGACGACCACCGAGGCGGACCAGGTCACCCCCGAGGCCGTCGAGGCCGTCGAGCCGGCCGACCACGGTCACGGCGTGCACGGCTACCACAAGCAGAAGGACGAGCACCTCAAGCGGCTCCGCCGGATCGAGGGCCAGATCCGGGGTCTGCAGCGGATGGTCGACGAGGACGTCTACTGCATCGACATACTCACGCAGGTCTCCGCCTCCACGAAGGCGCTCCAGTCCTTCGCCCTCCAGCTCCTGGAGGAGCACCTGCGGCACTGCGTCGCCGACGCGGCGGCCACCGGCTCGGGCATCGACGAGAAGGTCGAGGAGGCCACGAAGGCCATCGCCCGCATGATGCGCACCTGAGGCGGGCGGGGCGGGTCCATGCCGTCAGAGCCCCTCGGCGGCCCGCTCCGCCGCCACCCGCAGCACCTCGTCGATCCGGTCGGCGCTGAGCCGCTCCCCGTCCGCGGTCGACGCCGCGATGATCAGCTCTCCGCAGAGCTCGATCTCGGCGAGGGCGACGCAGTCCGGGTCTGCGGGCACGGTTGCTGTACCGGGCGGGGCCACGCGCATCCACCTCTTCCTGCCGGCGTCGGTCTCCCAACGGTCTCCCAGCGTAGGGACGGGGCCACGCACCGCGCATGACACGTCCGGACCATTTGCCGATGGTCCGGACCGCCACCGGGCCAGGTCAGGCCTTGATCTTCCCGGCGTAGATGTCCCGGCGGTCCGGGAGCGTCACCTCGACGGGGGCACCGAACGCGTACAGCAGGGTCGTCGAGGCGACCGCGACCGTCCGGCCCTGGTTGCTGAAGCTGAACTGGTGGCGCACCTTCCGCAGCCGGCCCTCCGCGTCGAGGTACGCGTCGAAGGGCACGGTGTCCTGGGCGAACCCTTTCGCCGCCGCGGTGAGCGCCCCGCGCAGCTGCGGGGAGGCCGCCCGGGCGGCGAGCGCGATGTCGGCGACCCCTCGGTAGTGGCTGACTTTCACCCCTGCCAGCTCGACCTCGCCGACGTACGTGACCTCGCGGGCGCCCCGGAGCAGCTCGGCCGCCGCGGCCGGGTCGGTGGCGCCGCCGGTGACGAGGTTGCCGTCGTCGAGGGCGGTGGTGTCGACCCGTACCCACTTGTCGGCGGGCACCCCGGCGCCCCGGTTCTTCATGTAGAGCGCGCCGGGGGTGAGGAGCTCGGTGATCGGGCGGTGCTCGCTGGCCCCGGCCGGGTCCTTCGGCAGCAGCACCTGGAGCCGCCCGGTGCGGCGCCGGAAGTCGTAGCCGCCCTCGCCCCGGATGGTGACCCGGGTCCCGCCGGCGGCCATCTCCATGGAGGTGGTGGCCTTGGAGGTGCCGGCCCTCGCCAGCGCGTCGGCGGCGCTCCGTACGGCGAGGGCGGGGTCGGTGGCCGGTTTCGGGTCGTCGGGGGCGGCGCAGCCCGTGACCGTCACGGTCCCGACGAGGGAGCCGACCAGGGCGGCGACGGCGAACGCCCCGCTCCCGAGACCGCGCGGAAGCCCGTACCGCTGCACCACCATCGCCGCCAACCCCCAACGCCTCACCGCTGTTTGTCCGGGACCCGCCCTTCCCCGGGCTCCTCGGGCCCGGGGACACCCGATGCGCATAACGACGGTCGGGGCGTGCCGTCACGCGCAGTACGGTGGTGAGGTGCACGCGCAGGCTTCCCCCCACACCACCACCACGACGGAGCGCGGCTCGTTCGCGCTGGCACGGTGCAGCTGCGGCTGGATCGGCCCGGCCCGCAGATCACGCGACAAGGCCCGCACGGACGCGGCGGAACACCTCCGTACGAGCGGGTCCTGATCCGGACCCCGGGGGACACCCCCTAGGCGGCGAGGTCCTTCTGGCCGGTGCTCGGGGCGGATCCGCCCAGCCGGGGCTCCGCGATCCCGACGGCCTCGGGGCAGCGGGACGCGTCGGCCCGGCGGGAGCGGACGAGCCGGGCGCCGCGACCGGAGCGGGCGACGGCGGAGACGACGGGCGTGAGCAGGGCGAGCGCGACCGGGGCGAGGAGCAGGGCCACGGCCGTGCCGAGGGCGAAGCCGCCGATCACGTCGGTCGGGTAGTGGACGCCCATGTAGACGCGCGCGAAGCCCTCGGCGAGGGCGAGACCGATGGCGGCGAGGCCGAAGCGGCGGTGGGCGACGAAGACGCCGACGCCGAGCGCCATCGCGAGGGTCGCGTGGTCGCTGACGAAGGAGAAGTCGGTCTTGCCGTCGACGAGGACCTCCAGGCCCTGGTGGTCCTTGAAGGGTCTGGGGCGCTCGACGAAGCCGCGGATGGGGATGTTGACGAGGAGGGCGATGCCGGCGGCCAGCGGGGCCCACACGAGCCCGGCGACGGCCGAGACGGAGTCGGCGAGGGTGCCGCGCCGGCGGACGCTCCACCAGCACCAGAGCACGAGGAGGACCGTCGCGAGCACGATGCCGTACTCGCCGACGAACTCCATGACGCGGTCGAACCACGGCGGAGCGGCCTTGGCCAGTCCGTTGATGTCGTAGAGCAGGCTGACATCGGGGTTCGAGCCGTCCGATGCGAGTCCAGCCATCTGCTGCGGCCCCTTGCTCTCGTGTCTGGTTTCCAACCCCCGTGGTCAGAGCGGTCGGATCAGGGAACGAATCGCCTGAGGCGTACGTTCCGCTCTCTCCGGTGGATCATGACGACGTTATCGAAGAGTGACGGTTCACCGCAGCTCAGGGCCCCTGCATGACGGAGAGTTCCAGCCATGCCCGATACGCCCCGAACGCCACCCGACGCCCCGTCAGGGGGCGTCCTCAGGCCTGCGGCAGACCGGTCGGCAGGGCCGCCGCGCCCTCCCGGGTGACGCGGGTCGCGCCGAAGTAGTCGGGGGTGTCGATGCGGTCGAAGCGGATGACCGCGCCGGTGCGCGGGGCGTCGATCATGTAGCCGCCGCCGACGTAGATGCCGACGTGCCGGATGGCCCGCGAGTTGGTCAGGTCGTCCGAGAAGAACACGAGGTCGCCGGGGAGCAGCTCGTCCCTGCCGGGGTGCGGACCGGCGTTGTACTGGTCGTTGGCCACGCGCGGCAGGGTCACGCCGACGCTCTCGTACGCGGCCTGGGTGAGCCCGGAGCAGTCGAACCGCCCGTTCTGCGCGGCCGTGCCCGTACCGCCCCAGAGGTACGGGGTGCCCAGCTTCTCCTGCGCGTAGCCGATGGCCGCCGCGGCCTGCTGCGAGGGCGCGACGCGGCCCACCGGGCGGGCGAAGCTCTTCTCCAGCGACCGGATGATGCGCACGTAGTTCTGGGTCTCGCTGATGGGCGGCACCCCGCCGTGCTTGATCACCCGGTACGCGCCCGCGTTGTACGCGGCCAGCATGTTGTTCGCCGGATCGCCCGGCACGTCCTTGACGTATCCGGCGATCTCGCAGTCGTACGAGGCGGCGGACGGGATCGCGTCCTTCGGGTCCCAGATGTCCCGGTCGCCGTCCCCGTCGCCGTCGATGCCGTGCCCCGCCCAGGTGCCGGGGATGAACTGGGCGATGCCCCGGGCGTCGGCCGAGGAGACGGCCCGCGGGTTCCAGCCGCTCTCCTGGTAGAGCTGCGCGGCCAGCAGGGCCGGATTGATGGCGGGGCACAGATTGCCCCACCGCTGCACGAGCCCCTGGTAGAGCGCGGGCACGGCCCCCTTGGCGAGCGCGACGGCCCCGCCCTTGCCGGACGTGCCGCCGGCGATCCCGGCGGCCGCGGAGTACGTGCCGACCACGAGCAGTGCGACGAAGCCGAGACAGACCCCCAGGGCCCCGCCGGCCCACAGCCACGCCTTGCCAGCCCTACGCACCGTCAACCACCCCTCGGCCCATGGCAGTACGCCCCGGCGGTCAGTCTAGGCGGGCATCGCCCGACACCGCCCCAAGAGTGCAACAACGACAATCATTGCCCGGAGTCACTCTCCGTGATACACAGAGTGACCATACGCTTCTTCGCATGGAAACCGGCCACACCACCGCAGGTCAAGACGGTCAGATCGGTCAAGTGTGCGGGGATCGGGTAAAGAGAGCCGCCAAGCCGTCACACGTGGGCGGTTTCATCAGCGAAGATAGGGCGATGACCCATGCCGTCCGGCAGGGGCGACCAAGTACCCAACAGGGGCGGTGAGTTACATGTACCTGGCGGCCGAAAAGGGCGACATCACCACCATCATCGGTGGAATCGCCCCGAACTGGGGACCTTTCGGGAGCCTGGGCAACGAAGCCAAGGTGATGATCGAGGTCGTGATGGCCGTGGCCATCCTGCTCTGCCTCGGCATCGCCATCTGGGGAGCGGCCAAGCAGCGCATCGGCGCGACCGCCCTCCGCGACACGTTCAGCGCGGAACAGGGCAAGGGCCTGATCGTCGCCGGCCTGACCGGCGTCTTCATCATCGGATCACTGGGGACGCTGTTCACCATCGTGTACGGGATGGCCGTCTGATCTCCCGTCGGACCCGACCCTCCTGAGAATGCGTTCCCTGATGCCCAGTCATGTTGAAGCACGGCCGTACCCGCGAACGAGTGAGGGGGCGTACCCGGCATGAGTCCCGGCGACGAGCACGACAGCTTCGGCGGCGTGGGCGGCTCGGGCCAGACCCGGACCCGCCTGCCCGAGGGCAACAGCGGCGACGTCTACGGCGGCGCCCGCCGCCCCGTCCGCAGCTCCCGATCCCTCATCACGGTCGTGGGCGTGGTGGTCCTCCTCGTCGCCGCCATCGCCTTCGCCAACCGCGGCGAGGGCGACCCCGCCGACACCTCCGGCCCCCGCTCCGGCACCCCGGGCAGGACGTCCCCCACCACGGCGACCGGCGTCCGCCCGGTCACCGGCAAGAACGGCCAGATCCCCACGGGCTACACCCACGACGACCAGGGCGCGCAGAGCGCGGCCACGAATTACGCGGTGGCGTTGGGGTCGGTCGAGATGTACAACGCCGACCAGCGCCGCGAGATCGTGCGCACCGTCCACGCCCCGGCGGTCGTGGAGAACCTTCTCGAAAGGTTCGACGCCTCTTACACAGCCGACTTCATGGCCAGCGCCGGACTCAACAAGGACGGAACCGCACCCGCCGGCATGACCCTGGTCTCACGCACCATTCCGATCGGTGCCAAGGTCAAGGCCTACGCGGAGAACTCCGCGACGGTCGAGGTCTGGTGCACCAGTCTCGGTGGACTCGCCGGCGCGGGCTCGACCAGGCCCGTCACGTCGACCTGGTTCACCATCACGGAGAAGCTCGTCTGGGTGGGGGGCGACTGGCGCGTGGAGTCCTCGACCCAGGCCGAGGGTCCGACGCCGGTCAACGGCGACAACCGCGCCTCCATGGCCGACGAGATCGCCGACGCCGTCCAAGGATACGGAGGGTTCACCTATGCCCGCTAACCGCAGCCGGGCAGGACGCGCGACGAGCACCATCGTGGCCGCCTTCCTTCTCCTGTTCCTGTCCCTCATGCTCGCGTCCACCGCCCAGGCGGCTCCCACACCGACGCCCTCGGCGCCCGGGTCCTCGGCGACCACGAGCCCCAGCGACAACGACTGCAGCTTCCTGGTGGGAGAGCCCAGGACTCTGTGCGAGAGGAGCAAGTCCGGCGGCTCGGTGCCCCTCCCCGAGACGAACAACGAGCAGGACCCACTGGCCTCCCTCGCCCGCGGCTTCGCCGACGCCGCCATCAAAGTCGTCGACGAGCTCTCCAAGGCCGTCAAGGCGACCGCCGACGTCGACTTCACCAACATGCAGTTCCTCGGCCGCTACGCCATCGTCTTCGCCGCCGCCACCTTCCTCACCCTCCTCCTCTGGCTCCTCGCCGTCGCCAAGCGCGCCATCCGCGGCGTCCCCCTCACCACGGCCCTCTCCGAAGCCATCGGCTTCCTCTGGCTGACGGTCCTGGCCTCCGCGTTCACGCCTCTGATCCTCTACACCGTCGTCAACGCCACCGACGCCATCACCGAGGTCATCGCCTCCGGCACCGGCCAGCAGACCGACATCTTCTTCGGCAGCTTCAAGGAGGCCCTCCAGAAGGGCGACAGCATCGGCGGCGGCCCCATCATGCTGATCATCGTGTCCCTGGTGACCGTGATCGCCGCCGGCGTGCTCTACCTGGAGCTGTTCCTCCGCGCCGTCCTCCTGTACGTCGGCGCCCTGCTCGGCGTCGTCGTCTACTCCGGCCTCGTCGACAAGAACATGTGGGGCCACGTCCGCCGCTGGGCGGGCATCATGATCGCGATCATCCTGGTCAAGCCGGTCATCGTGATCGTCCTCGGTCTCGCCGGCGCGCTCTCCTCCGGCACCGGCCCCGACTCCGTCTCCGCCGTCGTCTCGGGCCTCTCGATCATCCTGCTCGCCATCTTCGCCTCCGCGATGATCTACCGCTTCGTCCCCGGCTTCGGCGACGAGATCGTCGCCTCCCGCAACAACCGCCTCCACCGCGCCGGAGAGAACGCGGCCGCGGCCGTCATGACCTCCCCCGCCTCCCTCGTCTCCCAGGGCATCAAGACCCACAGCACCCGCGACAGCGGCGGAGGCGGCACCTCGGGCTCCGCCCCCCGCCCCGCCAACCCGGTGTCCGGCGGCATGGCCGCCCACAGCAGCCGAGGCGGAGGCGGCGCGGGCGGCGCGGGCGGCGGCGCCACGCCCCCGCCCCGTAGCAGCAGTCCCACCGCGGGTACCCCGCACAGCAACCGCAAGAACTCTGGAGGTGCAGGGCGTTGACGACCCAGTCCCAGCCGGTCGCGCCCCGCCGCACGTATCTCGTGGGCCGCGCCCGGCCCAACGCGATCGTCGGCAAGAACCGCGAGACCGGCGAGATCGCCCTGATCATCGTCGGCGCCTTCCTCGGCATGATGAGCGGTCTCCTCATCCCCGCCCTCCCCCTGCGGATCGCACTCCTCGCGGGCCTCCCCATGCTCGCGATCGCCGCCGTCTACCTCCCGTACAAGCACCGCACCTTCTACAAGTGGTTCGAGATCAACCGCAGCTACAAGCGGATGCTGAAGCGCGGCACCGCCTACCGCTCCGTCGTCTACGAGGCCGGCACCCGTCTCGACGGCCGCGAGGTCGAGGTCGGCCCGCCGCCCGGCATCGGCCGCGTCGGCTGGCTCGCCGCCCCCTTCGGCCCCGACGAGATCGCCGTCCTCCTGCACGCCGACCGCCGCACCGTCACCGCCGCCATCGAGATCGAGGGCCCCGGCGTGGGCCTGCGCGACAGCGAGGACCAGGAGGCCCTCGTCGACCGCTTCGGCACCCTCCTCAAGCACGTCGCCAACGGCGACGGCTTCGTCACCCGCCTCCAGATGCTCGCCCGCACCCTCCCTGCCGACCCCGACGCGCACGCCAAGGACGTCGGCCAGCGCGGCGACCCGCACGCGCCCGCGTGGCTCCAGGAGTCCTACGACCAGCTCCAGTCCATGGTCTCCACCTCCAGCGAGCAGCACCGCGCCTATCTGGTCGCCTGCATGCACTACACCCGCGAGCTGGCCGCCGAGGCCAACGCCATGGCCCGCGCCGCCCGCCACGCCTCCGGCGCCCGCAAGCTCGACCGCGACGCCGGCCTCGCCGTCGTGATGGCCCGCGAGCTCACCGACATCTGCGCCCGCCTCGCCGAGGCCGACATCCGCGTCCGCCAGCCCCTCGGCCAGTCCCGCCTCTCCTCGCTCGTGCACTCCATGTACGACCCGGACCACCCCATCGACCACATCCAGGCGATGACGAAACGAAACGCTTGGCCCGCCGAACTCGACGCGATGGAGCCGACCTACCTCCAGGCCAAGACCCGCGAGTCCTCCACCCGCGCCCCCTGGTGCCACGCCACGGCCTGGGTGAAGGAGTGGCCGATGACCCCGGTCGGCGTCAACTTCCTCGCCCCGCTCCTCGTCCACACCCCCGACGTCATCCGTACGGTCGCGGTCACCATGGACCTGGAGCCCACCGAGGTCGCCATCGAGCGCATGCTCACGGAGAAGACCAACGACGAGGCGGACGCCAGCCGCGCCGCCAAGATGAACCGCACGGTCGACCCCCGCGACATCGCCGCCCACGGCCGGCTCGACCAGCGGGGTGAAGATCTCGCCAGCGGCGCGGCAGGAGTGAACCTCGTCGGGTACATCACGGTGTCGTCGCGTTCACCCGAGGCCCTCGCCCGGGACAAGCGCACGATCAGGGCCTCCGCCGGCAAGTCGTATCTGAAGCTGGAGTGGTGCGACCGCGAGCACCACCGGGCCTTTGTGAACACCTTGCCGTTCGCGACCGGCATCCGCCGCTAGGGCCGAAGGGGCACAGACCCATGCGAGATCCGCTGTCCGTCCTCACCGAAGCCTTCACCGCCTTCCTCTTCGGGAAGGTGGAGACGACCCGCCTGCCCGTCCGCACCTCCACCGGGCAGGCCCAGGCCGTCTACCTGCCGACCGCCGCGCCCGGCCTCGGCGACTCCGGCGTCATCATCGGCCGCGAGGTCTACAGCGGCAAGGGCTACATCTACGACCCCTTCCAGCTGTACGGTCAGCAGCTCCCGGCCCCCCACTGGCTGGTCCTGGGCGAGTCCGGCAACGGAAAGTCGGCCCTGGAGAAGACGTACGTGCTCCGCCAGCTCCGCTTCCGCGACCGGCAGGTCGTCGTCCTCGACGCCCAGGGCGAGGACGGCGTCGGCGAGTGGAACCTGATCGCCCAGGAGCTGGGGATAACCCCCATCCGCCTGGACCCGATGGTCGCCAACGACGCCGGGATCCGCCTCAACCCCCTCGACCCCTCGATCACCACCACGGGCCAGCTCGCGCTGCTCCGCACGATCATCGAGGTGGCGATGGGCCACGGCCTCGACGAGCGGTCCGGCTTCGCCCTCAAGGTCGCCCACGCCTACGTCACCGAGCACACCACCGACCGGCAGCCGATCCTCACCGACATCGTCGAGCGCCTGCGCCACCCGGAGGCCGAATCGGCGGAGTCGATGAACGTCGACATAGACGACGTACGGGCCTGGGGCCTGGACGTCGCCCTCGTCCTCGACCGGCTCGTCGACGGTGACCTGCGCGGCATGTTCGACGGCCCGACCACGGTCGGCATCGACCTGGACGCCCCGCTCATCGTCTTCGACCTGTCCCACATCGACCGCAACTCCATCGCGATGCCGATCCTCATGGCGATCGTCGGCGTCTGGCTGGAGCACACCTGGATCCGCCCCGACCGGAAGAAGCGCATCTTCCTGGTCGAGGAGGCCTGGCACATCATCAACAGCCCCTTCGTGGCCCAGCTGTTCCAGCGCCTGCTGAAGTTCGGCCGCCGCCTCGGCCTGAGCTTCGTCGCGGTCGTCCACCACCTCAGCGACGTGGTGGACGGAGCGGCGGCCAAGGAAGCGGCGGCGATCCTCAAGATGGCCTCGACCCGCACCATCTACGCCCAGAAGGCCGACGAGGCACGCAACACGGGCCGGGTCCTCGGCCTGCCCCGCTGGGCGGTCGAGATCATCCCGACCCTCACCCCCGGCATCGCGGTCTGGGACGTCAACGGCAACGTGCAGGTGGTCAAACACCTCATCACCGAGAAGGAACGCCCGCTCGTCTACACGGACCGCGCCATGACGGAGTCCTCCGTCACGGACCCGGAGCTCGAATGGGAGACCGAACAGCGCGCGATCCTCATCGAGCAGCAGATGAACGGCACTTCGCAGTCGACGGTGGCGTAGATGGAACAGGCACGGAAGAGCGCAGGAGGGGTCTCCGACGGGCTGCTGCTCAGCCTGTTCGCCCTCCTCCTCGGCCTCACGGTCCTGGTGTGGACGGCGACCGGCCTCGCGGGCCTCTTCGCCCACGGCGCCTGGCCGCGGGGAGTCGCCTTCACGGGCACCCCGTCGGCCCTGCGCTCCCTGGCGACGGCCCCGACGGACCTCCCGGCCGCCTGGCCGGCGACGCCGCCGGGCCAGCTGTCGGGGTACGGCCTCTTCTGGGGCCTCGTCATCGGCGAGGCGATGATCCTGATGGTCCTCGCGGTCTTCGCCCTCGGCACCCTGGCCCGCTGGCGCGCGGTCCGCGCGAACCGGAAGGCGGGGGTGTACGAGACGGCTCCCGCACCGGCCCGGGAGGAGCCCGCCGCGCCCCCGGCGCCCCGCCGACCGACGGAGAAGCTCCCCCAGGAGCCGGCACGGTCAGCGGAACCGGTGCCGGAACCGGCTCCGGCATCGGCACCGGCTCCGGCACCGGCGCCCGCACCACCACCGGCAGTCGCACCCGGCCTCGCACCCGCCCCCGTGGCGGCCCCCGTGGCGGCCCCCGTCGCCCCCACCCCCATAACCACCCCCCGCACCGTCTACGGCCCCCCGGAGACCCGCCGCACCACCGCCGTCCAGGCCGTCCTCGACGCGGAAGGCCCGGCCCTCGTCGTCACCTCCGACCCCGCCGTCTGGTCCTCGACCAAAGACGCGCGGGGCAAACTCGGCCCGGTCCTCGTCCACGACACCGGCCACCTCTGCGACACCCCCGCCCGGCTCCACTGGTCGCCGTCCGAGCACTGCGAGGACCCCGCGGTGGCGCAGGAACGCGCGACGGCCCTCCTCGCCCCCGTACGCCCCCACTCCCGCCTCGACGCGGCCACCGCCGACACCGCGGAGACGCTCCTGCGCTGCTGGCTGCACGCCGCCGCCGTCGACGGCCGCCCGTTCCGCCAGGTGCACCGCTGGGCGCAGGGCGCCGGCGCCCACGAGCCCGTACGGATCCTCCGCAGCCACCCGAAGGCCGCGTCGGGCCTGGCGGGCCTCCTGGAGTCGGCGCTCACCGCCCACCCGGAAAGCCGCCGCCTGGCCCAGGAACTGACGGCCCGTGCGCTGGCCGCCCTCTCCTCGATCCACATCAGGGAAGCGTGCGTACCGAATCGAACTGATTCGCTGGCCCTCGCATCTTTCCTCGCCGAAGGGGGCACCCTCTACGTGGTGGGCGAGGCGATCGAGGATCCCCGTACCCACCCCGGCGCGATGCCGCTCCTCACGGCACTCGCCGCAAGCGTGGTCGAGCACGGCCGCCGCATGGCCGCACGGTCATCCGACGGTCGGCTCGACCCACCACTGACCCTGGTCCTGGACGACGTGGCCGCGGTGGCCCCGCTCCCCCAGCTCCCGGACCTCCTGGCGACGGGCCCCGCCCAGGGCCTCCCGACGCTCGCCCTGATGCGCTCGGAGGAACAGGCCAGGGCCCGCTGGCCCGAGGCCTCCCTCAGCCGCTGACGGCCGGCCGCAGCACCTCGTACTCGTCCTCCATCGCGGTGTCGTGCCCCGGCACCGCGACCCGCTCCCCCGTGGCCACGAACCCGAACCGCCGGTAGAACGCCGCCGCACGCGCGTTGTCCTCGTGGACGTACAGCCGGACCCGCGCGATCGCCGGGTCGGGCAGCGTCCAGGACCACTCCACGCCCGCCCGGAACAGCGCGTCGATCACACCGGTGCCGCGCGCCTCGGGACGCACGTACACACCGACGATGTGCGTCTGGTCGACCTTCGCCGCCTCACCGAAGCGCACCTCGTCCGACGGCCGCTCCACGAGCAGCGAGATCGTGCCCGCCCAGCTGCCGTCCGGGGCCTCGGCGACCAACTGCCGCACCCTCCCGTCACCGGTCTCGGACGCCCCCTCCGCCCGCTCCTTCCAGAAGGCGTCGGGCCGCTCGACGGCGGACTCGTACGTGTCGAGGAAGGCGAGGTGGGCGATCGGGTCCCGGAGCGCCGCGAGCCGGATCTCGCGGGTCCGCTCCCACTCGTCGGCGCGGATCGTGCGTATCGAATAGTCCATGCCGAGATCCTGACGAGACCCGCACCCCCTGACAAGGCCTTTTCGTCGTACCCGGGTACTACACCCACCCCCGCGCGCCCACCCGCGGCCCGATGCCCGGCCCCCGCCCGCTCCCTAGCGTCGAAGGCATGATCCGAGCAGAGAACCTCACCAAGCGGTACGGGGACACCACCGTCGTCCAGGACCTCACCTTCACCGTCCGCCCCGGCGCCGTCACCGGCTTCCTCGGCCCCAACGGCGCCGGCAAGTCCACCACCCTCCGCATGATCCTCGGCCTCGACGCCCCCACCCGCGGCCACGCCACCGTCGACGGCCGCCCCTACGCCGCCCACCCGGCCCCGCTCACCCGCGTCGGCGCCCTCCTCGAAGCCCGCTCGTCACACCCCGGCCGCTCGGCCCACCACCACCTCATGGCGCTCGCCCACACCCACGGCATCCCCCGCGCGCGCGTGGAACACGTCCTCGCCCTCACCGGCCTCACCGCCGTCGCCCGCAAGCGGGTGAAGGGCTTCTCCCTCGGCATGGGCCAGCGCCTCGGCATCGCCGCCGCGCTCCTCGGCGACCCGGCCACCGTCGTCCTCGACGAACCGGTCAACGGCCTCGACCCGGAGGGCGTCCTCTGGATCCGCACCCTCCTGCGGAACCTGGCCGCCGAGGGCCGAACCGTCCTCGTCTCCTCCCACCTCATGAGCGAGATGGCCCTCACCGCCGACCACCTGATCGTCATCGGCAAGGGCCGGCTCCTCGCCGACACCACGGTCGACGAGCTCGTCCGCGCCTCGGGCGGCGCGAGCGTCAAGGTCGTCACCCCGGAAGCGGACCGTCTCAGGGCGCTCCTCCCGGGCGCCCGCGTCACCACGGAAGCCCCGGACACCCTCCTCGTCACCGGCCTGGAGGCCCCGGAGATCGGCCGCACGGCCGCCGCGCACGCCGTCCCCCTCCATGAACTCACCCCACAGGCCGCCTCGCTGGAGCAGGCGTTCATGGACCTCACCCGCGACTCCGTCGAATACCAGGGAGCCCCCGCATGACCGGCACCGCATCCCTCACCCCCGCGCGCGTACTCCGCTCGGAGTGGCACAAGCTCCGGACGGTCCGCTCCACCTGGATCACCGTCCTCGCCTCCGCCGCGCTCCTCCTCGGCGTCGGCATCCTCATGGGCGCCACGTACACCTCCGGCGGCGGGGACGCCGACGTCGACACCGTCGTCCTCACCCTGTACGGCTCCCAGCTCGGCGCCATCGCCCTCGCCGTCCTCGGCATCCTCGTCACCGCCGGCGAGTACGCGACGGGCCTCATCCGCTCCTCCCTGACGGCGGTGCCCCGCCGCCTCCCCGTCCTGTGGGCGAAGGCGGCCGTCTACACGGCCGCCGTCTTCACCCTCTCCCTCACCACCGCGCTGCTGACCTTCCTCACCGCCCAGGTCTTCCTCTCCGACACCGACCAGGCCGCCTCCCTGACCGACGACGGCGTCCTCGCCGCCGTCGCGGGCAACGCCGCCGGCGTCACCCTCCTCGGCCTGATCGCCCTCGGCCTCGGCGCCGCCCTCCGCTCGGTGCCGGGCGCGATCGGCGCCTTCGTCGGCGGGGTCCTCATCGTCCCGGAGATCCTCGGGATGCTCCCGTACGAGGCGATGGACACCGCCGTCCGGTACTTCCCCACACAGGCGGCCGGCGCCCTCGGCTCCGCGACCCCGCTCCCCGGCGCGGCCTCGCCCGGCGCGGCACTCCTGGCCCTGCTGCTGTGGGCGGCGGCCGCGCTCGCGGTCCCCGCCCTGTTGCTCAAGCACCGTGACGTATGAGGATGATGACGGAGTGACGACGGAGACGACGGGCACGAGCCGGTACGCCCAGCAGCTCACGGCCCGGGTCCGGGCCTTCGACGCCCGGCGCCCCTGGGTGTGGGACACGGCGGTCACCGCCACCTGGACGGTGGCGGCCCTCGTGGACGCGTCCGGCGGCTGGCGGAACACCGCCCACGCCCCGTCCCTCCCGGCCTGGCTCGTGGTCACCCTGAGCCTGGCGCTCTCCGTCCCCCTCTTCTGGCGGCGCCGCCACCCGCTGGCCGCCCTGACCGTCATGGCCTGCGCGGCCCTGGTCAGCAGCGTCTCCGGCGCCTTCCTCCAGGCCGCGTACCTCCAGATGCTCCCCGTCTACCACCTGGCACTCAGCCGCCCGCCCCGGACGCTCCTGTGGTCCCTGGCACTGATCGCCCCGCCCCTGATCACGGGCGCCCTGCGCTTCCGGGCGGACTCCTGGGACCAGCACGTCGTCCCCACCCTGTGGGCGTACGCGCTGGTCGCCCTCCTCGGCATCGCGGTCCGCTCCCGCAGGGACGAACGCACCCACGAGGTCCGCCTCGCGGCCACCGCCGAACGCACCCGGATCGCCCGGGAGATGCACGACATCATCGGCCACAACCTCGCCGTCATCACCGGCCTCGCGGACGGCGGCCGCTACGCGGCCGCCAAGAACCCGGAGCGCGCCGCCCAGGCCCTCGACGCCATCGGCACCACGAGCCGCCAGGCCCTCGCCGAACTCCGCCGGCTGCTGAGCGTGCTGCACGAGGACGACGAGACGGCGACCCGCACGCCCCAGCCCACCCTGACCGACCTGGAACCCCTCATCGAGGGCGTCCGGAGCGCGGGCCTCCCGGTCCACGCCGACCTGCCGGCCACGGCCCCCGCGCTGTCGGCGGGCGCCCAGCTGACGGTGCACCGCGTCCTCCAGGAGGCCCTGACGAACACCCTGAAGCACGCGGGCACCGGAGCGAAGGCCACCGTCCGCCTCTCGTACGGCCCCGGGACCCTGGACCTGCTCGTCACGGACACGGGCACGGGCACACCGCACCTCCCGCCGCCCCCCGGCACCGGACGCGGCATCACCGGAATGCGCGAGCGCGCGGCCCGCTACGACGGCACACTCGAGAGCGGCCCGCTGCCGGCCGGCGGCTGGCGGGTCCGTCTCAGCATCCCCCTGGAGGACTCACCCTCGTGACGACCGTTCTCATCGCGGACGACCAGCCGATGCAGCGCTTCGGCTTCCGCATGCTGCTGGAGAGCCAGGACGACATGACGGTCGTCGGAGAGGCGTCGAACGGCAGCGAGGCGATCCGCCTCGTCGACCGGCACCACCCCGACGTGGTCCTGATGGACATCCGGATGCCGGGCCTGGACGGCATCGAGGCCACCCGCCGCGTCATCGCCACGGGCGCCCGCACCCGGATCCTGATCGTCACGACCTTCGACCTCGACGAGTACGCGTACGACGGCCTGCGCGCCGGCGCGAGCGGCTTCCTCGTGAAGGACGCCGAGCCCGAGGAGCTCCTCGCGGGCATCCGCGCCGTGGCGGCCGGCGACGCGGTCGTGGCCCCGACCCTGACCCGCCGCCTCCTGGACGCCTACGTCCACCACCTGCCGCGCTCACCCTCCACGACCCCGGCCCCCACCCCGGCGGAGGACCCGCGCCTGGCCTCCCTCACCGACCGGGAACGCGAGATCCTCACCGTCATCGGCATGGGCTGGAGCAACACGGAGATCGCGGAACGCCTCCACCTGGCCGAGTCCACGGTCAAGACCCACGTGGGCCGCGTCCTCGCCAAGACGGGCACCCGGGACCGGGTCCAGGCGGTGATCCTCGCCTACGACACCCACCTGGTCACCCCGGCGCCGTGACCCCGCTCCCGGGACGCCGCCACCCGGGAATCACCCTCCCGTCTCGGCACCGGTCCACACCGCCGTCCTCCGATCCGTACCGTCGAGACGCGCGTCCGTCAGATCGGCACGAGTGAAGTTCGTCCGCGTCAGATTCGCCGCGGGCACCATCTGCGCCTTGTCCTGGCTGAAATCGGCGCCGACGAGCCACGCACCGGTCAGATCCGCGTCCGTGAGGTCGGCACCCGACAGCTCCGCTCCGGGCAGGCTGACGGCCGAACCCTCGCCCTCGGAACCGAGAGACGCCGCCCTGAGATTCGCACGCGTCAGATCCGCGTCCTCGAACCGCGCACCGTCCCACACGACGTACTCCATGTCGGTACCGATGAACTCCGATCCCCCGAACAGGCCCTCGCTCATGAGGGCCCCGCGCAGGGTCGCACCGCTGAACCACACGTCCGCGAACTCCCCCCTCAGCTGAGCGAACGTGAGGTCGGCGCCACGGAAGTCGGCGCCGCTGAAGTTCCCGTCGGTGAAGTCCGCCCCGACCAGATAGGCCCGGCGCAGATCCATGACCCTCTCCCCGTCCACCCCGAGCGGACGCGTCCCCAGCACGTTCAGGGCCGCCTGCACGTCCTCCGCCGGCCGTGTGTCCACGTTCTTGTGCGCGGCCTCGACCTTGGCCTTCGACGGCGCCTTGGCCTTGTCCCGCACGTAGGCACACAGGATCTCGACGATCGCGGGCTGCTCCCGGGGCGACTCCTTCATGATCCGCCGCAGCGCGTAGATGCTGCTGATCCGGACGTTCACGGAGTCGTCGCCCAGGTTGGCGACCGTGTCGTTGTAGCTCGACGCCACCTGGTCCCGCTCGGTCAACCGCAGCGTCTCCCTGGCCTGACTGATCGTCATCGCCGAGAACGCCAGCGCCAGAAGCGCGGGAACCACCGGCAGCGCCGTCGCGATCGCCATGTACCGCTGCCAGCGCCCGCCCTCCGCCTGCGGCGCCCCGGCCGAAGCGGACCCCGGCGGCGGAACCGGCACCGGAGCGAGGAGCGAGGCGTCCAGCAGCGCGAGCCACCGGGAGGAGTGCAGCCGGTCCTGGAGCTGAGCCAGCAGCCGTACGAGACCGGGCAGGGCGACCGGCACCCCCTCCCGCAGCACCCGGCCCGAGGCCTCGTGCAGCGTCGCCGCGACCCGCCCGACGTGCTCCTCCAGCTCCACCCGCCGCTCGGCGTCCGCGGGCGTCCCGCACCGCGCGAAGCCCCTCAGGGCGGCCCGCAGTTCCGCGACCGCCCCATCGAGGACGGACGCCTCGGGAGCGGGCGTACGAAGGGCCTCACGGCATGCTCCCAACGCCGCCAGAGACACCGACAGCGGCGGCTCCTGCCGCGCCCAGACCGCGAAGTCCCGCACGGCGGCCCGCCGGATCCACCAGGCACCGACGACCAGCGCCACGGCGGCCCCGAAGACGAACCCGGACTCCGCCCCCGACCACCAGGGAACGAACGTCTCCTCACAGCCCCTCAGGAGCGACCAGCCCGAGCACTCGTCCGCCCCGTCGATGAACCCCCGCTCACCGAGCAGGTCGCGAAAGCTCTCGTCGGGACTCATGAACCAGCTGCCCGGGCCGTTCTCGACGTCCTCATACGCCACCACCCAGGTCCCCAGCACGAATCCCCCGGCCAGCAGCAACGCCGGCACGACCCCGGACCACACTCGCCGGCCCCACCGCAGCACCCGCGCCGCACGATCGGCCTCCACCAGCCGCGCCAGCAGATCCCCCTGGGCCACCGCACTCGGCACCCCTTGGTGCCGGCGCAGGGCCACGACGGCCCGCACCAGGGGCCTCAGCGCCTCCGGTCTCTTCCGCACCACCCGGCGAGGCACCAGCAGAATCCGGCGGCCCGTACGCCGGTGCGGATCCCGGTAGCCGGCCCCTCGCACCACGCCCCGCCAGAGCAGCACGATCACGAGACCGGTGACGCTCACCCCCAGCACAGCCCGGACCCAGTCATTCCAGGACGCGAAGTCCACGTCTGCGTTCCCCCCGGCTCGCCCCATGCCCCAGAACGCAAAAATGCCTCAACCCCCGGACATAGTCCAGGGGTTGAGGCTAAAAATTGTTCGGCGGCGTCCTACTCTCCCACAGGGTCCCCCCTGC